>NZ_JBDLZY010000004.1:0-497671 GCF_040049085.1 Flavobacterium maritimum
TTTAATCTGAATCTTCAGATTCTAAAACCCTGTTCTAACGAACGGGGTTTTTTCGTTTAGAACGCTTTTTTAAATTAATATTATTTAGGATGTTAGTTTCTACAGGTTTATTATAATTGTCTTAATTTTATAAAAAAATGTATTTATGATTTCTTTTATCAAACAACTGCTATATGTTTATTCGCTTTTATGGATTGTTTCCTGCAATTCTCAAGTAATTGTTGTCGAGAAAGAAACATTCGGTAATGTAGTTAATGATACTGTTTTCGTAAATCTTAAAGAGTATAGTGCCGATTTTGTCTATGACATGAAGTATGCTACAGATGATAATTTTCTAAAAGCAAAAGTATACGATTGTGCAGAATGTTTTTTACGGTTAAAAACGGTGAAGAGTCTTATTGCAGCAAATAATAAGTTCTTAAAGAAGGGATATAAAATCAAGATTTTTGATTGTTACCGTCCTTTAGATATTCAAAAAAAAATGTGGGCAATTGTCTCCAACCCTAAGTATGTAGCTGATCCAAGCAAAGGATCTATTCATAATAGAGGTGGAGCCGTTGATATTACTCTGGTCGATAGTAAAGGTAGTGAATTGGATATGGGAACGGCTTTTGACTTTTTTGGAGAAGCAGCAGCTCACAATTACCCTAATGTTTCAGATGAAGTCAAAAAAAATAGAGCATTATTAAAAAAAATAATGCTCAAAAGTAATTTCAAGTCGTTTGATTCGGAATGGTGGCATTATAACTTAAAATCATCCTCTAATGATAAAGTTTCTAATGCTAAATGGGAATGTAAATGATTATTCTACACAATGTAAATTCTTTATGAAGTACGTTTCGGGCTCATAAATTTCGTTGTTTAGTTCCGATTTAAATTCTTTTTTAAGAACATAATCTTCGGTATCGGTCAAATATTTAATTCGCATCATCGACACAGGAGAAGTCTTTAGATCGTCAAAGCTGTCTTTAATAAACATAAAAGAACCTGTCATTATTCTGTTGTCAAATCCGTTATCATCGCGAAGCATAGTACCACAATCCTCTTGGTTGAGATGAATTAAGGTTATTATTTTCCCATTATTTAATTGAAGGTATAATTTAGAATTTTTATCAAAACAGTTAGCCTTCAGGAATGATTTGCTTTTTTGAATCATTTGTACATTTAAGGTAGGCAAACCATCTGTTACTGCTAAAGAAAAAAAAATGTAGCTTGATGTTTCAGCGAAATTTTTCTCGCAAATCATGTATTCCTTTGTTGATTTATAAGTACCTATAGAATCAGTTATATTTACACTGTATTCACATGGTTTTTGGGCAAACGAACTAATGCTTAAGAAGAATAAAGTAATCGTAATCAGGTGTTTCATTTTTATTTTATTTTGGTGCAAATTAAAACTATTTTGTGGTTATTTTTATCAGTGGTAAAAAAACAATACAGATTTCCTCCGTCTTTTATTTTCCATTTTTTTCGAATAATTTCTACTGAATCAGGAAAGTTTCTTGTAGTTATATTGGCTTGCTTGTTTTCTAAATGTACTTTCATTTCCGTTTTGTGGTATGAAATCGTATTTTGAATTTCAAAAACTCTTCCCGGAAATGAGATTAAATTTTCTGAAGTATATAAATGGGAGTGTTTTTGAAGTTTATCTAAATCATAAAAAGTTCCTACTTCATCAAAACCTCCGGATTTCATGATGGCACTATTGGGTTCATATAAATATTTTTGAGGTAATTCATAAGAGGGGTCTTTTAATTTTTGATTTAAAATAAAATCAAAAGTCTCAATTTTATCCTTTAAAATATTGATTGTTTTTATAGTGGTGCTACCCCTATATTCTTTATGTAATTCCCACAAAAGTTCTTTTACTTCGTTCTCTAAGGCGACGATATGAATGTTTTTTACATTTCGAAGTTCAGATAAACCAGCTGAGAGATCTAGTAAAGGAGCGGTTTTTATCAAAATGGAATTTGATTTTTCAAAATAGAAACTAAGATTTTCTGGTACATTTGGCAGACAATCTTTGAGCATGAATACTTTTCCTTTCGCATCATTTCTTCTGGAAGGATCAATATAGATCCAATCCCACTTTTTATTTAATGTCCTTAAAGTTTCTAAACTATCGCCCGAATAACAAATACAATTTTTGACATTCAATTGCTCAAAATTGTGTTTTACAATATCTGATAATTCCGGATTGATTTCACAATGGGCGATTGAACCGATTGTTTTTGCAAAATAATAATCATCTACACCAAAACCACCAGTCAAATCAATTAAACTATCTCCAGATACTATGGTAGATTTATATGAAGCTGTTTTTTCGGAAGAAGTCTGCTCTATTGAAATTTTACTTGGATAAATAATATTTTTGGTAGCAAACCAGTTTGGTAATTTATCTTTCGCCTTTTTTTTCGCCTCAATTTGATTTAAAATTGAAGGCCATTCGACTTCCGGAAAGGGATTCTTTTGTAACGCTAATTTTGATATGGTTCTATCAATATTAGCATCAATGAAGTTTTGTATCTCAGGATTTAGCAGTTTTAAATCCAAAATTAAATGTTTTTAGTTAATAGCTTAATAACGATATTTTCAGGAAAGAATTCTTTACCTATTACTTTTATTATGGTGTAAAAAGGAACCGCAACCACCATTCCTAAAATTCCAAAAAGAAAACCAGCGATGAGTATTATTAGAAAAATTTCAAGCGGATGAGAACTGACACTTTTTGAAAAAATGATGGGTTGCGACAGATTATTATCAATAATTTGTACAATCCAAAATCCGATTAAAACATAAATTGTTGTGGGTAAAATGGCTGTTTGAAAATCACTGCCTAAATGACTTATCATTGTTAAAATTGCGGCTAATACTGAAGCTATTAATGGGCCTACATAGGGAATGATATTTAATACAGCACATAAAAAAGCGATAACAATTGCATTTGGTACGTCAAAAATTGTTAGCACAATAAGATATAGAAGAAAAACAATGAACAATTGCAGTAATAACCCTATAAAGTATCGGGATAGTAAATGATTTATTTTTTCTAATGAATTTAAAATTTGACCTTCATAGGTATCGGGTATTAATTTTTTTGCACTATGCAAAAACATTTTCTGATCTTTTAGAAAGAAAAAAGTAATAAATAAGACAGATCCTATCCCTACACCAAAACTACTTATGGCTGATAGGACAGTATTTAAAAAATTTGGAATAATATCAAAATTTATTTTTGAGGTAAAATTTGCTTCAGAAATCATTTTTGAAGCATCAATATTATGATCCTCTAAAAAAGAGGTTATTTGGTTAATTAATTCAACTGTGTTTTTCTCAATTGCTTTAGTATTTAAAAGCGATAAATTTTCACCTTGAGATAAAATTAAAGGTACAAACATCATTATAAATCCGCTTATGGTCAGGATGAAAATGAGTAAGGTTACTATAGTTGCAATTGAATGACTGAATTTTAATCGTCTTTTAAAAAAATCGAGGATTGGATTTCCTATAAGCGTTAGGATTAACGAGACAATAAGATAAATTAATACGGATTGAATTTGATATAAAAAATAAATCAACAAAGCTGTTAAAACTAAAATACTGATGGCTCTTAATAGTCCATTTGCAATAATTTTTGATGTTATCATCTATTTTTTTTTAAGGAGATAAAGATAAAAAAAACTCGCTAACATGTAGCGAGTTTTAAAATCTAAAAAAAAACTAAAAAAATTATATTCCGAAACCAGCTCTTGCTCCACCAGAAACAAAGATGGCATCTATTCTTGATTTTTGTCCGTTAGAGAACATATACATTCCTCTGTCGTCAGTGTAATCCATATAGTTCATTGTCATTTCAACAGGAGTTCCTGTACAAGTACTATAATGTGGAAATACTGGAACACCATAATTTGCTGAATCATGTGTTGGTGTATCTGAAACTAAATCACTTCCACAATTAGCATCACCCCAAATATGACGTAAGTTCATCCAGTGACCTACTTCATGAGTCGCTGTTCTTCCTAAATTATATGGATAGCTTGCTGTTCCTGAAAGTCCAAAATATTTTGAATCAATTACAACACCGTCAGTAGCTGAACTTCCACCAGGAAATTGAGCATAACCTAAAATCCCACCACCGATAGTACAAGCCCACATGTTAAGTTTTGTAGTTGGAGAAGTTGGGTCTAAACCACCTTGTTTTGTTTTTTTCATAGCATCTCTAGTTCCCCAAGATGTTTTTGTAGTAGACTTTCTGTTGATTTTTTCCAACACGAAAGTTATTCCAACATTTGTGGCAACTCCTGAGAATAATGATGGAACACTGTTGAAATCAGAATTTGTAGCGTTAAAATCTTGGTTCAAAACATCAATTTGAGATTGAATTTGAGCATCAGAAATATTCTCTGCAGCAGTTTTGTACAATACATTTACAATAACTGGAATCTCAATTTTCCCATTTACTAAACGACCGCTCAAGATTGATTTTTGTGTAAACGCTTCAATTTCGTTCATTCTGATAGCTAATGTTGGATCAGCTTTCATTTGAGCTTCTAATACATCTTGTGATGCACAACTACGTTTTGTAACAGCGTTAGCTTCCAAATTTGCAGAACCGGTTTCTTCGTTTTGACATGAGAAAAGCATTAAAACGAATGCAGCACTTAAAAGAATTTTTTTCATAATAAATTGTTTTGTTATAAATAATTGGTTTTGGTTAATTATGCTGCAATTTTATAACAAATTAGTTAATAAAAAAAATAAATTTTAAGAAAGATTAACATTAATAGCTTTGTGGTCAGTAAAATAAGGGGTTTTGCAGATTTTTTACTTTTTTACAGAGGTGATTTCATATAAAGCAATACTGGTAGCTTGAACCACGTTCATACTGCTATTATTTCCATACATATTTATATGAACAATTTGATTTGAAATATCAAGAATGGCATCACTTATGCCATTTATCTCGCTTCCGACGACTAAAGCTATTTTTTTTGTGTCAGGAATTATGACTTCTCTAAGCGGTTTACTGGAGTCAGTTATTTCTAATGAAATTACTTCATAATTGTTTGCTGATAAATAATCAATCAAATATTGAGTTTCTTCAATTACAGTATATGGGACATGTAAATGGGTACTTCTGGAAGTTTTATTAATCTTTCTTGGAGTTAAAGGAATTTCAGCTCCTACAAAAATAATTTTTTCAACACCAAAAGCTTCGCTGATTCTAAAAAGAGAACCTATATTTTGTTGAAAATAAATATGATCACATACCAAGACTATTGGGAATGTTTTCTTTTCAAATGGAAGGTCTTCGTGTTTGAGTTGTGTTGGTTTCAATTAATTTGTAAAGATATAATTCATAATATTTGCCCCCATTTTTAAAGCTTTTTCGCGAACTTCAATCGGGTCATTATTTACTTCTGCATCTTCCCAGCCATCTCCCAAATCACATTCGTAAGTGTATAGAAGCACTAATCTATTTTCAATAAAGATCCCAAAAGCCTGTGGTCGTTTACCATCATGCTCGTGTATTTTGGGTAGGCCTCCAGGGAAAAGATAGGGTTTCTGGAAAATAGAATGATTCGCAGGCAGTTCTACCAAATCATTAGAGGGGAATATTTTTTTGATTTCTTTTCCGATGTATTGATTCATTCCATAATTATCATCAATATGAAGAAAACCGCCAGCCAGCATATAATTTCTAAGGTTACTGACATCGGCATCACTAAAAATAACATTTCCATGCCCTGTCATGTGTATGTAAGGATAGGAAAATAAATCAGGACTGCTGGGTTCTACTGTTGCTGGTTTGGATTTTATTTTGGTGTTGATATTTGCATTGCAATATTTTATCAAATTGGGTAATGAAGTAGGATTTGCATACCAATCACCTCCACCACTATATTTTACCAGAGCAATTTCTTGTGAAAAAGAACTAATAAAAGTAAACAGGAACAAGAAATATACTTTTTTCATAATCACGCAATCAAAAATATTAATTCTCATTGAAAAAAACGACACTATGACAAGCAACAACTGCTGCTGTCTCAGTTCGTAATCGGGTATTTCCTAATGAAACCGGAATATAATTATTCTCAAGTGCCAATGCGATTTCTTTTTCAGAAAAATCACCTTCTGGCCCTATAAGTAAAGTTACATCTTCATTTGGTTTCAAAACCGATTTCAGTGTTTTTTTATCCGTTTCCTCACAGTGAGCAATCAATTGGAATCCGTCATTTTTACGTTTTATAAACTCCTTGAAAGTGACCGCCTCATTTAACTTAGGAAGATAGAGCTGATTGCATTGTTTCATGGCTGCTAACAGAATTTTATCAAATCGTTCCAGATTGACCACTTTCCGTTCAGAACGGTCACAAATAATAGGTGTGATTTCGTGAATACCAATTTCTGTTGCTTTTTCCAGAAACCACTCGTAACGATCATTCATTTTTGTTGGTGCAACTGCCAGATGCAACTTAAATTTAGTAGGTGCTGCCTTTTCGAAAGAAAGGATTTTTACAGTACACTTATTATCAGAAGCCAAGGTGATTTCAGTTTTAAACAAAAAACCTTCGCCATTGGTTACAAATAAAATATCAGTATCTTTTTTACGCAATACTTTGATGATATGTTTACTTTCTTCTTTATCAAAAGAGAAAGTTTCAGTTGCTTCATTTATGTTTGGATTGTAAAATAATTGCATAGTCTAGAATTGAATTCGTGCTTTTGAAACTACAGAAGAAGTTTCGAAATTTTGGGATAAAAACTTTTGATAACCTGCAATTCCAATCATTGCAGCATTATCGGTGGTGTATTCAAATTTAGGGATAAAAGTTTTCCAACCGTATTTGGTCTCCGTCTCCTTTAATGTATTTCTAATTCCTGAATTGGCAGAAACACCGCCACCAATTGCGATTTGTTTGATCCCTGTTTCCTTTACTGCTAATTTCAATTTGTCCATCAAAATTTCGACAATCGTATGTTGGATAGAAGCACAAATATCATTCAGATTCTCCTCTATAAAATTGGGGTTTTCTAATTTCTTCTTTTGGATAAAGTATAAAATAGCTGTTTTTAATCCCGAAAAACTGAAATCAAGTCCAGGAACTTTGGGTTTGGTAAAAACAAAAGCTTTCGGATTACCCAATTGGGCGTATTTATCCACTAAAGGGCCGCCGGGATAGGGCAGTCCCAATATTTTTGCACTTTTATCGAAAGCTTCACCAACGGCATCATCGGTGGTTTCTCCTATAATTGTCATATCAAAAAAACTGTCCACTTGCACGATTTGAGTATGACCGCCACTAATGGTCAGTGCCAAAAAAGGAAAAGTAGGTTTGTCAAATCCTTCTTCGTCAATAAAATGAGCCAAAATATGCGCATGCATATGATTTACTGCAATTAACGGAATGTGTAAAGCCAAGGCCAAAGATTTTGCAAAAGAACTTCCCACAAGCAGTGAACCCATAAGTCCTGGACCTTGCGTAAAGGCAATTGCAGACAACTGTTCTTTTTGTATATTTGCCTTGCGAAGCGCGGCATCAATAACCGGAACTATGTTTTGTTGATGTGCTCTGGAAGCCAATTCAGGGACTACACCGCCATATTGATTGTGAATAAGTTGATTAGCAACAACATTCGACAAGACTTTATCGTTATGTAAAACAGCAGCTGCAGTATCATCGCAGGAACTTTCGATGGCAAGAATAAAAACCTCGGAATTTTGCATATAAAGGGACAAATTTTGAATTATATTTGACAATCTGTTTAAGAAAAACAGAAGAGCCAAAATTAAAGAATTTTTATTTAAAGAATTCCCTTTGTTTAGCCAAATTAGAATTTCAAAAAAAATTAAATCGTAGTTAGTATCAAAAAAATTAAAAAAATAGTATTTCGTTCTCTGCTTGGACTGATCCTACTTTTGCTGGTTCTGGGGATTGCCTTAACCTTGCCGGTTGTTCAGACAAAGCTTGCGCAATATTTCATGAATACTATCAATAAAGATTTTGGTATCAACATTTCAATTGACCAAGTCGCCATAACAGCTTTTGGCGGTGTGAAATTCAAGGAAGTATTGATTCTGGACCATCATAAGGATACGCTTATTTATGCCAATAGAATCAAAACCAATATTTTGGATGCGAAAAAACTATTGGATGTTGATTTGATTTTTGGGGAGGTAAGATTAGACGGAGTGTTGTTTAATTTGAAAACCTACAAAAATGAGAAAGATACTAATTTAGATAAATTCATAGATGCTTTTGGTACTTCTAAAGAACCTTCAAAAAAGCCGTTTTTTCTAACAGCTGAGGAGGCGTATGTTACCAATGGACATTTTATTTTGACTGATGAAAATAGGAAGGTTCCAAAGGATGTTGATTTCTCTAAACTAAATACACATATTTCCAATTTTAAGATTTATGGACCAAATGTGAATACAATCATTCATAAAATGTCTTTTTTAGATAATAGGGGAATATATGTGACCAATCTTAGCTCGATATTCAGCTATACTAAAAAACAAATAAAATTAGAGAAATTAGATCTGGTCACCAAAGAATCAAAAATAAAAGGGACAGTGTCCTTAAATTATAAAATTGAAGATTTTTCTGACTTTACAGATAAAGTAAAGTTTGATATTAATTTAGAGTCTTCCAAATTATCGTCTAATGATGTTCGTTGTTTTTATAATGAATTGGGAAGGAACCAACTTTTCTATTTAAGGGCCATTATAAAAGGGCCTTTAAATAATTTGAGACTTACCAAATTGAGATTGAGCGATGCAAAAAAATCTCAAATAAGAGGAGCTATACACTTCAAAAATCTTTTTGGTAATCATGACCAAAAATTCTACATGGACGGGGATTTTGAAAAGCTATCTACCAGTTATGATAATTTAGTTGCTTTACTTCCAAATGTTCTTGGAAAAAAACTGCCTGCTTCTCTTAAAAAATTAGGACTAATTACTTTAGTTGGAAATTCCCAAATCACGGTAGCTTCCGTCAATGCCGATTTTAAAATGACTACTGCCTTAGGTGCTGTACAATCAAAATTTCTGATGAATAACATGGAATTTATAGACAAGGCTTCTTATAAAGGAAATGTAATTTTAGGGAATTTTGATATTGGCAATTTTTTGGATAACAAAGATCTGGGAAAAGTAAGTTTAAATTTAGATGTTGATGGAGTTGGGTTTTCTGAAAAATATTTGAATACAGCCGTAAAAGGAGATGTTAATCAAATTGATTACAAAAAATATTCTTATCAAAATGTGGTCTTGAACGGTAATTTTAAAATGCCAATTTATAAAGGTCAGGTTTCGGTTACTGATCCCAATCTGGATATGACTTTTGATGGTTTGGTTGATTTCAGTAAGAAAGATAACAGATTTGATTTTCATATTAATATCGCAAATGCGGATTTAAAAAAGTTAAAGTTTGTAAAAGACAGTACTTCTGTTTTCAAAGGCGATGTAGTTGTTCAGGTATCTGGGAACACGATTGAAAACCTTCAAGGGAATGTTTTTATTAAAGAAACGACTTATCAAAACACAAAATCAACTTATTTTTTTGATGATTTCGCAATCAATTCCAGTTTTGACAAAGATATGTTGCGTACAATAACTGTCAATTCTCCTGATATTGTTGAGGGAAAAATTGTAGGGAAGTACCAATTTAATCAATTGAATAAGTTAATAAGGAATTCTTTAGGGAGTCTCTACACCAATTTTAAACCCCATAAAGTTAAGAAGGGACAGTTTTTGAAGTTTGATTTTACTATTTACAGTAAAATTATTGAGATACTATATCCTGAAATTTCAATCGGTTCAAACACTATTGTAAAAGGGAATTTGAGCTCTGACAATAATGAATTTAAATTCAATTTCAATTCACCACAGATTATTGCATCAAAAAACACATTTGATAATATTAGAGTGTCCATTGATAATAAAAACCCCCTTTATAATGCTTATATAGAATTAGATAGTATTAAAACGAAGTATTATAAAATACGGGATTTTAGTTTGATAAATGTGACTATGAAAGATACTTTATTCTTTCGTTCAGAATTTAAAGGTGGTAAGAAAGGCGAAGATTATTATAATTTAAATTTATATCATACGATTAATAAAGACAAAAATAATGTCATTGGGATTAGTAAATCGGAATTAAAGTTTAAGGATTATTTATGGTTTTTAAATGAAAACGATACTCCAAATAATCAGGTAGTCTTTGATAAAGAGTTTAAGAATTTCACTTTTGATGATATTATATTGTCTCATGAAGATCAGCAGATAAGTCTATGGGGAGTCTTTAAAGGTGCGAGCTATAAAGATTTGAAATTAAGTTTTAAAGATGTTGATTTAAATAAAATTACACCAGAAAACAACAAATTCGTATTTAAAGGGAATATAAATGGAGATGTCAGTTTTAAACAGAATAAAGCTGTTTTTCAACCTACGGCTTCAATAGTAATCGATCGTTTGAATTTAAATAATGTTGATTTAGGGACTTTAGATTTAAATATTGAAGGGGACGAGAATTTGAGAAAGTTTGCCATAAATTCAACATTGGAGAATGAGAACTTCGAATCATTCAATGTTGAAGGTAGTTTTGATATCTTCAATAAAGAAACATTTCTGGATTTAAGATTAAAATTGGACAAATTTAATTTAGCAACATTAGAGCCTCTTGGAGGTGAAGTTCTTTCAAATATCAGAGGGGTAGTGTCGGGTAATGCAACGGTTGATGGGAACCTTAACAAGCCTCAAATTAATGGACGTCTTTATTTAGAAGATGCAGGGATGGAAATTCCTTATCTTAATGTAGATTATGAATTAGCGAATAGGACAATAGTCGATTTGACTGACGAAAAATTCTTGTTTAGAAATAACTCGTTGACCGATACAAAATTTGGAACAAAAGGAATTTTGAACGGAAATATTGAACATAATAATTTTGGGGATTGGAAATTGGATTTAACAGTAAGTTCAAAAAGATTTCTTGCATTAGATACAAAAGACAGTGAAGATGCAGCTTATTTTGGGACGGCATTTATTAATGGTTTTGCGACTATAAAGGGGCCAACCGAAGGCTTGTTTATTAAAGTGGCAGCAAAATCTGAGAAAGGTACTGCTATAAAAATTCCAATTAATTATGCTGAGAGTGTAGCTGAGAGTAGTTTTATTCATTTTGTAACACCCAAAGAAAAATACAATTTAAAGTATGGTATTGTTGAAAATACCAGAAATTATAATGGGCTTGAATTAGAGTTTGATTTTGATATTACCCCTGATGCGGAAGTCGAAGTGATTTTGGATCGAAGTACAGGACACGGTATGAAAGGAAAAGGATTTGGGTCTCTTTTGTTTAAAATCAATACCTTGGGTAAGTTTAATATGTGGGGGGATTTCCAAGCCTATGAAGGAACTTATAATTTTAAATACGGAGGACTTTTCGATAAAAAATTTGCAGTCAAAAAAGGAGGATCTATTTCTTGGGAAGGCAATCCTATGAGAGCACAGTTAAATTTGGAGGCAGTCTATAAAACTACGGCAAACCCTGCAGTGTTGCTGGAAAACTCATCTTTTAACAGAAAAGTACCTGTTGAAGTTGTAATAGGACTTAGAGGCGATTTAATGAGTCCTGATCCTGATTTTAATATTGAGTTTCCAACCGTTAGTAATGTACTAAAATCGGAAATTCAATATAAGTTGAATGACAAGGATGTTCGACAAACCCAAGCTTTGTATCTTTTGTCTTCGGGAGGATTTTTAAGTTCAGAAGGTGTTAGCCAATCGGATTTATCAGGAAGTTTATTTGAAACCGCTACGGGTTTATTAGGTGATATTATACAGTCTGAGGACGATAAGTTTAAAGTTGGAATCAATGTTGTTGGAGCAGACAGAAGATTAGGGAAGGAAACTGATGGAAGATTTGTCGCAACAATTTCATCAAAAATAAATGAAAGGTTTACTATTAATGGGAAAGTGGGAGTTCCTTTTGGAGGAATTAATGAATCAGCAATTGTTGGTGACGTCGAAGTTTTGTACAGAGTTAATGATGATGGGAGTATGAATTTACGTCTTTTCAATAAGGAAAATGACATTAATTATATAGGACAAGGAATAGGGTATACGCAAGGTGTAGGGGTTTCTTATGAGGTCGATTTTGATACTTTTAAGGAATTAGTAAATAAAATTTTTAAAAATCATAAATTAGAAAGGGCTACCAATACAGAATATATTGATGAGGATTCCTATATGTCTCCAGAGTATATTAATTTTTCTAATTCCAAAAAATCTAAGGAAGAAACTCCTAAAAAGAACCAGGAAGCGGTTATTCCTGAAGAAGAGTAATGGCATCTTTTTATTTAAGTTTTTTTATTCAAACAATTTAGCTTGGATTGCTTTATCATGCTTGTTTTTAGATATTTATCGTTTTAATAGCGAAAAATTAACTATAGACAGCTTCATTATTTATTAAATTTACTTCCTTTTTTAGAATTATTGCCGGCAACATTTTAATTGCTTTAGATAGTAGTTGGTAATTGTTAAATTTTAATTTTTATTTCATAAAAATTGTTAATTATCAAATTATAACTAAATAATTGTTTTTTATGAAAAAAATATGTTTTTTTTTGACTTTTCCGAAAACTTATTAACGAAAACGTTTGAATTTGAGCTAATTTATTAATTTATTAAAAACATAGCTTTAAAAGTGCGGGATGTTTGCTAAATTTACACTTTAATACTTAAATAATGTCAAAAACAATAAAAAAAATAGGGGTTCTAACATCTGGTGGAGATTCACCAGGAATGAATGCCGCTATACGATCAGTTGTTCGAACATGTGCCTTTCATAATATAGGATGTGTAGGAATTTATAGAGGATACCAAGGTATGATTGAAGGTGACTTCAAGGAAATGGGGCCTCGTAGTGTAAATAACATTATTAATAAAGGAGGGACGATTCTTAAGTCAGCCCGTTCTGCAGATTTTAGAACGCCGGAAGGTCGGAAAATCGCACATCAAAATTTAATTAATGCTGGAATTGATGCATTAGTTGTAATTGGTGGAGACGGAAGTTTTACCGGAGCCTTGATTTTTAATACAGAGTTTGATTTTCCAGTAATTGGAATTCCAGGAACTATTGATAATGATATTTTTGGAACAAGTCACACTTTAGGATACGATACGGCTCTTAACACTGTTGTCGATGTAATCGATAAAATTCGTGATACGGCGAGTTCACATAACAGACTATTTCTTATTGAAGTAATGGGACGTGATGCGGGACACATTGCTCTAAATGCCGGAATAGGGGCAGGAGCGGAAGAAATTTTGATACCTGAAGAAGATTTAGGATTGGATAGATTATTAGACTCACTTAAGAAAAGTAAAGTTGCAGGGAAATCATCCAGTATCGTAGTTATTGCTGAAGGGGATAAAACAGGTAAAAATGTATTTGAACTGAAGGATTACGTTGAATCTAATTTTCCAGAATATGATGTAAGAGTTTCGGTTCTAGGTCATATGCAACGTGGTGGTGCTCCATCTTGTTTCGACAGAGTTTTAGCAAGCAGATTAGGAGTTAAAGCTGTTGAAACAATATTAGAAGGAAAAACTAATTATATGGCTGGTTTGTTAAACGATAAAATAGTTTTAACACCTTTGGAACAAGCCATTAAAGGACATACAGAAATTGACAAAGAATTATTAAGGGTTTCTGATATTATGTCAATATAAAAAAGTGTTTAAGGTTTAAGGTTTGATGTTGTGAGAACCATAAACTGGATGCATCAAACTAAAATAAATTAAATAAAAACTAAAATTAAATTAAAATGTCAAAAGTAAAGTTAGGAATAAACGGTTTTGGAAGAATTGGAAGAATTGTTTTCAGAGAATCTTTCAATAGAGATAATGTAGAAGTTGTTGCAATTAATGATTTGTTAGATGTTGAGCACTTGGCTTACTTATTAAAATACGATTCTGTTCACGGTCGTTTTAATGGAACAGTTGAAGTAAAAGATGGTCAATTGTATATCAATGGTAAATTAATACGTGTAACTGCTGAAAGAAATCCAGCTGATTTAAAATGGAATGAAGTTGATGTTGATGTTGTTGCTGAATGTACTGGTTTCTTTACTACTGTTGAGACTGCTAGTGCGCATATTACAGGAGGAGCAAAAAAAGTAATCATTTCGGCTCCATCTGCGGATGCTCCAATGTTTGTTATGGGAGTTAACCATACAAAAGCTTTAGCAACTGATAAAGTTGTTTCTAATGCTTCTTGTACAACAAACTGTTTAGCTCCATTAGCTAAAGTTATTAATGATAATTTTGGAATTGTTGAAGGATTGATGACTACTGTACACGCTACAACTTCAACTCAGATGACTTGTGATGGTCCATCTAGAAAAGATTGGAGAGGTGGTCGCGCTGCTTCAGTAAACATTATACCTTCATCTACTGGTGCTGCAAAAGCTGTAGGTCAAGTAATTCCTGAATTAAATGGAAAATTGACTGGTATGTCAATGCGTGTTCCAACTGTAGACGTATCTGTTGTTGATTTAACAGTGAAATTAGCTAAAGAAACTTCTTATGCTGAAATTATGGCTGCTTTAAAATTAGCTTCTGAAACTACAATGAAAGGAATCTTAGGATATACTGAAGATCTAGTTGTTTCTCAAGATTTTGTTTCTGATTCAAGAACATCAATTGTTGATGCAAATGCAGGTATTGGTTTGAATTCTTCTTTCTTCAAAATCATTTCTTGGTACGATAATGAGTATGGATATTCAAGCAAATTGATTGATTTATCTGTGCATATCGCGGGTTTAAAATAATTCACTTAGATTTAGAAAATCCCGTTATTTAAACAATAACGGGATTTTGTTATTTTATCTACTCTATAAGTGTGTAAAAAACACTTAATGTTTGGGTAAATATAAAGTAAAACCAAAAACCAAAAACCAAAAAAAAATGAAATTAATAGTTGATAGTGGTTCTACCAAAGCCGATTGGATTGCGATAGATGAAAATGGGAAAGTATTATTTACAACTCAAACCTTAGGGTTAAATCCTGAGATACTTGAAGGAGATGAAATTATAGAGCGAATAAACGATCGTTTTGATATCTCGCAAAATAAAAAAAATGCTACGCATCTATTCTTTTATGGAGCAGGTTGTGGAACAGCAAGAATGCAGATTGCATTGTCTCAGGCTTTTCAAAATTATTTTCCGAATGCAATAATTTCTGTACACGAAGACACTTATGCGGCAGTATTTGCTACTACCCCTAAAGGCGAAGAAGCGATTGTAAGTATTTTGGGTACAGGTTCTAACTGTAGCTATTTTGACGGTAAAGAATTGCATCAAAAAGTACAATCATTAGGTTATATCGTTATGGATGATTGTAGCGGAAATGTTTTTGGAAAAGAACTAATCCGAAAATATTATTTTAATAAAATGCCAAAACATCTGGCTGTGGAATTCGAAAAAGAATATAATTTAGATCCGGATTTTATTAAAAGTAAATTATATAAAGAACCAAATCCGAATGCTTACTTAGCTACATTTGCGAAGTTTTTAATCCAACATAAAGAAGAAGATTTTTGCAAAAAAATTATCTTTAAAGGAATGAAATCTTTTGTAAAAAACTACATAAGACAATATGACAATTGTAAAGAAGTTCCTGTGCATTTTGTGGGTTCTATTGCTTTTTATCTAAAAGAAGAATTGCAGACCACTTTTGAAAAGTATGAAATGAAGTTAGGAAATGTTCTTAGAAGACCAATTGACGGACTTATTGCTTACCACGTAGCTAATAAATAATTTATGGAAATTGCTATTATTGCCCATGATGGTAAAAAAGTTGACCTGGTTAATTTTTTAATTAAAAACAGGGCCCTTTTACAAGAGGAAAAGATAAAACTTATTGCAACCGGAACAACAGGAGGGAAAGCAGAAGATGCAGGCTTTAAAACAAAAAGAATGCTTTCTGGACCTTTGGGAGGTGATGCCCAGATTGCAGGTAGGGTTGCTGAAGGAAAAACTCAAATGGTTTTCTTTTTTAAGGACCCATTATCGAGTCATCCTCATGAAGCGGACATTAATATGCTTATCCGTGTTTGTGATGTTCATAATGTGCCATTGGCGACTAATGAAGCAACGGCACAATTATTACTGAATGCTATAGCATTGCAACCATAGAAATTTCGACATTTACATTTTTTGGCAAACATGCCACTTGAACCGTTTCACGTGCTGGAGCGGTTTTTTCGTTAAAATAGGAACCGTAAATACTGTTGATGCTTCCGAAATCATTCATGTTCATAATGAAAATAGTTGTTTTCACTACGTTTTCGAAGGTCATTCCTGCAGCTTCCAATACAGCTTTCATGTTTTGCATCACTTGCTCTGTTTCCGCCTCAATAGTGTCTAAGACTAATGCTCCGGTCGCTGGATTTATTGCGATTTGGCCTGAAGTATAAAGTGTGTTTCCTTTCAATACAGCCTGGTTGTAAGGGCCTATTGGTGCTGGCGCATTTTCTGTAAAAATTATTTTTTTCATAAAATTATAGATTATCTATTACTAGTACTTCGTTCATTCCATTTGATATCACTTAGAGCTCCGGATTTTATTCCAATAAAGAATCCCCAATTAGCATTCTCTCCAAAAGGCGTCCAGTTAAAATCCATTCTCCAGCTTAGTAAGTCTCTTTCAAAGCGGAGTTGAGTAAATGTAACTCCATTTTGGACAAAATCATAACCTGTGGATACACCGGCTTTCCATTTAGGCGTTAAATCTGCATTAGCTGAAACCATTATGGAGTTTCCTATTATTTCCTTTTCTCTATTATTATTACCATAGGTTAATGAATAAGCAAAAGTCATATCCCAAGGCAATTTAGATTGAAAAAATTCAGAAACAACATCTTCACCTTCATCTTCACTATCTCCAAATTGACTATTACGTGGATCACTCAAATCGGTATTTGTACCAAATAAGTCATCTTCACGACCACCATTTCTTAGACTTTGTTTATTCTTATCCTTCTTTACATCTTTTTCTTTACTGGCAATAGAATAATTTAAAGTCATATTGGCACTGGTCATTCGAAACAGACTTCCTCCATTATTAATGTTGTATACATTTATCCTGCTGCCCGAATTGTCAATAGCATAAGGGTCTAATGTTGCACCAAAATTGACATTCATTTTATTTTCAAATAATTGAGTACCTCCACTCACTCTCACTGGTGACCAAGCCAATGAAGTCTTACCGTCGGCATCAAGGTTGTAACTGGTTGACAAGTTTAAATTGTTGAGTAGCATTACCTTTTTTGGATCTGTTTTAGTACTGTCCTTGTCGGTTACTTTTGCTTCAAAAGTATTGCTTAAATCGAATCCTAAATTATTTGAATTTGTTAGTCCTGGAGCACCATAAATTCCGCCTTCAAATCGTGTATACTGTTTTGTCATAGTACCGCTGGCATCAGTAGCGTAAGTATCATAGTACTTTTCATAACTTGGTGTATAACCATAGGATACTGAGGGACGCATGACATGGCGTATGGATTTTATTTTCTTATCGTCACCAAAGTTAAAAGTTCCATAAATAGTGGTTCCTAAACTGGAAGCAAAAGAATAAGTTCTATAGGCATCAAAACCTTTTACATCTGTATCAATAACTTTACTTTGACTGGCATCATAACCTCTTTGTATGGTTTTTGTATACCATACTTCTTTATAATTTAAGGAGCTTGAAGCACTGAAATATTTGAATATTTTAAAATTGGTACTTAAAGGGATACTATGTTGAACACCTATTTTAGCATCATTAAACATTTGAGGTTTAAAGAATAATGAATCTGTTGTGGTGATACTGTTTTTACCGCTTAAGTCATATTGAAGGTTAATATTCTTAAAAATACCTTTTTTGGCGCCGTCTTTACCAACAAAAGGATAGATACGATCTGCGCTAAATTGTAACGTTGGCAATGTCATATTAATCTCTTCAGTCTGTGTGTTTTGAGAATGTGTTGCTGTTAAAGACATTCTGGAGGGTACAAATGTATTGAAGGTTTTACTGTAAGAAACAGAAGAGCTTAGGGTGTTATTAAGGTTTGAACCAATATTATTTTGATTAATGGATTGCTTATAATACTTACTGCTACCAAGATTCACAGAGGCTGAAAAACTTGAATTAGGACTTGCTTTGGAGTCCTTCGAATGAGACCATTGAATATTATATATGGTTTGTTTCGAATAATCAGGATAACCTCTTTCGCTTGTAATTAAATTTTCAAATCTAAAATTTACATTACCACGGTACCTATATCGTTGTGCATAATTGGACTCAAAGCGCATTCCGTAACTTCCATTGGTATAGTAATCTCCGAGAACTGTTAAATCATAATTGTCAGAAATGGCAAAATAATAACCTCCATTTTGTAATGAAAAACCTCTGGTATTAGAGTCATTATAACTAGGCAAAAGTATTCCGGATACGCTGGTTTCCTTAGTCATTGGGAAAAAAGCAAACGGTAAAGCCAAAGGAGTAGGAACATCAGCGATAACCATATTAGTTAAGCCTGTAACAACTTTCTTTCCGGGAATAAATTTTACTTTGTTCGTTTGGAAATAATATTCCGGATTGTCAATATCTTTAGAAGTAGTAAATCGGGCTCCTTTCAAAAAATAAACGGAATCATTTTCTTTTCGGGTTACAGAAGCTTTTATTTTAAACTCGCCCTGATCAGATCTTGAATTCCAAATCAATGCTTTTTTTGTTTTAAAATTGAAACGAATGGAATCAGGTTCAACTACATTTGTTCCTTGTTTGAAATTTGGAAATTGGGTATAGGCTCCAGTTGAATCCTTAATTCGACCTGCATACACTTCGTTTTTTTCATAATCCATAACTATAATACCAGATTTCAATTCTATATCTTGGTAGTATAATTCGGCCTTATCGTATAGGGTAATGAGTTTTTTCTTTTGATCTATTTTGGCATAATTGGCGGCTTTGTATTTTACCTTGCCATCCAGAAAGGTTTTTAGAACTTTTACACTGTCCTTTTTTATAGTATCGGAATCTTTTTTTGTAAGATTGGCAGACTTTCCTAAAGTATCAATAATGATGTTATTTCTTTCTTTTTGTTCTTTTACAGGTATAACGGTCTTTTTTTTTGTTATATCTTGTGAATATAAATTACCGTATCCTATTGTTAGGAAAATTGATAATAAAACGATATTAAATAAGTTTGTACGCAAAGGTTTAAATACTATTTTTGTAAAATTATGGCTTGTTTTTTGACGTGTCAAACTTACATATAATTTTTTGTCAAAAATAGTCAAATAAAAAATTTATAACCGAAGTGTTTTAATTAAAATTAACTTTTAGATTTATGTCTTTTACCAACAAAATTAAAGTAGTTTTTACTTTTTTCCTTACTATAATTTCCTTATGTACTTATAGTCAGTCCGATAATTTTAAAGTTACTTTAGATGCAGGCCATGGAGCTCATGATTTTGGAGCAGTATATAGTGGACGCGTTGAAAAAAACATTGCATTAGCTGTGGTTTTGAAAGTTGGAAAACTACTGGAAGCCTATCCTAAAGTAGATGTAATTTACACCCGAAAAACCGATGTTTTTATTGATTTAATAGAAAGAGCGGATATAGCCAATAGGGCAGATGCCAATATTTTTGTGTCTATTCACTGTAACGCCAATAAAAATACCGCCGCCGATGGTACCGAAACCTACGTGATGGGTATGAATAAAATTGCTTCTAACCTCGAAGCTGCAAAAAAGGAGAACTCTGTAATTACTTTAGAAAAGGATTATAAGCAAAAATACGAGGGTTTTGATCCGAACTCTCCCGAGACAATGATTGGAATGACCCTGATGCAAGAGGAATATCTTGAGAATAGTATTTCATTGGCTAGTAAGATTGAAGAATCTTTTGGTTTTTTGGGAAAAAAATTAAGACAAGGAGGAGTGAAGCAGGCTCCTTTTATGGTGCTTCACAAAGCTTATATGCCTAGAGTACTTGTAGAAATGGGATTTATCTCTAATCCAACGGAAGGTAATACTTTGAATTCAGAAGAAGGGCAAAATGAAATTGCCAGAGCAATTGCGGATGCGATTATTAGTTATAAAAATGAGTATTTCGGAAGCGGTGAATCAGAAAATAATGAAAGCAGACCTGTTAATAAAGTTATCGAAAAAGTAGTAAAAGATACAGCTACTCCCGCAAAACCCAAGGGGATAATAAATTCTTCCGAATTAAAGAAAACCGAAACAGGAAATAACACTAAAGGGGTTTTATATAAAGTACAACTTTCTACAAGTGCAAAAAAACTAGCGTTAGAACCTCGAAATTTTAAAGGGTTAAATTCTATTTCAATGTCTTTTGATAATAAGCTATATAGGTATATGTATGGTGAAACTTCGGATTATGATGAGGCTAAAAAACAATTGCAGGAAGCAAAAGGAAAAGGATTTGATTCTGCCTTTTTAATTGCGTTTAAAAATGGTGAAAAGATCAGTATTCAGGAAGCGCTTAAATAATAAATGCTAATTCAATTATTTTATATTAATTTTGTAAAAAATACTTAAATTTTGAAAATAACAAGAGAAATCAAAACAGCCATATTAGTAATTGCCTCTATTTTACTCTTCATTTGGGGCTATAGTTTTTTAAAAGGGAAAGATCTTTTTACAAATTACAAAACATATTACGTTGAATATGATAATGTTGAAGGTCTGGCAGCTTCAGCACCGGTTACCTTAAACGGATTAGAAATTGGAAAAGTAACCAGTATTACCATAAATCAAAATACAGGAAAATTAACTGTTGAATTACAATTAAAAACAGATTTTCCTATTTCTAAAAGCAGCATAGCCTCTATTTATGAACCTGGTATTATCGGAGGCAGACAAATTGCAATTTATCCTAATTTTAATGATAAAACCCTTGCGGTTGATGGCCAAACCCTCAAAGGAGATGTGAAATTAGGCCTAATGTCGACTGTTGGTAAACAGTTAGAACCTATTCAAAAGAAGTTAGAAAAAGTAATGCTTAATGTAGATGATTTATTATCGGGCTTGAATAATGTTTTGGATAAGAAAACGCAAGACGATTTAAAAGTTAGTTTAGCCGAGTTGAGTAAAACTATGGTTCAGTTTCATAAGGCTACAGTAGGTGTAAATCAACTTTTAGATGATAATAGGGGACAAATTAATGGAGTTGTTTCCAACTTTAATAAGGTGTCAGGTGATTTTTCAAAAATATCTGATTCACTAAGTAAAGCTGATTTAGGAAAAACGGTAAAAAATCTAAATGCGACTTTGACCAAAGTCGATGGTATTATGGCCGACTTGCAAGCAGGGAAAGGTTCAACGGGTAAATTACTAAAAGATGAAGCCTTATATGAAAATATAAAAGATGCAACAAAAGAAATGGAATTGTTGTTGGAAGATGTTAGACTTCACCCGACTAGATATGTAAATGTTTCTCTTTTTGGAAAGAAAAACAAACCTTACGTGGCCCCAGTAACTGACTCAATTTCACAAGTTAAAAATTAGCAACTATGAGCTATTTAGATAATATATTATTTGCCATACTATTGATTCTTGGATTTGGTTATTTTTATGGAAACATAAAAAAAATAATCAGAAATATAAATCTGGGGACAGATGTAAATCGAAAGGATAATCCAAAAGCCCGTTGGAATAATATGGCTATGATTGCCTTGGGACAATCTAAAATGGTCAAAAGGCCTCTTGCGGGAGTACTGCATATTATCGTTTATGCTGGGTTTATAATTATCAATATTGAGTTATTGGAAATTATTATAGATGGTTTGTTTGGTACACATAGAGTTTTTGCATTCTTAGGAACATTTTACAATGTTTTGATAGCTTCTTTTGAAATATTGGCTCTTTTAGTTTTGGTAGCTGTAATTACTTTTTGGACCAGACGAAATATTATTCGATTGAAACGGTTTATAAGTCCGGATTTGAATGGATACCCAAAGAAAGATGCCAATTACATATTGTATTTTGAAGTTGTTTTAATGACTTTGTTTTTACTTATGAATGCTTCTGATTTGCATTTGCAAAATGTTCCTGGAGGTTTTTCCCATTTTATAAAGGCAGGATCTTTTCCTGTTAGCCAATTTATTGAGCCAGTTTTTAATGGTGTTTCCAATGAATTAGTGATGTTGCTTTCAGAACTGTTTTGGTGGTTGCATATTGTTGGGATAATGGTATTTATGAACTATTTGTATTTTTCAAAACACCTCCACATCCTATTGGCATTTCCAAACACATATTTTGCTAATTTAAATCCTCAAGGGCAATTTGATAATTTAGCATCGGTTACTAATGAGGTTAAGATGATGATGGATCCTAATGCCGATCCTTTTGCTGCAGCACCTGTTGGTGAAAATGATGTGCCTGCTAAGTTTGGAGCAAGTGATGTTCAGGATTTAAATTGGGTGCAGTTAATGAATGCATACACATGTACGGAATGTGGTCGCTGTACGTCCTCATGTCCAGCCAATATAACGGGTAAGAAATTGTCTCCACGAAAAATCATGATGGATACAAGGGACAGATTAGAAGAAGTAGGTAAGAATATTGACGCTAATAAAGGTGTTTTTGTTCCAGATAATAAAACCTTATTGAACGATTATATTAGTCCGGAAGAGCTATGGGCATGTACATCTTGTAATGCTTGTGTAGAAGAATGTCCTGTAAATATTAGCCCACTTTCCATTATTATGGATATGCGACGCTATTTGGTAATGGAACAAAGTGCAGCTCCAATGCCTATAAATGCTATGATGACCAATATTGAAAATAATGGCGCACCATGGCAATACAGTCAGCAAGACAGGCTGAACTGGAAAAATGAATAGTTGTTTAATCGTTGATTTGGTTATTTGTTTAACCGATTTACAAATCAACTATTAAGCGAATTACCTATTCAACAAATAAACAAATCAACGATTAAACAAAAAGAAATGTCAGAAAGTTTGATAGTGCCAACAATGGCAGAAATGCTGGCCCAAGGAAAGCAACCAGAAGTTTTATTTTGGGTAGGTTGCGCAGGAAGTTTTGATGATAGAGCAAAGAAGATAACAAAAGCATTTGTGCGAATTCTAAATCGTGCCAATGTTTCTTTTGCTGTTCTCGGTACTGAAGAGAGTTGTACTGGAGATCCGGCAAAAAGGGCTGGAAATGAATTTTTGTTTCAAATGCAAGCCATGACAAATATTGAAGTCTTGAATGCATATGAGGTAAAAAAGATTGTAACTGCTTGTCCACACTGTTTTAATACTTTGAAAAATGAGTATCCTGAATTGGGTGGGAAATATGAAGTTTTACATCATACAGAGTTTCTAAAATCGTTATTAGACGGTGGAAGATTAACCATTGAAGGAGGTCAATTTAAAGGAAAAAGAATTACTTTTCATGATCCGTGCTATTTAGGAAGAGCTAATAATGTTTATGAAGCTCCGAGGGATTTGATTCAAAAACTGGATGTCGAACTCGTTGAAATGAAACGTTCCCGTGCAAATGGATTGTGTTGTGGTGCCGGTGGTGCCCAAATGTTTAAAGATGCGGAGCCTGGAAATAAGGAAATTAATGTTGAAAGAACTGAAGATGCATTAGAAACAAAACCAGATATCATTGCAGCGGGCTGTCCTTTTTGCAATACAATGATGACCGACGGTATTAAAAATAAAGAAAAAGAAGGAGATGTAAAAGTTATGGATATAGCTGAATTAATTGCTAATGCCCAAGACTTGTAGAATGAAAAAATTAATAATTTTTGTTTTTGTTGTTTTTACTTCGGTTTGTTACTCACAGGATTTTATAAATACAATTGCCAAAGAATCTTGTGAATGTGTACATGCAAAAAAGATTAATTTTGAAGCCATAGCTGCTGATAAATTGCAAGATGAATTTGGATTATGTATCGTAAAAAGTTATTCTCAACATAAAGAAGAATACGATAAAATTCAGAAATTAGATTTTAGTAGTCGTTCAGATATGAAGGACTTAGGAGAAAAGGTAGCCATAAAAATGTTAGATCATTGTCCTGAATTGATTCTTGCTATAGGGAAAAGTTCTAACAATGAATTTTCAGATGATGAGGATGCAACTATGGGTTCGTCTGACTTAATTATTGAAGGACAGGTGATTGAACAAAAGAACGATCAGTTTATAAGTTTAATTGTAAAAGACAACTTAGGGAGAACGCATTCGTTTTTATTTTTAAGCTTCTTTGAGAATTCAAATTTGATTACAGAAAACCTTCTAAAGAAAAATGACAAAATTTCGATAGCTTATTTTGAACAGGAATTTTATGATATTAAATCTAAGGATTTTAGATATTACAAAGTAATCTCCAAAATAGAAAAGAAATAATTCGTTCGTTTAATTTGAGATTCACAATTCTATTTATATAATTAAAAAACACAAAATCATGTACGTTCCATTTGAAAATTTACCAGGAGAATCCAGAATTTGGATTTATCAGTCAAACAGAAAATTTTCTGATGAAGAATTCGCTGAAATAGAAACAGCTTTACAGGCTTTTCTTCAAGATTGGGCCGCGCATGGTACTGGTTTAGAATCGGGGTACCAATTAAAATACAACAGATTCATAATAATTGCTGTAAATCAGGATGTTCAGGCAGCTACAGGTTGCTCTATTGATTCATCTGTAGAGTTTATCCAAAGTTTAGAACAAAAATATGGTGTTGATTTACTGGATAAAATGAATGTTACCTTTAAATTAGGAGAACATATTGCCCACAAACCATTGGTTGATTTTAAAAAAATGGTAAAAGATAAAGCCGTTACTGAAAACACAATTGTTTTTAATAATTTGGTTAATAATATCGAAGAATTTAACGAATCTTGGGAAGTTCCGGCTGGTGACAGCTGGCATAGTCGTTTTTTCTAAAATAAAATAATTCCATGAAAATTTTCTTTATCAGGATTGGTTTCTTCATAACCATGTTATTTTTGGTTACCAATTGTGGAAGTACTAAGAATAAAAAAAATCTTCCTTTTGCAAAACCTGCTATTTCCGAAAATGAAGATATTTATGTTCCTCACTTAAAATCAGAAAGGAAAGTTTTTTTCAAAGATAGCTATGCTGAAACTCATTGGGTAGACAGCATTTATAAGCAAATGACTTTTGAAGAGAAAGCGGGACAACTTTTTATGGTTGCTGCTTATTCGAATAAAGATACTGTGCACATTAATGCAATCGATAAATTAATAAAGGATTATAAAATTGGGGGAGTTATCTTTTTCCAAGGCGGACCATTGCGTCAGGCTCAGCTGACCAATCGCTATCAAGCTAAATCAAAAGTTCCCCTATTTGTTGGTATTGACGCAGAGTGGGGATTAAGCATGCGACTTGATTCTACCTATCGTTATCCTTGGAATATGACTCTAGGGGCTATTCAGGACCTAAAACTGATAGAAAAGGTAGGAGAAAAAATGGGTAAGGAAAGTAAGCGAATGGGTATTCATTTTAATTTCGCACCTGTTTTAGATATTAATACCAATCCTAAAAACCCTATTATTGGTAATCGTTCTTTTGGAGAAAATAAAGTAACAGTTGCTGATAAGGCTATCGCTTTGATGACTGGTGTTCAAAATCAAGGTGTTTTTTCTACAGGAAAGCATTTTCCCGGTCATGGTAATACTTCTACAGATTCCCATCATTCCTTACCAACAGTCAATTATTCTAAAGAACATATTGACATGGTCGAATTATATCCTTACAAAAGAATGTTTGACGAGGGATTGGTATCTGTAATGGTTGGCCATCTTAATGTTCCCAGTTTAGAATTGAGAGAAAATTATCCTTCATCATTATCTTATAGTGTGGTTACCAATCTGCTTCAAAGGGATTTAGGATTTGACGGTTTAATTTTTACTGATGCTTTAAATATGAAAGGTGTCAGTAATTTTAAAAAGCCTGGAGATGTTGATTTAGAAGCCTTTCTTGCGGGAAATGATATTTTACTTTTTGCCGAAAATGTTCCCTTGGCAATTGACAAAATATGTCAGGCTTACGAAAATGGTTTTATACCAGAAGAACGTCTAGCTCTTTCTGTAAAGAAAATTTTGCATTATAAATTTAAGGCTGGATTGAACAAGTACAAACCTGTTGTCATAGAAAATTTATATAATGATATAAATCCGAAGGAAAATGATGCTTTACAGTACCAATTGTTTGAAAATGCGACGACTGTTTTAAAAAATAAAAATGAAATTCTGCCAATAAAAAATCTGGCGAATAACAAAATTGCGTATGTGAAATTAGGTGATGATGACAACAGTTCTTTTATTGCCACTTTAAAAAAATACACTGAGATTTCAGAAGTTTCAGCCCCGACTATTGATAGTCTGAATTTGAAATTAAAAGAATTTAGTACGGTAATTGTTGGCTTTCATAAATCAGACAAAGCTTGGAAAAATCATGATTTTACACAAACTGAGTTGTTTTGGTTACAAGAAATAGCAAAAAACAACAATGTAATTCTGGATGTGTTTGCAAAGCCTTATTCGTTGTTGCCAATTTCCAGTTTTGATGATATAGAAGGTTTGATCGTGTCCTATCAAAATAGTAATATTTCTCAGGAAGTTGCTGCAGAACTAATCTTCGGAGCCATTAATTCCAAAGGGAAATTACCTGTTTCAATCAATGATAATTTCAAGGTTAACGATGGATTATCGACTGAAAAATTAAACCGATTGGGTTTTACAGCTCCGGAAAATGTCGGGATGAATTCTACAAAATTGTCGCAAATTGATGTTCTTGCGCAAAAAGCAATCTCTGGGAAAATGACTCCTGGTATTCAGGTTCTTGTAGCGAGAAAAGGGAAGGTGATTTACCAAAAATCTTTTGGCTATTATACCTATGATTCAACTGTGAAAGTTACAGATGCGACCGTTTATGATGTGGCGTCATTAACAAAAATCCTTTCGACCCTGCCAAATGTTATGCAACAATACGATCAGCAAAAAATAACAATGGAAACCACATTGGGGACTATGCTGCCTATTTTTAATAATTCTGACAAACAAGATATTCATTTTAAGGAATTACTTTCCCATTACGCCGGACTGATAGCTTGGATTCCATTTTATAAGGAAACGATTGATAAAGCAGGAATTCCATTGGAAAGATACTATAGAAAAACAGCAGATGAACAGTTTTCGAAACAAGTAGCGGATAGCCTGTATATCAGGAATGATTATCATGACACGATTATGAAAATGATTGTTGACAGTAAGTTATCTCTTAAAAAAGAGTATAAATACAGTGATTTTACTTTTATGATTCTTAAGGATTATCTGGAGAGAACTACGGCCAAGAAAATTGATGTTTTAAGTTTTGAGAATTTTTATAAACCTTTAGGAGCTAATAATACGATGTATAATCCGTTGCAGAAAATGGAAAAAAGTGCTATTCCTCCAACAGAAGTAGATACTTATTTTCGCCATCAAACAATACAAGGTTATGTACACGATATGGCAGCGGCTATGGAAGGTGGGATTGCCGGTCATGCAGGAATTTTCTCAAATGCAATGGATGTTGCTAAAATAATGCAAATGTATTTGCAAAAAGGGAATTACGGTAATCATCAGTATTTTTCGGAGAAAACATTTAATGATTTTAATACTTGTTATTTCTGTCAAGAAGGAAATAGGAGGGGAGTTGGTTTTGATAAACCGCAATTAGGAACAGAAGGACCAACTTGTGGCTGTGCTTCAATGACAAGCTTTGGGCATACAGGATTTACAGGAACCATGGCCTGGGCTGATCCGGAAAATGAAATTGTTTACGTCTTCTTGTCTAATAGAACTTTTCCAAACGATCCCAAGAATATGCTATCCAAAGAGAATATACGAGAGGATATTCAAAAAGTAATTTATGAGGCGATTGAAAAATAGTGCCATTTAGATCTCAAATTTAGTTTACTTTTGAGAAAAAGAGCTTCTGAAAGAAATTATATCTTGAATTTTTTAATTAAAAAAACGTTTCGCATTATGGTTTATTTTTATAAAAAGTTCTTAATGAAGTCTACAAGAATGCATCAAAAAATAGGTTTCTTAATCGCAATCCTTTTATGTGTAAACGCAGCGGATGCCCAAAATTTTGATATTGATCTGCTAAGAGATATCAATCTTAATAGAAATGAATCATTAGACCCCACTTTTAAAGCGATAACCAATAGCACTGTTCCAATTAGTGTTGCAACACCCATTCTGATTTATTCGGTTGGATTAATTAAAAAAGATTCTTTAACCAAGCAGCATGCATTGTTTATAGGTGAAACATTTTTGGCTTCAGCTTTCATTACCGTAGCTTTAAAAGAAGTTGTAAAGCGAGACAGACCTTATGTGACTTATCCTGATATAGAAAATGTGGTTTCATCTACCGGTTATTCTATGCCTTCCGGGCATACCTCCATAGCATTTGCAACAGCCACTTCTTTGAGTATGGCTTATCCCAAGTGGTATGTTATAGCTCCTTCATTTGCATGGGCGAGTGCGGTTGGATATTCCAGAATGCATTTGGGGGTTCATTATCCAACAGATGTATTTGTTGGTGCTGTTATTGGAAGTGGATCCGCCTATCTGACCCATAAAGTGAATAAATGGTTAAATAAGAAGAAGAAAAAAGAATATCTTCCTGAGATGTAAGCTGTTATTGTTTGCAATCGTTCCACAGTTTTGTTTTAATATTTTTTTGAAAAAGCATTTCTATTTTCAGTAAATTCGTATTCTTAAAATACTTAAATGAAAATAGCAATAGTTTGTTATCCTACCTTTGGCGGTAGTGGTGTTGTAGCAACAGAATTAGGGCTTGAATTATCAAGACGCGGACATGAGATTCACTTTATAACCTATAGTCAGCCAGTACGATTGGCACTTTTAAGCCAAAATGTGCATTACCATGAAGTAAATGTTCCAGAATATCCTTTGTTTCATTATCAGCCTTATGAATTAGCATTGTCAAGTAAGCTAGTTGATATGGTAAAATTGTATAAAATTGAACTACTCCATGTGCATTATGCCATTCCACATGCATATGCGGGCTATATGGCGAAGCAAATGCTGAAAGACGAAGGAATTGATATTCCAATGGTGACTACGCTACATGGTACTGATATTACATTGGTAGGGAATCATCCTTTTTACAAACCGGCGGTAACTTTCAGTATCAATAAATCAGATTATGTTACTTCGGTTTCCCAAAGTTTAAAAGACGATACCCTTAAATTATTTAAAATAAAAAATGAAATTCAGGTTATTCCAAATTTTATTGAATTAGATAAAGAAGAAAATGTTACAAATACTTGCCATCGTTCGGTCATGGCAAATCCAAATGAACGCATTATAACGCACATCAGTAATTTTAGAAAGGTAAAACGAATTCCGGATGTCATTAAGATATTTTATAATATTCAAAAAGAAATTCCCGCCAAATTAATGATGGTGGGTGATGGACCCGAAAAGGAAAAAGCGGAATATTTATGTCAGGAATTGGGAATATTGGATAAGGTAATTTTCTTTGGGAACAGTAACGAAATAGATAAGATTTTGTGTTTGACTGATTTATTCCTGTTACCATCTGAAACGGAAAGTTTTGGTTTGGCTGCACTCGAAGCAATGGCCTGCGGTGTTCCCGTGATTTCAAGTAATTCCGGAGGTTTGCCCGAAGTGAATTTTGATGGAGTTTCCGGATATTTAAGTAATGTGGGTAATACAGATGAAATGGCCCAAAATGCATTAAAAATTCTAAAAGATGATGCTGTACTTTCAAAGTTTAAAGAAAATGCTTTAGAGATAGCTAAAAAGTTTGATATAAAAAACATCCTGCCTTTGTATGAAGATTTGTATCATAAAGCGATCAATAAATTTAAATAAGATTCCAAATTTTAAAAACAAGAAAATGAAAAAAACGATTCTAGTAGTACTGACATTAATTTTATTTTCTTGTTCGTCTTCAAAAAAGACGACAGAGAATTCATTATTTGATGTTTTAACGCAACAAGCAGATGGTGGGGCAAGTATTCGTTTTTTTGAGATTTTAACGGAACCGAATGAAGTTCAAATGTTAAAAAATGACGAGAATTTAAGAAACAAAATAAAGCCCAATGATATTGTAAATTCCAACTTTATTGTTTTGAATATGGGGGAAAAAGCAACAGGGGGGTATTCGATAGGAATTGAAAGCGCAATAGAAACGGATAAAAATATAATTATTACCGTAAAAGAAACTATGCCTGAACCAGGAGCGATGGTCACACAAGGATTTACAAGTCCTTTTTGCGTGGTCAGGATAAATTCAAAGAAGGAGATCATTATAAAATAAAAAAATCCCGTCTCATTTAGAATAAGACGGGACTTTTTATTTCCTTGTTAGCGATTAGAATTGAAATTTAATTCCTAAAGCTATATCAGAATTATAATTATCGTCAGAATAACCATTATCTCCAAATTCTGGTCTAAAATCTAAAGATAATAAAATAGGCACTTCGTCAAAACCATATTCAATACCGATATCACCAGCAGCAAATACAAAAACACCATCGTCATCATAACCATTATTGATGCTGTTATTGTTATCCCAGCTACCTAAACCGGCTCCAACACCAGCATACCAGTTAAACCCACCATCAATATTCCAAACCCATTGATAAAGTCCGGCTAATTTGATAGCATCTACTTCGTTACTGTTTCTCCAGCCTAAATCTACCTCAAGACGGTTCTTTTTAGACAATGCTCTTTGGTATGAAATTTCTGCTCCAAAACCATCATTGTCTCCTAAACGCAAACCTAATGCGTTTTTTGAAATTTCCTGTGCTTGTGTGGTAAATGCTAATCCCATTAGCATAATAGCCGATAAAATAATTTTTTTCATTAGTACGTTTTTAATTATTACAAATGTATAACAAATATCTAACGCAAAAATTATAAAATAATTGGAGAACCTTACATAATTTACGTTTTTTTTATGTTAAAACTGGTTGATTCGTTTTTTTAAATACAATAAATATGTTTAAATGACTTAAAATCAATTAATAATAAAAAGTTTAAAAAACAGATATTCAAATAAAATAATAGAGAAAGGATTGGACCGATTTGTTATTACTGTTTCCGACTTTTCATTTTTTAGTAATTTTGGAAAAGAAAATATATAAAAAAAGGGATTAGATAAAGTTTCTAACCCCTTTTATAAAATTTACCGGAAAATTTAATACCAGTTATTTTTTAAAATACATATCGGGCATTTATTCCAAAGCCCCCTGCATGAAAATCAGTGTCTTCAACAATCCAAAATGTAGGCCTCCAATCAATTCCTACCGCAATTGGAACGCCATTAAAATGGTATTCTAATCCCGCTTCTCCACTTACTCCTAATAGGAAATCGTCTCCAAAATAGGCTGATGGTCCCACACCTAAATACCAGTCAAAAGCTTCACCTCCCAAAGGTTTGTATAAAAAATCCCAAAGAGCTTCAACACCAACGCCATCGCCAAACGATATGTCCGCATGAATTCTACTAAATTTTCCAGTACCAAATACAGCATCTACAGCCACATCATTATTACCGGTCACATCTCCAAAACGTATCCCAACTTCTTGCGCGTTTGCAAAATATCCAGCACTTAAAAAGGCCAATACTACAAATAATTTTTTCATAATTTTTTGTTTTAATTGTTGTGATTTTTGTTAAATTTTAAATATTTAAAATTAACATCAAGTGTTAAAATTAGGTATTTGTTTTTAACAAAAAAAATATATTTGGTCTTTTTTGAAGGAAAAAACGTTGTTTTTGTATTTATGCCTTTATTGATAGCTGACTAATTAGATTTTCCATTTCAAAAAGGTCTTCTTCTTCTAAGGGTTTGGTGTCTAGATAGCTATGAAGTTTCCATCGCTTTTTGTTGTATTCTAAGGCCGTTAAATTTTCAACCCAGTCACCCGAATTCAAATATAAAGTCGAACCGTTATCATTTTCTTTTTTTTCTATCTTAGGTTCATGTATATGACCACAAATCACATAGTCATATTTTTTTTCTATAGCGAGTTCTGTTGCCGTATTTTCAAAATCTGAAATATGTTTAACTGCTTTCTTTACGCTTGCTTTTATTTTCTTTGAAAATGAATAGGGTTCTTTTCCTATTTTAGATAAAAACCAATTCACCATTCGATTCATTACAATCAGATAATCATAGCCTAATCCACCTAATTTTGCGATCCATTTAGAGTGTTGCACTGAAGCATCAAAAACATCGCCATGAAAAATCCACGCTTTCTTATCATCTAAATTTAAAACCAATTTATCGACCAGTGCAAAGTTTCCCATGCACATTTCGCTGAATTTTCGGAGCATCTCATCATGATTGCCGGTAACATAATAAACCTTAGTTCCTTTGGAAGCAAAGCCAATTATCTTTTGTATAACTTTTAAATGTTCTTTTGGAAAATAGGATTTCTTGAATTGCCAAATATCAATAATGTCACCGTTTAAGACTAAAGTTTTTGGTTTTATTGATGATAAATAATTATTAAGTTCTTTGGCATGGCTTCCATATGTTCCAAGATGAACATCCGAAATCACAACCAATTCTACTTTTCTTTTTTTCAATGTTATATTAATTTGAAGTTTGACAAATTAACAGTTTCAATGTTAATTGAAATTAAATTCAGGGTTAATAAATCGTATTACGGAATAACGAAATGCCATTAAATTGTTGAATAAGTGTAAAAACTTTAAACCTTGAAACTTTTGAACTTTAAACTAAAACATTACTTTTGTTCAAAACTAATTACAATGGCAGGAAATAGCTACGGAACACTATTTAGAATAACCACTTTCGGGGAATCACATGGAGAAGCATTAGGAGGAATAATTGATGGCTGTCCTTCAGGAATAACATTAGATTTAGAGGCAATTCAATTCGAAATGTCAAGACGAAAACCGGGACAATCTGCTATAGTTACTCAGCGAAAAGAGCCGGATGATGTACAGTTTTTGTCTGGAATTTTTGAAGGAAAAACTACAGGAACCCCTATCGGTTTTATTATTCCGAATACCAATCAAAAATCAGATGATTATTCGCATATAAAAGATAATTACAGACCAAGTCATGCCGATTATGTGTATGAAAAAAAATATGGTGTGCGTGATTATCGAGGAGGTGGACGCAGTTCTGCACGTGAAACCGCAAGTAGAGTAGTGGCTGGAGCCATTGCAAAACAAATGTTACCTGAAATAAAAATCAATGCTTACGTTTCTTCCGTAGGGCCTATTTATTTAGAAAAACCATACCAAGAACTGGATTTTTCAAAAACTGAGAATAATCCTGTGCGTTGTCCTGATGAAGAATCTGCCGCAATCATGGAAGAATATATTCGAGATATCCGTAAACAGGGCGATACTGTGGGTGGAACCGTTACTTGTGTCATTCAAAATGTACCGATTGGATTAGGAGAACCGGTTTTTGATAAGCTTCATGCCGAATTGGGTAAAGCCATGCTTTCAATAAATGCTGTCAAAGGATTTGAATTTGGAAGTGGTTTTTGCGGTTCCAAGATGAAAGGAAGCGAGCATAATGATTTATATAATCCGGATGGAACTACAAAAACGAATCTTTCTGGAGGAATTCAAGGCGGGATAAGCAACGGAATGGATATTTATTTCCGTGTAGCTTTCAAACCGGTAGCTACCATCATGCAAAAACAGGAATCATTAGACAATCAAGGAAATATTACTGAAATGACCGGTAAAGGACGTCATGATCCTTGCGTAGTGCCACGTGCTGTTCCTATTGTAGAAGCCATGGCTGCTATCGTTTTGGCTGATTTTTATTTGATAAACAAAACCTATAATCCTAATTTCTAGTGGCCAATCGGCCACTTTGATTTTTGGCTTCCCACTTTAACTGATTAGCAGAGAGAAATCACGATATCGATTTCGTTAAAACGAAATTCACGCAACTTCTTTGAACATAAAAGTTTAAGTGAAGTTTCAGAACTAAAAATAAAAACTTAATTAAATGCATACAACCACAACAAAAAAAACATCTTTTTTTTCAGGTCTTACAGGTCAAATACTTATTGCAATGCTATTAGGAGCTGTTTTAGGTATTGTTATTCATAATTCAATTTCTGCTGAGGCGGCACAATCTTTTAGCAGCAAAATAAAAATGTTGGCTACCGTTTTTATTAGATTGGTTCAAATGATTATTTCTCCATTGGTATTCACGACTTTGGTTGTTGGTATCGCCAAATTAGGAGATATCAAAGCGGTAGGTAGAATCGGTGGTAAAGCATTAGCATGGTTTTTCTCAGCATCATTTATATCCCTGTTATTGGGGATGTTTTTTGTTAATTTATTGGAACCGGGTGTTGGCCTTAATTTATCTGATGTTGATATGGCCTCGGTTACAGAAGTGACAGCAAAAACGCAAAGTATTTCCTTTGAAAATTTTATTGAGCATATTGTCCCTAAAAGTATTTTTGAGGCAATGGCAACAAATGAAATTTTGCAAATTGTTATCTTTTCCATTTTCTTTGGTTTAGCAGCTGCTTCACTTGGAGAGCATGTTAAACCTGTGATTGGTGCTTTGGACAAAACTTCGCATATTGTTTTAAAAATGGTAAATTATGTGATGAAATTTGCTCCAATTGGTGTATTTGGTGCTATTGCAGGTGTTTTTGCCGTGAGAGACTTTCAGGAATTAGCGATTACTTACTTCAAATATTTTGGTTCTTTCTTAATTGGAATTTCATCAATTTGGGTTGTTTTAATCCTTATTGGTTATATCTTTCTTAAAAGCAGAATGACAATCTTACTTAAAAGGATTGTGAGCCCTTTAATCATTGCATTTGGTACCACCAGTAGCGAAGCGGTTTTTCCTAAACTTACAGAAGAATTAGAACGTTTTGGAGTAAAAGATAAAATAGTTTCTTTTATGCTGCCATTGGGGTATTCTTTTAATTTGGATGGAAGTATGATGTATATGACTTTTGCAAGTATTTTTATTGCTCAAGCGTACGGAATTGATTTGGATTTGGGAACTCAACTGACAATGCTTTTAGTATTAATGTTAACCAGTAAAGGAATTGCAGGTGTGCCTAGAGCCAGTTTGGTAGTAGTTGCGGCAACATGCGGCATGTTTGATATTCCAATTGAAGGAATTGCATTGATTTTACCAATAGATCATTTTTGTGATATGTTTCGTAGTGCCACAAATGTACTTGGAAATGCTTTAGCAACATCGGTTGTAGGGCAATGGGAAGGTGGAGACGAGAACGAAGCACAAGCACTATAGGATAATAGAACTAAATAAATTATAAAAAGACCTGACTGATCATATTTCAGCAGGTTTTTTTATTATTAAGTATCTTGATTAATTTATGCTAGATTCTTGTTATATTTGAAAGGCTTCAACATTTAGTCAATCTGCCTTTTTTGTTGGTTTTGTAAAAAATCCAATAATAAGAATAGACTTAGAATGTATTTTTCTGAAAATCAATACATTATTAATGCGATTTATAAAAAGTTTATTAATAAATTGTATATTTGATAAACAATTATCACGGATGTCCATAATTAGGTTTTTTGTGTTACTATTATTTTTACTGAAACTTTTCGGTGATAATTCATTCGCTCAAATAAAAACTCCTTCAATAAGTAAGATTGCTGAACTAACAGAGCAATCAAAAAACTTTTTAAAAGAGGCCAATTTTGAGAAATCCTTAATAGCATCCAGACGCGCTTTGCAACTCGCAATTGCTGAAAAAGATGATTATTTCATTGCAACTTCCTATAATACTATCGCGGTAAACTTTTATGAATTATCAGAATTAGACAAAGCAATTTTTTTCTATAATAAAAGTTTGGCTCATGCCAATAAAACTGATGATGATGCCTTAAAAAACAGAATAAACAATAATTTGGGCAATATTTATTGCTTTGAAAAAAAACAATATAATAAAGGAATCGCATATTATAAAAAATCATTGGAATATGCTGAAAAGATTGCAGATACAAACCAGCTCGTTTTTACTAATCTGAATATCACATGGTCTTATTTTGACATTGGTAAGTTTGACAAAGGTTTTCCTTATTTAGAATATATTAATAAATATCATGGAAAATTTGGGAATGAATCTACGATTGTAGTTTTCAACATGCTTAACGGCATGTATTCCGGATACAAAGGGGATAATAAAAAGGCTGAAGCTTATTTTTTAAAGTCTATTGATTTAGGAAATAGAGGAGAGGACAAAACGGATTTACCGTATTCGTATCAGGAATATTCTAAATTTTTATTAAAAAATAAGGACTATAAAAAAGCTTACGAAAATTTAGAGCGCTACAATACCTTAAGCGAGAAGCTTTATAATGAGGAAAAGCTTGAAAAAGCAGGCATTGCCGGGATTAATCTGGAATTAGACGAATACAAAAGGGAGATAGACCGAATTGAAACAGAGAAAGATTCCCAGAAACAGGTTTTACAAAAATCAAAGGTTATTGTTGTCTTGTTTTTGGTTATATTATTTATTTTATTAATATTCCTTTATACCTTATATAAAAATAACAATTATAGGAAGAAAGCAAATGCTAAACTGACTTTTGCCAATGAAGAATTGATAACTGCCAAAGAAAAAGCAGAGGAATCCTCTTTACTTAAGACACAATTTGTATCTACTATAAGTCATGAGTTGCGAACTCCCTTATACGGCGTAATTGGTATTGCTGATATCTTAGTGGATGAGCATGAAGAATTAGCGGGAAGTCCCCATTTAAGTTCACTTAAATTTTCAGCTAAATATTTGTTGTCTTTGGTCAATGATATTCTTCAAATTAACAAAATTGAAGAGAACAGAATAGTTCTTGAAACCTTAACTTTTAATATTTCGGATGAGATACAGATGATTAAAAAGTCCTTGTCTTTCTTGTCCAGTGTAAATAACAATCAAATTATAGTCGAAGTCGATCCCGAGATTCCAGAATATCTTATAGGAGATAAATTAAGATTGGCTCAAATAATCATGAATCTAGTTAGTAATGCTTTGAAATTCACCAAGAATGGAGAAGTATTTATTGTCGCCAATTTAGTTAGAGTCGAAAATAAAGCACACCATATCGAGTTTAAAATTAAGGATAATGGTATCGGAATAGCCAGTACTGACCAGGATAAGATTTTTGAAAAATTTGTACAGGTGGGCAGAGTCCAAACAGATTATCAGGGGACAGGTTTAGGATTGTCAATTGTTAAACGACTATTAACGGTTTTTGGAAGTAGTATTACACTTGAAAGCGCTATTGGAAAGGGAACAGAATTTACGTTCACCATTGCCTTTGATTGTGATCCGGATAAAACAAATGAAATTATTAATAATATCCAGGTTGATTTAACGTCTAACCAAAAATTAAGAGTGCTGGTCGTAGAGGATAATCACATCAATCAATTGGTTACTAAGAAAACTATAGAAAAAAATAATTTTAACTGTACGGTTGTTGATAATGGATATGCTGCACTTGATCTAGTAGATAAAGAATTTTTTGATATTATATTAATGGATATAAATATGCCTCTTATGAATGGTTTTGAAACTACACGAAGAATTAGGCATAAAGGAATAAAAACGCCTGTAGTGGCTTTAACGGCATTTGATAAGGCCGAAATTACTGAAGAAGCTATTTCAGCAGGTATCAATGACATTATTATAAAGCCTTTTGAAACCGAAAGTTTATTTAAAAGTATAAACTCGCTTATATTTAAAACAAAAACGGCCAGCTAATCAATTTTGTATCATTTTTAAATGAGTCGTAAAATTTATTAAATAAAAAAAATCGTTAAATCCCACTTTTATAGTACTTAACGATTTTTTTAATTTTAATAATCAATTACAATAATTATAATTGATGTTATTTAATGTCAATTTTTTTTGCAATTTTTTTATTGCTTCCTTCTTTTTTAGCAATATCAATATGGAGGATACCATCTTTATAATTTGCCTCAACTTTGTTTTCATCTGCATATTCAGGTAGCGAAAAAGATCTGAAAAAGGATTGGTAATTGAATTCTTTTCGGATATAATTGTCTTTTTTTCTCTTCTCTTCTTTTTCTTCTTCTTTTTCAGACGAAATCATCAGCATATTATTGTCAATTTCTACTTTGAAATCTTCTTTTTTCATTCCAGGTGCTGCCAATTCAACTTCTATTTTATTATCTGTTTCCTTTAAATTAACAGAAGGTAAATTACTTCCCAATGCAGAAAAATTTTTATCTGTCCAATCAAAAATATCTCTTGAAAAAAAATCGTCAAAAAGTGTATTCATTGGAATCAAGGGAGCAAATCCATTTGTTTTAACTAACGTTTTCATAATTTTTATAAATTAAATTAAATTAAATTAAATTAAATTAAATTAAATTGTTGATAATTAATACTAACAGCAAATTTAATTCTATAACGGTCTTAATGAATGTTAATTAACATATAAATCGCTGAAAACTAATAAATTGACGATTAAAAACAAGTTTCAAAAACGAAGCTAATAGGTATTTCTTACACACAAAATTAGGTGAAAAAATAGCGATTAATACCAGCGTTTCTTGTTTTGTTTTGAAGCATTCGATTTCCTTGATTTATGGGCGCCACCACTTCGATTGGAGTTATTTTGTTTGGCAGATGAAGCAACTTCCGGGCTTCCTGAATGCCAAGGATAAGGATGGTCAGTAACTGTTTTTACATCAACTTTAATTAGTTTTTGAATGTCTTTCCAATAGCCATGCTCGTCTTTGCTGCAAAAAGAAATCGCAATTCCACCATTTCCAGCACGACCGGTACGACCAATGCGGTGCACATAGGTTTCAGGGATATTGGGTAAATCAAAATTAATAACGAAAGGCAGTTGATCGATATCAATTCCACGAGCTGCAATATCTGTAGCTACAAGTACACCAACCTCTTTATTTTTAAAAGCATCTAAAACACGCTGTCTTGCATTTTGCGATTTGTCTCCGTGTATGGCCTCGGCAGCGATATTATTTTTGCGTAGTGCTTTTACGACATTATCTGCTCCATGCTTAGTTCTTGAAAAAACTAAAACATCTGATAAGTTTTCATTTTTAATTAGATGATAAAGCAAGTTTCTTTTTTCAGTTTTTTCAACAAAATAAACCCTTTGCTCAACATTTTCGGCAGTGGATGATACGGGTGAAACTTCCACTTTTGCAGGATCTTTCAAAAACATCTCTGCTAATTCCCTGATAGCAATTGGCATGGTGGCCGAAAATAATAATGTCTGTCTGTTTTTTGGCGTAAGCTTTACAATCTTTTTTACATCATTGATAAATCCCATATCAAGCATTTGGTCAGCTTCATCAAGGACTAAAGTGTGCAGATGATCAAAATCAATAAAACCTTGTTTGTGCAAATCAAGTAATCTTCCCGGTGTAGCAACAAGAACATCAACCCCTTTTCGTAACGCTTCTACTTGCGGAACTTGTGATACACCTCCAAAGATAGTCAGTTGAGTCAAGTTGGTATATTTACCATAAGTATCGAAACTCTGGCCAATTTGAACGGCTAATTCTCGTGTAGGAGTTACTATTAAAGCACGAATTTGTTTGGCTTTTTTTGACGAACCAACAATTCGGTGTAACTGATGTATAATAGGGATGGCAAAAGCCGCTGTTTTTCCTGTTCCGGTTTGAGCACAGCCTATTAAATCCCTCCCAGCCAAAACTAATGGGATGGCTTGTTCTTGGATAGGTGTTGGACTTGTATAGCCTTCTTCAAATACGGCTTTTTGTATACTTTTTGATAATGATAAATCTTCGAATAACATATTTTTGGTATTAAATATCTTGTAATAAGTACATAGATAGTTTTGCAAAGATAGTATTAATATTTTTGATGATTATATTTTAGATTTTCACTGTAAGTAACTGGTTAACAAATGAAATATTTTTTTCTTTTTCAGTGATCACTCATGATTTGATTTTATAAAATCGGTAACCAAGTGGCCTATTAATTTTCCGATTAAATGGTTGTTTTTTTCTTCACCTAAATCTGGCGCTCCTTCGCAAATATGCAAATAAGCAGCATTTTTATTTTTGGCAAAAAAGGAAACGAACTGACGAAGTTCTTCTACAGAAAAACCTGTTAAAGTCATGGCGCTACTGGCGATATTGGGGATTGCATCCAAATCTATTTCAATACCAAAAGGATCGGTGTTTACAAATTCTAATGCCTGAATCATTTCTTGGCTGAAGTCTTTTTCTTTTCGGATGTTTACACTGTCATAAGTGTTATACCGTACGCGGTCTTCTATTTTTTTTATAATATCCAATACACTCTTCGAAGTGTAGTTTTCGTGTAAACCAAAAATGAAATATTTTTTTAAGAAACCTTCTTCATAAGCATAAGAAAAACCGTTTCCGCTGTGTCTTCCTTCCAAAATTCTAAAATCAGAATGTGCATCAAAATTAATAGCGTTTATCGATTTTCCTTTGGCAAGAGCAGTACCTTTTATATTACCATAGGAATTATTGTGGCCGCCTCCTATAATTATTGGTGTTTTTCCCAGTTTTACGATATTGAAAATTATATGGGAAACATCTTTGTCTATTTTTTCTACCAATTGACTCAATTTGAAACGGTCGTCAATGTCATTAAAATCCAGATGTTTCACTTCTTTCATTTCCTCGCAAACATTCAGTTGCCCTAAAACAATGATTTGACTGCCTTTACAAAAACGATTGTGTTGAATGTTAGCGATACTTTTTATGGCACTATCCCAGGCCGAAGCGGCTCCCGGTCTACCAAAATTGGCTCTGATCCCAATATCTTCCGGTATCCCAAACAGAACATATTTTGCTTCACAAGTTTTTAAAAATTCAAGAGGATCTGTTTCTTTTGGGACGGTTAACATTTTTTCTCCAAATTTTATTTCACCACTTCTATGGTTGGTAATCTTTGCGAGATCATTTATAGTAAACGGGACAAGCTTTTCCATGAAAAAAAAAAATATTTCTCAAAAATAATATATTTGTGTTAACTTACGTTATTACCTTTATTAATATTATTAAATTTGTATAAAAAAATATTTAGGAAATGGAAAATCAAAAAAGCAGTTCAAGTTTAAAAGCGGTTATTGCTGTATTGGCAATTTTACTAGTGGGAAGTTTAGTTTATATTTTTAAGATGTCATCTGACTCAGAAATCGTAAAAACGGAGCTAGACACTACCTTGACCGAAAAAGAATCGGTTATGAAAGATTTACAAGCATTGAAAGCAACTTATGATGCTGCTATTGCTGAAAATACAACAATGTCTGAAGAATTGATTCAAGAAAGAGATAAAGTTGTAAGCTTAATGGATGAATTAAATAAATCCAAAGGAGACATGTCTAAGTATAGAAATCAGGTTGCTGCTTTGCAGAATAACATGAAAAATTTGATGGCTGAAAACGAAGGACTTAAAAAACAGAATACAACTTTAACTACGCAACGTGACAGTACTATTGTAGTATTGGGAGAATCTAAAAAATACAATGAGGTATTAGTTGGACAAAACGAAGAATTATCAAAAACTGTAGAAAAAGGTTCGAAACTTACTATTTTAAACACTCAGACTGCTGCATATAAATTGAAAGGTTCAGGAAAACAAGTTGCAACTGATAAGGCAAGCAGAGCTGATGTTCTTAAAATCAGTTTCACAATTGCTGAAAATCAAATTGCAAAATCTGGTGATAAAACGTATTATGTGCAAGTAATTGATAGTGAAAATAACGTTTTGGGAGACAAAAAAACAGAAAGTTTTGGTGATAAAACTTTGACTTATAGTTTTGCAACTAATGTGAAGTACGAAAACAAAACTGTTAATGTTTCTGAGGATCTACAAGGAAAGAATTTTGCTAAAGGAACTTATTTTATCAATATTTTTGATAAAGACGAATTGGTTTCTAAAACAAGTTTCTCTTTGAGATAATCGTTGTTTGAAAAGCATAAAAAAAGAGGAACCTTATGTTCCTCTTTTTTTATGTCAAAATTTTACCTTCAAGATATACTGAATCAATTAGGTTACTGCCAAAAGCATAGGGCAGTTGGTAATATGAGGGAATTGGTTTTGTGATAATTATATTTGCTTTTTTACCGATGGTGATACTTCCATGTGTTTCTGAAATTCCCATAGCATAAGCACCGTTGATGGTGGCTGCATTGATGGCTTCCTGAGGAGTCATTTTCATTTTAATGCAAGCTGTTGCTACAACAAAATTCATGTTACCGGATGGAGTAGAACCTGGATTGTAATCGGTCGCTAATGCCAAAGGAAGACCTGCTGTCATCATTTCACGGGCAGGAGTGTAAGGAATACTCAGAAAATAAGAACAGGAAGGCAAAGCCACAGGCATGGTTTCTGTATTTTTTAAAGCTTCGATGTCTTCTTTTGTCATGATTTCTAAATGGTCGACAGAAAGCGCATTGTATTTTATTCCGGCCTGAATTCCTCCAATAGAATTAAACTGATTGACATGTATTTTTGGTTTTAAACCGTAACGAATTCCGGCTTCCATAATTTGTTCCGTTTCTTCAACTGTGAAATAACCTGTTTCACAAAATGCATCAATATAGTCGGCCAGTTTATTTTGGGCAATTTGTGGAAGCATTTCATTAATTATACAATCAATATATCCTTTATGATTTTCTTTGAAATCCAAAGGAAAGGCGTGTGCGCCCAGAAATGTTGCTTTTATTGTTATCGGGTAGTTTTGTGCTAATCGTTGAATAACGCGAAGCATTTTAAGCTCTCCTTCGACTGTGAGGCCATATCCGGATTTTATTTCGACAGCACCAGTTCCTAGATACATGATTTCTTCCAATCTTGCTTTGGATTGGGCATAAATGTCTTCTTCGGAGGTTTCGTTCAGTTTTTTGGCTGAATTTAAGATCCCACCACCACGATTGGCAATTTCCTCATAAGTCATTCCGTTGATGCGATCTACGAATTCCTGTTCGCGATTGCCGGCATATACAATATGCGTGTGTGAATCACACCAGGTGGGCAAAACTATTTTTCCGTTAGCGTCAATAGTGGTATCAGCATTTATTTTGGGTAGATTATCCATCGAACCAAAATCGGCAATTAAATTGTTTTCAATCACCAAAAAAGCATTTTTAATGGTTGGAAGAACGGCCATTTCGGCACCGGATACTTTAGAAATAGAACTTTCCCGAACTTGGAGCAGTTCCTTGATATTGGTGATTAATGTTGTCATTATTTGTTTAAATTACTCTGAAACTTTTATTTCAAACATTTTATCCCAGTTTTTACCGGTAACAAAAATGGTTTTTGTTTTTGGGTTGTATGCAATACCGTTTAAAACGTCAGTATCTGGTAATTGAGTTACTTTTTTCTTTAGATCAATAAGATTGATTATTCCTTCAACGGCTCCGTTTTTAGGATTTATGACTGCGATAGCATCTTTCTGATATACATTTCCGTATATTTTACCATCAATCCATTCCAATTCATTAACTCCTTTTATTTTTGTTTCAAAAGAGTAAACATTAATATGGTCAATTGCTTTAAAAGTTTCCGGATCTAATATATGTATGGTCTCTGAACTGTCAGTCATATATAAATGTTTACCATCACTGGTTAAGCCCCAACCTTCCATGTTTTTGTAATATTGCAATGTTTTTTCTTTTTTGAAGGTATCGGCGTTATAAACATATCCTTCATTATTTTGCCAAGTCAATTGATAGACTTTGTTATTTAGTATGGTAATTCCCTCACCAAAATATTGATCAGCCAGTTCGACTTTTTTATACACTTTGCCTGTTTTGTAATCTGTTTTTCTTAAGCTGGAGATTCCTCTCTTTCCCGTTGTACCTGTACCATTTCCTGTTCCTTCATAAAGAGTGTCACGATAAAATTCTAATCCTTGCGTGTAGGCTTCAATGTCATGCGGATAGATATTGACGATTGTATATTTTAATAATTTAGGCTGCACATCCGAAACTAGTTCTGTTCTATGAGTAGCTACTGAGTTATCACCTTCGTAATAAATGATTGCTTTTAGATTTTGGTAACCTAATTTTTGATCTTTTAATTGAAAAACCAATTTGTCCAAACCTTTTTTTGTTCCGACATTCTTATCATTTACATAGTAAACAATACTGTCAATTGTTTTTGAATTAGGGTTCAAAATACCTAATTCCAGAGCCTCTTGTGGCTTATATTGCTCTTTAAAATTAGAAATATTAAAGGTAAATACAGAATTTTCACCTTTTTTTGTGTCTCCACAGCTGATAATGGTGATTGCTAATAAAATGATAAATAGGAAGTTATAATTTTTCATTGTTCAAAATTTAAAGACCCCAATATACAACCTTATTTTAATAGCGACAAAGCACTTGCAAAAATATAAAAAGGTTGTATATTTGCACCGGCAAGTCCTACACGACCAGCTCCTGCAGACTCCCCCAGGATGGGAACATAGCAAGGGTACGCGGTTGAGCGGTGCGATGTAGGTCGCTTGCCATTTTTTATTTTATTTCTTACAAAAGTAGTCTTCCTTCGGGAGGATTTTTTTATTTTTGGACATATCTAAGTTAGAAGACTGAGCTTAGAAATGTAAAATAGTGAAGTACACTATTAAATCTAGCAGTCTAATAATTTTATATTCTACAGATGAGTAAAGTAGTATTAATTACAGGTGGTTCTTCAGGAATAGGAAAGTCAATAGGAGAGTTTTTACATCATAAGGGTTTCATTGTATATGGAACGAGTAGAAATCCTGAAAAGGTTTTAAATTCAGTTTTTCCATTAGTCGCTTTAGATGTTCGCGATACAGATTCCATCCATACGGCTGTAGCCAAAATAATTGCCATTTCAGGAAGACTGGACGTGGTTATTAATAATGCAGGTGTCGGAATTACAGGTCCATTAGAGGAGATTCCAATGAATGAAATCAAGAATAATTTTGAGACCAATTTTTTTGGTCCTATCGAAGTGATGAAAGCCGTTTTGCCACAAATGCGTTCACAACGCTCTGGTTTAATTATTAATGTTACTTCTATTGCCGGTTATATGGGCTTGCCATACCGCAGCGTTTATTCGGCTTCGAAAGGGGCGTTAGAGATTATAACAGAAGCTTTACGAATGGAAGTAAAATCTTTTGGAATTCAGATTACAAATGTAGCTCCCGGTGATTTTGCCACTAATATTGCTTCGGGACGTTTTCATGCGCCATTAATAAAAGGTTCGGCTTATGAAAGTGCTTATGGTAATACGCTTAAAACTATGGACGAACATGTGGATAGTGGCAGCAATCCAAACGAAATGGCTGAAGCGGTTTACAAAATAATTCAGACACCAAATCCAAATATTCATTACAAAGTGGGTGCTTTTATGCAGAAATTCTCGATTGTACTCAAGCGAATTCTACCGGATAAAGTGTATGAAAAAATGCTGATGAATCATTATAAGTTGTAATTTTGCGCCGAATTTGCGTGAGATTTGAAATTATGAGGAGAACAGCCCTTCCGATAGCTATCGGAATTGGGTCACGCGCAAATAATTAAACACAGAATTAAGAACACAATTAAATTTAGAAATACTATGAAATTTTTTATTGACACGGCTAATTTAGCTCAGATTAAGGAAGCGCAAGCATTAGGCGTTTTGGATGGCGTTACTACAAATCCATCATTGATGGCCAAAGAAGGTATCACTGGAAAAAACAACATTTTGAAACATTATGTTGACATTTGTAACCTTGTGGATGGTGATGTAAGTGCTGAGGTGAATGCAATGGATTTTGAAGGAATGGTGAAAGAAGGAGAAGAGTTAGCTGATTTGCATGAGCAAATTGTTGTTAAATTGCCTATGACCAAAGAAGGTGTTATGGCTGCTAAATACTTTTCGGATAAAGGAATCAGAACAAATGTGACTTTGGTTTTCTCTGCCGGACAAGCTTTGTTGGCTGCTAAAGCAGGAGCAACTTATGTGTCTCCGTTTATTGGTCGTTTGGATGATGTGTCTACTGATGGTTTGGCTCTAATTGAAGAAATCAGATTGATTTATGATAACTATGGTTACGAAACGCAAATTCTTGCAGCTTCTGTACGTCACACAATGCATATTGTAAACTGTGCAAAAATTGGTGCAGATGTTATGACTGGTCCGTTATCTGCTATTTATGGTTTATTGAAACACCCTTTGACTGATATTGGATTGGCTCAGTTTATTGCCGATTTCGAGAAAGGAAATAAATAATTTAATTGCTCAAAACATGAAGAAATTAGTTACAACCATAGCATTTGTATTCGCTAGTATAGTTTTAAATGCCCAAGAAGCGAAAGTTTTAAAAGGAGTTAATGAAGCAGGTGATGTGGCAAGTTTTGAACTTGACTGTAGCAAAAAATTTCCAGTTTTGGCAAAAGGATTGCGTTATAATATTACCCGTCATGAGTTTAAAGGCCCAGACATGAAGAATACGTATCGTATCATGTTAGTAATGGATGGTTTTTATACCAATGTTTTGAATAGTGAAATGACTATATCAGCAGTTTTGACAGATGGTTCAGTAATATCTAAAAAAGAAACTATCGAGAGTGATGGTTATTTTGATGGAGCATGTACATTGACTATGGATGCAATTAAAGGGCCTGTAGACTTAAGTATTAAGCAAATTACTGTTCACGCTGATAAAGATGTTGTTTATACTGTTTCAGAACAAAACAGGGTTTTCTTTACTAAGAATTTAAATAATATAATTACGGCTAAATAATATTCTTTTAGCTTTAAAATAAATAATTAGGTTCGATAAAAAAAGTCCCACTTACAATTGTAAGTGGGACTTTTTTATGGAATATTGTCACTATATTTTAGTGACCTCCAGATATTTTTTTGTCAAAATCGATTCCTTGAGCTCTTAAAATTCCACTTACTTTCCAAGCATAAAATACTAGATAAGCAAAGCAAAGCACACCAACGATATAACTATTTTGTATACCAATGATTTCAGCAATTTTACCTTGAAATACACTAACAAAACCACCACCCATAATCATCATGATAAGGAAGCTACTTCCTTGGCTAGTATTTTTTCCTAATCCACTAACAGCTAATGTAAATATACAAGGCCAAAGTGTACTACAAAATAAACCTACGCTGGTGAAAGCATAAACACTTACCATTCCGCTTGTTGTCATACCGATCAGAGTAGCAATAATACCTAAGGCAGAGAAAATAAGAAGCATTTTTGCAGGATTACCTTTACTGGCCATATCGGCAATAATCAAAACGATAATAACTAATCCGTAAACGTAGAATGGAGTTAGATCATGGTTAGCGACAGCATTAACGGCAAGAAATACACCAAAAGCCAAATAAGGAGCTATGAAACGTAGTATTTTTTGTAAACTCATATTATCTGTAAAGGCTTCAACAGCTCCAGTCCAACGACCAATCATTAAACTCGCCCAATAAAGAGAAATATAAGGAGCTACATCTTTGGTTAGGAAACCTAATTTACTTTCCATATAAGCTGGTAGATTACTTGCTGTAGATACTTCAACACCAACATATAAGAAAATTGCGATCATACCCATAACTAATTGAGGGTACTGAAGAGCTGAATTTTTGGCTGAATTTGTTTCTTCAGCTGTTTCTTCGATAGTTTCAGGTCTTTCCGGAAGAGAAGAGAATTTTAATAAAATAGCAACTACTAAAAATGCAAAACCTAACACTAGGTAAGGGATCTTAACACTTTCAATGCTTGCATTAGTATTGGCATTTGCACTGGAACCAAAAATGGCGAAACTAACAATTAATGGACCAATTGTTGTTCCGAAATTATTAATACCACCTGCCAGTGTTAAACGTTGTGAACCGGTTTTAATTGGTCCTAAGGCAATTGCTAGTGGGTTTGCAACTGTTTGTTGCAAAGAAAATCCCAGACCAACAATAAAAAGACCTGCCAGCATTAAAGTAAAGGATCCTGTGTTGGCTGCAGGATAAAATAAAAGTGTTCCTAATGCAGAAATAAGTAATCCTAGAGACAACCCATTTTTGTACCCAATTTTATTTACTAAATCTTCTTTGATTAAAACTGATACTCCCATATAAATAAGAGAACCGACTGTATATGCAATATAGAAAGCAAAAGCAACTAGTTGACTTTCTCCTTGTGATAAATTAAATGCTGTTTTGAAAACGGGGATTAGGATGTCATTACTTGCGGCTACAAATCCCCAAAAGAAGAATACGATGACTAGGGGGATAAATTGCCCCCATTTGGTTTGTGAATTTTCTGAACTCATGATTAAATTTTTTTTTTTTGGTTTTTAAATTATTTAAATTGTTTTTTGCTGCAAGACTGTAAATATATTTCTTACGCAAACCAAAAAAAAATATTTCCATATAAAAATTCTCATTTTTATACAAACGGCATTATTTGTTCAACAAAGAGTATTTCTGTTGAATTTTTTAATGCTAAACCCAGTATTTTAAATGAAAAAAATTTATTCTAAAATTTTACTTTTGACTTCCTTACTGTAATTTCGGCCAATGGGAATGGTGTATGTGAAAATTTGTATTCTATTTCCTTCAATAGATTTTACTTTGTCTAAAGCTATAGTATAGGATTTATGAATTCGCATAAAGCGATCTGTAGATAATTCTTCGGATAAAGAAGTTAATGATTTATGGGTAATATAAGTTTTCTCAATAGTAACAACTTTGATGTATTCTTTCATTCCTTCAATAAAAAGGATTTGATCAATATTTATTTTGACCATTTTTTTGTCCACTTTAATAAAAATGTGGGAATCAATTTTGGCCGGTTCAATTTTGATATTGTTTTTTAAATTGAATTCAGTTGTAATTTTATTAATACATTTAATAAATCGAGGCAGAGGAATAGGTTTTACCAGATAATCTAAAACATCCAAATCGTAACTCTCAGCAGCAAATTCCCTAAAAGCAGTAGTTATAATAACCCTGGTTTTATTTTCAATTAAACTGATTAATTCAAAGCCGGTCATCATTGGCATATTAATATCCAAAAACGCTACGTCAACGGAATTGTTGTTAATGAATTCTAAAGCCTCTATTGCATTGTTGAAAGTGCCGATAACTTCAAAATCTGAAAAATTAGTGAAATAATTTTGCAAGACTTTAATCGCTAATGGTTCATCATCAACCAAAATACATTTAATCTTCATTATGGATGGGTATTTGCAAACGAATGATATAATAATTGAATTTTACTTTATTTTCTAAAGTATAATTGTTTTTGAAAATTAATTTCAATCTTTTTTTAGTATTGACCAATCCAATACCTTTCTTTAATCTAAAATCTTGTGAAAGTACAAAATTATTTATTATTTCAAAATCCAGAACAGAATCATCAATTACTTTGCAATTAATCTTTATTTGGAGTTTTTTATTGTTTGTACCGCCGTGTTTAAAGGCATTTTCTATAAGAGACATAAAGATTAGGGGTGGAATTTTAACCTCGTCAATATTTGATTCTATATTAATGGTAACCTCGACATTTTCAAAACGCAGTTTTTCTATTTCGATATAATTTTGAATATAATCTATTTCATTGATTAACGGAACAAATTTATTGCCCTCAATGTCATACAGGACATATTCCATCAATTTTGAAAGTTTGATGATTACATCCGGAACTTTATTGGAGGATTCTAATGATAAAGCGTATAAGTTATTTAAAGTATTGAAAAAGAAATGAGGTTGTATCTGAGCCTTTAAATATTTTAATTTTATATTAAACTGTTCTTCTCTCAGTGCTTTGTTGCGATCTCTTTCTTTTATCCAAGTTAGCATCAGATAGATTGATGATGCAATTGCAAGAACATATACTTCTCCAATGCAAACGGCTACAATATGGTTGATTTCAAAAGGTCTGTAATCTATATTGGCTTCAGGCCAAATATTTTTTGAGATTATATAATACGTTAATCCCGTTTTTAATAAATAGACCAGAGCTAAGCTTGCTAATAGTGAAATAGTGTATTTAACATATTTTGATTTCAATACAAACAAAGGGATAAGTACTAATATGTTGAAGTATACGAAAGGTATGTGGAGTGCAAATTCTAATAGATTTGATTTGAAGGAATATTTGTAATCGTTAAAATAGGCCCCCCAACGTAAAAAGTTAAGAAAAAACCAGATTACCCAAAACCAAACATGGTTTATGAATTTTATATCGAATTTCATTTCATTTATTTTACTCACTTTTTGAACTATGATTTAAATGTTATAGGAAGAATAGGGGTGATTTCTGTTTTGTTTTGCAACTTTAATCAATTTGCTAATAAAAAACGGCTTTTTTAAGCAAAAAATCTAAAAATTTTAAAAAAATGAATTAAAACCATTTTAAGAAAACGTTTTCGCAAAACACATTATTGATTAAATTATGTCGTTGGTTTAAAAACAATGACAGTTGGTATAAATTATTTTTTTTAGAATAGCCTTCCAAATAAATTTACACCATAACTAACATAAAACATTTAAACATGAAACAAATTTTCTTAATCGTAATGATTCTTTTTACTGCGCAAGTTACTCTTGCTCAAGTAAAAACTGTCAAGGGTACGGTAGCTGATGACGCCGGAGTTCCGCTGCCTGGCGTTAATGTTATAGTAAAAGGTGAATCAAATGGAACTTCAACTGATTTTGATGGTGCATTTACTATTCAAGCGAAAGTAGGAAGCACTTTAGTAATTTCTTACATTGGTTTAGAAACTAAAAATGTAGTGATAGGGGAGGAAAGTACTTTGAAAGTGCAATTAAAAACAGCAAGTACTACAGCTCTTAATGAAGTAGTGGTTACTTCACTTGGTATCAAGAAAACAAGAAAGTCGCTAACGTATTCTGCTCAGGAATTAAAAGGAGAAGAATTGACTCGTGTGAAAGATGCTAACATTATCAATACAATTGCAGGTAAGATTGCCGGTGTTGCAGTAACCAAAAGTGCTGGTGGAACAGGTGGTTCTACAAAAGTGGAAATTAGAGGTAGCTCTTCTGTTACAAATAACCAACCTTTATATGTAATAGATGGTGTTCCTTTATTTAATGTTTCTTCAGGACAGCCAAATGCTGTTTTTGGGGATACTGCAGGGGGAAATCGTGATGGAGGAGATGCTGTATCTCTTTTGAATCCTGATGATTATGAAGGAATGACTGTGCTTAAAGGTGCTTCTGCAGCTGCTTTGTACGGTAGCCAAGGTGCAAATGGAGTAATTTTATTGACTTCTAAAAAAGCAAAAGAAGGAAAAGCAAATTTCAAAGCTTCTTCTGTAACCACTTTTGAATCTGCAGCTTATTTGCCAAAATTTCAAAATGAATATGTTGCTGTAGCAGGTGGTGATGAAACATGGGGTGCTAAAGGTGCTTCAAAGGATCATGTGGAAGATTTTTTCCAAACAGGAAACACTCAAATTACTTCTTTGGCTTTCACAACAGCTTCTAATGTAGCTTCAACTAGTTTATCGTATGCTAATACAACATCTTCTGGAATTATTCAAGGAAATGATTTGAACAAAAATAACTTTGGAATACGTCAAACAGGAAAATTCTTTAATGATAAATTAACTGTTAGCGCTAATGCAAACTATACTTCACAAACTATCGGGAACAGACCTGTAAGTGGATATTATTTCAACCCCCTAACAGGAGTATATTTGATGCCTAGAGGAAATGATTTTGATTATTATAAAAATAATTATGAAATCTTTGATCCGGTAAGAAACATGATGGTTCAGAATTGGATGACCAACAGAGATATCATGCAAAACCCATACTGGGCTATTAACCGCAATGCCTCAGAAGATAAAAACAACTTTTTTAACGGTGCTTTAGGTTTAGATTATAAAGTAAATGGTTGGTTGAGTCTTGCTTCAAGATACAGTTACAACCGTATTGAAAATAGTTTTGAAAAAGAAATTTATGCTACTACTCAAGGTACGCTTTCTCACGCAAACGGAAGATATATTAATGTTGATGGTTTGAGCACACAAAATTATGGTGATTTCATCGCTACTATTAATACTAATTTTAATGATGATTTCAGTTTTAATGCAAACATTGGAACAAGTTTCACTAAATCTGTTGGAAATGACGCTACAGTATTAGATTCAGGGATCAGTTCAGGATTGGTTTATGCAAACTGGTTTACTTTAGGGAATTTTGTAAATAATGCAGGAAACTTTCAAAATGTAGATTCAAGAAAAGAGGTACAATCTGTTTTTGCAGCGGCTACCGTTGGTTACAAAAACTACTTATATCTTGATGTAACAGGAAGAAACGATTGGTCTTCTACTTTGGTAAACACAGATAAAATGTCTTTCTTCTATCCTTCTGTGGGTGTGACAGGCTTAATAAGCGAAATGACTGAAATGCCAGATTGGATTAGTTTTGGTAAAGTGCGTGCTTCTTATGCGCAAGTAGGTAATGATATTTCATCTTTTGTGACTTCTCCAAGATCAACAATTAGAGGTGGTCAAATTGTTCCTCCAACTGTTGGACCAAGACCAGGAGAGTCTTTGAAACCAGAATTAAAATCAGAATACGAAATTGGTACAGAATGGAGAATGTTTGATAACAAACTTGGATTTGAAATTTCTTACTACAACTCTGAAACTAAAAATCAATACATTCAAGTTCCTGCTCCAGCAACAAACCCTTATGGTTACTTAAACTATGGTTTCAATGCGGCAAGTATCAAAAACTCAGGGCTTGAGGTTGTGTTAACAGGTAAAATTGTTCAAAATGATAAATTTTCTTGGGATGCTACGGTAAACTATTCTCATAACGATAATGAGGTGAGCGAAATCCCTGCTGAATTAGGAGGTAGAGTAATTTTAACTGATCCAGGTGTAAATAATTACAGATATTCATTAATCGAAGGGCAGCCTTTTGGACAAATCGAAGGAGTAAATATTAAGAAAGATGCTCAAGGTAGAGTACTGTTAAATGCTGACGGAACCATCCAAAAAACAGGATTTGAAGTAGTAGGTAATGCTAATCCTGACTATATGCTAGGTTTTTCAAACTCATTCAAATATGATAAATTCTTTGCTAATATTCTTATCGATGGTAGATTTGGTGGTGAGGTAATGAGTTTGACTGAAGCAACAAATGATGAGTTTGGAGTTTCAAAAGCAACTGGTGATGCCAGAAATGCAGGTGGTGTAGCTATCAATGCAGTTTATCCTGATGGAACTGCTTATTCAGGAAAATACCCTGCAGACAGTTATTACAAACAAATTGGTGGTAGAGCGGGAGCAACAGGAGAATATGTATATGATGCAACCAATGTAAGCGTTAGAGAGATTTCAATAGGATATAATTTTGATGCTAAGAAAATTGGTTTTATTCAATCAGCCAGTTTATCATTAATTGCCAGAAACTTATTCTTTATTTACAAAGATGCTCCTTTTGATCCAAATATTTCATTGAGTACAGGAGAAGGTTTACAAGGTGTTGACGTTTATGGAATGCCATCAACTAAAAGTATCGGTCTTAATTTAAATGTAACTTTCTAATAAAAAAATCATGATATTAAATAAAATAAAAACATCCGCTATCTGTATATCCTTATTCGCTGCAGTAAGTTGTACAGGTGATTTTGAAAGTACCAATAGTAACCCTTATGGTGCTACAGATGAACTATTAGAACAAGATTTTAATAATATAAAATCTTTATTTACGCCAATGTTCAATAACGTTCTGGTTCTTAATCCAGAATGGAGATACCAAGTGCAACAAGGATTGCAAGGAGATATCTGGTCTGGTTATATGGCAACTCCAACTCCTTTTAGAGGAGGAACTAATAATACTACTTACGACTTAGTTGACGGTTGGAATGGTTTTGCTTGGGGAGCAGGATATGGTGATGTTATGGCAAATGCCTTGAAAATAGAGCAAAGAGCTAAAGGGAAATACGATCAGTTTTATTCTTTGTCTTTGATTCTAAAAGTGGAAGCAATGCATAGAGTTACAGATACTTATGGTCCAATTGTATATTCTAAATTTGGAACTACAGATCCTGTGATTGAATACGATTCTCAAGAAGAGGTGTATAATTTAATGTTTCAGGAATTAGATTTAGCAGTAGCTGATTTAACAACCAGAGTAAATGCAAACGAAGCTTCTACTTTCATAGGTACAGATATATCTTCCTATAATGGGGATTATTCTAAATGGGTAAAATTTGCTAACTCATTGCGTTTAAGATTAGCGATGCGTCTTGTGAAAATTAATCCAACTTTAGCGAAAACCCAAGCGGAAAAAGCGATAAGTCACCCTATTGGAGTAATTACTACAAATGCAGATTTGTTCAAAGTGGTTTCACCAACTTATACTAACCCTATTGCAACTATTAGTGGTGCTTGGGAAGATATTCGTATGTCAGCCGATATGGAATCAATAATGGGAGGTTACGAAGATCCTAGATTAGCAGTGTTTTTTGATACTTCTAAACAATTTCCAGGAGAATATAAAGGAGTTCGTACAGGTATCGAAATTGCTGCAAAAGCGGATCATTCTGACTTTTCACCGATAGGAAAAATAGTTCGTTCGAAAGATATTGTTTTCATGACTGCTGCCGAAGTTTATTTCTTAAGAGCCGAAGGTGCATTGAGAGGTTGGAGTATGGGCGGATCAGCACAAAGCTTATATGAGTCTGGTATTAACAGTTCATTTGATCAGCATGCTGTTGCTGGGGCGGCCACTTATATGGCAGACAATGTAAAAACCGCAAAAGCGTATGTAGATCCAAATTTCGCAGTAAATAATTCAGTTGCTTTAAATAATGTAACTGTTGCTTGGAATGCTACTGCAACAAATGAGGTGAAATTGCAAAAAATCATCACTCAAAAATGGATTGCCGGATTCCCGGAAGGTCAAGAGGCTTGGTCTGAGTATAGAAGAACGGGTTATCCAAAATTAATGCCGGTACTTAAAAACACTTCAGGAGGTTTGATTTCTACGCAATATGGTGTAAGAAGAGTAAACTTTGTTCAATCTGAAAAAGATGGAAATCCTGGTGGAGTTGCTACAGGTATTGAAAAACTTGGAGGACCGGATAATGGAGGAACTAGACTTTGGTGGGATACTACCGGATCTAATTTCTAAAAAAGTAATAATGAATTGAAATTGAAATGGTGTAAATAATTCATAATTATTTGCACCATTTTTACATTAAAAGTCTTTACCGATAGAGGGCTGTATCGCTTAAAGATTTTGCAGTTGATGTTATAATAATACACGCCATTTTTTTAACGTATTATTGAATGAATCACGTCGTTGGTTTAAAATCTGCTACTGTTTGTATATTTTATTTTTTGATAGAAAACGTTTTAGTTAATTTTATACCTAAGATTAATAAAATCCATAGTTTACAGCAAAAACAGATTCGAAAAATTGTTAATTGGTTATGGTTCCGGAATATTTAAACGTTTTTTTTGTTTGAATGATATTCTAAATAGAAGCAAATAATTATTATAAAAAAAATAAGTAAATCGATAAAAATGAAAAATGCTTTAGAAATAAAACCTGACATTAGTTATAAAAGTGCAGGTAAATTTGAAGAAACGAGATTTGAAAAAATTCATAACGAAATTTTTAAAAACTCATCAGAAGCCTCCATTATTGTCGCTCAGGAAATTGCGCAATTAATAAGAACCAAGCAAGCCGAAAACAAATCTTGTGTACTTGGCTTGGCAACCGGTTCTTCTCCTATAAAAGTTTATGATGAATTAGTAAGAATGCATAATGAGGAAGGACTTAGTTTTAGCAATGTGATTACTTTCAATTTGGATGAATATTATCCAATGAACAAAGAGAATAATCAAAGCTATCATTATTTCATGCATCAGCATCTTTTTAATCATATTGATATAAAGCCTGAGAACATCCATGTCCCAGATGGTACAGTCTCTCTTGAAGAATTAAATCAATACTGTATCGATTATGAAATGAACATAAAAAATGCGGGTGGGCTAGATTTTCAATTGTTAGGAATTGGACGAACAGGTCACGTTGGATTTAATGAGCCTGGTTCACATATCAATTCAGGAACTCGTATTATTACATTGGATCACATTACCAGAGTTGATGCTTCTTCTGATTTTAATGGAATCGATTATGTTCCTAAAAGAGCTATTACCATGGGAGTTTCAACGATTTTGAGATCCAAAAGAATTGTGTTGATGGCTTGGGGGCAAAATAAAGCCGATATCATCAAAAGAACTATTCAAGGGGATATCAGTTCTGAAGTTCCTGCAACATTTTTGCAAAATCATACCAATGCCACTTTCGTTTTAGATCAATCTGCTGCATCAGAATTAACCCGATTCAAAACACCATGGTTGGTTGGAGAGTGTATTTGGAACCACGAATTAAAAAGTAAAGCCATTGTTTGGTTGTGTCAAAAAACAAATCAATCAATTTTAAAACTGACTGACAGAGACTACAACAACAACGGAATGTCAGATCTTTTGGCTCAGGAAGGTTCTGCTTATGATTTGAATATTAATATGTTCAATGTTTTACAGCACACCATTACCGGATGGCCAGGAGGAAAACCGAACACGGATGATTCGCACAGACCGGAAAGAGCAAATCCTGCTAAGAAAAGAGTAATTCTATTTAGCCCACACCCCGATGATGATGTGATTTCTATGGGAGGAACTTTCTCGAAATTAATCAAACAAGGACATGAGGTGCACGTAGTATACCAGACTTCTGGGAACATCGCTGTTACAGATGATGAGGCTTTGAAGTTTGCAGAAGTTTGCAATGATTTTGTAGGTGATGATCAAACTAAAATTAATTTCCAGGCAGTTATTGATTTTTTAAATAATAAAACCGAAAATCAAATAGATTCGTTAGAAGTTCGAAAATTAAAAGGATTAATTAGAAGACGAGAATCCTATGCTGCTACAAGATACATCGGATTGAAAGATGAAAACACCCATTTTTTAGACCTTCCTTTCTATGAAACAGGGCAAGTAAAGAAAAACCCGATGGGACCGGAAGATATTGCCATTGTTGCCGATATTATCGCCAAAATTAAACCACATCAGGTTTTTGCCGCTGGAGATTTGGCTGATCCACACGGTACTCATGAAGTTTGTTTGAATGCTATTTTTGCTGCCTTGAAACAATTGAAACCACAGCCTTACATGAACGATTGTTGGTTATGGCTGTACCGCGGTGCATGGCATGAGTGGGACATTCATGAAATTGACATGGCTGTACCGTTAAGTCCAGATGAGGTTTTGTTAAAAAGACATGCTATTTTATTCCACCAATCCCAAAAAGACAGAGTGATGTTCCAAGGGAATGACTCCAGAGAGTTTTGGGTAAGAGCCGAAGACCGTAATAAGAATACTGCAAAACTTTACGATGATTTGGGTCTTGCTGAATACGAAGCTATTGAAGCTTTTAAGCGCTTTGACTATTAAAAAATAAAGTTTCTAAGAAGCTGAGGTTTTGAATGTTTTTATTCATAACCCTAGATTCTCAGTGCCTAAAATTGAAAAAATGAAATATATTTTAATCCTTTTACTAACTGGTTTTTTTGCCAATGCTCAAATGAAAAAGGAGTCATTGGATTTGATGCCATGGCCTCAGAATATTAGTTTGACCAATGCTGTTTTTACTTTAAATAAAAATTTTAAAGTAAACATTACAGGTGAACCAAATTCTCGAATTTTTGTTGGGGCCACAAATTTTTTGCGAAGATTAGACGGTAGAACCGGTCTTTTTTTCGAACAAGGATTTTTGACGAAAGTCAATGAATTTCCAGCAGCTCAATTGCAGGTTAATTGCGTTCGTAGCGGAAAAACAGGCTTGTACGAGGACGAAAGCTACCAGCTTGAAATTCAATCCGGGAAGATTATAATTAATGCAACTTCAGATATAGGAGCTCTTCATGCTTTAGAAACTTTGCTGCAAATGTTGCAAAATGATAATAAGTCATTTTATTTTCCAACAGCGATGATAACAGATTATCCTCGTTTTACCTGGAGAGGTCTGATGATTGATGTAGCTCGACATTTTCAGCCTGTTGATGTTATCAAGAGAAATCTTGATGCTATGGCAGCGATGAAAATGAATGTTTTGCACTGGCATTTAGTGGATGATCAGGGATGGAGAATTGAAATGAAGAAACATCCAAAATTTACTCAATTGGCTTCTGATGGGCTTTATTATACCCAAGAGGAGATTAAAAATATTGTGAAATATGCCGATGAAAGAGGGATTATGGTGATTCCTGAAATTGATGTTCCGGGTCATGCTTCGGCTATACTTGCGGCTTATCCTGAGATTGGCAGTAAAGTGGTGAATTTAAAATCGGATTCAATCGAAAGTAAAGCTCAGACTTCTGCAGTGGTGTCTTATTCTGTTGAAAGAAATTCAGGGATTTTTACACCTACTTTGGATCCTTCAAACCCTAAGACCTATCAATTATTGAGCGAAGTGTTCGATGAGGTTTGTCCTTTATTTACAGGTAGTTATTTCCATATAGGAGGTGATGAGAATGAAGGGAAAGATTGGGATTCTAATCCTAAAATTCAGGAGTTCATGAAAAAGAATAAATTGGCCAACAATCATGAATTGCAAACTTATTTTACCATGCAATTGATTCCGATGTTAAAGAAACATAAGAAAGAATTGATGGGATGGGAAGAAATTATGACAAAAAACATGTCAAAAGAGGCTATTATTCATTCTTGGAAAGGACCAAATGAAGGAGTTTCTTCAGGTAAGTCCTTGATTACAGCGGCAAAGAATGGATACAAGACTGTTTTGTCAAATGGATATTATATTGACTTGATGCAAAGTGTTGCCGATCATTATGCGAATGATCCATTGCCAAAAGGCACAGTATTAACAGATGCCGAAAAAGCAAGAATTTTGGGTGGAGAAGCAACGATGTGGAGTGAATTAGCAACCTCATTAAACCTTGACTCCAGAATTTGGCCAAGAACCGCTGCAATTGCAGAAAGGTTGTGGTCTAATGAAGATGTTACCGATTTAAAAAGCTTACGCAAAAGATTGGAAACAGTATCTTTTAGATTAGAGGAGCTGGGAATTACACATTGGAGAAACAAAGAAGTAATTTTAAGAAACATCACTAACAATCAAAAAACAGAAGCGTTGAATGATTTTTCAAATGTTTGCGAACCCTTAAAAATATATTCGCGCAATAGTGGCGGAACAGAATATCAAACGTATTCTCCATTCACATTATTCGCAGACGCTTGTACTCCGGATGCACATGATGCTATTGCTTTTGAGGAAGTTGTGAATCTATATTTAGAAAATAAAAGTGCTGAAAATCAAGTGTTGGTTACAGATTTTCTAAAAAAATGGGTGGATATGAATACAAAACTGATTGGTTTGAGTGCCAATGCACCTTTGATGCAACCTTTTTTACCTCTTTCAAAAAGTTTAAGTGATGTATCCCAGCAGTTTTTATTGGTAATAGAAAAAAAACAGTCAGTAGATGTGACTCTGCTGAAGGATTTAGTAGAACAATGCAATTCAAAAAAATACGCCGATGTAGAATTGGCAGTTTATGCTAGTTTGAAAAAACTATTGTAAGCAAAAGCATTCAGAATAAAAAGGGTTGTTAAAATTGAGTTTGGTTATTTATATTTTGATTTAGTTTTATTTTGAATAAATAGAAGCTTCTTTTTAATTTAGTTAATGGTTTGTTTTAAAGAAGATAATATTATAAGCCTGGCAATTTAATTGTCAGGCTTTTTTGTTTACGATTTTATTATCAAAGCAAATGGTGTTCAGATAAATGTGTTTGTCTTGATATAAAAAAATCAGTATTTTTTTTGTACTTTTGCAAAAAATTTATAAAAACTATTCATGTTAACAGTTAATAATTTATCAGTACAGTTTGGCAAACGAATTTTGTTTGACGAAGTAAATACCACCTTCACACACGGTAATATTTATGGCGTAATCGGAGCTAATGGCGCTGGAAAATCTACTTTTTTAAAAATAATTTCAGGTGATATGGATCCTACTTCAGGACATATTCATTTGGAACCAGGAAAACGTATGTCGGTTTTAAACCAAAACCACAATATGTTTGACGAGCATACCGTATTGGAAACCGTAATTATGGGGAACAAAAACTTGTATGCTATCAAAAAAGAAATGGACGAACTCTATCTTGACTATAATGATAAAAATGCAGATAGAATAGGGGAGCTACAAGTGCAATTCGAAGAAATGAACGGTTGGAATGCCGATTCTGATGCTGCTTCGATGTTATCAAACTTAGGTATCACAGAAGACAATCATTATACTTTAATGGGAGATCTTGAGGGTAAAATTAAAGTTCGTGTGCTTTTGGCGCAAGCCCTTTTTGGAAATCCTGATTTACTTATTATGGATGAGCCTACCAACGATTTGGATTTTGAAACAATCGCTTGGTTAGAGAATTTCTTAGCCAATTATGAGAACACAGTAATTGTGGTTTCTCACGACAGACACTTCTTGGATTCTGTTTGTACGCATATTTCGGATATTGATTTTGGAAAGATAAATCACTATTCAGGAAATTATACTTTCTGGTATGAATCAAGTCAGTTGGCAGCAAAACAACGTGCGCAACAAAACAAGAAAGCCGAAGAAAAGAAACAAGAATTAGAAGAATTTATTCGTCGTTTTTCTGCGAATGTGGCCAAATCAAAACAGGCTACTTCCCGTAAAAAAATGATCAGTAAATTAAATATATCTGAAATTAAACCATCAAGCCGTCGTTATCCTGCCATTATTTTTGATCAGGATCGTGAAGCGGGAGATCAAATTTTGAATGTTCAGGATTTAAGTGCTTCCATTGAAGGGGAAGTTTTGTTTAAAGGAGTGGATTTGAATATGGCGAAAGGTGATAAAATCGTCCTTTTTTCTAAAGATTCACGTGCAACAACTGCTTTTTATGAGATTCTAAACGGTAATCAAAAACCAGATTCTGGTACTTTTGATTGGGGTATCACAACAAACCAAGCATATTTACCGGTAGAAAACCATTCGTTTTTTGAAAATGATTTATCGTTGGTAGACTGGTTGCGTCAATGGGCTAAAACTGAAGAAGAGCGTGATGAAGTTTTTGTTAGAGGTTTCTTGGGGAAAATGATTTTCTCTGGAGAAGAAGCTTTAAAAACAAGCCGTGTATTATCAGGAGGGGAGAAAGTTCGTTGTATGTTGTCCAGAATGATGATGGAACGCGCTAATATCCTAATGCTAGATGAACCAACGAATCACTTGGATTTGGAATCTATTACCGCTTTCAATAATTCATTAAAAAACTTTAAAGGTTCAGTGATTTTTACTACTCATGATCATGAGTTTGCTCAAACTGTTGGTAACCGTGTGGTAGAATTAACTCCAAATGGAGCTATCGACCGTTACATGACTTTTGATGAGTATCTTGATGATGAAAAAGTACAGGAATTAAGAACTAAAATGTATTCTTAAAATAATAGGTATTTTTAAAAATAAGTAAGGCTGTCAATTTTGACAGCCTTTTTACTTTGTATTTTTTACAGTTTACTTATTTACATTCCAAACCGGCTACAGAAGGAGCAATTTCTACTCCATTAGAATCCTTAACAGACCAACCTCCAGTAATAACACCACCAGAATTTATTGAATTCCAAGTGATTCTGATGGTCACTTCTGAACATTTCGAAATATCTCCTTTAACTGTTATCACTCTATTAGAACTTCCACCAGGTGTAGTTTGTCCCTTTGTGATATTGGTGCCTCCAGTAACAATTACTTCAGCATCAGCTCCTGTAAAGTTAGTCAATCCACCTTGTATCTTGAAAGAGGATATATCTGCGTCCGATTTAAATGTGTAAATGGCTTCACGAGCTGTACCGCATGAAATTGTTTTTCCTGTAAAAGAAGTTTCACAATCCGGGCATAGGCCAAAAAGATTATAAGCCACATCAAATTCTGCCGGATTACCAACTTTAGTAACTTTTAAATTGAAACTTTTTAGGTCACACGCTTTCCATCCTGATGGTAATGGTGTAGTATATGTTTCCCATGTATTTGCAGCAACAGAACCACCTGTCCATGATGAAACGCCATTTATTACCAAATCACTCCAGCCTTCAGTGCTTTTTACTTTTAAAACAAAATCGGTGGCAGTGTTGTAATATACAATGTCAACGGTTTTACTGAATTTTTTGCCATCGGATCCTCCCCAATAAACAATTTTTTGATCAGTTGTTTCAAAATAAGGACCATCAGCTTTAATACAGTCTGTACTGCAATCGCCACTTGAAACAGCTGTAACAGCTGCTACAGTAGTTGCTCCTGCTTTTAATATTTGTTCCGATTTTTTATTGGTTGTAGTGTCATCTGTAGTTGTCGATATCTCTTCCGTCTGACAAGAATATATAATGCTAAAAAATGCAAGTAGGTATATGCTTTTTAACAAAAATCTAGATTTTTGGGCCATTTTTTTCATAATTTTTCACTGGTTTAATAGTTAAATTTTATGTTAAATTATAATAAATAATACTACAAAAAAATTTATACGGGTTTATTCTATGAACGAATAAATAAAAACGTTTAACAACATTTGATGTTTATTATTTGTAGCGGATTTATTACTTTTTTTATTTAGTTCGTTGGTTCACAGTTTGAAAAAATATTTTTTTTAGTTCTTTAATTAAAGGTCTTCCAAATATGGTTTTTATAAAAAAATACATACTTTTGAGAGACACAGTTTTGTAGTAAAAATTCCAAATTTAAGATGAACGATTCTCTATCTAATTTAAAAGCTCCTCGAATTGAGGTTGTTGATGCCTTACGCGGTTTTGCCATTATGTCTATCATGTTGTTGCATAATATTGAACATTTTGATTACTATTTTTTCCCGGAATCCTTTCCGGATTGGCTGAAAGCAATAGATAAAGTGATTTGGGATACTTTGTTCTTTTTATTTGGGGGTAAATCCTATGCAATTTTTGCGCTTCTTTTTGGATTTAGTTTTTACATTCAAAATAACAATCAGGAGAAAAGAGGAAATGATTTCAGAGGTCGTTTTTTTTGGCGACTGATACTGTTGTTTGGGTTTGGCTTTATAAATACGATATTTTACGAGGGTGATATCTTAATGTTTTATGCTGTACTCGGACTTGTATTAATCCCAGTGTGCAGATGGAGCAATAAAGCTGTTTTTATTACTGCAGTATTCTTGATGTTGCAACCTTTGGAATGGACAAAATACATTTATACACTCTTCAATCCGGAATACATACCAAAACCCAATATGTCTGATTTTTATTTCGGTAAAATGGGGGAGTATTTAAACAGTACTTCATTTATAGATTATGCCATTGGAAATCTTCGAATTGGAAAAATGGCCGCGATGTTTTGGTCATGGGAAAATGGTCGGTTTTTTCAAGCACCTGCTTTGTTTATGTTTGGAATGTTGTTAGGTCGAAAACAACTTTTTGTGACAACAACAGCTGCTGTTAATTTTTGGACAAAAGCTTTATGGTGTGCTATACTTTTATTTATTCCATTATTTGCATTAAAAACATATTTGCCGGATATTGTTTCCAGAAAAGCGGAATTGGACAGACTTTCTGTTATTGTTACTTCTTGGTCCAATGTTTCTTTTATGCTGATATTAGTTGCTTCATTTATAAAATTATATCAAAATGAAACTATAAATAAGGCACTCTCTAAATTGATTCCTTTTGGGAAAATGAGTTTGACTAATTATATTATGCAGTCTGTAGTTGGGGCATTTATTTACTATAAATATGGCTTAGGGCTTTATGAACATACTGGAGCGACCTATTCGTTATTAATTGGGATCAGCTTGTTTTTATTGCAACTGGCATTCTGTACCTGGTGGCTTAAAACGCATAAACAAGGTCCGTTAGAATCTATTTGGCACAAGGCAACATGGGTGTCGTTTAACAAATAAAATTGTTTAAGCCTTAAATTTCAATTTAAGGCTTTTTTGTGGGAATCAATTAAATGATTGTCAAAATCAGATTCTATTTAAAAAAAAATTATATTTGAAATTCGCTGTTTTACAAACTAATCCAAACTAAAAAATGACCAACAGTACTTTCAGTTTTAAATCACCTCGTATTGAGGTTGTCGATGCTTTACGTGGTTTCGCCATTATGTCTATTATGTTACTTCACAATGTAGAACATTTTGAATATTATCATTTGCCTGAAAATTTTCCGGATTGGCTAGTGGCTTTGGATAAAATAGTTTGGGATTCGTTATTTTTTCTTTTTGGAGGAAAGTCGTATGCGATTTTTGCCTTGTTGTTTGGTTTTAGTTTTTACATTCAGAATGATAATGAGGCAAAGAAAGGAAATGATTTTAGAGGGCGTTTTTTTTGGCGAATGATGTTATTACTGGTTTTTGGAATTATTAATACTGCCTTTTATCAAGGCGATATTTTGACCTTATATGCTTTTCTGGGGCTTCTATTGATACCGGTTGTAAATTGGAGTAACAAAGCTGTTTTTATAACAGCAGTTATATTAATGTTGCAGCCTTTGGAGTGGGCAAGATGTATTTATTATGTTCTGAATCCGGATTATGTAGCGCCACCCAATTTGTCTAATTCCTATTATGAAAGTATAGCCGAATTTATGAAAAATGGATCTTTTATGGATTATGTGATTGGGAATTTGACTTTAGGAAAAATTGCCTCTTTACTATGGTCATGGGAAAACGGAAGATTTTTTCAGGCGCCGGCTTTGTTTATGTTTGGAATGTTGCTTGGCAGAAAACAGCTTTTCACAACCACTGTTGAAAACACCCAATTTTGGAGCAAAGTATTGCGTTATGCGATAATTTTATTTGTTCCGTTGTATTTCTTAAAGACGCACATTGTTGATCTTATTGCAAGAGTAACACTATCAAATAAACTTACGATTATTTTTGCATCCTGGTCTAATGTTGCGTTTATGTCAATACTTGTATCTTCTTTTGTCCTATTGTATCAGAAGGAATCGGTAAATACCGTTTTTTCTAAGTTAATTCCTTTCGGGAAAATGAGTTTGACCAATTACATCATGCAGTCTATGATTGGGTCCTTTATTTATTACCGATATGGCCTGGGACTTTTTGAATATACGGGGGCGACTTTTTGTTTATTGATAGGAATTGTATTGTTTTTTATTCAATTGGCGTTTTGTACGTGGTGGCTTAAAACACACAAACAGGGACCTTTAGAAACCATTTGGCATAAAGCAACCTGGATTTCATTTGGAAAATAATAAGTGCCATTATTTTCTAGACATATAATTAATAAATCATAAATCGGAATTTGTATATTTGCACAACCAAACACTACACTTTATTATGAGTCAAAAAGTATTACTTACTGCAAAAGAAGTTACTATCATACTGCATCGTTTGGCCTGTCAATTGATTGAAAAGCACTTAGATTTTTCAGATACTGTATTAGTTGGAATTCAACCTAGAGGAGTTTATTTGGCAGAACGTTTAAAGAAAATTTTAGAAAACGAATATCAAACACCCGAAATTACTCTGGGTTATCTCGATATAACATTTTTTAGAGATGATTTCCGAAGAACAAATAAACCATTAGAGGCAAATAGAACTAACATTAATTTTATTGTTGAAAATAAAAAAGTGGTCTTTATCGACGATGTTTTATTTACAGGAAGAAGCATTCGATCTGCATTGACAGCTATTCAATCCTTCGGAAGACCTTCTGAAATTGAACTGTTGGTTTTGATTGACAGACGTTTCAGTCGTAATCTGCCAATTCAACCTGATTATAGAGGAAGACAAGTAGACGCCATAAACGACGAGAAAGTAAAAGTAAGCTGGAAAGAAAATGATGGTGAAGATGGGGTTTATTTAATAACAAGTTAGATAATCATTATAAATCTGGCTATTTAAGAAATTAATAATCGAAAAAAGAAATGAAAGAATTAAGCGTAAATCATTTATTAGGAATAAAATACATCAACAAGAATGATATTGACCTGATTTTTGAAACTGCCGATCATTTTAAGGAAGTCATTAACAGACCAATTAAGAAAGTGCCCTCTTTACGTGATATTACGATTGCCAATATATTTTTCGAAAACAGTACCCGAACAAAACTTTCCTTTGAATTGGCACAAAAACGTTTGTCAGCAGATGTTATTAGTTTTTCAGCTGCTCAATCATCGGTCAAAAAAGGAGAAACTCTTATTGATACCGTAAATAACATACTTTCGATGAAAGTAGATATGGTAGTGATGCGTCATTCTAATCCGGGTGCCGCATATTTTTTATCAAAAAATGTAAAAGCGAGTATTGTAAACGCGGGTGATGGAGCTCATGAACACCCTACACAGGCTTTATTAGACAGTTATTCCATTAGGGAAAAATTGGGTGAGGTAGCCGGTAAAAAAATAGTGATTGTAGGTGATATTCTGCATTCCAGAGTGGCATTATCCAATATATATGCTTTGCAAATGCAAGGCGCAGAAGTAAAAGTATGCGGGCCAAAAACTTTAATTCCAAGATACATAGAATCTCTTGGTGTGACAGTTGAACCAAATCTTCGCAAAGCATTAGAATGGTGTGATGTTGCAAATATGTTACGTGTACAAAATGAAAGGATGGATGTAAACTTTTTTCCTTCTACCAGAGAGTATGCGCAACAATATGGAGTTGATAAAACATTATTGGATTCATTAAATAAAGAGATTGTGATTATGCACCCTGGCCCGATTAATCGTGGGGTTGAAATTACTAGTGATGTTGCTGATTCACAACAATCTGTGATTTTAAATCAAGTAGAGAATGGAGTTGCCATTCGAATGGCTGTTATTTATCTTTTAGCCTCAAAAATTCAATAATTTTATATAAAACTTAGTAACTTAGCTACTTGTAACCTGTCTGCCGTTACGCAGCCTCTGAAACTTTAGAAAAATGAAAGTAGATCAAAAAGGCCACACCATCACTATTAAAGACACTCAAGGTGATTTTACTTCTTTTTTGATGAAAATAACGCATCAAATTAAGACTTTTGAAAAACACAATATAATTGTAGATCTACTGCAGTATAAAAATTTATCTTTAAACGAGATAAAGTTATTTTTACCATTATCCAAACAACAAAAAAAAGCCAAAAAATCTTTTGTTATCGTTGTTTCAGAGTTTGATTATAATGCTGTTCCCGATAAACTGACCGTTGTTCCTTCTTTATTAGAAGCCCATGACATAATTGAAATGGAAGAGATTGAAAGGGATTTGGGATTTTAGTTTTGATAATTATTTTTACCGAAACTAAGTATTTAAATTTTAGTTAAACGCTTAATCGATTTAATAAATAACCGAATAAACTTAAATTTGAAACTAACCATACTTGGTTGCTATGCGGCAACTCCCAGAACCTTCACGAATCCTACCTCACAGTTGTTGGAAATTAGAAACCGACTTTTTCTGATTGATTGCGGTGAAGGAACCCAAGTACAATTGCGTAAAAATAAAATCCGCTTCTCTAAAATCAATCATATTTTTATTTCGCATTTACATGGAGATCATTTTTTTGGTTTGGTAGGTCTCATATCTACTTTTACCTTACTAAACAGGACTACAGATTTACACATTTACGGCCCAAAAGGCATTAAAGAAATTATAAAACTTCAATTACGCCTATCTAATTCCTGGACAAATTACGGATTGTTTTTTCATGAATTGGAATCGAATGAGAGTGAAGTGATTTTTGAAGATGAAAAGGTTTTGGTAAAAACCATTCCCTTGAAACATCGGATTTACACGAACGGTTTTTTGTTCCAAGAAAAAATAGGGGAGAGGAAACTTAATTTGGATGCTGTTCAGAATTATGAAATTGAAACCTGCTATTATCAAAAAATAAAAAACGGGAAAGACATCACTTTAGATGACGGAAGGCTTATTGAAAATGAAAAGTTGACTTTTGATCCTATTCCGGTTAAAAGTTATGCTTTTTGTTCGGATACAGCATATAATGAACTGATGGTCCCTATTATTGAAAATGTGGATGTTTTGTACCATGAAGCTACATTTTTGCAGTCGGAAGAAAGTTTAGCGGAAAAGACTTTGCATTCAACAGCAAAGGATGCTGCAAAAATCGCTTTGAAAGCAAATGTAAAACAGCTCATTTTAGGGCATTATTCTACACGATACGAAAGTTTGGAGCTTTTTAAAGAAGAAGCCTCGCAAATATTCCCTAATGTGCTTTTGGGAGATGATGGGGTAAGTTTTGAGCTTTAAAAATTGAGAATTAATTTATTTATAATATAAAATTGATTAATAGATTTTTAGATAGTTGGAAATCTAGTTATCGGAAAATCTAGTAAATCGAAAAATCAAAATATGAAAGATTTAAGTAATTACAGGAAATCTTATGAAAAGAGTGAATTATTGGAATCCAATATTCCTGAGGATCCAATAAATCTTTTTAACAGATGGTTTCACGAAGTAGAAGATTTTGGTGGAAACGAGGAAGTTAATGCTATGACTGTTGCTACTATTGGTTTAGACGGATTTCCAAAGTCCAGAGTGGTGTTGTTGAAAAAATTCAACGAGGAAGGATTTATTTTTTATACCAATTATAATTCTGAAAAAGGAAAAGCCATAGCGATGAATCCAAATGTTTGTCTTTCTTTCTTCTGGCCAAGTATGGAGCGTCAGGTTATCATAAAAGGTACTGCGCAAAAAACAGCTGAAAACACTTCCGACGGTTATTTTGATTCCAGACCTGATGGAAGCAAGTTGGGAGCTGTAGTATCCAATCAAAGTGAAGTGATACCTTCTAGAGATTATTTAGAGGAAAATTTGAAGCAATTAGAAATTGATTATGAAGGAATCGTAATTCCGAGACCGAAACATTGGGGAGGTTTTTTGGTAGTTCCTTTTGAAGTTGAATTTTGGCAAGGGAGACCAAACAGGCTGCATGACAGAATACGATACACTGCTCAGGAAGATTACTCTTGGAAAATAGACAGACTATCTCCATAAGATGTAAAAAAAAAATATAAATAATTCGTAACTAATTTATTAATAATATTTTACGTTATCGAAACGAATCTTAATGATGAAACAACCTCTACTTTTAAAAGTAGAGGTTGTTTTTTTTTAAAGTATGATGATGTTTTCTTTGCAATTTCCTAAAACAGATTTGTTGTATTTAGCACTGTAGTCCGTTAGTTTTGCCCGCTGTAATACATAAGGATGTTATCAAAGGCAAATAAGACATTATTTTTCATCGCCAAATGTGAAAACGATAGTGTTGAGTGTAATAAAGTAAGAAAAATATATGTTTTTTAAAAAAATAATGCATTTCGTCGATATTATTTGGTATTTAAGCGACGTTTTGTGTAAATTCACAATAGAAATATAACAAAAAATGAATTGTAAATAAATTTAAAGAGTTTGCCCCACAATCTACTTTAAACTTAACCCTCTAATATATGAAATCACTATTCTTACGTGCATTTCTGCTTGTGACGGCAGTATGTACATTAGCTTCCTGTTCTTCTGAAGATTCTGAATCTGCAGTACAAGAAGCAACTACTTCTAAAGTGACAACCTTTAGTTACAATGCGTCCGAGGTAGAGGCAATGGATTTGATCAATGCATATAGAGTAAGTATAGGATTGAATGCGTTAGAAAAAATAAATCATATTTCCTTTAAGTCAGAAGAGCACGATAATTATATGATAGCAAACAATGTAGTCAATCATAATGATTTTGCTTCACGTTCAGAAAACATTATAAAAGTATTGGGAGCTAAGACCGTAAGTGAAAATATTGCCTATAATTATAGTACTTCTCAGGCAGCTTTGGAGGCTTGGTTAAACAGTCCTGGTCACAAAGTAGTAATTGAAGGTGACTTTACACATTTTGGAATTGCAATAAGAGAAAACCCGGCTAACGGAAAAAAATATTACACGAATATATTTGCTAAGATATAAATAAGTTGATGTTTCTTTAGAATTAAAAGGCTGCCTTCCCCCCAAAAGGCAGCCTTTTATTTTTTCATGCTTTATCCGATTTATAAAATTCATTTATCTGAAATATTTTTATAAGGTAAATAGTTGAGGTTTATTTGTTTAGAATAGAAGATGTTTCGAAACCAGTTGGCTTGATTCAAAATGCATTTGTGATAATAGGTCTTTAATCTGTTATCAGGCTTATAATAAATTAAAAAAGTAAGTTAATTCATATTTTTAATGTTAAATAATGCATTTCATCGATATTATTTGGTGTTTAAACGATGTTTTATGTAAATTCACACTAGAAATAAAACAAAAATATGAATTATAAATAGTTTTAGAGAGTTTGCCCCACAATCTACTTTAAACTTAATCTTCTAATTTATGAAGTTACCATTATTTCGTGCATTATTGCTCGTATTAGCAGTAGGTACATTGGCCTCTTGTTCTTCTGAAGATTCTGAATCTACAATGCCAGAAGCGACTACATCTAAAGTGACAACCTTTAGTTACAATGCGTCCGAGGTAGAGGCAATGGATTTGATCAATGCATATAGAGTAAGTATAGGATTGAATGCGTTAGAAAAAATAAATCATATTTCCTTTAAGTCAGAAGAGCATGACAATTATATGATAGCAAACAATGTAGTCAATCATAATGATTTTGCTTCACGTTCAGAAAACATTATAAAAGTACTGGGAGCTAAGACTGTAAGTGAAAATATCGCCTATAATTATAGTACTTCTCAGGCAGCTTTGGAGGCTTGGTTAAATAGCCCAGGTCACAAAGTAGTAATTGAAGGTGATTTTACACATTTTGGGATTGCAATAAGAGAAAATCCGGTTAACGGAAAAAAATATTACACTAACATTTTTGCCAAAATTTAAGTGAGTTTTTGTTTTTTTTTAGGAATTAAAAGGCTGCCTCTCGGCAGCCTTTTATATAATTGGTATTTGTAAAATGTCTTAAATTGCAAACTATAAAGCTGAAATGATAAACTCACTTCGTCTGTTTTCTTGATGTTCTTCTTCTGTACATTTTACACCGTCAGCGCATTTGTTTACTAGCTGAGTTTCTCCATAACCTTTACCAGTTAACCTACTTGGCTCAACACCATTTTTGATCAGCCAATTGATAGTTGCTTTTGCTCTTCTGTCAGATAGTCTTTCATTATATGCATGTGTTTGTCTGCTATCTGTATGAGAACGAATATCAAGTTTCATAGTTGGGTTTTGTTTTAGAACATCTAATATTTTTTCTAAATCAAATGCAGCTTCTCTTCTGATATTGGATTTATCCAAATCAAAGTAAATCATTTTAATACCAAAACATTTGCCTAAATCGTCTCCAACAGCTACTTTACATGCCGCTTTTTCTAATGCTATAGGTAAGTTTGTTCTTCCGTTTGTTTTAGCAATAGTTATTCTTTCTTCTTTAGTGGTATATTCCGGTTTTTCAGCTCTTACGTTATAGGTTTTGTTACATTCAACAAGAAAGGAATAATTTCCATTGCTATCTGATAAGGTAGACTTAATATTGTTGAACTGACTGTCAAACAAAGTGACTTTAGTTTCGGGAAGTATTTGTGAAGTTTCTGAATCGGTTATGGTACCATACAATTCTTGCTCACAAATTAGTTTTCTCGTCTCTAAGAATTTATAAATATCATCATATCCCTGACCACCATCTCTATTGGATGTAAAAAAGCCTCTTCTTGATTTTGTGTCAATCAGGTAGGCAAAATCATCTTTTGGGGAATTAGCGTCAGATCCAATATTTTGAACATCGCCGTAGGTATTGTCCGAACTTATTTTAGACATAAAAATATCTAATCCACCAAGACCTGGATGACCATCAGATGCAAAATAGAGCTCATTTTCATTCGTTACATAAGGAAATGTTTCTTTACCTTCTGTATTTATTGTATTTCCTAAATTTTCAGGTGTTCCAAAGGTGCCATCGTAATTTATTTTTACTTTGAACAAATCAGATTGTCCTAATGTTCCTGGCATATCAGAAGCAAAGTACAATGTTCCCTCATCTGCGCTTAGGGCAGGGTGACCCGTACTATAGTTGTCACTGTTAAATGGAAGTTCCGTGATGTTTGTCCATTTGTTATCTTCTAAAGTGGCTTTGTATATTTTTATTAAAGTAATTTTACTCTCATTTTTTCCTTTTTTTCCGTCTAAATAATTATTTCTGGTGAAGTACATTGTTTTTCCATCTTTTGTAAAAGCTGGAGTAGATTCATGAAATTTTGAATTGATGTTTTTATCAAATTTTTTTGGAGCCATTGGAGTCATTTCTTCACCCAAATCGGATACATACAAGTTTGTGAAATATTGATTGGTCCATTGGTGTTTTCTTTGTCCAAGACTTCCTGTATCTCTAGCGGATGCAAAAATGACTTTGTCTAAATATATTGCAGTCCCATAATCAGAATATTTAGAATTGATTCCGGCATTTTCGATATTGTATCTGCCTGAATTCTCTTTTATGGCATCTAAATAATTGGCGTTCTTTTTATAGAGTTTAGCTCTGGTATCATTTCCTGATTTTTCATAAAATTTTCCAAGCATTTCGTCAGCTTTGCTGGTTTCACCGATAGCTTTTAATGAATGGGAATAACGATAAATATATTCAGGTTGCTGTTCTGGATTCATTGCAAATAATTCACCATACCATTTAGCTGATTTTTCAAAATCAGAATTGAAATAGTATGAGTTGCCAAGTTTTTGGAACATATCTTCAGATTTGTATCCCTTTTCAGCGACTCTTTCATATGTTTTTATGGCATCGATATAAGCATAGCTGTCGTATTTTTTGTCTGCAGCAGCAATCTTAGCTTTTTGTGAATATCCGTTAAATGAAAAAACACTTACTATTGTTACGCAAAGGAGTATATAATTTTTCATAATAATTGTTTTTAAAAGAATTTTGGGGTTGTGATTTTATCTTTGTTTTCGAATTTTTGTCTCATCCTTTAAGAGAAAAAACACTTATAATTGATTTAATGAGTATACATTTCGTCATGATAATTGCTTTTAAAAGAATCTTGGTGTTGTCATTTTACCATTATTTTTAAATATTTCATAACGTAAGAAAACCTCATGCGAACCGGAATTATAATTTTCTAATTCGGTAGTTTCCAGGTCGTAACCATAACCTATATACATGCCATCCGAAACTTGAAACCCAGCCATGGCGCTCATTGAGGCATCCCATCGGTAGGCAACTCCCAACACAAATTTGTTATTGAACATAAAATTTCCGGAAATATCTAACTGAAGCGGAGCTCCTTCAACCATTTTGGTAAGTAAGGCAGGTTTGAATTTTATCGAATTTGAGAAATCAAATACGTAACCGGCAATCAAATAATAGTTTATTTTTTCTTTATAAATAGCAACATCATTGTCATCGTAATTATTTGTTTCGATGAAATTCGGAACAGAAAAACCAACATAAGCTTTATCAGAATGGAAATAGATACCGGCACCAATATTTGGGGAGAACGAATCATAGTTTTGTAAAGTTGGATCACCAGCTTCTTCAGGACTTAATTCAGACTCATCCAATTCAAACATATTTGCAGTTGCTTTAACACCAAAAGATAGTTTCCATGTTTCTGAAGTTGGAATAGAATAGGAAATATCTGCTGAGATCGCATTTTCTTTAGTTGGACCAATTCGATCATTTATCAGAGAAACTCCCAATCCCAGATTACTTTCGTTGAGAGGAGTGTTCATTGATACAGTGTTGGTAACTGGAGCACCGTCTAATCCAACCCATTGTGTGCGATGAAGTGCGAACATACTAAACGCGCCTCTTGATCCCGCATATGCTGGATTAACATTTATTGTGTTGTACATATATTGTGTAAATTGAGCATCTTGTTGCGCAAAACTTGCAATGGCTGTAAACATCAAAACGATAGAAAATAATTTTGTTTTCATAGTAGATATTTATTTTGTAATTAGCTATCGAATATATTCTTTCAAAATTCCAAAAGGACAGTTTAAAGAAATATCAATTTTTGTTTATGTTTAAAAAAGGGCTTTTTTATATTAAGTCTGAGGACAATTTCATGTCCTCAGACCGATTAAAGTTCAGATTATTTAGTAAGATATAGATACCCGTCTTCTTTTTTGCTTACAACAGTATCATTTACATCAAGGTATGAATAATTCAAGATGTAGAAATAAGTACCGGTAGGTAAACCTGATGACTGGTTAATAGTTGATCTTCCTCTGGAAGTACCATCAAAGTAATTACTTTCATTATTGTAGTCTTTAGTATCGAAAACTAATACACCCCAACGGTTGTAAATTTCAATTGAGTTACCGGTGTAACACTCATCATTAATATTGGCAATAACGAAGGTATCATTTCTTCCATCTCCATTTGGTGAGAAGGCATTATGAACTTTTACAGAATTACAAGCTAATACTCTACAATCATCGTTTACTGCCATGTTCACAATTATGCTTCTTGGACAAAATTCATCAGGAATTTTATATTCAAATGAATAATTATTAATAGCAAGACCAAATGGGGAGAAAATGCTTCCATTTAGTGAAACTGCATTGCTTAGAGCTGTCCAAACGCCATTTGTTGGTGTTCCTGCTGGTAATTTATCTGATAAATTCACTGTTGAAGAATCAGCATTACATGCCTCACTGTTAATGTTAACTACACTGTTGGCAATGGTAACATTAATGACTTGGATAAATTCAGATGTGTTCTCACAACTATCAGTCACTATCCATTTTCTCACAATTGAATAAGAACTTTGAGTAGGGTTAATAATATTTTCTGTGAATTCCTCTTGTGTCACTTCTGAACAATTGTCTACAAATGTCACTAGGTCGGCAGAAGGGATATCGTTACAATTAGCATCGATACTGGCGATAAATGGTGCTGCAGTCGTTGGTCCTGTTTTGTCTTCCACAATAATAATTTGAGAAGCATTAGAAAAATTACCGGAAGCATCAGTAGCGGTCCAAGTTCTTGTAATTGTAGAGGAGCCTGGGCAACTTCCCAATACTGTAGTATCTTCATGAGTCAAAGTAACTGAACTACAGGTGTCAGTAGCTATTGCTGGCTCAAAAACAACTGGTTCATCACAAGATATCGTTTTTGGTTCTGGTAATTGAGCAAACACAGGTTTATTAATATCTTGAACTGTAATTGTTATGAATCCAGTGATACAATTGTCAGGATTTAATTTTTCACATACTTGATAAAGTAATTTATAGTTTCCTACAGGAAGTCCATTTGCTATATTAACTGAACCTGTATCATCTAATGTTATACTTGAATTAATTCCTGCAATTAATTTAATAGTTACTTTGTCTATCGAAACAGGTTGATCATTAATTGTAACGGTTAACAAAGGATTAACACTAAAAATGGTATCATCACAATTAATAGTTCTAAATAAGTTAGGTGCTGAATTGGCCATTCTAGGCAAAGCAACTGTAATTGAAACCACTGCTTGATCGCAGTTGCCCGGTACAGCATTTTCACAAATTTGATAGGTTAATTCATAAATTCCTTGTGGGGTTCCAGGGAGAACATCAACAGAACCATCAGGATTAAGAATTAAGTTATTATTAGGAATTACTGTTATAAGAGTAACTTCTGCAGGGTTCACGGCTATATTATTTAATGTGTCATTAGTAAATACATTAAGAATATTCTGTGCGCCATTTGAGCCATCAAAAGTGCTTGCACTATCTTCCACAGCATCAATAGGAGTTGCTGTAACGGTAACAGTAACAGTTGCCTGATCGCAGTTTGTATTATTAGCAATCTCACATATTTGATAAATTAGTGTATAGCTTCCAGCAGGTGTTCCTGCTGCCACAACTACATCAGTACCACTTAAGGTAATTCCTGCATGAGTTGAGCTTATAGTGGTAATTGCAACATCTTGAGGATTCACTGCAGTACAATTTAGCAAGTCATTTGTCAATACGTTAGTAAAAGAAATACCTCCTGTATAACTATTAACAGGACTTCCAGCGTCATCGTTAGCTACAATGAAGTTAGTTACTGTTAGTTTAGCTTCACAAGTAACTTTATTACCGCAATCATCCTCAGCTGTAATAATCACAGTTGTTGTTCCGGAAGTAACTACTGAACCGGCGGCAGGACTTTGTGTAATAATTAAGGATGCAGATGGTGTACAATTATCACTCACTTGAATAGTAGAAGTAAAGTCAGGTACTATAGCTTCGCAACTTGAATTTGAAGCAACCGTTTGGTCAGCAGCACAAGATGTTACAACAGGAGCGGTACTGTCTTCTATGGTGATTATTTGTGTAAATACCGCAGAAGTATTACCGCAATTGTCACTCACGGTCCAGGTATTCGTATAAGTTCCTGCATTGGCACAACCTTCAGAAGGAACAAAAACACCAGATACTTTAACAATATTGGTTATATCGACATCACATAAGTCAGCAGCAACAGGGAAAGCAGCTTGGGCAGTTGCTAAAGCAGTAGCATCACTACATTCTACAGTTGTGTTTAAGGCAGCGGCTGCAGTTGTCCAAGTTGGAGCGGTAGTGTCTTCGATAGTTATTACTTGCGTAAATACCGCTGAAGGATTACCACAATCGTCAGTTACAGTCCAAGTATTGGTATAAGTTCCTGCATTGGCACAGCCTTGAGAAGGCACAAATACACCAGGTACTTTCACAATATTGGTTACATCCACATCACATAAGTCAGCAGCAACAGGGAAAGCAGCTTGGGCAGTTGCTAAAGCAGCAGTATCGCTACATTCTACAGTTGTGTTTAAAGTAGCAGCTGCAGTTGTCCAAGTTGGAGCGGTGGTGTCCTCGATGGTAATTACTTGAGTAAATACCGCAGAAATATTGCCACAATCATCATTCACTGTCCAAGTATTGGTATAAGTTCCTGCATTGGCACAACCTACAGAAGGCACAAATGCACCAGGAACTTTGACAATATTCGTTACATCGACATCACACAAATCAGCAGCAACAGGGAAGACAGCTTGAGCAGTTGCCAAAGCAGCAGTATCACTACATTCTACAGTTGTGTTTAAAGCAGCGGCTGCAGTTGTCCAAGTTGGAGCGGTAGTGTCTTCAACGGTGATTACTTGTGTAAATACCGCAGAAGTATTACCACAATCGTCAGTTACAGTCCAAGTATTGGTATATGTTCCAGCATTGGTACAACCTTCAGAAGGCACAAATACACCAGGTACTTTAACAATATTGGTTACATCAGTATCAGATAAATCAGTAGCGATTGGGAAGGCAGCTTGTGCAGTTGCTAAAGCGGCAGTATCGCTACATTCTACAGTGGTGTCTAAAGCACCGGCTAGAGTAGTCCATGTAGGTGGTAAAGCATCTCCTATGGTAATTACTTGTGTAAATACGGCAGAAGTATTACCACAATCGTCATTCACAGTCCAAGTATTGGTATAGGTACCTGCATTGGCACAACCTACAGAAGGCACAAATGCACCAGGTACTTTCACAATATTGGTTACATCGACATCACATAAATCAGCGGCTACAGGAAAGGCAGCTTGCGCAGTTGCCAAAGCGACAGCATCGCTAAATTCTAAAGCAGTATCTAAAGAACCGGCAGCAGTAGTCCAAGTTGGCGCAGTAGTATCTTGAATAGTTATAACTTGGGTGAAAGTAGTACTTTCATTTAGACAAACGTCTTTCGCAATCCAAGTGTTAGTATAGGTTCCTGAATTAGGACAAGACCCTACCACAAAAGCACCGGATACTTTGGTATAAGTAACCGTACTGCAATTATCAGTAGCTACTGGAGCCAAGGCCTGAGCGGTTTCTAAAGAAGCAGTATCACTACATTCGATAGTTGTGTTTAAAGCAGTAGCTGCAGTTGTCCAAGTGGGATCAGTAGTATCTTGGATGGATATAATTTGAGTGAAAGTAGTGCTTTCATTTAGACAAACATCTTTCGCAATCCAAGTATTTGTATAGGTTCCTGAGTTGGCACAAGAGCCGGCCACAAATGCACCAGATACTTTAGTATAGGTAACCGTACTGCAATTATCAGTAGCAACAGGAGCCAAAGCTTGAGCAGTTTCTAAAGCAGCAGTGTCGCTACATTCAATTGTTCTGTTTAAATTAGTTGCAGCCGTTGTCCAGGTAGGATCAGTAGTATCTTGAATGGTGATAACTTGGGTGAAAGTAGTACTTTCATTTAGACAAACATCTTTCGCAATCCAAGTATTAGTGTAAGTTCCTGAGTTAGCACAAGACCCTGCCACAAAATCGCCCGATACTTTAGTATACGTAACCGTACTACAATTATCAGTAGCTACAGGAGCTAAGGCTTGCGCAGCTGCTATAGCGGCAGTATTGCTACATTCGATAGTTCTGTTTAAATTAGTTGCAGCCGTTGTCCATGTTGGATCAGTAGTATCTTGGATGGATATAATTTGAGTGAAAGTAGTGCTTTCATTTAGACAAACATCTTTGGCAATCCAGGTATTAGTGTAAGTTCCTGAGTTAGCACAAGAACCAGCCACAAAAGCACCGGATACTTTAGTATAGGTAACCGTGCTGCAATTATCAGTAGCAACAGGAGCCAAGGCTTGAGCAGCTGTTAAAGCAGCAGTATCACTACATTCAATCGTTCTGTCTAAGTTAGTTGCAGTAGTAGTCCAAGTAGGATCAGTTGTATCTTGAATAGTTATAACTTGAGTGAAAGTAGTGCTTTCATTTAGACAAACATCTTTCGCAATCCAAGTATTAGTATAGGTTCCTGAGTTAGCACAAGTCCCTGCTACAAAAGCACCGGATACTTTGGTATAGGTAACCGTACTGCAATTATCAGTAGCAACAGGAGCTAAGGCCTGAGCAGTTGCCAAAGCAGCTGTATCACTACATTCGATAGTTGTATTTAAATCGGTAGCGGCTGTTGTCCAAGTAGGATCTGTAGTATCTTGAATAGTGATAACCTGGGTGAAAGTAGTGCTTTCATTTAGGCAAACATCTTTCGCAATCCAAGTATTTGTATAGGTTCCTGAGTTGGCACAAGAGCCGGCCACAAATGCACCAGATACTTTAGTATAAGTAACAGTGCTGCAATTATCAGTAGCAGCAGGAGCCAAAGCTTGAGCAGTTTCTAAAGCTGCAGTGTCGCTACATTCGATTGTTCTGTTTAAAGCAGTAGCAGCAGTCGTCCAGGAAGGATCTGTAGTATCTTGAATGGTGATAATCTGAGTGAAAGTAGTGCTTTCATTTAGACAAACATCTTTCGCTATCCAAGTATTAGTGTAAGTTCCTGAGTTAGCACAAGAACCGGCGACAAAAGCACCAGATACTTTAGTATAGGTAACCGTACTGCAATTGTCAGTAGCAATAGGAGTCAAGGCTTGAGCGGTTGCTAAAGCAGCAGTGTCGTTACATTCGATTGTTCTGTTTAAAGCAGTAGCAGCCGTTGTCCAAGTAGGATCTGTGTTGTCTTCAATAGTTATAACTTGAGTGAAAGTTGTGCTTTCATTTAAACAAACATCTTTCGCAATCCAAGTATTAGTATAGGTTCCTGAGTTAGCACAAGTTCCTGTAACAAAAGCACCAGCTACTTTAGTATAGGTAACCGTGCTGCAATTATCAGTAGCAACAGGAGCCAAGGCTTGAGCAGTTGCTAAAGCAGCAGTATTACTACATTCAATCGTTCTGTCTAAGTTAGTTGCAACAGTTGTCCAGGTTGGATCTATTGTATCTTGAATAGTTATTGTTTGAGTAGCAGTTCCAAAATTACCACAAAGATCGGTTACAGTAAAAGTTCTGGTAATTACAATTGGGCAAGTTCCACTTTGAGTATCTTGATAGGTAATACTTTGTATAGAGGATGCATCTGTTATGCTACCGCCAATTTGAGTAAATGTTTCAGTAGAAATAGAAACGGCTATAGTAGAGAACGCTAATGTACCAGCGTTTGCAACACTACATCCTTCAATTAGGGTATTTGTAGGTGCCGTAACGACCGGTTTAGTTGTATCTCCTCCATCAATTGTTACCTGAAGTGATTTTTGACAGCCATTACTATCCGTAACAGTAACATTATAGTTTCCTGCAGCCAGATTTGATTGATCCTCATTCGCCGGTATTACACCAGTGCCTGTCCATAAGTATGTGTATCCCGGGTTTCCTCCCGACGCGGTCAAGTCAATAGCTCCAGTCGAACCGGTTCCACAACTTATGTGAGTTGGTATGGCTGTGAGGGTAAGTTCCGGAGGAGTTACTATCGTCAGTTCATAAAAATTAGATACGGCACCTACTGGGTTGCCGTCTGTAACTGTCAGTCTAGGTTTATTTACAATAGGAGTTGTGTATGTGTGAATTGGATTTGCAACAGTTGAATCTGTAGTACCATTGCCATCAAAATCCCAGGCATAAGAATAAGGAACGGTACCTCCATTTGTAGTAGAAGTGAAAGTTACCGTTGTATTATTACCTTCTTTACATGCTTTGTAAGTATATTGAACGGCTAAAGGCGATGATACTATTGCAAGGTTAGTAAAGTCACATTGAGCACTAGAATAAGAGTTACAGTCATAAGGAAGATTCGCTCCAAGTTTATTAGAATCATTAGTCACCCATGCTATTATTGTATTTGTCAGAGATATAGATTCTCCACAAGTCCAGTTAAAAGTATAAATCATATTTTTTCCGGCACCAGGTGCTACGGTTCCCATATATAAATCAATAGGATAAACTTGTCCGTTTCTTGTTAAGTCAGATTGTAATCGAGTATGATAAATATTGGAACCGGAATTAGAAGTATAGTTCAAATAAACATAAACGGTTTTGGTTTCTCCAATAGTACAGGTGGTATTACTGATCGGCTCTCCATTTACTCCCTCAAAACTTAAATAGACATCCTTTAGTGTGTAATTATTTGAAGTACAGTTAAAACCGCAGTTTCTTAAATCTACTTGGGAGTAGGAAAAAGTCGAGTAAAACATCAACACAATCGCAATAAAAATATCTTTTGTGTTTATTTTTTTTAAAAAAAGAGTAATGTTTTTCATGATATTTAACTTTGATTAGTTAGAAATGGGATGCAATAAATTGTGAATAATCTTAAACAAAAAATATATTTTAATTTGTTAGTTCAGAATTTTGACAAGCTCGTTTTATGACTTTTTACTATTAAAATTGATGCTGTCAAAAAGTTGTTATTGTCGTAAAAGACATTTATTTAAGGCTAAATTAAATAGAAATGAAATAATTGATATCTTTTATCTATAAATAGCCTAAAAACTCGTTGAAAGGATATTTTTGGTTAAAAAAAACTAAAAAAGAAGAGAAAAAAGAGCTACTTTAACATGTAATTTTCTATATAATTGGGTTTTTATGCTAATATTCTGATTATTAAATACATAATGTTTATTTTTTGTAGGTGCAAACTTTTTTAATTAAAAGATGTTTTTATATAAGAAATTGATTATGATGTAGTTATGTTTTGTTTTTAGTCTTTAAAACAACAATATTTTTTATGGTAATTAGGTATATCCCTTTTTAAGTATTCGGACAACAAATTTTGATATAAAGCATTAAAAAAAAGGAGATTATAAATTTTTCTTTTGTAAATTAGAAGTTGAAATATTTGATGTTTTCTGTTAATCGATTAAGAACGAATACTCTTACTATGAAAAATTTAATATTAATTAGACATGCGAAGTCAAGTTGGGAAGCACCATTAATAGATTTTGACAGACCTTTGATGAAAAACGGGATTTTGGATGCACATTTAGTTTCATCAAATATTTTAAATTACATTCCGAAGACTTATTTAATTTGGAGTAGTCCTGCACGAAGAGCATCTGATACAGCACTTATTTTTGCGCAAAATATTTCATATCCGATTGAAAGTATCGTTTATAAAAGTGAACTTTATACTTTTGATGAAAATCAATTGGAAAAAGAGATAAAATCTTGCGATAATAGTTTTGAAAGTGTTATTCTTTTCGGACATAACGATGCTATTACAAATTTTGTTAATAAATTTGGGGATGTTTTTATAGATAATGTTCCTACTTCTGGATTTGTATCCTTACAATTTGAAGAAGACAGTTGGGAAAAAATTACTAAAGGCAAAACCAAAAAAATAATATTCCCCAAAGATTTAAAATAAAAAACGTGTTAGAACAAAAATATATTGATAGAGAAAAAAGTTGGTTAGCGTTTAATGCACGAGTACTTCAAGAAGCAGCTGATGAATCGGTACCATTATTAGATAGATTACGATTTTTAGGTATTTTTTCAAACAACTTAGATGAGTTTTTCAGAGTTCGTTTTGCGGCTATCAGAAGATTAAGTTTAACAGGAGTATCGGGAGAGAAGATATTAGGAGGTATTTCGGCGCAGCAATTACTAAAAGATATTACAGAAATTGTTATTGGGCAACAATCCGAAAGTTTACAGATTTTGAGCGATATAGAGGCTAAACTCGAAACGGAAAACATTCTTACTATAGATGAATATGATGTGTCTCCAGAGCAAGAGAATTTTATAAAAGATTTTTTTGTTCAAAAGGTAAGCCCGGAACTAGTCACCATTATCCTTAATGATTTAGCACAATTTCCTATTTTGAAAGACACCTCAGGATATTTGGCTGTAAAATTAGTGATGAACAATAAGGATGAACTAAAGTCTCCTAATTTGACTAAAATTAAAAAGGTAATACGATATGCTTTAATCGAAATCCCCAAAACAATCAATCGATTTGTGGTTTTGCCTTCAAACAACGAAAAGCAATATGTTATTATGTTAGATGACGTAATCCGTCTTAATCTGAATAAAATTTTCGACATATTTGATTACGAAAGTGTTTCGGCACATATGATTAAAATTACCAGAGATGCGCAGTTAGACATTGACAGTGATTTGAGTAAAAGTATGCTTGAAAAAATTGCCACAAGCGTAAAAGACAGAAGGATTGGCGAACCGGTTCGTTTCATTTATGACCAATCAATAGGAAAAGATACATTAAAATATTTTCTTTCAAATATGGGGATAGATGCCACAGATAGTATCATCCCGGGTGGCAGGTATCATAATAGAAGGGATTATATGGATTTTCCTAATCTGGGACGTTTTGACTTGCTGTACAAAAGTAATCCGCCTTTGCAAATTCCAGGATTGAGTTTGGATGAGAATATCATGAAAAAAATTGCCCTTAAAGATTATATGGTTCATGCTCCTTATCAATCGTATTCTTATGTCATTAAATTTTTAAGAGAAGCTGCCTTAGATCCAAAAGTTTCATCTATAAAGATTACGCTGTACCGCTTGGCTAAAAATTCACAGATTATCAGTTCGCTAATAAATGCTGCTAAAAACGGTAAAAAAGTTACCGTACAAATTGAATTGCAAGCTCGTTTTGATGAAGCCAGTAATATATCATATGCGGAGCAGATGCAAACAGAAGGTATAGAACTTATTTTTGGTATTAAAGGACTAAAAGTGCACAGTAAAATATGTGTTATTGAAAGAACGGAAGGCAAGAAAATAAAACGTTACGGAATTATCTCAACAGGGAATTTTAATGAATCAACAGCAAAGGTGTATACAGATGTTACCCTTTTTACCTGTCATCAGAAAATTCTAAAGGATGTTTCCAAGATATTTGAGTTCTTTGATATAAATTATCGCATACATCGTTACAAGCACCTTATTGTTTCACCACATTATACAAGAACTCGCTTTTATAAAATGATTGATAGAGAAATAGCACATGCTTTGGCGGGTAAAAAAACCTATATGAAGTTAAAGATGAATAGTTTATCAGACTTTGATATGATTGATAAATTGTATGATGCCAGTAGAGCGGGGGTGAAAATAGAACTTGAAGTAAGAGGTATTTGTTCCTTGGTACCCGGAATTCCAGGAATGAGTGAAAACATTGAAGCGATAAGTATCGTTGATAATTATCTGGAACATTCCAGAATTTATATCTTTGGCAACGCAGGACAAACGGAAGTTTATATTTCATCGGCAGATCTTATGACCAGGAATCTCGATGGTAGAGTTGAGGTTACTTGTCCAATTTATGATGAGGATATAAAACAAGAATTGATAGATAATTTTGATTTGGGATGGAAAGGAAATGTCAAGGCAAGATATCATTCACACCTTCTGGATAATAAATATAGAGAAAGAGGAAATAACCCCGTTTTTAGGGCGCAATTAGAGACTTATAATTATTACATAAACAAAATTGCGGTAGAAGAGGAAACAGTTCATTCGTAAAGTTGGAAGCCTCTATAAAAGGTTTTCCCAATCGATGAATCAATAAATCAAGAATCAGTCAGGAAATGATAAAAATAAAAAAATATGCAGCAATCGATATTGGATCTAACGCCATGCGGTTGTTGATTGCCAATATTGTAGAACAAGACGGAAAAGAAACACAATTCAGTAAGAGTTCCTTAGTGCGTGTGCCTATTCGTTTGGGACAAGATGCCTTTACGGTTGGCGAAATTACACCAGAAAATATAGAGAGAATGTGTGACGCCATGAAAGCTTTTAATCTTTTGATGAAAGTACATAAGGTAGAGCGTTACATGGCATTTGCCACTTCAGCGATGCGTGAAGCTTATAATGGAAAAGAAGTCGTGGCAATCATCAAGAAGAAAGCTGATATCAAAATAGAAATTATCGACGGTAAAAAAGAAGCTGCGATAATTGCCTCAACCGATTTACATCATTTATTGAAAACGGACCAAACCTATCTTTTTGTTGATGTTGGTGGTGGTAGTACCGAATTTACATTGTTTTCTAATGGTAAAATGATTGTTTCAAAGTCTTTCAAAGCGGGAACTGTACGATTGCTTAATGATATGGTTTGTGATGTGGTCTGGGAAGAAATAGAAAAATGGATTAGAACGAATACGATGGATTATGAGGAGGTTACGCTTATAGGTTCTGGGGGGAACATCAATAAGTTATTTAAAATGTCAGGCAAGCAGCAAGAAAAACCTTTGTCATACATTTATGTTAACTCACAATACTCCTTCTTGAATTCTCTAACCTATGAACAAAGAATTTCAGAATTAGGACTGAACTCAGACCGTGCCGACGTAATTATCCCGGCTACCAGAATCTACTTGAATGCAATGAAGTGGAGTGGTGCCCGACATATTTATGTCCCTAAAATTGGTTTGGCGGACGGAATTGTAAAAGCGATGTATTACGGAAAAATATAAGCTCTTTATGAGAGTATTTGATTTGGTCATAAATTTTATTTAAATAGAACCTGAATGAATAAAAACAGATTAGAAGCTTTTAGCGATGGTGTTTTAGCAATAATAATTACTATCATGGTACTGGAAATAAAAGTTCCGCATGGAGAGAATTTTAGCGATTTACTGCAGTTGTTTCCTAAATTTTTGAGCTATATCTTGAGTTTTATTTATGTTGGAATTTATTGGAACAATCACCATCATTTGTTGCAAAGTCTTACTAAAGTAAACGGTAGGATACTTTGGGCTAACTTACATTTATTATTTTGGCTGTCTTTAATCCCCGTTTCAACAGGATGGATGGGTGAGCACAATTTTGCCAAAGCTGCCATTACATTATATGGTGTTATTCTTTTTATGGCAGCAGTAGCATTTTGGTTTCTACAAAATATAATTATCTCAAGTGAAGGCAAAAATTCATTATTGGCAAAAGCGGTAGGAAATGATTTAAAAGGGAAAATCTCTAATATTTTGTATTTGGCAGCAATAGGTCTTTCTTTTTATAACCAATGGATTGCTGCGGCTATTTATATTATTGTTGCTTTTATTTGGCTTATTCCCGATAAAAGAATTGAGAAAGTAATTAATGTGGAGGAATAAAGTAACTTTTAATTAGAATTAGGCATTTATATCCAGTCCGAAAGTAGTTCTCAGTAATTCAATATTCGGATTGAGTTGATGCAGTCGGTTGTATCGGTCCTGATCGTTAAAACTTCTTTTACTTTCAAAACTTTCGTTTACAATCACTTCAATAGTAATGTCATGGTTGTGAAGATGACCTTTAAGATGACCTAAAAGACCATGCATTTCTTTTTCAAAATCAAGTTTTGAGCCTTCGTTCGGTAATTCGATTGTAATTGCTGTTCCGGTTAAAACAGGATCGTTGATAAGAAGTAAGGACTCCATGATTCGATAGCCTTTATCCCCTAAACGTTGGGCATATTTGTTCCAATGTAATAACATTTCAGTTTCGGTAAACGGTTCAGTAGGTAGGTGGCCGATTTCCTTCTTTACAAAATTTTTTTTACTTTCTTCTAATGCTTTTTTAGCGCGAATACTGGACAGTGATAATGCTGAAACTTTCGGCTCATTTGATGATGGAATTTCTATTTTTTTAACTGGATCAGAAATTACCGGAGCTATTATTGCAGCTTTAGGTCCTTTTTTAGGAACGGACGCTTCCAATGGAGCACTTTCGACTTTCGACTTTGGGCTTTCGACAATTGAGTAATCATTTCTCCTGAAGTAAGTGGGAGGAATTATAAATTGGTCAACTTTTTTTTTTCTCCATCAAAAGTGATAGAGGCTAATTGCATTAAACAAAGTTCAACAAGAAGACGTTGGTTTTGACTGACTTTATACTTCAAATCACAATCGTTTGCAATTTCGATTCCTTTCAATAAAAAGTCCTGACTGCATTTTTGCGATTGTACCGCATACATTTGTTGCGCTTGTTCTCCAACTTCTAATAAAGGTAAGGTCGAAGGTGTTTTAGAAACTAATAAATCCCTGAAATGCGAAGCCAATCCCGAAACAAAATGATGGGCATCAAATCCTTTAGAAAGAATATCATTGAAGGCCATTAATAATTCAGGAATTTTATTTTCCAGAATTAAATCGGTTACATTGATGTACGTTTCATAGTCAAGGACATTCAGATTTTCTGTAACGGCTTGTCTGGTAAGGTTTGTTCCGCAAAAAGAAACTACCCTGTCAAAAATAGATAAAGCATCACGCATGGCACCATCTGCTTTTTGAGCAATAATATGCAAGGCATCATCTTCAAAATTTACTCCTTGGCTTTCAGCAACATCAGCAAGATGTTCTTTAGCATCTTTTACGGTAATTCTTTTGAAATCGAATATCTGACAACGAGAAAGTATCGTTGGAATGATTTTATGTTTTTCGGTCGTAGCCAAAATAAAAATGGCGTGCTTTGGCGGTTCTTCTAATGTCTTTAAGAATGCATTAAAAGCTGCCGAAGACAACATATGAACCTCATCAATAATATATACTTTGTATTGTCCTGTTTGCGGCGGAATTCGAACTTGGTCAATCAAATTTCGAATATCATCAACAGAATTGTTGGAAGCAGCATCTAATTCGAAAACATTAAACGCAAAATCTTCATTTGGATCGTCATATCCGGGCTGATTTATTTTTCGAGCCAAAATACGGGCGCAAGTTGTTTTTCCCACACCACGAGGACCGGTAAATAGTAAGGCCGAGGCTAAGTGGTTGTTTTCTATGGCATTCAATAAAGTATTGGTGATGGCTTTTTGTCCCACAACATCTTTAAATGTTTGAGGACGGTATTTACGAGCCGATACTACAAATTGTTCCATAGAAATTTTTATTCGAAAGCAAATATAGGTAATGGGATTATATTATGAAAACGATAATTTGTTTTATTCTGCTATTTATGAAATTAACCAGATGAATCGGATTTTTAGGAATTTCAGCAAGAGATGGATTGTGATGCATTCATGAATTTTAAACCAGAAAGGGGACATTGACGGACATTTTTTTCTTGAATTAATACTTTGAATTTCATTCCCATATCCATTAAAAGCCTGTAGTTAATAACTGATTCCTGTATGGCTTGCATTAAATTTTCCTTAGTATTCAATAAAGCTTTATTTTGATATTCTTTGATACCAAGATCTAATAGGAAAGAGGCTTGTTCTGTTATTCCACAGCAATGGAGTCCGTTTTTCTGTCCCCAGTAGGATAAAGCCGAAAAATTTATATGGGTTGTAATATCTTGTTCTCCAATAAATTGATAAGGATTGTCATTTGTGTGGTGTTTATGATAACATAAAAGTGTACCGGAACTTCTATGTTTATCATACAATTCAGAGGAGGTATAGCCATAATCAATTGTAATTACATATCCTTTGTTGATGGATTGGGCGATTTCTTTAATCCATGAAATAGCCTCTAGATTTACTTCGGTGCGAAATCCTTTTGGTAATACTACATCTAATTCGGTAAAATAATTGGTAAGTTCTCTATTGGCCGGTTTTAATACTTCTATAAAACCATCGGAATAATCTACAAAAACTTCCATCAATTGATCTTCCATGACTACTTGATGAACGGAAAAGTTATCAACCAGTTCATTAGATAAAACACAACCGTTAATTTCCGGAATTTCTTGAATGGAGTTGTACCAATTTACTTTTTCTGTTAAGAGCATTTTTTGCCTTTCTTGCATACCGCTGCTTTTTTCGATAATGCAATAGGATAAATTATCATATAACGAAGAATTGGTTTTAAGGTAATCTAAAATGTCATGACATAATAAACCTGTTCCTGCTCCATATTCAACAATTTGTATCGGTTGTTTTTCTAAGTTTAGCCACATTTCTTCTATTTGGCGACCTATCATGGCTCCAAAAGCATCAGAAAGATTAGCGCTGGTGTAAAAATCACCATCTGCTCCAATTTTACTTTGTGAGGAATTATAATATCCTAAGTCAGGATAATATAAGGCCATTTCCATAAAATCCCGAAAAGATATTGGACCTTCTTTTTGAATTCGTTCCATTATTATATCGGATAATTGCATCGAACTAAAATATTTTTTTTAAAGTTCTTTTTAAAATCTGGAATTATACGACTGCTACAGTTTGCATTGTCCGCTACTTTCTATGCATAACCTTTCTAAGACCTGTGCCGCTTCATTGTCTGAATTTGCCGAAAAACCAGCGACAAAAACACCTTTTTCGCCTGAAGTGGAGGTTATACCGTACACAACTGATTCTTCACTTGGATCAGTATCTCCTTCATAGCGATATACATGTTCTACGGAATAGGCATGTGGATTTGATTTAATAGCTTCTTGTTTAAGATTAAAATCATGGGTGTAACCTTTTTCTTTTAAATCTTCTAAGGCTTCCAAAACAGTGGTATAATGATAGGTTGGTTTCATGATTTCTAGAGGATTAATTGTTATGTTTAAAGGTAACTATTTTATCCTTAACATGTTGTAAAAGGGATGTTAAAGTAAAAGAGCTATTCTTGACAAGCAGTGATTAAGGTTGTATATTTGCACCGCAGACCGCCTTATCGTCGTTCGCTTTTAGCGGAGGGAGGAAAGTCCGGACACCATAGAGAAGCATAGCGGGTAACCCCCGTCGGTTCGAGCAATCGGATTAGGACAAGTGCAACAGAAAGTATGTACAGGTAATGCTGTAGTGAAACCAGGTAAACTCTATGCGGTGAAATATCAAGTATATCAGCATTTAAGGGCTTCTCGTCCGTTGTTGAAGGGTAGATAGCTTGAGCTTATGAGTAATTATAAGTCTAGATAAATGATAAGGCTCCGATTTATCGGGGACAGAATCCGGCTTATAGGTCTGCTTTTTTTTAAAATTACAATTCACATATACTTTTCGATGCAGACAAGAATAGGGATTTTAGGATTGGGTGGAGTAGGCGGCTATTTCGGCGGATTATTGGCCAAAACCTATGCTGAATCCGATTCGATAGAAATTATATTCATTGCTCGGGGCGAAACTCAAAAAGTCATCGCAGCGAATGGATTGCAAATCTTGTCAGATGAGGGAGAAATGACTGTTTTTCCGAATTTGGTTTCGAATAATCCCGAAGAAATCGGAAAACTGGATTATCTTATTTGTGCTACCAAAACCTATGATATTGAGAGCAGTTTACAGTCTGTTAAAAGCTGTATTAATCCTAATACGATCATTCTTCCTCTATACAACGGAGTTGATGCTCCAGAACGCATACAAATCCTGTTTCCTGAAAACATCATATTGCAAGGTTGTGTTTATATCGTTTCGATGATTGTAAGTCCGGGCGTAATTAGAAAAATAGGCTTTTACGAAAAACTGTTTTTTGGTTCTAAAACGGCTTCTGATACCAAGCTCAAAGAATTGCAATCTATTTTCGAAAAGGCTGCTATCGAGAGTTATCTTGTAGCACATATTGAGGAAACAGTTTGGGAAAAATTCATTTTTATTTCGGCTTTAGCTTCAGCAACATCGTTCTTAAACCAAAATATAGGAGGTATTTTAAACAATCCGAGCCATAAAGCAATTTATGTTTCCTTATTGCATGAAATAACAGCTGTAGCTGCCGCAAATGGGCTAGCAATGACCAAAGACATTGTGGAATTGACCATCGTAAAACTGGAGAAATCTCCGCACGAAGCGACTTCATCTATGCATAGAGATTTATTAGCCGGAAGAAATACTGAAGTTGTTTCTTTGACTGAATATGTTGTAAAAGAAGGACTCAAGTTTGGCGTCGCAACCCCCACATATCAGATGATATTAGATAAATTGCTGGGATAAAAGGAACTATTTAGTTTACTATCCTAAATTCCAATCCAATATTTCGAACGCTTTCGATACTTATTCGGGAATCATCTTTAAAATATTTACGGATTTTACTGAGATAAACATCCATACTTCTTCCTGAGAAAAAATCGTCATTGCCCCAAATCGTTTTTAATATTTGTTCTCTTTTTACCATTTGATTTTTATGGGTATAAAAAAAATGAATAAGAGCTGCTTCTTTTTCAGTGAGTTGTTGTGTTATGGTATCGCTTTTCAAGCACAAACGTTTGGTATCAAATACATAATTACCAATTTGTAACTCATCAATTTTTGAAAAAAAAGATGTTTTTTGCTGACTCCTTTTTAAGATATTATTCAAACGTAAAACTAACTCTTCTGCCTCAAACGGCTTTACGATATAATCATCGGCTCCCAATTTTAATCCGATGATTTTGTCTTCCTTTAGCTTTCTGGCGGTTAGGAAAACAAAAGGAATTTCGGGATTGATTTTGATGATTTTTTCGGCAAGTGTAAATCCGTCCATTTTGGGCATCATGACGTCAAAAACACAGATGTCGAAGGTTGTCGTTTGGAAAATATCCAATGCTTCTTCTCCATTTTCTGCCCAGGTGATCTCATATTGGTATAGCTCTAAATATTGTTTAAGAATGCTGGCAAAATCCGAATCATCTTCGGCTAAAAGTACTTTTTTCAATGCGGAATAATTAAACTTTAAACATAATGGTGAATACGGAACCTTTTCCTAAATTACTCATAACGGCAATCGATCCTTGGTGTGCTTTTATGATTTGATTTACATAATACAGCCCTAATCCTAATCCTTTAGCGTTATGCAAATTGCCTTGTTCGACCCTGTAAAATTTATCAAATAATAAGGAATGCTTGCTTTTTGAAATTCCAATTCCATCATCTTTAATACTGATATGAAATTGGTTTTTTTGTATTTCGGTTCTGATAACAATAGTATTACTGCCATATTTTACAGCATTTTCGAGTACATTTAATAATGCTGTAGTTAAATGAAATTTATCTAAAACCAAATTTGTTTCCGCTGTATTGAAATGGGTTTCAATAACTACTTTTGGATAAGCAATCCTAAAATCTGCAACAATGGTATTCAAAAAAGATTCGATGTCAATTTTTTCTTTTTGCAATTCGATTTCGTTTTCACCCAAGGAATTTGCCATGACCTGATCAATCAAACTTTGTAAACGATTGTTTTGGCGTGAAATCGTATGGAGGATGGTGTTGAATTGCATTTCGTTGTCCCGAATGTCTTTTCGTTCCAATATTTTTGTAGAAATCCCCAAAGTTGTCAAAGGGGTTTTGAGTTCATGTGTGATATTATTGATAAAATCAGTTTTGACATCACTCACTTTTTTTTGCTTTATTAAAGCTTTAATGGCAATGACAAAAAGAATTATTAATGTTAGAATAGAAAGGAGTGATAAGAATAAAACCATGCTCATTCTTTTCAGAATAATTGTTTCCCAATCGACTACAGAAACGTACATAGAATCTTCCGTCAGTAATTTATAATCCTGCGTTAGGGAAGAGCCATTTGTTGTATTAACATAATTTCGGACTAAAAAGGCATGGTCTAAAGAAGCTAAATCGCCATACATTTTGTTTTTAATAAAGGGCTTTTCCGAAAAAATTGTATCAGCTTTTTTATGACTGTTATAAATGACAAATTTGTTAAGAACAATGGCGAAATCAATCGAAATATCAGGAAATTCCCTGTCAAATTTAAGCTTCAGTTTACGGGTTAATTCGTCTCTGAATTCATTTTGAAGTAAAGTACTTTTAATATCAAATCTGTTTTTTTTATCCCGAAGATACTTCTCTGCCAATTGTTTAAAAAGCAACTCTTTTTTATTGACAATAGTTGAATCAATATCACTGTAATCATGAGTGATTAGTGCAATTTCATCTTTGATTTCTGTGTGAAATTGGGCTACTTTATAATCATAAGTCGTTTTTACCAAATAACACTGCACAATTGATAAGGCTATCAAAGCGACTACTGAAAGCGAAATTAATAAATTGATCCTTTGTTTCATTTGGTAAAAATTGAATTCAAAAATAATCCTTTTCTAATTCAATTTAACGATTAACTCCGCATTAACCTTCAATTAACTTACAGAGCGAGTATTTAGAATCATTTTTGCAATCGTTCTAACACTATACAATTGAATATTTAAATGAAAAAACTAGGAATTCAAAATGCAATTATTATATTTTGTCTGATAGTACCAGTACTTGGATATGGACAAAATACAACCACAAAAGACAGTATATCCAATAAATTAAACGAAGTAATTGTTAACAGAGAAAAGAAAATGTTTACCAGTAAAAATGGGAATATTAAAGTAGATGTGGCAAATTCGATTCTTAATTCAAATCCCAATACCATAGACCTGCTATCTAAATTGCCTAATATTAAAATTAGTGCCGATAAAGAAGCAATTACGGTAATAGGAAAGGGAAGTCCTTTGATTTATATTGACAATCAAAAAGTAGGAATGAATGATTTGAATACTTTGTCTGTTGATGACATAAAAACCATTGAAATCATCAATAATCCTTCTTCTAAGTATGAAGCAGAAGGAAGGGCGGTTATACTAATTACCAGAAAGTTTAGCAAAAAAGAAGGTTTCCGGACGACTTTATCAGAAGTGGCTACATTCAAAAAATATTTCAATAATTATTTTGGAATTAATTCCAGTCTGAAGAAAAATAAGTTTGAGTTTAAAGTTAATTTTGATTACAATCAACTAAAACTATGGGAAAGCAACGGCAACGATTTTACAATTCCTGATTATAATATAATTTCTAATTATTTAGCAAAAGCGGTTACGATAAGACCTCAATTTATTTTTGGCGGAGGAGTTTTTTATAAAATAAATGAAGAAGATTATCTTAGTTTTAATTTTAATAAAAGAACGCAAAAGGATACTTTTGAGATTATTACTGATACATATAATCAGCAAGAAAATACAATAGATAATAGTATTACATTTAATGAAAATGACCAATCCAGAGATTTTTCAAATGGGTTTGTAAACTACAATCATAAAATAAAAAGTATCGATGCAGTATTGTTTTCTGGTTTTCAATATTCAAATTACAGGCAACAAACAGAAAGTGTGATTTCAAATAATTTTAATAATTCAGGTTTTGAATTGTCTCAGAACAGAAATCAAAAGTTTGTTGTTGATGTTTTTTCGGGAAGAACAGATTTTGAGAAAAAGTTTAAAAATGAAATGAAGTTGGAACTGGGGGCTCTTTATCTTCAGGCAAATTCGAATACAGACTTTTTTGTAGAAAATTTAAATCCAAGCAGTACTATTAAATCTCAATATAATTATAAAGAGACTAACATTGGTGTTTATTCACAAGTTTCAGGAGGTATAAAAAAAATAAATTATTCCTTTGGATTGAGAGCTGAAAACACGCTTGCTAGAGGAAAGTATGATTCGGAAAGTGCATTATCAATTGATAAAAACTACATCAATTTTTTTCCTAAATCCCTAATCGAATTTCAAATTGACAGTACTAATACGATTACATTTAATTATGCCAAAAGTATAACAAGACCAAACTTCTCCACAACGAGCCAAATGTCGACTTATATAAATCCATATTTTGTATGGTCTAATAATATCAATCTTGACCCAACGATTATAGATGAAGTGAGCACAAGTTATACATATAAAGATAAAACAGTAAGGATGAGTTACAGCAAAATTGTCAATCCGGTTTACTATAGTTCTTCTTATGATGCCAACCAGAATTTGTTGTTTTTTAAAACTACAAATTTTGAAAAAGAAACAAGCTTGAATTTAGAATTTACAATTCCATTTCAATATAAATTTTGGACCACAACCAATACTTTAAATTTTGCCTTGAGTAAAATTGAAGATAAACAAGCCATCGTAAATGATGTTAAACCGTATTTGTATTACTATTCCAATCATTTATTCCACTTACCAAAAGAAATAGAAATATCATTAACAGGTTGGGGGCTAACCAAACAACAGCAAGGAGTTTTTGAAAGAAGTGCTTTATTTACGGTAGATTTTGCGATTTCTAAAACTATTTTTAAGCATTTAGATTGTACCATAAGCTATAATGATATTTTCAGACAGATGAAATTTCATGAAAACTTTGCCATAAACAACATTTCAGCAAAAGGGATTTATTATACCGATTCTAATTTGGTTTCCTTTTCTATGAAATATTCTTTTGGAAAAATAAAAGAAACTGAATTTAAAGAGAAAAACATAGATGAAAATTCGAGCAGAATACGATAAAGAAAGTATTTCTTAGGCTGTAAAAAGAAAACCTCTTGGTGATCCAAGAGGTTTTTGTTTATAAATATGTGACAATGAAATCAATGATTACTCTTCTTCAAAACTGTTTTGAACAGATTCATTATTTACTTCTTCATCCTCATCCGAATTCAACTCGAAGAAACTGAAAATAGAGCCACCATAACTTTTCTTGAAAGAGAAATTAATCATGTGATCCAGTTTGGTATATTTAGAATGTTCAATAATCATCATGCCTTCTTCATTGAGTAATTCTTTTTCGAAAACTGATAAAACAATTTTTTCAAAAGTTTTTTGATCTAAACCATAAGGAGGGTCAGCAAAAATAATATCGTAAGTCGTTTTGTTTTTTTCTAAAAAGGAGAAAACATCGCTTTTTATGGCAGCAATATTAAAATCATATTCTGATGCCACTTGTTTGATGAATTTCACGCAGCCAAAATCAGCATCAACAGAAGTGATTGGAGAGCTGCCTCTTGAGGCAAATTCAAAACTGATATTTCCGGTTCCAGCGAATAAGTCCAATACCTTTAAGCCGTCAAAATTGAAATGGTTATTCAATACATTAAATAATGCTTCTTTAGACATATCGGTGGTAGGTCGAACGGGTAGGCCTTTTGGCGGAAAAATGCGTCTTCCTTTGTATTTTCCTGAAATGATTCTCATGAGTTGAAAAGTATAAAATGATTTCTGTTTTCGGCCTCAGAAAAATAATTGTTCCATCGCAAATCCTCTACATCAATGAGAGAAACGTTACGAATGTATTTGTAAGCTATTTTAAAATAATCACTTTCGGCATCGATATTCCCTATCAGTTCCAATGGAAAATTTTCAGGATTCAAATTCAATTGTTCGGCGGTGAATAAGATGTAATAAAGGAAATCTTCCGGAGTACTGTAATCGAAAGAATTGAATAGTAATAATTTTTGATTTTGAACCACAACAATCTCAAAATGTCCAGAATTGATGTGAATAAACATTTTTTTCTCATCCTTATTTTTGGATGCCACCAACAATTTAGAAACTAAAATACTATTGGCATGTTTGTAATCGAATGAACCAAATTGGTCAATAAAAAAATTATTGATATTCACATACGGAATGTAAACGGTATTCATTTGGTAGTTGCTGATTTCATCAAAAGCGAAAAAATCGGTTTCAAAAACCTTAGTATTATATTGTAAATAACTGCCCAAAAAGTTCTCATCAAAAAGGGCGGTAGGAACAAAAGTAGAAAGATTATTGTTGTGAATCACCAGGATTTCATCGTAAGAATCCTTTAATTCCGGATAATCCCGAAAGGCATCACCAAATAATTCTTCAATTTTAGTCGATTTATGAAAGGTGTCAAAATGAACCTCATTAAACGAAACAACTGTATTATTCAGCGTATCAAAACAACAAAAAGAAAGTCCGGTCAAAGAAACTTGAATGGATAGTTTTTTATATTTTTTTTCGGCAATGTTGGTGTTCATATTGTTTTTTTCTACAACGCAAACTTACAAATTAAAATAGCAATTACAATATCTATAGCAGCGGCAAAAATCAATTTCAATAGCAATGACATTAAAAAAAATAAAATTTAAGAACAAATGCAAAATAGGATAGTTTCCGTAATATTAAAATTGAAATTAGTATTTCAATTGGTATTGATTTTTGTCATTGCCATTGAAATTGATATTGAAATAGCCTTACTTTGCAGTTAAAATATACCAAATGAATTCCTCCCTGTTTTATAGTCTTTTACAAAAAAAGTTCCCGTTTCAGCCAACCTATAAACAGGATATTTTTTTTCAGAAGATTGCTATTTTTTTGACTGAAACAGAAAATAACACCATTTTTGTTCTAAAAGGGTACGCGGGAACGGGAAAAACAACCGTGATTTCTACAATTGTAAACAATTTGATAGAGATTAATAAGAAATATGTTTTATTGGCGCCAACCGGTCGTGCAGCCAAAGTAATTGCTAATTATTCGAATAAACCGGCTTTTACGATTCATAAAAAAATCTATTTCCCCAAGAAATCTTCGGGCGGGGGCGTTTCATTTACTTTGCAACCAAACAAACATAAAAACACCATTTTTATAGTCGATGAGGCTTCGATGATTTCGGACACGAATTCGGATTCTAAAATGTACGAAAATGGCTCTTTATTAGATGATTTGATTTCCTATGTGTATTCTGGAACCAACTGTAAGATGATTTTATTAGGAGACACAGCGCAATTACCACCGGTAAATTTGGATATCAGTCCTGCTTTGGACATACATACCTTAGCGGTTCATTACAATAAAGAAATTGAGCACATTGAACTGGATGAGGTAATGCGTCAAGAAGAAAGTTCGGGGATCTTACACAATGCAACGGAGCTTCGGGAGTTGTTGAAAGATTCCTTTGTTACCGAATTTCAATTTGATGTTAAAAGATTCAAGGATATTGTTCGATTGGTTGATGGTTATGATATTCAGGATGCCATCAATTCGGCCTACAGTAATTATAGTATTGAAGATACCGCTTTTATCGTTCGTTCCAATAAAAGAGCGAATCAATACAATGAACAAATTCGAACCAAAATCCTCGATAAAGAAAGCGAGCTGTCAACAGGCGACTTTCTTATGGTGGTGAAAAATAATTATTTTTGGTTAAAAGATTCTGATGAAGCCGGTTTTATTGCCAATGGTGACATTATCGAAGTACTCGAAATTTTCGGTATTCAGGAATTATACAGTTTTAAGTTTGCCAAAGTAAAAATACGAATGGTCGATTACCCGAACCAGATTCCGTTTGAAACCGTTTTATTATTGGATACGATAAAAAGCGAATCTCCTTCCTTGACTTATGAAGAATCGAATCGATTGTACCAGGAAGTATTGAAAGATTATGAAGGCGAAACCAAGTTTAAACAATTCCAAAAAGTAAAAGCCAACGAGTATTTCAATGGGCTGCAAGTGAAATTTTCATATGCGATAACTTGTCATAAATCGCAAGGTGGGCAATGGAATACTGTTTTTATAGAACAACCATATCTACCCAACGGTATTGATACAGATTACATACGATGGTTATATACGGCTATGACCCGAGCCAAAAATAAATTATATTTGATAGGTTTTAAAGATGAGAGTTTTGTGGAGTAACTTCCCCTAATGGCATTTGAATTACTGACGCGATTTATCTCGTCTATCTTAATTAAAAATGAATAGTATAAAAAATAGAACTTTGCGACTTCGTGTTTTCGCAGTAAAAAACAAATAAAAATGAAAATAATAGCTGTCATTCCCGCGCGTTATGCTTCCACACGATTTCCGGCCAAATTGATGCAGGATTTGGGAGGCAAAACAGTCATTTTAAGAACATATGAAGCCGCCGTAAACACGCATTTATTTGATGATGTTTTTGTGGTAACCGATTCAGATTTAATTTATGACGAAATTGTTTCTCATGGAGGAAAAGCCATCCGAAGCATAAAGGAACACGAGTCGGGCAGTGATCGAATTGCTGAAGCGATTGAACATTTAGATGTATCTGTTGTGGTCAATGTGCAGGGCGACGAACCTTTTATAGATGTAGAGCCTCTGACAAAATTAATCGAAGTTTTTAGGCATGATTCGACCAAACAAGTCGATTTGGCTTCTTTAATGCGTGAAATAAAAAATGAAAACGAAATCCACAACCCTAATAATGTGAAAGTGGTGGTAGATCAAAACGGTTTTGCGTTGTATTTTTCACGTTCAGTGATTCCTTATCCAAGAGAGAAAAATGTAGGTGTTCGCTATTTCCAACACATTGGGATATATGCTTTTAGAAAACAGGCCTTATTGGATTTTTATAATTTACCGATGAAATCATTGGAAGCATCCGAAAAATTGGAACAATTGCGTTATCTGGAATTTGGGAAACGAATCAAAATGGTGGAAACCACACATATCGGAATCGGAATTGACACACCGGAAGATTTAGAAAAAGCAAGGAAAATGCTTTGATAAAAGTTAACTCATAAAAAAACTCCAATAGTAGTATTGGAGTTTTTTTATGTCAGTTTTTCAATAACAATTAATTCATTGTGAACTTCAATTCTTGGAATGGTCTTAATTCTGAAATGATCTTCATGAAATTCAGATACATATTTTTTATTTCTGAGATTGTCTTTTTCTGTCAGTAGCATGGTATTAAAGAGTACAAAACCATTACTTTTTAAAAGAAAGCAAATGCGACTGATAAAAAAATCTTCGAATAAAAAATTGGGCATGGTGATGTCCTGAAAAATATCAATAATAATAAGGTTGTATTTTGCTTTGGTTTTCAAAACAAATTCAAAGGCGTCATCAATTATAATTTCCAGATTTTTTATTTCATTCAATTTAAAATAGTTGTTGGCTACCTTAATTATGTCCGAATCAATTTCAACACCGGTAATTTTCCCTTGGTATTTTATTTCGTCTACCAATGTTTTGACAACACTTCCGCCGGCAACTCCCAAAACTAAAATATGGTCCATGGGCACAATTTTGTCATAGCCAATATTTTTTAATCCAATTCTCAAAATACGCTGTAAACTGCCATAAGAATAATTAGCGTTTTCAGAATCTAAAACCAGCTCTCCGTTTGCCCAGGTTACTTCAATAGATTTGCTCAGGGCCGATTTAGCTTCATAAATTTTAATAGGGTAAAGGTAGCTGAATATTTTTTTAATCATGGAAGGCAGTTTTTCTCAAAAATAAGATATAAATTATTTATTTTGTAAGAAATACTAAAAGAATGAAGAAACAAATTTACAAGTGGATATTTTATAAGCTGATGGGGTGGAAGATTGAAGGTTCTATTGATCCGGATATCAAGAAGTGCGTGATGATGGTGATGCCGCATACCAGTGCACACGATTTTTACTTGGGAATTTTTACCAGAGGGATTGTAGACTTGGAGATGCATTGGGTGGGGAAGAAAGAATTGTTTCGTTTTCCTTTTGGATTTTATTTCAAATATATGGGCGGAGCTCCTTTGGATCGTTCCGGAGGTTTAAATAAAGTAGATTCTATTGCATCCATTTTTAGCAAAAGAGATGTTTTCCGTTTGGCGGTCGCTCCTGAGGGTACACGAAAAAAAGTAAACGAACTTAAAACGGGATTTTATTATATTGCTTTAAAAGCAAATGTTCCCATAATTCCGGTTGCATTTGATTTTGGAAAAAAAGTAGTGAAGATTGGAAGTCCGTTAATGCCTTCCGGAAATATAGAAGCCGACATGCTTATTTTGAAAAAGCATTATAAAGGAGTGAAAGGAAAAATTCCTGAAAAGGGATTTGAACTTTAAATTGAATTTTCGCAGTTTTATTTTTTAAGATTGTAAACACACTTCTAAAAAAACAAAATAATTTCTAACTAGGATTAAAAACCCTAAAAGTTCCATTTTTATAAAAGAAGACAATTTTTTCTACTTCGCTTGAAGTGGAGTGGTTTTCTATATTTTGAAATTCCTGTTTTTGAATTTCTTGTTTTGGTATTTCCACCGAAGTTCGAATCGGTGTATTTTGTATTTCTGAAAATAAATTTTCAGGAATCATTTCTTCTTTGGGAGGAAGTGGGCTAGGAATATTGGGTTGTAATAATTCCTCAAAAACGGTTTCCTTTTTCTCAACTCTTTCAATAATTTTTTCAGTGCTTTTTGGAAAAGAACCTTTGCCAATTAAAATCCAATACAAATCTACTTCCGGGAAAACCTCCGAAATTTTCAAAATAAAATCCAGACTTGGTTTATTTCTCCCAGAAAGGAGGTGAGACAAACTAGAGCGTTGCACCCCAATTTTGTCTGCAAAAGAAGAGGCGTTCAGACCATAATAATCGAGTATAAGTTCCAGTCTTTTTATAAAATCTTCTATGTTTACCATTGTAAATTATGTTTGAAATAAGTCGGTTTACAAATGTAATTAAAATATTTCAAAGCACCAAAATTACAAATGTAAATGGGAAAATTAGTGAGATTTAATTGAAAGTATCGGTGAATATAGAAATACATAAAACACTGATAAATAAACATCTAAATACATAAATGTAAATAGGTGACAAATGTTAACTAAAACACTAGATAAAAGACTTTTTTCAAATAAAAGACTGTTTACAGTATTAAAAAATGCATCAAAAAACCTGTTTACAATTGTAAATATAAAGATGTTTACTTTTGTAAATCAAAATTAATAGTATGAATTTAGAAGAATTATTCGGTCAATTTAAGGAGCAATCCATTCAAGGTCGTTATATCACTGTGAAAGATATTGAACCTATATTACAAAAATTAAACACCGATAATCAGGTGAGAATTATTGGAAAGTCAGTACTTGAAAAACCAATTTATCTCTATCAAATCGGTAAAGGTGAAACAAGAATTTTTCTTTGGTCACAAATGCACGGAAACGAAAGCACTACCACTAAAGCTCTTTTTGACTTTATAAATCTCTTAAATAGCGGTTCTGAGCTTGCGGATAAATTACTGGATACGTTTACTTTTTGCTGTATTCCGATGTTAAATCCTGATGGAGCTACGTTATATACGCGTGAGAATGCCAATAAAGTGGATTTAAATCGCGATTCACAGGATTTGACGCAGCCTGAAAGCAAACTGTTACGAGAAACTTTTGAGTCGTTTAAACCTCATTATTGTTATAATCTACATGATCAGCGAACTATTTTTGGGGTAGGAGATTCTGGAAAACCAGCAACTTTGTCCTTTTTAGCACCTGCTTATAATGAAGAAAGGGAGATTAATGAGTCCCGATTGAAGGCGATTAACCTAATTGCGGGGATAAATGAAGTTTTACAACAATATATACCAAATCAAATTGGGCGTTTTGATGATTCTTTCAATATAAATTGCATTGGAGATACATTCCAGTATCTGGGAGCGCCTACTTTATTGTTTGAAGCAGGGCATTTTCCAAATGATTATCAGAGGGAGGAAACTCGAAAATATGTTTTCATGGCCTTGTTGTCGAGTTTTACTCTACTTAGCGAAAACGATATAGTTAGCAATGGAATTAATAAATATTTGAATATTTCACAAAATAAAGTCGTTTTTTATGATTTTATGTATAAAAATGTCAAGATAAATTATGATGGTATCGAAATAATCACCAATTTTGCAGCTCAATACAAAGAAGAATTGGTTGACGGTCAAATTTGTTTTAATGCTTACATTACACAAATTGGAGATTTAGAAAATCATTTCGGTCATTTTGAATATGACGCTAAAGGCGCTTCCTATAGAGATGACCATGATAATTTTCCGAAATTAGGCCAAAAAGCTAATTTTTACTTAGATAATAACATAAATTTTGTTAACGGATTGATAAAAATTTAATTTTAATATCGATTTATTGATTTTTATGTATATTTTTACACTTTGTTATAAATAATTAATAATACTAATTGGAGAATTATGAGTAAATTTCGTTTAGATGAAGTAGATCACCAGATTTTAGATATGTTGATAGACAACACAAGAGTTCCTTTCACGGATATTGCAAAAAAATTATTAATTTCCGCAGGAACGGTTCATGTCAGAGTAAAAAAAATGGAAGATGCCGGTATTATTATGGGTTCTTCATTAGTGCTTGATTATGATAAATTGGGCTATTCGTTTATCGCTTATGTTGGTGTTTTTCTTAATAATACGTCTCAAACTAAATTTGTTTTGGAACGAATTAATGAAATTCCATTTGTAACAGTTGCTTCTGTTACTACAGGTAAATTCAATATTTTTTGCAAAATCAGAGCAAAAGATACTAAGCATGCAAAGGATGTAATCTTCATGATTGACGATATCGATGGTGTTTACAGAACAGAAACTATGATTTCGCTTGAAGAAAGCATAAATGATAAGAAGCGATTGATGCATACTATATTTAAAAATATGTAATATTATCTTGAACGCTATATAAAAATATAACCTCAAGTTAATTCTTGGGGTTTTTTTATGAGAGATTAACTAAATTAACCAACTATAACAGAATTATGTACACGCTCCCTAAAATTGAACGTTTTAACCAAGACGTTCTTTCTAAATATTATATTTATAACAGTGTGTTTATCACATTGCCTTTTGATTCCATTGATAATACAGGGGTTTTACTGCCTTTATTTACAGATATTTGCGAAACTGGATTCAAAAAACAGGAGACACCGGGTGAAATTGTCGATTATTTTGCTCAAAAATATTTACATTCAGATTTAGAAGAGGATAAAATTGACTTAATGTTCCGTTTTATTCAATATATAGAACGACAAATTGTATTGTTTGATGCTATTGAAGACGCTGCTTTTCCGGTAGTTAACAATATGGAAGGTAGAGGTTCTCTTCGAGATATCAAGGAAAAATCAGACGTAAAGAACAATAAAGAAGAGTTAATTGATTTTTTAGAAAATTTCAATGTAAGAACGGTTCTAACGGCTCACCCAACGCAGTTTTACCCAGGCGCAGTACTTGGGATCATCCATGATTTGACTGATGCTATCCGTAAAAATAATTTACTGGATATCAAGCGATTGTTAGCACAATTAGGAAAAACACCTTTTATTCAAAACGAAAAACCAAATCCTTTTGACGAGGCGGTAAGTTTGATCTGGTATCTAGAAAATGTGTTTTATGAAACTGCCGGAGAGATGGTGCATTATCTAGAAAAGAATGTATTTGACGGGAATTCCATTAGTAATCAATTAATCAAACTTGGTTTTTGGCCAGGAGGAGATAGAGACGGAAATCCGTTCGTTACTACAGAGATTACACTGAAAGTCGCAGAGCGTTTGAGAACCTCAATATTGAAGTGTTATTACATTGAAATTAGAAGTTTAAAGCGTAAGTTAACGTTTTCAGGTGTAGATGTTTTGGTATTGGAACTGGAACAAAAACTTTATCGTTCTGTTTTTTATTCTAAAGGGGAAATTTATATCACTTTAGACGAATTTAAAACACAATTAAACAAGATAAGATCAATTATTATCGAGCAACATCAGTCTTTGTATTTGGATGAATTGGAAGCTTTACTTATCAAAGTGAATTTATTTGGATTTCATTTTGCTACTTTAGATATCCGTCAAAACAGTAAAATACATGATGCTGTTTTTAATGATGTTGTCCAATACTATTTGAATTCAAATTCAGATGTTTTTCCTAAGAATTATTTTGAATTAACCGAAGCTGAAAAGTTTGAGGTGTTGAATAAAGCAAATGGAAATCTGGATTCAAATGTCTTTGATAACGAAATGACCAGATCTACAATTGAGTCTATTCAGGCTATTAGATCAATACAGGAAAAGAATGGAGAGTTTGGTGCTAACCGTTATATCATCAGTAATAATGAAAGCGCGCTTAATGTAATGGAGACTTTTGCTCTTTTCCGATTGAGTGATTGGGAAAATCCATCTGTTGATATTATTCCGCTTTTTGAATCAGTAGATGACTTGCAAAATGCTCATGCTATTATGGAGAAATTGTATACTAATCCAGTGTATGCGAATCATTTGGTTAATAGAAATATGAAGCAAACGATCATGCTTGGTTTTTCTGATGGTACAAAAGATGGTGGTTATTTGATGGCCAACTGGAGTATCTATAAAGCAAAAGAAGAATTGACAGAAATTTCAAGAAAATATGGCATTAAAGCCATTTTCTTTGATGGTCGTGGAGGACCGCCGGCTCGCGGAGGTGGAAAAACACATAAATTCTATGCTTCATTGGGACCAAACATTGAAAATAATGAGATTCAGATTACTATTCAAGGTCAGACAATTAGCTCGAATTTCGGAACTTTAGATTCCTGTCGTTATAATTTAGAGAATTTATTGAGTGCCGGAGTTACTAATCAGGTTTTTAACAAAGGACAAAATAAATTGAGCGCTGATGAGAAAGAAATTTTAGATCAATTAGCGGATCTTGGATACGATAAGTATTTGAGTTTCAAGAATCATCCAAAATTTATTCCTTATTTGGAACAAATGAGTACGTTGAAGTATTATGCTAAAACAAATATTGGTAGCCGTCCTTCTAAAAGAAGTAAATCAGAACAGTTAGATTTTGCTGATTTAAGAGCAATTCCGTTTGTTGGATCTTGGAGTCAATTAAAACAAAATGTACCAGGGTTTTTTGGAGTAGGTTCTGCATTAAAACATTTTGAAGATACAGACCAATGGGATAAAGTTCAGGATTTATATAATAACTCTTTATTTGTTAAAACCTTATTGGAAAATAGTATGATGTCTTTGGCTAAATCATTTTTTCCATTGACAGCCTACATGAGAAAAGATCCTGAATTTGGGGATTTTTGGCAAATTATTTATGACGAATTTTTAGAAACCAAGCGATTGTTGTTGAAAATTGCTGGTCATAATGAATTAATGGAGAACTATCCTGATGGTATAGCTTCTATTCAAGTAAGAGAGCGTATCGTATTGCCATTGTTGACAATACAACAATATGCTTTAACTAAAATTAATGAATTGAATAAAGAAGAGAACCCAGATGAGAGTTTAATAAAAGTCTACGAAAAGATTGTTACCCGATCACTTTTCGGAAATACAAATGCCAGTAGAAATTCGGCTTAAGTAAGTTCGTATTGAGATTTTAAAAAGTTGGAAGATAACATGTAATGAAAATTGGATGTTTTTCTTCCAATTTTTTTTACTTTTAAAGTTTATATAAAAACACCTAAACTCATAAAAATGAAAACAGATCAATTACCTATAAATGAATATTCAAAATTCAATGCGATTTATATTCAGGCTGTCGGAAATGTTGATATGATTGAAGAATTGGAAATTTGTCTTCACGATTTTATTCGTTTTGTACAAAACATTCCTATGGATAAATTTGATTATCGGTATGCCGAAGGAAAATGGACAATCAAAGATATTATTCAACATATAATTGATACTGAAAGAATATTTACGTACCGAGCTTTACGGATTTCAAGAAATGATAAAACACCGTTGCCTGGTTTTGAGGAGAATGATTATGTGGCAAATACTAATGCTAATGCCAGAAGTATTCAGGATTTACTAGCGGAATTGTCAGCGGTAAGACATTCTACCTTATTTCTTTTTAAAAGTTTTTCATGGGAACAATTAGAAAGAATTGGAATAGCATCGAATAATGAAATTTCAGTTCGTGCGATAGGATTTATTCTTATTGGTCATCAAAAGCATCATCAAAATGTTTTTAAAGAAAGATATCTGTAGACTATTGGAAACAAGCTGACCAGATTTTCAATTTGTTTTCAAAAGACATCGTATTAGCGGGACTGGTCGAAGGCATTACATAATACGTAATGCCTTCTATTTGTCCGAACTTTTTCAGAAAGTATCTATGACTTTCTTTTCCGTTAAAAACGATTTTAGTTATTGACGGAAATTCCTTGAATAATGATTCAAAATCATTTTCCTTTTGATTTTTGATATGAATATCTAAACTTCCTTTTCTTTCGCAATTTTCTAAAACATCCCATAACCCAATTTTATTCGAATGAAGAAACTGTATTTTTTCTTCAAAAATTTCAGAGACAGGTAAATTATCAAATAGTGTATAAATTATCGGCCAAAAATGGTTTCTCTTGTTGGCATAGTATTCCTGTTGGGCAAGAGATATTGCTCCGGGCATAGTTCCCAAAATCAAAATTTCGGTATCTGAATTTACAAAAGGAGGAAACGAGCTGATCATCTGTAATCAATATCAGGTTATACTTTTTCTTTTTCTAATATAGCCAAGGCCAACCGAATTTTTTCATAAGCCATTTTTTCTTCAAAATAATCAAAGTATGGTTTTAATGCATTTGGCGATTCTAGTTTTATTTGTGCATCCGCAATCTGTGCCACTTCTTCTTCGGAGACAAACGGACTTAAATCTATAGATGCTCCATCAGTATACAATTTTGCCAAATGTGACATAATCGTGCCGAGGCCTAATTTTCGTTTTATTGAAATTTCCTCTACGGATAATCCTTTGGTATATAATTCTAAAGTTTCTTTATAAGTAGTAGCTTCTTTCTTTTTTTTAAGAGGCTTGCTTTTTTGAAAATCAATAATAGCTTTTATAAAAGCATCTCCATATTTTTCGAGTTTCGCTTTTCCGACACCATCGATGGCAATTAATTCTTCATCGCTCATAGGTCTGTTTGTTTCCATTTGGCGCAAAGTCGCATCACTAAAAATCACATAAGCGGGAACGTCTTCTTCTTGGGCAATTTCGTAACGGAGTTTTCTCAGTGTTTCAAAAAGAGAGTTGGCTACAGTTTTGTTTTTCTTTTCTTGGATTTCAGACTTTTCGATGGTGATTTTCTGAACTGTTGTCAATTGTACTTTTTCGTCTTCATACAAAACTTTTTTTGCAAAAGCTGTCAATCGAATTTTATTTTGTTGGTGAAAAGCAATTTCGCAATAGCCTAAATTAATAAGCTGGATGATATATTGATTCCAATCATACCAAGAAATATCTTGACCGACGCCATAAGTTTTTAGGTTTTGGTATTCTTTTTCAAAAATATAAGCATTTTTTGATCCCCGTAAAAAATCAACAATAACTGGCAATGGTTCATTTTCCTGCAAGCGAATAATAGCCGATAATGCTTTTTGCGCTATGATGGTTCCCTCAAAAAAGGCAGGTGGGTTTTTGCAAATGTCGCAATTTCCACAATTTTCGGTAACTAATTCCCCAAAATAAGAAAGCAATATTTTTCGACGACAACTAAGGGCATCGGCATATTGTTTCATTCTTTCGAGTTTGGCTAATTGCACTTCGGCATTTAATCCTTCCGATGCAAATTTTTGCAATTGAATGAGATCACCGTAACTTTCAAATAAAATAGTTTCGGAAGGTAATCCATCGCGACCGGCACGTCCAATTTCCTGATAATAGCCTTCGATGTTTTTGGGCAAATTATAATGAATCACCCAACGGACATTCGATTTATCGATTCCCATTCCAAAAGCAATTGTGGCGCAAACTACCTGACAGTCATCATTGATGAATTCGTCCTGAGTTTTAGAACGGATTTTTGAATCTAAACCTGCGTGATATGCTTTGGCATTGATACCAATTTTTTGTAATTTTTCGGCAAGCTCTTCTGTAGTTTTTCTACTTAAGCAATATACAATTCCGGATTCATTTGGTTTTTCTTTGATGAAATCTGTAATTTGTTTGACTCTATCCAAAGCGGGACGAACTTCTAAACTCAGATTTTTTCTATCAAAAGAAGCAACAAAAGTTTTCGGGTTTTTTAAATTCAATTGTTGGCTGATGTCTTTACGCGTTGCTTTGTCGGCAGTTGCGGTCAAAGCTAGAATTGGAGTAGAAGGGAAGCGGTTTTTTAAATAGCCCAAATTAGTATATGCAGGGCGGAAATCATGACCCCATGCCGAAATGCAATGAGCTTCATCAATAGCAATAAGACTTACGGTTATTTCACTAAATGCATTTTCCAGATAAGACAAACTTTCTGGAGCGACATAAACCAATTTTATTTGGTTTGACTTCAGGCTTTCAATATAAAATTGCTGTTCGGCTTCCGTTTGACTGCTGTTTATAAAACAGGCATTGATTCCATTGGCTTTGAGGCTATCCACCTGATCTTTCATCAAAGCGATAAGTGGAGAAATTACAATTGTGATTCCTGGGAAAACCAAAGCAGGTAGTTGAAAACAAATTGATTTTCCTCCTCCGGTGGGCATAATGGCCAAGGTATCCTGACCTGAAAGAATACAATTTATGATGTCTTCCTGATTGGGTCTGAATTTTTCAAACCCGAAATTTTCCTTGAGTTTGGCGAGTAAAATTTGCGTTGTCATTTTGGCGTATATTTGGAGGTCTAAATTTATAAAAAAAGGAACTCGTTTCGGAGTTCCTTTTTAATTTTATCGATAAATATGATTAGTCTTCATCATCTTCATCATCGTCGTCATCAGCTATATCCTTGTCGTCATTATCATCATCGTCATCATCACCATCAGAATCCGGTTTGTCTATATTGTCATCGTCGTCATCATCGTCATCAATATCATCATCATCTAAATCAAGACCTTTAATAGGAGCTACAACTTCATCTATTATTTCATCATCGTCATCAAAGTTTTCGATTCTGTCAGCCAATTTGGTACTTACTTTCACTAAATAAATAGTGTCTTCTGTTCGTACTTCAACAGCTTCAATCAATTCGTTTTTAGCATTTCTAAAACGGATAATGTCCGAATCATCATAACCATCAGGAAATTTTTCTACCAAAAGGTTTAAAATTTCATTCGTAAGTTTTGCGTAATCAACAATTACTCTTTTCATAAAGTTATTCTATAAATCTAATAAATAAGCAAAAATTAAAGGTGCTACAATCGTAGCATCCGACTCAATAATAAACTTTGGAGTGTTTATGTCCAATTTACCCCAAGTTATTTTTTCATTCGGTACCGCTCCAGAATAAGAACCATAACTGGTTGTTGAATCTGAAATCTGACAGAAATAGCTCCAGAAAGGAATGTCATGCATTTCCATATCTTGGTATAACATTGGTACAACACATATTGGGAAATCACCAGCTATTCCTCCACCAATTTGAAAGAACCCAACACCGTTAGTACTGTTTTTTGGATACCAGTCAGAAAGGAAGACCATGTATTCGATACCGGATTTCATTGTAGATGCTTTTAAGTCACCTTTTATAACATACGATGCGAAAATATTCCCCATTGTACTGTCTTCCCATCCCGGTACAATAATAGGTAAATTTTTCTCAGCCGCAGCATACATCCAGCTGTCTTTTAAATCAATTTCATAATATTCTTCAAGAACTCCGGAAAGTAACATTTTGTACATGAACTCATGTGGGAAATATCTTTCTCCTTTGTCATCAGCATCTTTCCATATTTTATAAATATGTTTTTGTAAACGACGGAATGCTTCATGCTCTGGGATACAAGTATCTGTAACTCTGTTTAATCCTCTTTCCAATAAATCCCATTCATCTTGAGGAGTCAAATCACGATAGTTAGGTACTCTTTCATAATGAGAATGTGCTACCAAATTCATGATATCTTCCTCTAAGTTTGCACCTGTACAAGAAATGATTTGAACTTTATCCTGACGGATTATTTCTGCAAAAATTTTTCCAATTTCCGCGGTACTCATTGCACCAGCCATGCTGACCATCATTTTAGCTCCGTTGGCTAATTGCTGTTCGTATGCCTTTGCGGCGTCAACTAAAGATGCAGAATTAAAATGCAAATAATGCTTTTCAATAAACTGACTTATTGGTCCTTTACTCATTTTTTTTAATTTAAAGATTTAAAAATCGAAAAAATTCAAAGATTAAGGGTCTCAAATTTAACGAATTTTTAAATTGACTATTTGTGTATTTAATAATTATTTTTTGTCGTAACCTAATATTTTTAGAACATCATCAGAAGTTTGTTGTTCCGAGAAAACTTCGGTTGCCAAAATCCCATTTTCATCTCTGTCGATTAGAATGTGTCTCGGCTGTGGAATCAGACAGTGATGCAATCCACCGTATCCACCGATAGTTTCCTGATAGGCGCCAGTATTGAAAAAACCAATATATAAAGGCTTCTCTTTATTGTATTTTGGCAAATAAATGGCGTTCATGTTTTGTTCAGAATTGTAATAATCATCACTATCACAAGTCATTCCTCCCAGTAATACCCGCTCGTAAGTATCGTTCCAACGGTTTACTGCCAGCATGATAAAACGCTTGTTAATAGCCCATGTGTCTGGTAAAGTGGTAATGAAAGAAGAATCAATCATATTCCATTTTTCTCTGTCGTTTTGTTGTTTTTGATACAAAATCTGATAAATGGCTCCGCCGCTCTCTCCAACTGTAAAAGACCCAAATTCGGTAAATATATTTGGAACGTCTACTTCTGCTTCGTCACAGGCAATCTTTATCTGATTGATAATTTCATCAATCATATATTGGTAATCGTATTCAAAAGTCAATGAATTTTTGATAGGGAAACCACCACCAATATTCAGTCCGTCAAGAGTTGGACACTCTTTTTTTAGTGCCACATATACTTTGATACATTTTACTAATTCGTTCCAGTAATAGGCATTGTCGTTGATTCCGGTATTGATAAAAAAGTGCAACATTTTCAGTTCCAGTTTTTTATTCTCCTTAATTTCTTTTTTATAAAAAGGAACTATGTTTTTGTATCCAATTCCTAAACGGGAAGTATAGAACTCAAATTTTGGTTCTTCTTCTGCAGCAATACGAATTCCGATTTTGAATTTACTTTTTATTTGACCTTGAAGTAAGTCCAATTCTTCATAATTGTCAATGATTGGAATGGTATTTTTATGACCGTTGTTAATCAAGCGGGCAATGTTGTCAATGTATTGATCTCTTTTAAAACCATTACAGATTACATAAGTGCTTTTGTTGATTTTACCATTTTCCAAAAGATTTTCAACAATATTGATATCAAAGGCTGATGAAGTCTCAATATGAATATTGTTTTTAAAAGCCTCATTCATAATGTATTCAAAATGAGAGCTTTTTGTACAATAGCAATAATAGTATTTTGCCTCGTACTTATTTTTTTCCATTGATTTACGAAACCAGCTTTTGGCTTTGTTAATATTGTTGGAAATTTGAGGTAGATAAGTGAATTTTAATGGCGTACCATATTTTTCCACCAGCTTCATCAAATCGATATTGTGAAACTGAAGATTGTCTTTGTTTAAAGTGAATTCTTCTTGCGGAAAATAATAGGTTTGATTTATTAAATCGAAATATTTTGTATTCATTTAGTTTTCAGTATTTTATAGTAAATGTATCGTAAAAATAAAACAAACTGAAATTCAAACCCTAATATTTGCGTAAATAATTTGAAGCTTTTCGTTATCTGCTTTCAAATATTGAAAGATATCAAAACTAAAGCTACCTTTTATCGAATAAAAGCGTTTCAATACTCTAAAAAAAGAGGTATTGCTAAGGCCTTTATCGAAGTTGTAACTTTTTTGTTTTTGATTTTTTTTCATTGAGGCAAATGTAAAAAATAATATGTAAGTGATGCAATCCTTTTTTATTAAAAAAGATTTAAGATTGATAATCTTTGAAGGCTTCAAGAATCAATTCATTATCAACTAATTGATTTATTTTTATGTCTCCGATGCCATTTATCAAAGCAAACTGGATAGTTCCAAACTCATTTTTTTTATCGTGAATAAGTAATTCCATTATCGGTTGGATATCATTTTCCTCAAATACAACATCATCATAAATAGATTTTATGGTTGATTTGATTTGGTCATATTCTTCTTTATTGATTAAATTTTTCTTTAAAGAAATATAGCTTTCTAAAATCATTCCAACTGCAATTGCTTCTCCGTGCAATAGCGTAGTCTTATTTTCATTTTCTAAAAAATAACTCTCAATAGCATGACCCAATGTATGGCCAAAGTTCAAAGCTTTTCTGATATTTTTTTCGGTCGGATCTTGTTTGACAATCTCATTTTTAATCTCTACTGAACGATAAATCAATTCATCAAAATCGGCAAAATCGATAGCCTTTAAATCTAGAAATTTTTCCCAATACACTTTGTCGTATATTAATCCGTGTTTAAGCATTTCGGCAAGTCCGGAACGCATTTCTCTTTGTGAGAGTGTATCCAAATATTGCGTGTCAATGAGCACCATCTGAGGAACATTGATTACACCAATCTGGTTTTTTAAATTCCCTAAGTCAACACCATTTTTACCACCTACAGATGCATCAACCATAGAAAGTAAAGTGGTAGGGATGTGAATAAAATCAACTCCTCTTTTGAAAGTAGATGCTACAAAACCACCTAAATCGGTGACAACACCACCACCCAAATTAATCACAAGACTTTTTCTGTCACCACCAAGTTCTGTCAATACCTTCCAGATTTCTACGCAAGTATCAATGTTTTTGTTTTCTTCACCCGCTTCAAATTCGATAATTTCTATTGCAAGTTCCGTCTCTAAATAAGGAAGAAATTTAGGTAAACAAAATTCATTGGTACTACTGTCAACAATAATAAAAAGATTAGAATATTTGTTTTCTTTTAAATGAAGGTTTAGCGCTTCATATCCTTTTTCGTTGAAATATATTGGGTAATTATTGGCTTGAATAGTTTGCATTTCTTTGGATTAATTTTATGCGCAAAATAAGGTAATTTTTGCTAAATAATCTCCAAAACTCTCTCTATATTTGTACAAAAATATCACAAAAAATGGAAAAAATATTCAATAATACACAAGTTGCGTTTGCATTAAAAAGCGATACCGAACTCGATAGAGCTTATTTTCTTTTCAAAATGATTGATAATCAGCCATTAGTGCGAATAGGAACCGCAGTAACTAATTTTGCAATAAAAGCGAACCTTCCGGTTGAAGGTTTAATTCGCGCTACTGTTTTTGACCATTTTTGCGGAGGAGTAAATGAAAATGACTGTCTTAGTGTTGTCGATAAAATGTATACCAAAGGCGTTTCATCAGTATTGGATTATTCCGTAGAAGGAAAAGAGGAAGAAGAGCAGTTTGATGCCGCTCTTGAAATGACTCTGAAAACAATAGAATTTGCCAAAGAACGTCAAGCAATCCCATTTGCAGTTTTTAAACCAACAGGTTTAGGACGTCTTGATTTGTATGAAAAAATTGGAGAAAAGCAAACCTTGACTCCTGAAGAAAAAGCGGAATGGGATAGAGTAGTGGCTCGTTTTGATTTTGTTTGTGGCGAAGCTCATAAGAAAAATGTAGCATTACTTATTGATGCTGAAGAAAGTTGGATGCAAGAAGCAGCCGATGAGTTGGTTACCGACATGATGCGTAAATACAATAAAGAAAAAGCGATCGTTTTCAATACCTTGCAAATGTATCGTTGGGATCGATTGGTTTACTTGAAAAGATTACACCAGGAAGCGATAAAAGAAGGATTCTTTATAGGAATGAAATTGGTTCGTGGTGCCTATATGGAGAAAGAAAATGAACGCGCCATAGAAAAGGGATATCCAACACCTATTTGTGAATCAAAAGAGGCAACAGATAAAAATTATGATGCTGCAGTACTTTACATGATTGAAAATTTAGATATGATGTCGATTTTTGCAGGAACACATAATGAAGAAAGTTCATATACCTTAATGAAGCTGATGCTTGAAAGAGGAATCAAAAATAATGATGACAGAATCTGGTTTGGTCAATTATATGGAATGAGTGATAATATCAGCTATAATTTGGCTGCACATGGTTATAATGTTGCCAAATACTTGCCTTTTGGTCCCGTAAAAGACGTTATGCCGTACTTAATTCGTCGTGCGGAAGAGAATACATCCGTTGCCGGACAAACCAGTCGTGAATTGTCGATGATTAAAGCAGAAAGAAACAGAAGAAAAGGAAAGTAATTTATTCGTTTTCAGAAGAAAGATAATAATCCATAAAAAAACTCCATTCATTAACCGAATGGAGTTTTTTGTTGGTGTTTATGGCGTTTAAAAATGGCTAAACTGTAAATTACTTAAATTTTTATAGATACCATCTTCTAATCCAATTAATTCTTTGTGGGTCCCTTGTTCTACAATTATACCGTTATCAAGTACCAAAATTTGATCGGCAGTACGAATAGTAGAAAGGCGGTGTGCAATGATAATACTGGTTCTGCCGTGCATCAAAATTTCTAATGCTTCCTGAACTAATTTTTCGCTTTCACTATCTAATGAAGAGGTTGCTTCATCCAAAATTAGAATACTTGGATTTTTGAGAAGCGCTCTGGCTATGGCGATACGTTGTCTTTGTCCTCCAGACAATTTAATACCTCTTTCTCCCACAATGGTTTCAAATTTTTCAGGAAAACTTTCAATAAAATTATAAGCATTAGCCTGTTTCGAAGCCAAAAGAATTTCTTCTTCGGTTGCATCAGGTTTTCCATAAGCAATATTTTCTCTGATGGTTCCGCCAAATAAGATGACATCTTGCGGGACAATACTCATGTTGCCACGAAGATTTTCCAAGTCATAATCATAAATATTCTTCCCGTCAATCAATATCTCTCCGCTATTGATAGAATAGAAACGCAATAATAATGAAGCTATAGTTGACTTTCCTGCTCCACTCGGGCCAACAAGAGCAATTTTTTGACCAAAATCAGCAGAGAAACTAACTTCTTTCAGTACTTGAATTTCTTCTCTGGACGGATATTGAAAAGCAACATTTTTGAAAGTAACATTTCCTTTTATTTTTTCAAGAGCAGGACTTTGATTAGTGTTAATTTTTTCAGGTTCTTCTTCTAATAACTCGAAAACTCTTTCGGTTGCTCCAATAGCTTTCTGAACTTGTGCATACAATTCTGCAATTCCGCCGGAAGAAGCTCCTACATAACTGGAGTACAGTATAAAAGTAAATAATTCTCCAACCGTTATTTCGCCAGCAATACTCAACTGAACACCGTACCAAACAACTGCTACTATGGTTCCGAATAAACAAATGATTATAAATGAAGCGAAATAACCTCTGAGTTGTCCTCCTTTGATGGCTACTTTCACCACTTCTTTGATTTTTTCTCTATAGCGGTTGATCTCGTACCATTCGTTTGCAAAAGCTTTTACAATACTGATGCCTTGCATGGTTTCTTCAACAACGACCTGACTTTCGGCTACCTGATCTTGAACTTTCTTAGAATATTTTCTGATAAATCGACCAAAAACAACCGCAGCAACGCCAACCAGCGGCACTACAGAAACCATCATAACGGTCAACTTAATATTGATACTGGCCAACATTATAAAACTTCCGATAATCAATATAAATTGACGTAAAAATTCAGCAATTGTAGTCGTTAAAGTATCTTGAATTTGCGAAATATCATTGCTGATTCTGCTGTTTAATTCGCCCACACGTTTTTGCGAAAAAAAGGACATCGGTAATTTTACTAAATTAGTGTAGAGCGCCAAACGAACATTGGCCAAGGTGTTTTCAGTGAAATTCACAAAAAGTGATAGTCTGAAAAAAGAAAAAACCGATTGTAACACTAAAACCAACCCGAGCCCCAAAGCAATTTGATTAGCAAGGGCACTGTCTTTTTTGTTTACACAGTCTACGAGCATTCCCATGAATTTTGGAAAAGCCAAAGCTGTTACACTTGTGAGAAGTAAAAAAACGAGACCTACGTAAAATTTCCAACTGTTTTTGCCTGCATATTTAAAGATAATCTTTGCTTTATTAAGGGAACTTGCAGTAATTTTTGATTTTGGTAAATCGTTTTCTTTGAATCTTGCCATCTTATATTATTTATCTCCCAAATGTAACACTATACACATAACATTACAAAAAAATAATACGGTTTGATGGTAGTATTAAGGTGCTGTAAAAGAGTGGTTAAGAAATTTGAGCTATTTTTTTTTACTTATTTTTTATAAAATCACTTGTAAATACGATTTCTAGGTGTATATTTGCACACGCAATAGGGCGATTAGCTCAGCTGGTTCAGAGCACCTCGTTTACACCGAGGGGGTCGGGGGTTCGAACCCCTCATCGCCCACCATAAGAGACAAGTTAGAAATATTCTGATTTGTCTCTTTTTTATTTGAGTCTAATTGCTTGTTAATCAGATACATTAACTGTACTGCTTCATTGATTCTTGTGGTTCGAAATCCTATTCCGTCAAATATCAGATTCTCAGGATATATTGAACCTATCAAATCCCTACAAGCTACAAATTCAGAATTATCATAGATAGAATGAATCCTAAACAAATTTTCAATTCCCTGATTAAGTAATTTTTCAATATCATCTTGATCAGTATTTAAACCTGAATATCTTGCTTGAAGTTTTGATAATGTTTCTCCATAATCAGATTTTATATCCCTGTAATCTGCTGAATCAATTTGGTTCGTCATTAGTAAATCTCGAGCCTTGCTCAATCTACCTTCATAATCCTTTATTTGATTTAATAGTTGAGCCTTTTCATTTTGTCTTTCCCTTGTTTGTTCTTTATAAGCTTCTAGAATTATGATACTATATACTTTTTTATATTCTCGTTTTGGAGCATATTTTAAAAGTTCTTTTATAAACATTTTATTTACATCATCTGCATTCGAACGATGGGTGCAGCCTTTAAAACAATGGTAATAGGCATAATATTTATTACGCCCTTTTGATTTACTTCCAGACAGCACTTTTCCACAAACGGGACATATTAAAAAACCTCTTAAAGGAAGTTCTAAAATAGTTTCAACTTTAGGACGAATTACCTTCTTTCTTCCGTCCACTACATCTTGAACTTTATAAAACAATTCCTCGCTGATAATTGCTTCATGCTGTCCATTGGCAAAATAGCTCTCCTCATCCTTATACCGAGGAACTTTTATTTTCCCACAGTACAAAGGATTTCTAACTGCAAGCCAAAAGCTGTGCTTTCCTGTTTTTATTCCTTTTTTTCTTGCCAATCGATGAATATCTTCAGTGCTGAATATACCTTTTGCAATCTCATTAAACGCCCACCGCATTATAGATGCCTCTGGCTCTTTTACGGCAATGTATTTACTACCGTCGTCTTTAGATCTGTTGACGTATCCTATGGGTGCCTGGCTCATATATCTTCCTTCTTTCTTGGCTCTGCGCATGCCATGAAAAACATTTAATGCTCTTCTGTCATTTTCTACTTCAGGAACAGCCAGATAAAAAGCGAGCATCATTTTATTTTCAGGAACAGATAAATCCAAAGGCTGTTCTATTGCCTGTGGTTCAACTCCAAGTTTTCTCAAGGTATTAATCATTTGATATGCGTCTCCCGCATTTCTACTAAAACGATCCCATTTGGTAAATAAAAGTAAATCTGTTTTATTTTTAAACCTTTTTAAATTTACCAATAACAACTTCCATCTAGGTCTAACAAATGTTTTGGCAGAATGGTCTTCATATATAATATCACGTATTACAATATTATTTATCTGGCAATATTTTCTTAGTACTTCTTCTTGGTTTCTTTGTGAGTACCCTTTGTCTGCTTGCTCGTCTGTACTCACTCTCACGTAAAGGTCTGCTATCTGTTTCATTTTGCTGTTTTAAAAAATTAGATACTGTTATACTCGCTAGTTTGCGCATAAATTCCAAGATTATCCTTGCTTGGTCAAGTGTCAGGTCTAAATTTTCTTCTTTAAACATTTTTAAAGCCTGTTCAGCCGTAAGCCTTCCTCTTTCATTTCTTTCATCGTTCTCCATTTGACATCTCACTTCATTAAAAAAAGACCATCACTGGTCTTTCTTGTTCTACAATCACTCATCGCTATAAAGATAGATCTCATTTTTGATTTGATCATAGGCAAAATATAGCTATGATGGCTTTGAATTGTTATTTTTTGAGAACATTTTCATCTTCATTTCTAGAACTTACAGGAAATAATAAACTGATTTCATTTAACAGTTCAAATTCATCAATTGGAAATAATTGCAAGGCGATCCCCAGAATAAGCCCCACATCAATTGACTGGTTTTTTATTGTAATAGGAACTTCGGCTCCATCATGATCCAGAGCAACAATACATAATTTCAGTAGGTTCCTAATAACGGAGGCAAGTTCGTAATAATCATATACTCTAATTTCAGCATTGTGAATCCCGTGTTTATCCTGGGTTGGTTTCAAAGTATTGAGACAGCTGGAAGTTAATCTTTTAATAGTCTCTAGGTTTTTAATTTCATCTGTTTCCATAATCTTTAAGTATTGGTTTAATTTTCTCTCTACATCCTCCATCTTTTATGGTTCGTCATTACTTAATACTTTAATGCGCCCCAATTCAGCTTCTGCAAGTTCGCAAGCTCTTTCATAAAAGAGGTTACATCTTTTCTCTAGAAGTTCTGTATTTAAAAAACTTGAAGTTTTCAGATTAGCCCAACGCAGGGAACTTGGATGCACCTTCAATAAATCAAATAGCTTCTTATCTTCCTCTGTTTTTCTGGGAAATATTTCAGAGGTTAGTGAAGTGAATATTTCACATATATCAAAAAGATAAGCTAATGCAAAATGATTAGGACGATATCCTAAAAATACATTGATAAGTCCTAGACAAATTTGTTCAACAGCCATATGCAACATAGATTCCTGAATAAATTCAGTATCAAAACCATCGATTTGATTTTCGCTTTCCAAAAAAGTTTGAGCAATTTTATTTCGGTTATTCCAATGTGAGTGGATACAATCTACCTTACGTCTTGGGATTTGATCAAAGGCAAGATTTGGAGGAACATTAACATGTTCATAAACTATTTGACATTTAGTTAAAACCTCATAAAAAAAATATAATTTATGAGGTGTCTGATAGCGTACAGATGTGGCTTTATGCAATAACAAAGTTGCCGTGTAACGACCTTCCGTTTTGGTTTTTATAATATCACTAATGTCATTTACAGCATTAGTGTTATTTTCATTGGTAAAAACCAATAGATAAAAATGCGTGTGTTCTACTTGTTTGGAAGCAGATTCTTGGAATGGGTTTTGAACTGCCTGAATTTGTTTTTTTTCTCCAAAACAATAAATCCCGCTAGTGCTAATACTTTCAATAATAATATTGCTAAGTATTTGTAATCCTGTGTTGTCAATTGCTTTCATAATTTTGATTTTTTAATTGTTACATGTCCGAAAAATTGTATTTTTGTTTAATACACAGCAAGTAAGCAATAGATTGTACCGTACCGAACTATTCGAAATTGTATCGTACAAAGTCATACTTGTTTTTTACCAAAACAGAAAAACTTCAAGAATTTTAAATATCTTTGAACTATGAACACAGCAACAAAACCAAAACATATTGGCAGAAATATTAGCCGAATCAGAGAGCTTAGAGGTATGAAACAAGAGGCATTGGCTACTGCAATTGGTGTAAGCCAACAGTCTGTTTCTAATATCGAAGCAAGTGAGACAATTGAAGAAGAAAAATTAACAGAAGTTGCAAAAGCTCTAGGAGTAAGTGTTGAAGCAATTAAAAATTTCTCGGAAGAAGCAATGATTAACTATTTCAATACCTTTAATGATACTGATTTCAGCAATAGTCAAGGTGCATTTGGTCACAATCATCAATGTACTTTTAATCCACTTGATAAAGTAGTAGAATTGTACGAACGATTAGTTCAGGCTGAAAAAGATAAGGTTGAGTATTTGGAAAAATTACTAAAAGGGAAATAGCCTTTATAGATGACAAATTAATTCCAAAAAGAGACTCAACAGGGTCTCTTTTTTGTTTAGAGTATTTTTGTTTTATTGTTCAATATTAATAAGAAACCAACAAGATGGATAAAATTATTAAACTCCGTGTGAAAAAGGAAATTGGTAACAGCAATGAAGTTAAAGTATTGAAATTAAAAGGTGCATTAATTACTAAGGGATATACTGAAATCATTCACATCGCCGATGAAAATGAAGACTTTTATCTTAACTCATTTTCTTCTTCACCAGCCCACAAAAAAGAGGCAGAAGATTTCATACTAGATTATATTTCAAATCATAATCTTACAGATACTATTACTCTAGTTAGCACAAAGAATTAAATAGTTTTTGATTGCCAATATCCCCCTAAGATATCCACAAAAATCTTTCTGAAAGGAGTCAGAATTTTGTGGATGTTAAAAGTATATTGTTTGAAAAAGTACGCTTCTTTTCTCTATTATTTTTTTATTGGATTTTGAGAAGCGTACACTTTCAAAAGACATTAAAAATTAATTATTTTAAGCTTTTTATAAGTTTAAAGTAACTCCATCCAAAGGAGTAAAATCCAGCCAAGGTATTGGATATCGGCAACTATGTGCGCATAATGACAATCCTTGTTCCTCGTCATGTCACCCTTCGGGACTTATAGCACTCCGTTTGCCGATGTCCAATTTCAAATCTGCTTTCTTTTTTTCCTTTTCTTTTGGAAAGTATTAATTAATTCAAGTTGCTAGTTAATAGCTTTATTTAATTGTATCCCAAAGACAAATAGCGTTAGTTTTATTAGAAAGCCTTCCTCTCTAGTGCAATGTCTTCCAGCCCATAATCTGTATAAGCACTATCACCATAAAGTGATGCTTCTACAGGTAATTTATCAATCATTTTCCCTAATGCTTTTGCATCACCAGTTTTTCCGGGTGTAAAATGAAAAGCTATCGGAATTCCATCTTTTGTTTTCAATAACTGTGCTTTAACACCATAAAAATAACTTTGCATACTGGCAGTGTAACCTCTCCATTTCTTATCTGCAACAATTTTGCAATTTGCAATCCTCATAATTGCAAACTGCAACAGGAAAAGAATCGATGATATAATGCATCTCACAACAAAAATCTTTAAAAATAGGAACTTACTATCTCAAATATCTATAAAAGTTTACCAACTTTGTGCAAACGTCTGTTGAATCTGCTCTTATCAAGCATATTGGGGATGAATCCATATTGCTTCATAAATTTTATAGCCGAGCAATGATTGCCATAAAAGCTTTCGCTATCACTAACTTGTCGTCTTACATCTTCTACGTGATTAATTCCTTGTAAAATATCATCTATTAAACAAAAAATTGATATAATTTTGTCTTTACAAAGCATTGGTAAGGTTTATTGGTTAGCAAAACAAATTTACTTAACCTTTGCTTTGTTTTTATTTTACTCCAACTAGCAACTTGAATTAATTATAAAGATATATTTATACAAGCTAACCCACTTTTTTTACAAATAGCAGTTTTTATATACATGTTGATGTTGCAATCAAATAGGATTAACCATTTTAATACACTAAAAATTAATAACTTAACCATAACTATAAAACATTGTGTCGTTATACTATTTTTATATATATTTATTTACAAAAAAATAGAGCATTCAGAATTCTTCCAAATAGCACAAATGGATAATAAAAAATACCCTAAATTCATAAGGTGGTTCTTAGACAGGCCAAAAACAACGGGTTTTATCACTTTCATATTCCTGAGCTATGTTGTTGGATTTATCGTTTCTCAGCAATATCAACTTATAAAAGAAGATGAGCAACGAGAAATGAATAATACACTTCACATTGTTAGCCAAAACATAGAGAAATCACTAAAAAACTGTTATACGACCACATTAACATTAGCATTGACTATTAATGACTTGGGCGTTCCAGAAAATTTTGATGATGTAGGCAAAAAACTAATGGAATCAAATACCAATATTAATGCTGTCCAATTGGTCCCTAATGGAGTGATAAAGTACATTTATCCAATAAAAGGAAACGAAGGGGCTATAAATCTAAATATTTTAACTTCTCGTAATCTTAAAGAAGAAGCCTTAAAATCGATTTCCTCTCAAAAGATGTATTTTGCCGGTCCACTTAAATTAAAACAAAGCGGAATGGGAATTGTAGGAAGGTTTCCTGTTTTTCGAAACAATAAATTTTGGGGATTTTCAGCAGTTATAATTAAATTAGATAATTTATTGAAATCTTCAGGAATAAATACTGTTGATGATTCAAAATATTATTTTCAATTTTCAAAGAAAAATACAACTACCAAAAAGGAAATTTTTTACTTACCAAATAAAACTGATTTTTCTAAAAAATACAATATTTCTACAATTATTCCGGATGGTGATTGGAAATTATACCTCATATCTAAGCATTCGAATTATCTTTATGTCCAGATTCTAATTCCGGGAATTATTGGATTTATATTAGCCGCTCTTTTTGGTATTTTGATATACACTTTATTAAAAATACCGGAAGAATTACAGTTTTTAGTAAATACTCAAGCAACAAAACTCTTGAATAGTGAAATAAAATTTAAAACCATTTTCGATCAAGCCTCTGTAGGAATAGCACTTGTTGATGCCATTTCCGGTAATTATATTGAAATTAATCAGCAATATTGCAATATGTTAGAATATACACCAAAGGAAATAAGGGAACAAAATTTTCAACAGGTACCCAATTCTAATGATGTATCGAACAGGAAAAAAAAGGATGAAAAAATTATTCCGGAAAATTCCGGAATAAAACAATACCTCACTAAATCAGGGAAAATTGTTTGGGCAAACTTGACTGTTACTCCACTTTTGGAAACAAGTGCAAGACCAAGTACCAATATCATTATTGTTGAAGATATTACTTTACAAAAAGAAACCGATGAAATAATCAAAAAAAGTGAAATACGATTTAAAAGTCTCTTTGAAGATTCTCCAATACCTTTGTGGGAAGAAGATTTTTCGAAAGTGAAAAACTATCTCGAAGAATTAAACCTTATCCATAAAGATTCAAATGAGGTTTTACTTTATTTAAATGAGCATCCTGAGGTTGTAAGCGAATGTATTTCCTTAGTTAAAGTAATTGATATCAACAATGCATGTTTAAAGCTTCATGAGGTCAAATCCAAAAAAGAATTAATCGCAGGACTTGATCAAATCATTTCTAAAGATTCTATTGATGATTTTATAAAACAGCTCATTGCGATTACTCAAGGCGAAAAACAATTGATTACCGATTCTAAAATAAAAAATTCTTTTGGTGAATACCGAGATGTAAATTTAAGGTGGAATGTCATTCGAGGTTATGAAAAAACATTGGAAAGAATTATTGTCTCTACTGAAGACATTACAGACCGTAAATCATCGGAAAATTTAATTCTTAAATCACAACAAAAAGTTGAATCCCTAATTAATAGCATCGATGGAATAGTTTGGGAGTGTGATGCTAAAACCTTTGCATTTAATTTTATAAGTCAAAAAGTAGAAAAAATATTAGGATATACTTCCGAGGAATGGTTAGCGAGTGAAACCTTTTGGGCTGACCATATTCATCCTGAAGATAAGGAATGGACCATGAACTATTGTGCTTTAAAAACTAAAGAAAATTTAAATCATGATTTTGAGTATCGGATGATTGCAAAGAACGGAGTTGTTATTTGGCTAAGAGATATTGTAAATGTAGTTTTCGAAAATAATCAGGCATTTAGTTTGAGAGGGATAATGATTGATATTACAAAAACAAAAGAAGCAGAGAAAGATTTAAATGACTCTTTCAATTTAGTGACCGAACAAAACAAAAGACTACTGAATTTTTCTTATATTGTTTCTCATAACTTAAGATCACATACCAGCAACATTGCCTCTATTATGTCTTTGATAGAATCTTCTGAATCAGAAGAAGAGAAAGATGAAATGATACAATTGTTAAAATCTGCTTCTAATTCCTTAAATGAAACAATGGTTCATTTAAACGAGGTCATAAATATAAGGGCTAATATAGATTTAATATCTGAATCATTGAACTTACAGCAATATTTAGATACCGCTCAAAAAGTGCTTTCTGAGCAAATAACCTCAAAAGATGTCTCCATTTCTACTATCATGCCAGAGGATGTTATGATAAACTACAATCCAGCCTATCTGGAGAGCATCCTTTACAATATTATTTCTAACTCCATTAAATATAGTCATCCGGAACGAAAACCAATTATAAACATTAAATGGATAGAGGAAAAAGACACAAAAGTACTTCAGATTTCCGACAATGGTATTGGCATTGATCTTGTTAAAAACGCGGATAAAATTTTCGGGATGTACAAAACATTCTCTAATAATTCTGATGCAAAAGGAATTGGGTTATTTATTACAAAAAATCAAATTGATGCCATGGGCGGTAATATAACCGTGGAAAGCAAACCCAATATAGGAACAACATTCAAAATCTATATTCAATGACAAAAAAAGCAATCTGGGTAATCGATGATGATCCTATTTATCAAATTATCATTAATAAAATCATTCAAAGATCTGAAATGTTTTCAGTCGTTACTACTTTCAAAAACGGGAAAGAAGCTATAGACGCATTGCACGACACAGTACATAACAAACTGGATACTACTGAAATACTTCCGGATATAATCCTGTTGGATATCAATATGCCAATTATGGATGGCTGGGAATTCATGGAAAAAATGGGGGCAATAAAATCTAAATTCAACAAACCAATCACCGTATATATCGTAAGTTCTTCTATTGCTGCTGAGGATAAAAACAAATCGAAAACCTATACAGACATATTGGGTTATTTATCTAAACCTGTCACCATAAATGACTTAGTATTGGTTGCTTCGAATGATTAGAATGTAACTTTTGTAAATCATCGTAATCAAAATACTTCGCCCACGAAGTCAGATTAAATAAATTTCGGACTTGCTTGATTCTTTTTGTAGTTTCAAAACTGGTTCTAAGAATGGCTTTATTATCATAATTTGGATTCTTTTTATGTTGAAAATTGACCGTTTCCTTTAGATAATTGGCTTCTAAATAATATAATTCATCCAGAGCATTATCTGGATAAAAATTGATCCAAGGTGCAAAACCTAATTTTATTTTAGAATCTGTTTCAGGTTCTAATGGTTCTAAACTCCATTTGCTGTTGGCCAATCGTCCCCAATGATTCGACAAGCGATACATCCCCACTTTAGTATAATAATATTTACTTCCCGATTTACTGTCGTATTGAAGTTCTAATCCATTTATGCTTTCTTTTTTCCTTTTTTATTGGAAAGTGATTTTATGCTGTAGCGGTTTCTACCACTTCTTTTCATAAAATTACTCTTTTGCTATCCTAAAAAAATCAGTCAATTTTTTCAAATACAAACCAAGATTGACTTTTTAAAAATCTCCAAGATTGCCACGTTCCTGTAATCGGCAAGATGTCCGGTTGTATCACAACCGATATCCTGCTGCCCTTTCACTCGGAACTCGTGGGCAGTGACACTGGAAAAAGAGAGTTTGAAAACAATGAAAATGAAAGATGATAAAAAGAGAAAATTCAAACAGAACACGCATTTTTGGATTAAGATTTACACCTGAAGAATATGTAAAAATCGAAAGCAAATTTAGAGCTAGCACCTGCCGAAAATTAAGTAATCATATTCGAAAAAAAATTATTCAATAAACCGATAGCAACCACTTATCGAAATCAATCTTTAGGTAATTTTATTGTAGAAACAATTACGGTTACCAACCAGTTAATTCTATTGGAAACGACATTACCCAAATTGCTAAAAAGGTTAATACACTAAAATAAATTCCCGAATTTAGCGAACAGCTACTTCCTTTCAATTTTGAGAAAAGAATTGCTAACACAATATTATTGATAATAATTTTTTAATAGATACACAAAAGGCAATTAAAATAGTAATTTAGTACATTATAAAAAGATCTTAAATGGATGAACAAAATAATGTAAGAATTTACAAAGACAGATTAAGAATATTTTTAATATTATACTTCTTTGCTGAAGATTATTCAGACTCTTCTCATCCAACCTATAAAAAACTTTTCAAAAGTGAAGTTAGAATTCAAAAAATAGATTTTTTATTAAGAAACCCAGATTACCTAGCATTTGAATTGCTTAACATTGCAAAAAAAGAGAGCGCAAAAAGTTCTGGAATAAAAAAAATCGTAACAGATATTTTTAAGAGTAAGGAACCAACTATAAGGCGGCTCGAAATGGAGAGATTCTTTTTTGGAGCTTATGAAGATATTGATGATGTTATTGGGTTTTTAAAAAGTATAGATTTTATAGACTTTTCCAGTAAAAAAAGTACAAATTTAAAAACAATTGAAAAGCATTATTTTATTACAAGTACAGCAATAAATAAGATGGATGATAATATCTCGGCACTTCCTTCTTTAAAATGGTATGTCGACAGATGCCTGTTAATAAAAGAATATTTTGGTGATTTAAGCGGTACTCAATTAAAAGTTGCCCAATATCAAGTTGAAGAATACAGAGATACGTCTTATAAAAATTATATTGGAAGTATTCAAGGTTTAGTAGTTGATGAATATAAAAAAATATACAATGAGCAATTATGAAATTTGATTTAAAAAAATTTACTCAAGAACTACAAACAGAATATAAAGATTCATTGTCTCCGAAGGAAGTAGAAGATCTTTTAGAAATTAATGAGCCATATAATAAAGACAATCCTTTGTCTACTGGTAAAAGTCTTGCATTGAGCCATATTTCTTTTTTTGGTGAAAAATCAACAAGTGAAAATCAAGATTATTCAGGTAAAAGAATCGATTATCATCAAAAAATCGAAACAGGTATTAATATTTGGATAGCAGATAACTTCAAGGGAAAATCAAGTGTTCTAAAAGTCATTAAATATGCACTTACAGGTAGAGACTCATTGAAGCCAAATATTAAAAAGTGGATTAACCATATTTTATTAAACTTTAGTATTAGCAATAAAGATTACACAATATATTTAGATATTGAGGGAAGGCTAAAGGCACTTCTATTAAATGGAACAGTTAAAACATTAACCGAATTAGAAGAGTATGAAAATGAGCCTCTAATAAATGTAAAAAGCGAATCTGAATATCAAATACAGATTCAAGATTTTTTCTTTAAACAGTTTTCTTATTATTCATTAAAATGGACACAAAAAAGCTCAGCAAAAGAAAGTAATGAATTATTGGAATCAAGTGCAAGTTGGAGTACATATTTCAAATCCATTTTTCTTGAGTCAAAAGATTCAACCAGTTTTTTTGGCGGACAAGATAAAAAAGTGTTTCAAATGTTATTGGGTTTGGAGCTGACATATCCAATAAATCAATTAACAGTAAAAAAGGAAATGCTCAGCAATCATAAAGGCAAGCAACAACTATTTTCCGAAATGACCATTAAGAAACAATCAGGAAATAAAATTGAACTAGAAGATGAACTTGCCAATATAAACAAATTAATAATTGAATTAAATCAAAAAAATTTAGAAAAAAGCAACATCAATGAACTTTATTCTCAGTACAATACAATACTACAAGAAATAGAAACTGAAAATAGTAAATTGTTAGCATATGAAAATGAAAATCAGTCTTTAAGAAAATCATTGTCTTCTTTTCAATCAAAGCTTTCATATAATGAATCTGAGTTAAAAAGAATAAAAAATGAATTGGTCAAAAATGATAGAAAGACAACTGACTTAGAAGAATATTTAGATATTGGTATTTTCTTTTCTAATCTTGACATCAAACATTGTCCAAGTTGTAATCACACAGTTTCAGAAAATAAAAAAAAGATCAAATTAGAAGAACATAAATGTGCCTTGTGTAGTGAGGGAATTGAACATTCCGAAACTGATTTAGATAAAGAAATTTATACTAATAAAATTGTAAACTTGAAAATTGCTGGTGCTCAATTTGCCAAAGAAATAGAACTTTTAGATTCAGATAATGAAATTCAACAAAATCGATGTAATGAAATCCATTCTAAAATAAATAATCTCACAAAGCAGAAAGAAAGCTTTAAAAATACAACTTTACTTAATAATCAACTAAAAGATATTGAGGTAATTATAAATATAGAAAAAGAAAAAATTAAACCTGATGATTCAGACAAAGAAAAATATATAGCCCGTAAAGCAATTATAGAATATAAAATCTCTGAAATAGAAAATTTAGCAATTCCGAATGAAGTTATTAACTATGATAAACAAATTGAATTGCTAAATAATGCAATAAGTAAACTAAATGTAATGCGATATGAATTAGGCAAAAATGCTCTAAAAAGATTAGAAGAATTGATGTTAAATGAAATTCATGAATTTGGTCTTAACTCTATCACTGAAATATATATTTCTGAGAAGTTTGATATTCAATATAAGCAAGACGGAGATTTTATCTCATTTGATAATATTGCAGAAGGAGAACAATTAAGAACAAAGATTGCTTTCTATTTAAGCTTAATTCAATTAGATATTGAGTATAATTTCGGACGACATACCAGATTTTTAATGATTGATAGTCCAAGTAAAGAAGAAGCAGATGCAAAATATTTAGATGGTTTATCAAATGTTCTTAAAAGCGTTGAAAATAGATTCGGAAATCAATTGCAAATATTGATTGGAACTGCCGAGAGAGGTTTTATTGATGTTATAAAAAATCAATATATTACACCTCCAGAAACATATGTCTTTTAATGCGCAACTCAATTAACTTATTAAATTTTAACCATCTATCTCTTTCAGAAAAATTTTATTTTTTTGATTACGAAGTCAACGAGATAATATACTCATCTGAAAATATTGATTTTAATATTCTTTTTAGCAAAATAATTCTAGATGATTATGAAAACAGTAACATTAGAAAAAGGGCACTAGAAATATTTATAGAATGCGTTTTTTTAAAGAAAATAAAAACAAGGCAAGCATTAAATTTATTAGTAGATAACTGGAATAATAATTCTGATGTGTTCTTAAAATTACAACGCCTAAAAGATTTATTCTTTTTCTATGACCAGGAAAGTAGTGAAATAGAAACTATTTTTAAAGACTATTTAAAAGAAGAGGAAACTGAACTAATTTCAGAGGCATATTTTAATCTCGGTTTAATAAATATGCAAAAAGGTTTTTTAGCTTTAACAAAAGATGAAACCCTAACTTATCTAAAAAAAAGCGAGACTTTTTTTAGATTTTCAAACGAATTTATTGAAAATAGAATTGATGCTCAATTTTATATAATTATAGTTTCAATATTGACCGATTCTATGAATGGTCTAAAAGGTAACTTTCAGCAAAGTTTAAAGATGGCTGCTAATATATTATTCAATAAAGAAGCTTTTTCAAATATTCACGCGAATAATCCATTCTATTTAGGATTTTATAGAGTGTTGAATTCAGTTTATTTAATAGAGCAAGAAAATCCCGAAAATTGGCTTGATTATAGAATTAGTTTGACTCAGCTCTACAACCAATATTCTGAAATTAGTAACCACATATTAAAAGAGAGATTAAATAAAAGTCTTTTGTCTTCGACTTTTAACTCGTTGGTTGGTAACCAATTTATTGAACCATATTTTTCTTTAAATTTTAATTCTCAAATTTCTAAAATCAACACAAGACTTTGTGAATTAGATTCGAAAAGTGAGGAATTCATTTTTCTGAATTACCTCAAAGAGTCAGCAAGTAATCAAGATTCTAATAAGAAGGCTGAATCTAATTCAATAAGACAATCTCTTAAAAACTTATTTCCACAAAGAAGTTATACCAGCATAGATGAAACATTACTGAAAATAAAAAATGATAGAAGTACTTTGGATTTTTTAAATGTAATTGAAGAACTAAAAGCTCCTTCGATTAAAGAATTTACTGATAAACTAGTTAATGCATGTATAAAACTTCAAGGAAATAGAATATACCGAGGGAATTATTCAGAAGATGATAGAAATACTTTTGTAGCTTCTATATTAGAAGCTAGTGATTACAACACAAAAGATCAAACGAGATGGAGTAAATCTGCTGCTGGTAAATCGGCTGGAGAAATCGATATTTTTATATATGACAAAAAAGGTTCCCCATTTACAATTATTGAGGCTTTAAATTTAGATTCACTTAAAACTGATTACACAATACTTCATATAAATAAGATTTTTACATATGACACTTCTGGTCTTGAATGCAATTTTATTTTAGTCTATTCATCAGCTAAAAAATTTAGTGAATTTTGGATTAAATACACCAAATTCATTTCCAAACATACTTATCAGTATCAATTTTTATCATTTGAAGAAATAAATGACTACCCATTTACAGATATCAAAATAGGAAAGGCTAAACATTTAAGAAATGGCAAGGAAGTATTGTTATATCATATAATGGTTGACCTTATATAACTTATACTGTAAACCTAGTTATTTATGTCAAAATATCTGTAATATACGACCATTTATCAATTGTTTCTGTGAATCATAAATATTTAATAGAATCTGGTGTATTAAGTGCCGATTATAAATGGGTATTGATTATATCTTTATATGACTTAATGATTTTTGCTGATTTAATGGAGAATGAAAATGACTTTAAAGAGAATATCGAAAATAAATTAAAGTTGTATGAAAGAAATAATATTGAATTCCAAGACGAAATAGACATTTTGGTTTTTTTTCTTGAAAATAAATTCCCTTTACCAAAAGAAAAGGAAAATGAACAAACACTTATGTTTTCATATTGAGATGAAATCGAGAATAATTACACTAAAAAGGATGTTGGAATTGCTGGAATTATAAAAACCAATCAAAAAGAGATAATATTATGGATATTATCTAATTGAAATTGTAGAAACACAAATAGATAAAGTTAAATGAACAAATTAGATGAAATTGTACTTCAATATTTGAAGATGAAAACAAATTACGCCATTGTCATTTCGGGAGAATGGGGAAGCGGAAAAACATATTATTATGAGAATAATCTAAAAAACTTAATTAGTGAAACTCATCTAGTAACAAACAATAATAAAAAACATACTCCAATCTTAATATCACTATTTGGCATAAATTCAATAGATGAAATACAAACACAAATTGTCTTAAATCTTTATCCTATTCTAAAAAGTAGGAAAACCAAATTAGCTGCAAGTTTAGGTAAAGCCCTTTTTAAAGGTATTCTTAAAATTAAAGGACTTGATGATTATTATAATATTGTATCAGAGGTTGAAATAGACAAGAAAGATTGGATAAAATTTAATGAGTTAGTGATTGTATTTGATGATTTAGAGCGTATAAGCAAATCACTTGAAATAGAAGACGTAATTGGTTTTGTAAATTCTTTAGTAGAACATGATAATGTCAAAGTCTTACTTATTGCTAATGAAAACAAAATAGAGTCCTCTAATTATAAAAAAATAAAAGAAAAAGTTATTGGAAATACCATAGAATTTATCCCTAATTTATCTGAATCATTTAATGGATTAATTAATAACTATAATGGATTTTCACTATATCAAGAGTTTCTAAAAAACAACAAGGAATTAATTTTAGATTTTTTTGGTAAAGCATCTGTAAATCTTCGGATTTTAAATTTTGCATTAGATTATTTTCAATTTACTTTTTCAGAAACTAAAAATAATTTATCATCGAATAAATCATTACAAAAGTTTGAGAACAAAATCTTAGATGATTTACTAAAATTTTCGTTAGCAATAACGATTGAATATAAATTGGGTGAAATATCTTTTAAAGAACGTATGGAATTGGATAGCTTTATTCAAAAAGATTATATCCGAAAGTTTTTAAGAGATAAAGAAAAAGGAAGTGCAGAAAAGGAAGAGAAATCATTTGCAGCTATTTTTCAAGAAAAATACTTTCCAGGAATAGAGTATAATTTTTACACGTCAATTTATGACTACATAACTGGCGGTAATATTTTGGATGTAGAAAAACTAATTAAGGAGCTAAAAGGGTTTAATAATATAGAAGATGAAATTTTACCAGCTCATGAGCAAGTAATTAAAGACTTGACTTACAGACATTATTCTAATCTTTCAGATCAGGATTATAAAATTAAGACCCGATTAATGATTGTATATGCTAGTCAAGGAAAGTATGATTTATTAGATTGTTTAACTGTCTTCCATTTTGCAACACGCCTTTCAAATATTTTAAAACTAAATGTCAATAAAGTAAAAACATCCATTATTACAGGCATGAAGAAGGGAATTAACACTTTTGAGTATAATCCAAGCTTGGAGCGTTATTTGAATGTTGGTGAAAAGGCAGAATTTAAAAGCCAAATGGAAGAAATAAAAGCTGAGAGTCTCAAAATAAATGAAAAAATTAAAACGCAATCTGAAAAATCAAAAAGCTCTGATTTAGAAAATATTTACCCTCAAAACTTTGATGACTTTTATTCTGAAGTATTCCAAAAATTTCATTACGAAGCTATTTTAAAAAACTTCAATATTCACAAATTTTACTTGTATTTTCTGAATGCAAATAATTCTACAAAGGAGAAGATAGTTAATTTAATATCACTCCGTTATCATGATTACAATTCAAATCTAAAAGATGAGACAGTTTTTATTAAGGCTTTAGCTGTAAAAGTTGAGAAGAAAGCTGCTACCTTAAAAAATAATAAATTTTCAGATTTCTTCATTCAGGAATTAGATAGAGTTTTAAAGCATGCGTTAAATAGATTAGAATCATATTAATTACTAATTCAAAACTTAATTTATGTACAGTTATTTAGGAATATTAAGTTCTGATTCGCTGAATAGAGACGGATATGTAATAGCTTTTGAGGCTCTTGAAAAAAGTATGGGAGAAACTGCAATTAAGGGAATGCCTTCGCTGATAGATCATGATTTTCATAGACCAGCAGGATGGATATTTCCATTTGGAATACTTATTGAGCCTAAAATTAGTAAAACTGTCGGAAACTTTCATATTTGTGATAATGAAGAAGATAGAACTATTCTTTATCCCAAAATACAAGACTATTGGCAATTCATTAATTATGAAGCCTGTAAAGATTATATTGATGAATTCAAAGTGCTTCTTAAGGACAATTTTTCAAATGAAGGAAAGTTTATTCACAAAGGCTGTGTAGCTTATAATCTCTCTGACATTGCTGAAAAAGAGTTTCCAAAATTATTTGAAAATTTAGACAAATCCGGATTGATTTTTTTGGATGATATTTTAGTGGATTTTGAATATGTAGGTTCAGGAATTTTCAAAAGTAAGAGTAACAATTTTTGTATATTCTGTCATCAATTTTTCAAACGAAATTTTTCTCTAATAAACAATTATAATACATATTTTATTGATGAGTTTATTCAGATGAATTCCAATAAGGAAATAAGACTAAGAATAGCCATCGACCGTAATTTAATTGGATTATCAAAAACATACCAAGGAGTTTTGGAATTCGATTATTGGTGGGGACCAAAATTTAATGATGATATTTCAAGTCTCCCTGACCAAGTTACAAGATATGAATGTAATGAAGAGCAAAAATTCTTTAATGGTGTTTTAGGAACTGAATTCTGGTGGAAAACTGATGAAAATGAAAAAACCCTGGAGATTGAAGAAATTAAAGAAAAACCTTCATTAGGTATCGGTACGGATTCATATGGCTGTAGATACATACATTCCATATATGATAATGTCAAAAAGGAATTTAATCATTTTGATGGTGCTGTAAGAATGTACTCTGAAGACCAGATTATGAGTAGATGGGAGACAAACATTAATAAAGCAGGAAAAAATACTGATTACACAAAACTTTTTAGAATAGATGGGAAATTAGACCTTGCAGATTGGAAAAAGTTATGTATTCTTTATTACAAAGGAAATCCATTGTTATTTGAATATTTTGGAGCAAAAGATGAATACGATAGTGTAAAAGATTCTATCAAAGTTCAGGATGGATTAACAAAATATATACCAAATAAGATTAATGTAGAGGATGGTATTAGACTATTTACTTCTTATCATCCTAAAAGTTCAGAATATATTTCATTTCAAAGAAAAGTAATCAACCCTGACGTAATAGAATTTCAAAATGGTGAGGTAATTAATGTCATAGAATATGATATCATAGAAATTGAAAAGTATTTAAAGCGAATTGGAGAGAAAATAGATTATCCAACTGAAATAAATTTTTTAAAGCCATTCGATTTTTACACTAACTATCCTATTATTTTACATGGTTCAGAAAATACAGAAATCCTTTTACAAAAAACTATAGCAGCATTTAAAACAATTTTTGAAATTCAAAACAGAACGTTGAATAAAACTATTTCTTTCACAATAGGATGGGAAATGCAAGATTTTGAAGTTAGACTTTCAGTCTTTGGGAAGTCTTCTGAAATTATTAAATGGCTAAATGGATTTCAAACTATTCCAATTGATTATGATAATTTTAGACAATGGCTAATTAAACAAAGAAAATGGATATATGATAATTATAATTACTTTGAGAAAGATTTCACACATTTATTAAAAAATGATGGAGTATTTTATATTAAGCGAAAATCTATTGATCACAAAATGATTTCTTTTCCAAATGAAGATGATGAAAATTATTTTGAAATAAGGATAAATACAAACACTGAACTAAATAAATTTATTGAAAAAAAGTTTATTTTTCCATCACGTCTTGGAATTATAAAAAAAGTAACTTGCACTAAAACTGGTTTGGATTACTCCAGTTCCGATACTTCTAAATATTTAGATAATGATGTCAAAATGGCAATTGAAAAAATTGAATTAGCAGGTTTTTTCTGGACAGATGAAGAATACTATTAAAAAAACATTTTATGGAAAACTGTCCTCTTTGGTTTAAAATTTTGTGTCATTTTGACGATAATAATTATTTTGAAAACGGATTAACAATTCCCTTTCTTCTTGGAGCAAGTTCAATAATTAATCCTAGTGATGAGATATTATTGGTTGACGATTTTTTTTTACAAGCAATAGATGAATCTTTACCTAGAAAAATATCATTGCAAAAATGTGGTGCAATTGGTCAATATGTATTTGGAACCATTGATAGAGAAACTATTAATTATCCTTACGGGAAAGCTATTACAAAACAATTCGGAAATATATGCATTACTGACAATTCATTTTTTAATACTACAAATTCTGATGAAGTAAAAAAAGGACTTATAGATGAGTCACAAAATTTATTAAATTCGAATCTGTATTCAATAAACCAAGGAAGTTGGGGAGACTATTCGAATATTGAAAAATCAAGGTTAGAAGAATTGAAATAGAGTTTTTTACAAAATTTTAAAAAGCAATGACACAAAGAGACTTAAATATAATTAGTGAACTTTTAGAACGTACAAATGATTTGCCAGATATTCTTCATTTGAGAGCTGCACCAATTGGTTATGAATTAACAGGAACTGATAAAGAATTACTTTTTGATACTTATCAAAAATTAGATGATATATTAAAAGAAGTCGCCGCTTTTATTAATGTCAAATTTCCTGAAAGACAGGATTATATTCAACCTTGGAATGAAATTGATTTTGATACGAAAATAGGTGTATTTAAAATAGTTACCACTGATAGAGAGCATACAAAATCAGCATGGAAAAAAGGAATTTTTGATTTAACAAGCCTAATAAAGACCCTTATAAACGAAACTACTCTTCTTGTTGACGAAGAAAAAGAAATTAAAGAAAATCTATTGTTCAATGAAAATGAATGGGATAAATATTATGACCAACGTTTGGAAAAAAGAGCCGACGAAGCTGATTTTTTTCTTGATATGATAATTGAAAAAGGGCTTATAAATTTAGAGAAGCTAACGGTAAGGAAATATTTCAAGAAATGGTTTAATGAATCTCATGATTTCGATTTACAAATTGAAAATGGAGACTTCGTAATTGAAGATGGGGATTTTCAAACTGTTCCCAATTTTAGCAAAGATAACATTCCTGAATTTCTAAAATGGTTTGAAAATAAGGGAAACAATTTTATGGATTATTTAAAAGAACAAGGCGTGAATGTAAAGAAAGGCTCAAAGGAAACAATTATCAATAATGGTAATCTTATAATTAATCAAAAATCAAAAATCGAAAAACAAATATTAAAGAGCGAAACTGAATCAAAAGAATCAAGTTGGTCAAAAGCGAATGTAATTATAGCTTTAATAGTCGGAATAGCAACAATTGCTAGCGTTCTGTGGCAGATATTCAGCAAATCGTAATACTAAAAAAGAAAAATATGAGTCTTGATTTATTCAAAAAAAATGAAGGAGTTTCTGAAGAAGACTTACATCCAAAGTTTAAATTACTTAGAGATGAAATAACGCTTCAAGGCGAAAGAGATATTCTAGCACAATGGACTAATGGTTTTATAGACAGAGATAATAAAATTGTGAAGGAGTTTCAAACTACATTTCATTCCAGTTTTTGGGAATTCTACCTATTTAGCGTGTTTCGTGAAATGAGCTTCGAAATTGATTTTTCTAAAGACAGACCCGATTTTATAATTAAGAAACCTATTGAAATTTTTATTGAGGCTGTTGTCTCAAATATTAAAAAAGAAGGAATAGAGGAATCGGAAAGAAATAGTGATGATGTTTTATCAATGATTGTTCCTCCTAATAACCAAAAAGATTTTTTTGAATTAACAGATGAAGCTATTGTTAGAAACTCCAATGCTATCCACGGAAAAAGTGTTAAGTATCTGAAAAAATATATTAATTGTGAATGGGTAAATGAAAACGTTCCGTTTATGATTGCTTTAAGTTCTTATGACCAAATAAATTACGGAAGAGAATATTTTTATCCTATGTTGGCTTTGTTATACGGCTATTACTTTATTCCTAAAATTGATAATTATGTTATAAGAGAAAGCATAATAAAACCTGGTACAGATTCTCCTATTCCTATTGGAATCTTTAAGGATAAATCATTTGAACACATATCAGCAATTATCTTTTCTTGTACAACCACACTGGGAAAATTAACATCCTTATCCATTTCTGAGGATAATAGTGATGTGCAATTTAATCGTGTAATAAATATCCGCAACGACTATGAGCCACCACACTACAAAATTCAAGATGTCACAAAAGAAAACCCAGAATATTTGAGCGATGGATTATTTATATTTCACAATCCAAATGCAAAAAATAAAATAAATTATAATCAATTTGAAAGTTCAAATGCAACACAAGTTACTTTTGAAGATGGCAATTTCAGATTTGAAGGTGAAAATACACCCATTTATTCGAGATTAAATCTTCCAAAATTTATGTTACCTGATGAAGTAATAGAAATGATAATGATGGATTTTAACTGCAAATAATTTAAATTAATGGGACAAGCTAAACAAAGGTGGATTGAATTAAATGAACGGAATATTGGTAATGTGCCCGATAAAAAAGTCTGCGTTAAACATTTTGAAGATAAATACATAAAAAAGTTCATCAGGCAGAATTATGATGACGGCTTTTGCGATTATTGTCAAAAGGATTTAAAAGTTGTTGAACTGGAAGATTTAATGAAGTTCATCATGAGTGGTATATCGAATTTTTACGAGGATGCTGCAAACTTCATGGGTTATAACTCTCAAGAAGGAGGCTATTTAGGAGAGATTTACACGCCTGATGAATTGATACAAGAATTCGTAGAATTAGAAGCGGAGCCATTTGAACTCATTGAAGATATTGTAAATTCAATAGAAGATATAGCTTGGGCTAAACCTGATCAATATTATGACAATGAAGGGGATGAATTTATGTCACAATGGAGGTTTTTTAAAAATATAGTGAAGCACAAATCAAGATTTTTATTTAGTTCTGGTGACGATGAAGAATATAAAAATGTTTACAAAATTCTTAATGAAGTAGGCAGGTTAATTGTTTCGTTAAATTTAATTCATAAAGTTCCTAAAGGGTCAAAAATCTACCGATGTCGTCAACATGATTCAAAAAAAATTATCAGGGAAAAAAAACAAATGATTTCCCCACCAATAGAAAACGCTATCTATCCTAATAGATTTAGCCCATCAGGTATCTCAATGTTTTATTCAGCGTTTGATAAAGAAACAGCAATTTTAGAAACAGTAAGTAGGGAAAACAAAAAAAGTAAATATGTAACAATTGCTGAATTAGAACTTGAAGAAGATAGGTATGTAATTGATTTTTGTAAACTTCCGAATGTTCCAAGCATATTTGGGAAAATTAAGAACTATTATCTAATTTACTTGATACATGACTTAGTTCGGGATTTTACAAAAGATATTGCGAAGGATGGGAAAGAACATATTGAATATGTTCCCACGCAAGTTGTTACCGAATTTTTCCGATTTTCATTTAATAAAAATCGGAAAAATAAAATAGATGGGATAATTTACCCATCTTCAAAGAACAAGAAGAATAAAACTTCAGTGTTTTTTTGGGATCATGAAGAGAGTGAAAAATTAATGAATTTGAAATCTCTTAAAAGGGAGAGAATCAAAAGATCCTAGTTTTTTCAACTAACAGTATCAGTACATTTTTTTTGCGAAATTGATACCTTCTGTATGATTTGAGCCATTTTTTCTTTTTATTTTGTAATGTTTAATTTCTTCAAATCATGTAAAAAATGGTTCGTAAACAGGTTCGTAAGGACCACAAAACTTCTCAAGAAATTGAGAAGTTTTTTTTTGCCCTAAATTTTCCTAGAATTTAAAAAAATCCCAAAACGGATCATTATTTCTATTGCCTTAATTTACTGAGAAAATTAATTCGAACATTGTAAGGTTTCAACATAAGAATTAAAACAGAATTAAACTGATTTGTCTCACTGGTTCGAAATCCAATTCCGTCATAAATCCAATTCTCAGGATACACTTAAATATAAAGATTTTTAACTAAGAAGCTATTCTTAAAATTAGTGCTTCTCAACTATAATTTTATTTTCAACCACATTTTTACGATGTTCTATTCCCCATTTATGTAGTGCTAAAACAACTTCGGTAAGTGTTTCACTATAAGGGGTTAAAGCATATTCTACTGTGACTGGTTTAGTATCGCAGACAGTTCTGCTTACTAAACCATTTATTTCAAGTTCTCCCAATTCCTTTGATAGAATTCTTGGAGAAATATTTGCCTCTCTTGATAATTCTCTAAAGCGTCTTTTACCGTGTCTCAAAATAGAAATTAAAACTAATTTCCATTTACCTCCAACAACATCAAGTGCGTCGTGAATTGCCATTTGAGCTTTGACACAATCTGAGCTATTTCTGTCTGTGCAATAATTTTTCATGATATGGTATTGTTTTTGTAACCGGTTACAAAAATGTAACAGGTTACAAATGTATAACATATCTATTTAACTTTGTATCAATTAATTCAAAAAAAATATTTATGATTACTAAAACAAAAAAAGTAACTCAATGGATTCTTACAGGAGTTATAGTACTAATTTTTATTGGTAGTGGAATTTTTAAATTAACAGGTGGTGAAGCAACTATCCAAATGGCTAAAAGTGTTGGAGGAGTATCTAATTTAACTTCTTTAGCAATATTAGAATTTGCTATTGTATTACTCTTTATTATTCCAAGAACAGCACTTATTGGTTCATTATTAATAATGGCTTATATGGGTGGTGCGATGGCAGTACTTCTTGCAAATAACCAATCAATTATTGCACCAACTATTATTCAAATTTTGATTTGGGGTGTTAGTTTTTACCGCTTCCCTGAATTAAAACAAAGATTGATAAACATTAAAAATTAACATTTATAAATTTAAATAAGCACAATATGAAACTATTAGAAAACTTCGTATTAGGAAATAATACACTAAAAAATAGAATGGTTATGGCAGCAATGACAAGAAGTCGTGCTGACAAAGAAGGTATCGTTGGAGATATAACGACAAAATATTATACTCAAAGAGCCAGTGCGGGATTAATCTTAACAGAAGCTATAAATATTTCAGAGGATGCTATTGGTAGTCCGCTAACACCCGGTATATACACTAAAGAACAAATCAATGCTTGGAAAGAAGTAACTAAATCTGTTCATGAAAAAGGAGCATTAATTTTTGCACAATTATGGCATACCGGTCGTGTGGGGCATTCGGTAGATCGTAATGGAAAATTACCAGTAGCTCCATCTGCAATTCCAATTAAAAGTATGCAACATTTTACATCTCAGGGAATGAAAGAATATGAAACTCCTGAAGCGTTAACTTTTGAAGAAATTAAGCAAACTGTTCAAGATTACAAACAAGCTGCAATAAATGCTATTGAAGCTGGGTTTGATGGTGTAGAACTTCATGCTGCGAATGGTTATTTACCACATCAGTTTTTGTCTGACAGTGCAAATCTAAGAACTGATGAATATGGTGGAAGTATTGAAAATAAAAGTCGTTTTATTTTGGAAGTCATGAAAGAACTGATTGATGCTGTTGGTGGAGAAAGAGTTGGTATCAAAATTTCACCTTTTCATCCTTATGGTGATATCTCGTTTGATGATCCAATCAAGTCTTTTACTTATCTGATTGAAAAATTAAATGAATTGAATTTTTCTTTTGTTGAACTCATGAAGAAAAGTCCAATGTTTCCATTATTGTCACATTATCCTGAAACAGATGAAATTGAATTGTTTGGAAGCTTAGTGAAAACAAAATTGATTGCCAATACAGCCTATAGTAGAGAAACATCTGAATTAGAACTAGAAAAAGGTATTGCAGATTTAATTTCATTTGGAGTTTCGTTTTTAGCAAATCCAGACTTGCCTAAACGATTTGAAGTGAATGCCGAATTAAATCTACCTGATAAAACAACTATGTTTGGAGGAGGTGTTAAAGGGTATATCGACTATCCTTTTCTTAAGTAAAAAATACTATCTACTTAATCAAAAAATAATACATCATGAAAAAATTTAAAAAAGAAGACACAGTAATGTTGTTGATTGACCACCAAGTTGGTACACTTAATTTTTGTGCAAACAGACCTCATGAATTAATTATAAGTAGAACAAGAGGTCTTGCAAGAGTAGCTAAAGCATTAGGGATTCCTGTAGTACTTACAACAAGTCAAGAAGACCATGCTCAAGGTCCACTAATCAAGGATTTGCAGGAGCTATTACCTGAAGAGTATGCAAATCGTGTAAAAAGATCAGGTATTACTAATGCTTGGACTGATGAAGATTATAAAGCTGCTGTTTTGAATGTAGCAAACGGAAGAAAAAATGTAATTATGGCAGGGCTTACAAATGACGTTTGTATTGTATGGCCATCCATTTCAATGCAAGAAGAAGGTTTTGATGTTCAAGTGGTTATTGAAGCCGGAGGTTCGCCTACAGAAATTGGAGATGATGTGGCAAGAAAAACATGGGAAAATCATGGAGTAAGAACCACTTCATTTAACCAGTTAATTTCAGAATTGGTTTATAGTTGGTCAACTGAAGATGGAGAAAAAGTTGTTCCGATTCTTTTTGACGAAATTTTCTCTAAAATGTGATTGATTTAATCAGAGGTGCCAATATTCATTTTCACCTCTGATTAAATTTATAAGAATGAAAATTAAAATATGATGTTACAAAAAATAGAACAAAAACACTTTAGCGGTAGAGGTGGAATACAAATACTCTATCCTGGACTAGTTATGAATGAAGGAGATACTGGAATTGGCAGTATTGGAAGAATAGACCATGCAGAGATAAATGGTAACGGTACAATTCCAATGCATCCTCACGTAAATGATGAGATTCTGTCTTATTTCAGAAGCGGAAAAGGTTTGCATCGAGATAGCGAGGGCTTTGAAGAGATAATTGGAAAAGAGAAAATGATGTATATGAAGGCTGGAAAACTTTTCTATCATGAAGAAACAATGATGAGTGAAGATGAACCCTTAGAGGGCCTACAAATATTTATAAGACCAAGTGAAAAAGATCTGAAACCAGAAGTAGTCTTTTGGGATTTAGACAAACTGCATTCTGAAAATGAATGGCGATTAGTTGCCTCTGGTACGAAAGAAACCCTATTTCAGTTTAGCAGTGAAACTTGGATTTATGATACCAAATTGTTAAGTGGATTTTCAATTAATTTACCTGATTTGCCAATACAAGATTTAACTTGTTTGCTTTATGTATTTAAAGGAGCAATAACGGCCAATAATATAAACTTGCAAAAAAAAGAAAGTATTATAATTAGGAATGAAACAATAAATATTTCTTCTAAAAATGGTGCCGAATTAGTTTTGTTTGTAACAAATGAAAAAGGAACAATTTTTAGAGATGGAATGTTTAGTGGTAATAAAATGACATAATTCAGCTAATGTATAATGTGATGAAAAGTGCTATTGATTTTTTTCGAAACAATTGGATTTTAATTACAACTATTATTGTCGTTATCATTACAGGATATCAATGCTTTATTTACTTAAAATGAGGAATATGGAGGAAGCAAGTAAAATTCAAAAAGTACTAAATTCTTTAAAGTTCATTACTGAGAAATATATTACTTACCATTTTAGCAACTACTTATTTGATAATGGATGCTTAAATTTTGATTGGGCTGGTAGTGAAGACCCTGATTTATTAGAAGAAAATAAATTACCAGCAGCAAAAATTTCATTGGAAAAACTAGATGAATCAATAAATGATTTTTGGGTTCATAATGCTCGATTCTATGTTTTTTATTTATATCAAAATTTGGATTTGCATGTAAAAAACAATTTGGCTATAATTGACTACATAAACTATCATTCAAAGCAAGACATAATAAATGCTATTACTTGCTTATGTGTTACAGGAAGAATTTATCAAACACAGTACATTCAACCTGAAGAGGTAATAATTTTTACTGGAAGTTCAAACAAAACTTTAGCTGAACATTATGCTGATCTGGATTTGATCGCAATTCAAAAACTAGATAATAAACTTTTTTTTGAGTATATAAAAAAAATGACAATATGATTAAATTTGGAGGACTTGAAACTTTTTGTGATGTTTTATTAGATATATTTTTTCATCAATCCTCAACAAGACATCAAAACCACATTGCTTGTGGTATCCAAAGACAGACCCTATATATAATAGGCCAATCTCTTTAAATCCTGCAAAAAATGGTTCGTAAACAGGTTCGTAAGGACCACCAATTTTTAAAAACCTCCCAAATCATTTGATTTTGGAGGTTTTTTTTTGGTTCTAAAATTATTCGAATTTTATTCAAAATTTGATCGCTCCCTAAATTTACTTGAATTGTTGATTCTAACACCTTAAGTTCTACTAAGAAAAACAGGTCATGAAATTCTAATCGGTTTGCGTCGAGCTACTATGTAACAAATTAAGTAAAAAACTACATATACAAAATCAGTACAGATTTTAGCATCGGAAAATAACTAGTAAAGCTCAAAAAATATGAACTTATCACAATGGCTCGTTTTTGTTTTAATCATGCAAATTATTCATGGAATATCTACTTGGAAATTTTATAAAAAAGCGGGAAGAAAACCTGTAGAGTCATTTATACCAATTTACAATTTAATAATTTTAATGAAAATTATCAATCGCCCTGTTTGGTGGGTCTTATTACTTTTTATTCCTATTGTAAATCTTTTACTAATTCCTGTAGTTTGGATAGAGATTATTAGAAGTTTTGGGAAAAATTCCAGACTTGATACTGCATTAGTTTTGCTATCATTTGGATTCTATATTACTTTTTTAAACTATAATTCTGATAAGCTAATCTATATTAAGAATAGAGATTTACAGCCGAAAACTAAAACGGAAGATATTGTAAGTTCTCTTTTATTTGCTATTATTGTTGCCACATTAGTACATACATACATTATACAACCATTTACAATTCCATCTTCATCGTTAGAAAAAACGTTGTTTACTGGAGATTTTTTGTTTGTAAGCAAGCTTAATTTTGGAGCAAGAACTCCTATGACTGCAGTAGCATTGCCTATGGTACATGACTCAATTCCTTTTTTTGGTTTAAAATCATATTTATTTAATGATGATGCTGCAAAAAAAGAAACCTTATTATTAAACAAGTTTCAATTACCCTATTTTAGATTTCCTGCAATAGAATATATTAAACGTAATGAAATTGTAGTTTTTAACCAACCTGCAGACACGCTGCGTGATATGGATAATTTTCATCCAGATAGAAATTATTACAAACCAATTGATAAAAAAACAAATTTAGTAAAACGATGTGTTGGAATACCTGGAGATTCTTTAGAAATTCGTGAGGGAAATATTTACATTAATGGTAAAATATCAAAATTGCCAGAAAGTGCAAAACCTCAATATAATTTTTTGATAGATACAAAAGGGGAAGCTATCAATCAAGATGCTCTTGTACATAGATATGGAGCTAGAGAAGGCCTAAAGTATGCAAATGGCTATTTTGCTCTTACAAATACAGGAGAGTATTTTTTGACATTAACAGATGAAGAAGCTAAACTAATAGCAATTAACCCAGTTGTAAAGGGAGTTAAAAAACATTTAATGTCAAAAGGAGAGAATGGAAATGTATTTCCTCATATTTCTTCTTTGGGTTGGAATATCGATAATTTTGGACCTATTTATATCCCTAAAAAAGGGTCAACGATAAAGTTGAATATAAAAACACTGCCCATATATAAACGAATTATCGAAGAATATGAAAATAATAGTTTGGAAATTCATGACAAGGAGATTGTAATAAATGGAAAAGTAAGCAATACTTATACTTTTAAACAAGATTATTATTGGATGATGGGAGATAATCGTCAAAATTCTTTAGATGCAAGATTTTGGGGATATGTTCCTTTTGATCATGTAGTAGGTAAACCCGTATTCATCTGGTTTAGTTGGGATAAGGATGGTATAGGTATTAACAAAGTTAGATGGAATCGTGTTTTTTCTGTAGTAAACGGAAAGGGTGAACCTAAGTCTTATTTAATGCATTTTTTATTATTAATAGTTCTTTACACTGGAGCAAACAAAATAATAAAGAAAAAGAAAAAAGAATAGGCTCGTGAATGTTTAAGAAATTTTCTTCAAATCCTGCATAAAATGGTTCATAAACAGGATCGTAAGAACCACTAGGAAACCCCATTAGAAATAAGGGTGTTTTTTTATGATTCTTTTTTCTTCAAACACCGTCCTCTCGGCTCATCCCCCTCATGAAGTACAATTTCTGAATGTAGGAACTGTGCGGCCTCTGCCGAATCTTTCACTTTGGTAGCACTGCGTTCTAACATTTCAGATTCAAAATCAGTTAATACACTTTCCCTCAGTCCAGCTTTTCTCCATTGAGACAAAGGTCTGCATCCTCTTACGATTGCCCGAGCCAGCATGAGAGCATCCAGCAGCGCTTGATTTGCTCCCTGTCCTTTGAATGGACTCATTGGGTGAGCCGCATCTCCAATCAGAGTTACTTGTTCCCCTTTAGCCAACAATTCTGATTTGAGTAATTCACGGTCATACACAGGATAGCCAGAAATCTGAGCTTCCAGGGTCGCCGCTAAAATCTGAGGAATAGGGTCGTGCCACTGAGTTCTACGACATGCTTCTTCCTTGAGTGCCTGAGGTCCTTGAGCACTTAACGCCTGAGCCTCTTTTTCTGGCATTGGGAAGCTAAGTTGCCACATCACTGAGTCTGACATGTAAGGCATCATGTAGATCCTCTCATTCCCATTGGCGGTTTGAAATACAGTGGACGAGTCCAGTAAAGAACTAGTAAGACCTTCGAGAGCACTCAATGGACAAATACCCAATATCACAATACAGCCTAGGTAGCGTAAAGGTGTAATATCCTCACCAATAAGTAACCTCCGCACCGAACTACGAATACCATCGGCCCCAACCACAAGATCCGCCTTGCAGCTTTTCATCTCGCCGTTAACTTGAAAGCTTAGATTAACGCCGTTGCCCTCTGATTCCTTAAAACCGACTAACTGGTGTCCCCACTGTATTGCATCATGTCCGCCAAGTTGCTCAAGCAGTGCTAAGCGCAAAGACTGCCTTGCGATATGTACATTTGTACGCTTCGGAGCCGTTTTCGCATCTGACTGTATCCACTTTCTGACACCCCATTCACCAATCATTTTTCCTTCTGTAGTATGAACCACATGTCTTGTTGAAATTACCCCTTCTTCTAATGAGAAAACACCCAATCCCTCAATTGCTTTACTAGCTTGTTGCAAAGTGAGTCCGTAGCCCTGGGAGCGAGCGTCGAAGTGGCTATCGCGCTCAAAAAGGGTAAAAGGGATTCCGCGATGCAAACAAGCCACAGCTAGAGCCACACCTCCTATACCACCACCGATAATAGCAACATGCGGGTAGTTTTCTTTATCAGCTATAGGATGGCTGGCAGAAGGAATCAGTCCGGATCCTGAACAGTTCAAACATAAGGACAGGTGAGACTTAGGACGGACAGGAGCAGTCCCTTCTTCTTTAGTTTTTTCAAATTGATCGAGTGCTATCTGATAGCGGAGTCGTACTTTCTTGCTGAGCCTTTGACTTTTTTTGCCACGTCCCTGACATTCGGGACAAACAGTCCAGCTTGCTTTTTCATTTTCCACTTTTTTCACTTCCTCTTTATTTAACATGATCTTGACTCCCATCTATAAAAAAACTTAACCTATACAATTGATGTTGAGCATAATTGTGGTAGTTGTCTAAGTTTAAGACAAAAGATTGGCGGCGCAAAACTACCTTTTTCAAATTGAAATAGAAAGGATTTATCAGAGCTATTTTATTGAAATTTTCTTCAAATCCTGCAAAAAATGGTTTGTACACAGGTTCTTATGGCTCACAAAAATTACAAACCTCCAAAGTTATTTGATTTTGGAGGTTTTTTTATGGTTCGAAAAAGCTATCTTTTTTACGGAGCAAGGCCAAACTAGTTTAATGTTAAGGCCCCTAAAATTTCTTCGGATAGGAAAGGACCTCCAGGATAGGTAGCAGTGTAATCAAGGTTTAGCCAAACTTGATCTCGTTCATCGATGTGGTAATGCAATTTTTGTTTGTGACTCTCATCAACAAAAAGTACATTTTTAATCAGATAATTTATTTTGTCCAAATCATTACGGGTACCAATTAATATTTCAGGGTAAATATGTCCTTTGGTATGAATGAGTCGGGGCGTACCACCAATGGATCTTATACTCGCAGCCATTAGAATCGAATGGTCATCACAATCACCGGAGAAATACAGCAGGGTTTCACTAGCGGTCGCGATATAATCACCTTCTTTGGGATCATTTACATAATGCCATCTATGATTGATTTCTTTAAAAACAGCAAAACACTGAATTATTGTTCTGTATTCAGAATATCCTTTAATGTCTTTGAAATGTTTGGTAGTGGCCATGATGGCAAAGTTCCTCACTTTTGGGTTCTGGTATTCGATAGCACTAACTATAGCTGTCTTATTAGGGAACGGAAGCAGTTTGGCAATGATGATATCCTGAGGATGCGGATTGTCTGACATGGAATACACCATGGAATTATAGTCTTCAAAAACACTGCTAAAACCATAATTCCCTAACACGGTTCCATAAAATAAAAACATGAAATACAGCGAAATACAGATAATAATAATGGTTCGTAATGCCGTTAAAAATAACTGAATAATAAGCAATAAGAATAGGAAAAGTAAAATACGGTCGCTGTTAAAAGGCCAATCCGGGTTAACGAGATTTTGGTGTGCGATAATAAAAACCGGGAACGTAATTAATAAATTCAGAAAAAAAATAATAACATGATCCCAAGGTTTTTTCACCTGAAGTTTGGTTCTTATCTTTTGAAAATCAATTTTATTATTTGGTACCATATTATCAAAAAGCAGAAGTCTATATCGCTTTTACAATTTTAACAAATGTACTTTTTTTATCAATAATACCCAGTTCAAACAACTGATTTTGAATTTTGTTTAACACTTTTTCATCTAAATTGTTTTGAGACCATTCGGTTATGGACAACCATTCCTGAATATCTTCCTTTTTTTGGCGGAAAGTATCTGATAATGTTTGGTCTATGTTTGGAATATTCTTAAATTCTGAAGTTTTATTATTGATGATTTTAAGAATTTTCGAAATGATTTTGGGTTCTTTTTCCAGTATTTCATCACGAACGGCAATTACGAAGCAAGGCCAAGGCGTAGGGCAATCAGCAATTCGACGAAAAATACCATTGTCAACTAATGGTTTGGTCATAAAGCGTTCCCACATAAAATAATCGGCAGTTCCGTTAGTCAATGCTTCGACGGCACCATCAATGGTATTTACGATTTCAAATTGTAGATTATCTGTTTTCCATCCCTGATTATTGGCATTGACATAGGCCATTAATTGCGAACCGGAGCCTAATCTGGAGATAGCTGCTTTGGTGTTCTCTAAATCATTAAGTGTTTTATAACTCGATTTTGCTGCCACATGAATTCCCCAAATTAATGGACTTTCAACATAAACCTGAACAATTTTGCTTGGATTTCCGCTTACAATATCTTTTACGATTCCTTCGGTTAGGATTACAGCAATATCAGTTTCACCATTGCGAAGCATTTGGCACATTTTTCCCGTTCCTTCGGGAACATCGGTCCATTGCAAATCGATGTTTTCTTTTTCAAAATCACCATTTTCAATGCATAAATGCCAAGGTAAATTGAAATGTTCCGGAACACCTGCTATTTTTATTGTTATCATAGATTAGGATTTTTTAATTCATACCAGTTCCAAGAAATGCCATCTTCCAAATATCGGTCGGTTTCTACCAGTCCAATTTTTTGCAGTATTCTGTTTGAGGCAATATTATCTGTATGTGCTGCGGCTTCCATAAGTTTGATTTTCATTACATCAAAGCCATAATCTAACCACGCATAACTTGCTTCACTTGCGTATCCTTTTCCCCAGAATTTCTCGTTTAAACGATATCCGATGTCATAAAAATTAACCTTGTTATTCACCATTTCAGTATTGTATTTTAATCCTGCCCAACCGATTAATTCGTTTGTTTCTTTTAAAATGGCTACAAATCTTCCAATATTATTTTGGATGTATTGGTTTCTTACCGATTCGATGGTTGCTATTGTTTCTTCAATATTTTTTTGGGGTTTATTCCAAAGATACTTATGGACATTGGGGTTAGAGTCCATTTCGAAAAGCGCTTCAGCATCTGATGGAAGCATTTCTCTCAAAATCAAGCGTTGGGTTTCTAGAATAAGATTCATTGTCTTTACAAAAAAGTTGTTGTTTAACGATTTAGCCCTGATCGAAACGGCATCCTTTTGTGCTCTTTTTTGAGCACAAAAGATACAGTGTAGAGCAGGAAATAGCTCCTAAAATTACACATTAATATCTTTAAAATTATTCATTCTGGCGTAACGGATCATATTGGTAAACGCCTCCTGGTCCAGTTTTGGTATTTCCAGAATAGAGTTTAATAAAGTAGTATCGTATTCATTGGCTTCGGTGATAAGATAGGGTTTCAAGTGTTTGCCAATACTCTCGTAATACAATTTTTCAATGGTATTTTTGTATTTAAAATCGAGTGTGTTTTGGATTAAAGTAAAATTTGAATACCCAACTTCTTTCATAATCAATTGCAATCCTTTTACGATATTGAAACTCTTATCATTCACAATATTAAGTTGTTGAATGTCATTTCTTTCGAAAGTAGTAACAATTACTTTTGCCACATAGTCAACAGGAATAATGTTTAATCCAGTTTTTTCATTGATTATAAAACGCACATTTTCCTGTTCGTTTTTTCTTTGAGCCGTAAAATGGAAGAACTTCGCCAAGAGATAAAAAACCATGTATTTCGAAATAAAATAGTTGCTCTCTTTTCCCAACATTTTTCCACCGATAACGCTCGGACGTAATATTTGATAAGGCAATCCCAAAGATTTGCATTGTTGTTTTACAAAGTTTTCTGAATGGAATTTGGCTTCTTCATATGCATTGCGATGTTCCAGGTCAAAATCTAAATTGTGAAAATCATTATCAATAAGACCTTTTCTTTCACCTGATGAAAAAGCGGTACTGATGTAAATGAATTTTTTTATAAAAGGATGGAACAGATTGAAAAGTGATTTTGTGATTTTGGTATTTTCATCAAAAATTTTCTCCCGTTGATCTTCATCTGTTGACAAGTTGACGTATCCTGCCGAATGGATGAAGTAAGCATCTTTTATCTGACTGGAAAAAGAATCCTTAATTTCAGACAAATCCGTATCGATGATTTCAAGGTATTCGTGCAGCTTTGCAAGCCCTTTGTCTTTGATGATTTTTGGGGTATAACTACTGGATAATATTTCATTAATTCGATCTAAAGCCGTGTTTTTTCCCTTGTTTCTCGCAATAAGAAAAAGTTTGCCATCAGTTTTAGTTTTGATGAAAAGCTCCAGAATTTCATACATAATATGAGAACCTAAAACCCCTGTAGCACCTGTAAGTATTATTTTCATTATCTTTTTGTTCTAAAAAACAAAGATAGTTTTAAAAAAATTAAGTCAATAGCTTTAAAAGGAAAGTGTCTGTCAATTTGTGTGTTGAATTGTATAGATTGGAATGTACTGTTTCTATTGGACTTTCCCAGAGCCATAGGCTCGGCATATTTTGGATTTCAACCCGTCTATGATAAAAAAGCAATGCATTGTTCTCTAATGGCCCATATTTGCTCAAAAGTAATTTCAGAATTTGTTTTAGAAAGCCAATTTTTAATAAAGCTTTGATGATAATCCACTTTGAAAACGCCAACCTGAAAAGGTTCAATTTCGATTTCCTCGAGTACATCATTTTTTATTTTGTCAAAATTAGATGTTGCTGTCGTACAATCTACCCGTTCATTATTTATTTTCAAATAGCAGTGGGCCTCCGGAATGAATGGAATATTGTTTTGAGACAAAATAGTTCCAATTTTAGTATTAGTTTTATTCATTCTATAAATCCCGATAATTAATTTGATATTCGGAATCCCATTTTGATTCGCGATTTCTTTTAAAAAGGCATGTTTCGAACTGCAGCTGCCTTTGTTTTCTTTTAAAATTAAAGACAAATCTTCTCGATTGGCGTTTCGACCGTAGGGAATTTTTCGGGTAAAAAGCAACAAATCTTCCCAAGTATCAATTCCTGAAGATTGTACTTGCTGCGTTAAGGAATCAGAAGAAGTTAGAATGGTTTTAATCATTTATTTTGCCTTTAAAGGAGAAATAATAATTCGGAATCCATCAGGATCAAGGAACATTTTGCCTCCCGAAACTTGAGGATTATTCCAATATGGATTTTTTGAAATTACAAGCGAAACGTGATTTGCTGAAATTTTATTCAATAGATTTTCATATTCTAAAATTGTTTCGGGATAAAGCACTAGAATATCATCTTCATCAAAATAATGATTTGCTTTTTCATTTGATTTTGTAAATTCAAAATGCCAATCCAAATTTGGTTTTCCAATAAAAATTCCATCATAATTATTATGATTTTGAAAGCCACCTAGACGTTCAAAACCCAAAATATTTATATAAAAATTTTCTATTTTTTGTAAATTATCGGTATGTCTGGCAACTCGTAAAACCATGGCTAAGATCTAATTTGATTAATGTGATGTTCTAAATGCTCAACATAATCGATCATTAGAAATTTTAAATCAATTACAGATTGATCCTTCATGATAATTTGATAATCAAGTGCTTTTTCATCGACAGATTTAAAAATTCTAAAAATTTGCTTATTTATTGAAAGCCAAAGCTGTGTTAATTCGCTAATATCCATTGTTTGATATTGATTCAAATTAACTAAATCATTTTGACTATAAGACCTGTGGAGATAGGGCTTTTCGAGGTAATTTATTTCTGTAAAACGAACTAAATTATGAATAGCCGAATCTACTAAATGCCCTAAAATCTCTTTTTTAGACCATTTATCTGGATTTTTCGCTTCTAAAATGACAGTATCAATTGTTGTAAAATAAATGGCATTTTCATTAAGCAATTGCTCAAATTTAAAGATTGTATTTTGCATTTAGATACCGCTTGCAAGTTTATTTAATGTATAAGCAATCAGTTCATCCACTGCTTTGTATGGGTCTTCGCTAAAAGTTCCGGAAGCACGGTTGGCAATAATGGCGTTTAGCGAAAGCGCATGATGGCCTAAAAGAGCTGAAAGTCCATAAATAGCGCCTGTTTCCATTTCGAGATTGGTAATGCGATTACCTTCAAAGTTGAAATTATCCATTTTCGAATTTAAATTTTCATCCTGAATGTTCAAACGCAATACACGTCCTTGGGGACCATAAAAACCACCTGCTGTAGCTGTGATTCCTTTATGAATGCGATCGCTTTCGATTATTTTTTCCAGTTTTTCGGAACAGGCAATAACGTATGGTTTTCCTTTTCGCAAATCCCAATGGGTGTGTTGTACAAAGGCATCTTCGATTTCGATATTTGAAATTTTGTCAATCAAATAGGAGCGGAGCATATTGTCTAAACCTAGCCCAAACGTCGACATGACAAAACTATCCACAGGAATATCAGCTTGTAAAGAGCCAGATGTTCCTATGCGAATAATATTTAATGAGGTAAGATTTTCTTTGGGTTGTCTGGTTTCTAAATTGATATTGACCAAAGCGTCCAGTTCGTTCATGACGATATCAATATTATCAGGGCCAATTCCGGTCGACATCACCGTAATTCGTTTCCCTTTATACTTTCCGGTTTGGGTCTTGAATTCTCTTTTTTGAGCAGAGAATTCGATGCTGTCAAAAAGTTGTGTGATTTTTTCTACCCTGTTTTGGTCACCTACAAAAATAATGTCGTGAGCAATATGCTCTGGTTTCAAATTGAGATGGTACACACTACCGTCTGGATTGAGAATTAATTCCGATTGTTGTATAGCCATTGTTGTTTTTTTTAACCGCAAAGAGCACAATCCCGATAGCTATCGGAATACGCAAAGTTCGCAGGGTTTTTATTTGATTATATTGAAATTCTGTAAACTACAATTTGCAAACTGCAAACTGCAAACTGCGACTGAGAACTGTTTTTTTATCCCCCAACACGTTTTACTTTAAAGCCTTTTTCCTTTAAAATGGTCATGATTTTATCACGATAATCACCTTGAATGATAATGGAATCATCTTTGAAACTTCCGCCAACACTTAATTTAGTTTTAATTTCTTTGGCCAAAATTTTGAAATCCTCATCAGAGCCTTCGTAACCTTCAATTATAGTGGTTGCTTTTCCTTTACGTTTTTCGAATTTGCAAATCATAGGTTCTTTTTGAACATACAATTCGTGGGGAGCTTCTTCAGCAGGTTCTTCCGGACTTACTTGATGGTCCGGGAAAAGGTTTTTTAATTGGTCTTGTAAATCCATAGGTTTAAGATTAATTTTATTTTAAAACCATTAAGAAATTAAGGCTCATTGAGAAAAGTACAGCTTAATTTCCTTAATTTCTTACTGATAAAAAACAAAAAGACATTAAGCATACACTCAATGTCTTTTATAATTGATGTAAATTTAAGTTTTATTTTTTGATTAAACCCAAATCAACTAAACGCTCATATAAATATTCTCCGGCCGTAATGTCTTCGAATTTCTTTGGATTTTCAGCATCAATGCAATTTTCCAAACAATCCAATTTCATATCACTTACCGGATGCATAAAAAATGGAACAGAATAACGTGATGTTCCCCATAATTCTCGCGGTGGATTTACTACTTGATGAATGGTCGATTTTAATCTGTTATTAGTGTGACGTGACAACATATCACCAACATTGATAACTAGTTCATCCGATTCGGCAATAGCATCAATCCATTCGCCATCATGATTTTGAACCTGTAATCCTTTTCCTTGAGCGCCCATTAATAAGGTAATCAAGTTGATATCACCATGTGCAGCGGCACGAATGGCGTTTTCAGGTTCAGAAGTAATAGGAGGATAATGGATAGGTCTTAAAATGGAGTTACCATCTTTTGCATATTCGTCAAAATAAAATTCATCCAAACCAAGGTGCAATGCCAAAGCACGTAAGACATAAACTCCTGTTTTTTCAAGCATTTGATAAGCTTCTTTCCCCACATCGTTAAAACGGGGCAATTCTTTTACAACAACATTTTCAGGATATTCTGAAGCGTACTTTGAATCTTCAGAGACATATTGGCCAAAATGCCAAAACTCTTTCAAATCCCCTTCTTTTCTGCCTTTGGCATGTTCGGTTCCAAAAGATACATAGCCTCTTTGCCCTCCAATTCCGGGAATTTCATAGCCACGTTTTGTTTCTAATGGCAAAGCGAAAAATTTTCTAATTTCGCCATACAATTCATCAACCAATTGGTCGTTTAAAAAATGCCCTTTGAGTGCTACGAAGCCAATGTCTTCAAAAGCACTTCCGATTTCATTTACAAATTTTTGTTTACGTTTCGGGTCATCCGAAAGGAAATCACGCAAGTCAACACTAGGAATGTTTTGCATATAATATGAATTTTTATAAATTAGAAGTTTTGAAAACTTCCAACTACAAATGTAAAGAATAATTTTAAATCAATATTTTTAAATTTGTTAACTAAATTAAAAAATATAACAAAAAACACTAAAACTGTTATATTTTTTTATCTTTGAACCACACAATAAAACCAGAAAAAATGACTTTTGATAGAAAAGATCTCACCAACGATCAATTATTGGATTTATACAAAAGAATTCTTAAGCCTAGATTAATAGAAGAAAAAATGTTGATACTTATTCGTCAGGGAAAAGTATCCAAGTGGTTTTCAGGAATTGGTCAAGAGGCAATTTCTGTTGGAGTTACCGCAGTTTTGGACACAGACGAATACATTTTACCAATGCACCGAAACTTAGGTGTTTTTACAGGAAGAAATATTCCGTTATACAGACTGTTTTCACAATGGCAAGGCAAGGCTAATGGTTTTACCAAAGGTCGTGACCGTAGTTTTCACTTTGGTACTCAACAGTACAAAATTATTGGAATGATTTCACATTTGGGGCCACAGTTAGGGGTTGCCGACGGAATCGCACTAGCCAATAAAATAAAGAAAAACGGAAAAGTTACTGCGGTCTTTACAGGTGAAGGCGCTACAAGCGAAGGTGACTTTCACGAAGCCTTGAATATTGCTTCTGTTTGGGAATTACCAGTCATGTTTGTTGTAGAGAACAATGGTTATGGCCTTTCGACACCGACCAATGAGCAATATCGTTGTGAAAACTTGGCAGATAAAGGCGTTGGTTATGGAATGGAAAGTCATATTGTTGACGGAAATAATATTCTCGAAGTGTATAATTTATTGTCTGAGTTGAAAGCTTCGATGGTTGAGAATCCACGTCCTGTTTTATTGGAATTCAAAACCTTCAGAATGCGTGGTCACGAAGAGGCCAGTGGTACCAAATATGTTCCGCAAGAATTGATGGACATGTGGGCGGTAAAAGATCCGGTGGAGAATTACAGAAAATATTTAACCGAAAATGGAGTTCTGACAGAAGAATTTGATTCGGCCATTCGTACAGAGATTAAAAAAGATATCGATGATAGTTTGGCTGTAGCCAATGCTGAACCGGAAATAGAAGCTTCCTATGAAGAAGAGTTAAATGATGTGTACAAGCCTTATACATTTGAGTTGTTTAAACCAAATGCTGAAACTGAAAACATCCGTTTTATAGACGCAATTTCTGCCAGTTTGAGACAATCTATGGAGCGTCATGAAAACTCAGTTATTATGGGGCAAGATATAGCAGAATATGGTGGAGCTTTCAAAATTACTGATGGATTTGTAGCGCAATTTGGTAAAGAACGTGTTCGTAACACGCCTATTTGCGAAAGCGCAGTTGTTTCGGCAGGAATGGGATTGTCTATCAATGGATGCAAAGCTATTGTAGAAATGCAGTTTGCCGATTTTGTTTCAACAGGATTTAATCCGATTGTGAATTTGTTAGCCAAATCGCATTACCGTTGGTTAGAAAAAGCCGATGTTGTAGTTCGTATGCCTTGTGGTGGAGGGACGCAAGCGGGACCTTTTCATTCCCAAACCAATGAAGCCTGGTTCACTAAAACACCAGGATTAAAAGTAGTTTATCCTGCATTTCCTTATGATGCAAAAGGGTTATTGAATACTTCAATTAATGATCCTAATCCGGTATTGTTTTTTGAACACAAACAATTGTACCGAAGTATCCATCAAGAGGTACCAACAGATTATTATACCATTCCGTTTGGAAAAGCAGCTTTATTAAAAGAAGGAAATAATGTTACCATTATCTCATTTGGAGCAGCGGTACATTGGGCGTTGGATACCTTAGATAAGAACCCTGAAATTTCAGCTGACTTGTTGGATTTAAGAACATTACAACCATTGGATACTGAGGCTATTTATGCTTCAGTGAAGAAAACGGGTAGAGTAGTTATTTATCAGGAAGATTCAATGTTTGGAGGTATTGCAAGCGATATTTCAGCTTTGATTATGGAAAATTGTTTTGAATATTTAGATGCGCCTGTAAAAAGAGTAGCCAGTTTAGATAGTCCTATTCCGTTTACAAAGGCTTTAGAAGATCAGTATTTACCGAAAGAAAGGTTTGAAAAAACACTAAAAGAGTTGTTGAAGTACTAAGACTTTAGAGATATTGAAAGATTTTTTTCTTTCTAATTAAAATGCATCAAAAAAGCGGAAATTGTATAAACCGTTTTTATGATGCATTTTTTATTTGCTGTAATCTTTTGATACTATTTACGCTAGTTACTGAATTAATGCAAAAAAGAATAAAGTGATATTTATAAAATTGTACCAATATAAAATATGAATCTTTCGAAGTAAATATTTGCAAAATAGGAGTTATTGTGTGTTTATTATTTTTTTATGGTTAAATAAATACAAAGTTTTCAACACTACTACGTTTTCGTAAACGGATTTGACAGTTAGGGTGTTGAGGGTATAAAAATTTGCATAATTTTAACGCACAAAGAAAAAATAACCTACAAATACGTAAATAAATTCTAATATAATTAGGTATTATTTAAAAAATTAGCTTCAAAAAAACCTACAATTTAATAATTTAAGTTAATTTTTTATTTATGATTTCTATGATTATTGGTGTTTAGTTGCCGATTAATCTAACCTACTATTTATGCCAAATTTTATTTTGCAATCCCTTTTTGCCCCAAAAAAGAGATTATTAACCTTGATTGCATTTTGTTTTTGTATATCAATTTCCGGAAATGCTCAAAATCTTATTTCGAATGGAGGTTTTGAGAGCACCGGCGGATACACAAGTAATTATTCCCTTATTACAGCCCCGTTTAGCGGAAACAGTATCCCAGGTCAGTATGCAGTTACAACCAATCCTCAACCTGTAAATACTGCAAATTTTATGACCAGTACCGATCATTCTGGATCGGGTAACATGATGATTGTTGATGGGCAAAATAATGATATATTTTACAAATATGTGAATTTACCGATTCAAAGAGGTTTGAATTATACATTTACTTATTGGGTTAAAAACATTAATAATGTTACTAACGGGGCTAATCCGGCACCTAAGATTGATTTAACGTTATCCAATCAATGCCCGTGTGTTAAAACGTTAATAGCGGGTAATTCAGATGTAGGTGCAATGCCTGCCGGATGGAATAAAGTATCTTATACGATAAATGTGGCAGGTACAGGAACGGCATTTATCCATTTTGAACTTTCTACAAATGGTGCTGGTGGTGGCGGAAACGATTTTGCGATAGATGATGTGTCATTATATGCACCTCCGGCTCCTTTGACGATTTCAAGTTCAAATATTAATCCCAATTGCCCAACAAGTACAGATGGTACTATTGTAGCCTATCCTAATGGAGGAGTCGCTCCTTTCAGTTTTACATTATCAGGAACAAGTTCAGCTACAAATAGTACGGGTATTTTTCAAAATTTAGCAGGGGGGAACTATACTGTTTCTGTTACCGATTCAAATTCTCCAGCAAGTACGATTGCAACAGGGACAATCACTTTAGCTGCTCCTCCAGACATTACATTAGTAGAAAGTCCTATTGGTTGTCATTTGTCAGGCGATGCGGTAACATTAACTGCTGCTAACGGAAATGGTACCTATAACTGGACCGCATCTCCCGGAGGAGTATTAGTAGGTACAGGTAATAGTATAACAGTTAATCCAACAGTAACAACAACCTATACCGTGAGTTCTTCGATTGTTCCTCCATCGGTTGGAAATTTAATTGGGAATCCAGGTTTCGAAAATGGAACATCAGGCTTTTATTCGGATTATGGTTATTCATTAACGAATACAAGTGGAGCACAGTTTGCTTACGGTATCGTTACAAATCCTTCATTGTGGTATAATAAGTTTACTACTTGTACTGATAAAACAAGCGGTTCAGGGAATATGTTAGTCGCTGATGGAGCGACAACAGCAGATAGTGTCATTTGGTCTCAAACTGTACCTGTTGAAAATTCTAAGACATATAATTTCTCTTTTTGGGTACAAAATATCGGTGATGGAGTTAAAGCGACTTTTCAAGTTCTAGTAAATGGAAGTCCTATTACCATATCTCCAATTTCAGCAACCAATAATGTTACGGCCGGTACACCTGCTACCACAACGTGTAATTGGACAAATATTACCGGTACTTGGGCATCTGGAGGAGCGAGTTTAGCTACTATTAAAATTATTGATACTAATATATCTGGAGGTGGAAATGATTTTGCAATAGATGATTTATCATTCAGTACAACAAGTTCTAAAGTTTGTAATTTAACAAAATCATTGACAGTAAATATAGGAGGGACTCCACCTGTTACTACTTTTACCTACCCAACTCCGGTATGTAAGAATGGTACTAATCCAACTCCAACAGGAGCTACAGGATTTGTAACAGGAGGAACGTATAGTTCAACTTCTGGTTTAAGTATAAATGGTTCTACCGGTGTAATTGATTTGGCAACTTCAACAGCAGGAACCTATACGGTAACTTATGCTGTGATTTCAAATGCTTCAACTTGTCAATTGGCAGGTTCATCTACTTTTGATATAACAATTAATTCGCAACCAACAGCAGGGACTGATGGGAATACTACTGTTTGTGATAATAGTGTTGCAGTGATTAATCTTTATAGTTTGATTATAGGAGAACAAACGGGAGGAACATGGTCAAGAACTTCCGGAACTGGTGGGGCGTTTAATGGAGTAGCGGGAACATTTACGTCTGCAATGGGAGCGACAACAAGTACCTTTACATATACTTTAACAGGAGCGGCTCCATGTGTAGATGATTCAAGTATTGCAACAGTAAATATAAATGCAACACCAAATGCAGGAATAGATGGTACTACAACGGTTTGCGAGTCTAATACGACTGCAATAAATTTATCTACTCTACTTACTGGAGAACAATCAGGAGGAACATGGACCAGAACTACAGGAACAGGAGGAACATTTAACGCAGGAGCAGGGACATTTAGCCCTGCTATAGGAGCAACAACAAGTACGTTTACTTACACAGTCGCCGGAACAGCGCCTTGTTTAAGTGATGCGAGTGTCGCTACTGTGAATATAAACACACAGCCGATAGCGGGGTCTGATGGGAGTACTACCGCTTGTGACAATAGTGTTACGGCAATTGATCTTTATAGTTTAATTACAGGAGAACAAATAGGAGGAACTTGGTCAAGAACTACTGGATCTGGAGGGACATTTAATGCTGGAGCAGGAACATTTACTCCTGCAGTAGGAGCGACAACAAGTGCCTTTGCATATACTTTGATGGGAGTAGCTCCATGTATAGATGATTCAAGTATAGCAACAGTAAACATAAATGCGGCACCTCTCTTATCAATTAATTGTGGTACTCCAACAGCGACAAGTGTAACTTTCAATTGGAATACAATTGCAGACGCAACAAGTTACAGCTATAGTTATAGTGTTGCGTCAGGATCACCAGTAACCGGTTCTGTATCCAGTGCTATTACAACTCTAAGCATCAATAGTCTTTCACCTGGTCAAAATGTTGCCATTACAATTACACCTGTCGGAAGTGTTTGTGGGGTAGCGGCATCAGGAAATTGTGTGTCTTCAAATTGTCCTACACCAACGGTGGACCCAATTGCCAACATACCGGTTTGTGTGAATCAAACAGTAACTGTTCCAAGTTTTGCAAGTACACCCGTTGGTGCAATATTTAATTGGGCTAGTAATAATACTTCGATTGGCATTGCCGCAAACGGGACTGGCGATATACCGTCTTTTATAGCAGTTAATACAACAACAACTGTTCAAAAGGCAACTATAACAGTAACAGCAAATAATGGTATATGTACCGGTCCAGCCACAACATTTGATATTATTGTTAATCCATTACCAATAGTTACCTTAAATAGCCCAACAGTTTGTTCAGGAGCAAGCGCTACCGTGACTGCTACACCGGGAACGGTAGGAACATATAATTATGCGTGGACCGTGCCATCTGGAGCAACTAATCCGGGTAATGTGGCGAGTTTTACAACAACAGTTGCGGGGAATTATAGCGTTATTATTAGTAACACAACTACTACATGTGTCAGCGCTAGCGCATCAGGAACTGTAACTATAAATTCATTGCCAACAGTTACTGTAAACAGTCCAACAGTTTGTTTTGGTATGAACGCTACAGTAACAGCAACTCCAGGTATAGCAGGGTCTTATAATTACGTGTGGACTGTGCCATCTGGTGCAACTAATCCTGGTAATACAGCGAGTTTTACAACGACAGTTGCGGGGAATTATAGTGTTATTATTACTAACACAGCCACTACTTGTGCCAGTGCCAGTTCATCAGGAACGGTAACGATAAATTCATTGCCAACGGTTGCCGTAAACAGTCCAACAGTTTGTTCAGGTTCAAGCGCTACCGTGACAGCAACTCCGGGGACATCAGGAGCATATAATTATGTGTGGACTGTGCCATCTGGAGCAGTTAATCCCGGTAATGTGGCGAGTTTTACAACGGCAGTTGCTGGGAATTACAGTGTTGCCATTACTAATACAACAACAACATGTTCCAGTGTAGGTGCGTCGGGAATAGTGACCATTAATACTACACCAATCGCTACCGCAACTCCTGCGTCTCAAACCATTTGTTCTGGAGCCCAAACAGGAATAGCTCTTTCAAGTAATACAACTAACACAACATTCAATTGGATTGTTCTATCTCAAGTGGGAGTAACAGGAGCATTATCAGGTAGTGGAAACAATATTTCCCAGGTTTTAACTGCAACTGGAACAACTTTAGGAACTGTAATTTATTCGATTACTCCAACAGCTAGTGGCTGTATTGGTAATTCAATTCAGGTGTCAATTGATGTTACACCGGCTCCAAAAACAATTGCAACACCAAGTTCACAATCCATTTGTTCAGGTGATACTACTTCTTTTGTATTATCAAGTGATTTAATAGGTACAACATATGACTGGAATGTGGTGCAAACTAATGTGACGGGAGGAGCTGCAGGAAGCGGAACAGCTATTTCAGATGTATTAACAACGATAGGGAATAATGCTGGACAAGCAGTTTACACTATTACACCAAAATTAAATGGCTGTTACGGCTCACCTATTTCAGTAGTGATTGATGTAAATCCGATACCGGTAGTTTCGGCAAACCCGGCGGCCGAAACCCTTTGTTCCGGAGAAACGACCAATATTGCTTTATCAACCTCCAATGTAGTGGGAGCTACCTTTACTTGGACGGTTAGTCAAACTGGAGTTGCAGGTGCTTCTTCAGGAAGTGGAAATATGATTAATCAGGTATTAACAGCAACTGGACCAGTTCAAGGTACTGTAGATTATACCATTACTCCTTTGAAAAACGGATGTGCCGGTGTTCCAATAATAGTCACAGTAACGGTTAATCCAACTCCAGAGGTTTTTGGACCTGCAAGCACTACTATTTGCAGTGGAGAATCTCCAAATATAAGTTTGTCTCCAAGTATTGTAGGGACAACATTTGATTGGACTGTCATTCAATCTGGAGTGACAGGAGCAACAGATGGTTCCGGAGATGTCATCAATCAAATTTTGGAAACTTCAGGGACTGCACAGGGATCAGTAATTTACAGGGTTACACCAACTCTAAATGGATGTGTAGGAACATCTTTGGATATAAAAGTACTTGTAAATCCATTACCATTGCCAGAGTTAACAGACGGGGTAATATGTGTTGATCAAGCAACAAATGTTGCATTTCAAACGCATACATTAAATACAGGATTGAGTATTTCATCTTATAATTTCGAATGGTATTTTGAGAATGTACTTATTGCAGGTGCAGTATCAAATACGTATGAGGCAACTTTAGCGGGGAATTATGAGGTAATCGCAACTAATAAAGTTACAGGTTGTGTTTCTTCTCCAGTTTCGGCAAATGTTGCAGCTTCATTTCCAGGAGAATCGATAGCAACTACACAAACACCGGCATTTGCCGATGATGCGACAATAACAGTTACCGTAACCGGCGGGAATGGTATTTACGAATACAGATTAGACGACGGACCTTTTCAGGCATCTAATATATTTACAAACGTAACTGCAGGGCCGCATACAGTAACTGTTGGTGATACCAATGGCTGTACCAATTTAACCCAAGATGTTTTTATCATTGGATATCCTAAATTCTTTACCCCAAATGGCGATGGATTTAATGATTCCTGGAATCTTATCGGATTAAGTAATCAACCACAGGCAAAAATTTATATTTTTGATCGCTATGGGAAATTGCTTAAACAAATCAGTTCTGCCGGGGATGGTTGGGACGGTACTTATACAGGACAATTAATGCCTGCAACCGATTACTGGTTTACGGTAGAATATACAGAACTATCTGCAACAAAAATTTTTAGAGCTCATTTCTCTTTGTTGAGGTAAAAGTATAAACACGCTGAAAAATTAAAATGGCTTCCGGTTTGAGGAAGCCATTTTTGTTATAATGAAATTATTCTGAATAGAAACTTTATTGTTTTTACTTTATTTCAAAGTGGCAAGTTCTGCCTATCTTATATTTTATTGCAGTTCCATAAAAATTTTCTTGATCAGGGCTATTTCTTCCTGATACATTGTTTTTTTTCGGGTAGCAAAATAAAGAGTGTTTTTAAGAGGTGTTTTGCCTTGCCAAATGAGTTTAACGAGTCCATTATCAATTTCTTTTCGGCATAAAAAATCAGGTACAACTGCCAATCCTTTGCCGCTACTCAAACAACGTATAATGGAATTTAGATTAGGAACAATATAATTAGGCCTGAAATCAGGATGTTTATTAAAATTCAACTGCCAAAAGCGACGTAAATGCTCCATGTCTCCAGTGGTTCCATACCATTTTTGTTGTTTTAACCACAGTTCTATATCTTGATCAGTCCCATTCTTTTCTACAGTACCAAATTCTAAATCGTCAATTTCACTACCACCAACAAGTACAATGGTTTCAGAAGAAAACGGCTGATAATCAATACTGCTTTTAATCACCATTTGTGGCGTAATAATTAAATCTAAAATTCCTTTTTCTAAACTTTCTACCATTTCAGGATATTCTCCAAACTGAATGATAACATTAAAAGGTAAAGTTGAAATGTATTGTTCCAACGTAATTTGAAATGTTTCGAAACACATGCCTACGCTGATGGTTGGCGTATTTTTTTCGGTACTTCTTTGGAAATTCTTTTCAGCTTCTTCCAGTTTAGTCATAGCCTCAATGATAAAATTATAAAGAACTTTTCCTTTTTCGGTGGGAATCATTTTTCTGCCGGTTCGGTCAAATAATTTATAACCCACATAATTCTCGAGAGAACTCAAATGCAAACTCACACCGGGCTGTGATATAAATAGAACTTCCGCTGCATTTGTCAGGGTTCCTGTTTTATAAACCGCTTTAAAGGTTCGATACCATTCTAAATTTACCATAGCTATTATAATTATAATGCAAAGGTATGAATTAAGTTATTTTAATAATAGAACTTGTGGTTATAACTTTGCATCATCAAATTAAAAAAAGTAAAATCATGACAAAAATATTTATAATCAATGGCGGGCAAAAGTTTGGCCATTCCGGCGGTAGGTTTAATGAAACCATTTCAAATGAAACCTTGAATTTTTTTAAAAGCAATACAGCTTTTGAAATTAAAACAACAAATATAAATGATGACTACAATCCGGCGACAGAAGTCGAAAAGTTTGTATGGGCAGATGTAATTATTTATCACACTCCAATATGGTGGTTTCAGTTGCCACACGGATTTAAAAAATACATCGATGTGGTTTTTACTGAAGGCCATGCCAAAGGAATTTACAAAAGTGATGGGCGATCTTCAGAAAATCCATCTGTTAATTACGGAACAGGAGGGATGCTTCACGGTAGAAAATACATGTTGACCACATCCTGGAATGCACCAAAAGAAGCTTTTACATTGCCAGGAGAATTTTTTAACCAGCATAGTGTTGATGAGGGACCGTTATTTGGTTTTCATAGAATGAACGCTTTTACCGGAATGAAACCATTGGAAAGCATCCATTTTCATGATATTGAAAAAAATGCTAATGTAGAAAATGACATTAAATTATATCATAAGCATTTGACACAGTTATTTCTAAATTAATTATAGAATAATATTAATTGGTATAAAAAGGCTCCTCATATTAGTAGATCTATGAGGAGCCTTTTTTTATACATAAAATAGTAGAAATTACCTGTTACTCAACATTGCCTTTTCCTTGATAATATCACTAATTTTTCGATTCTCGATTTTGCTTTCCAACCAAGAGATAATATCAAGATAAAGAAAGGCCCTTTTCTCGTATTTGTTTTTTTCTAATTCGATAAAGCGTTTTCTCATTTTCACAAACTCCTTTTTGATATCACTTGGATATATGGAGTTTAAGTTTTTCAAAAAGCGAATGATTTCTTTTTGGACTTCATGTAAATCATTCATTTTCAGTAAAAACTTATACGTGTTTTTCAATTGGTTTTCCAAATAATAATCTTTGCCTAATTCATAATGGGCAATCAAACAAAGGATACGGGAAAAACACATTAAATCCTCACGCATCGTAAGATTTTTATTGTTTATGATTTTCTCCAAATAATAGATAGACTCCGTATATTTCTCGTTACCAAAATAAATAGAAGCTATTTTATAGTAAAACAACATTTCGTGATGTTCATCAAGATGTTCACTGTGAATTTTTAATTTTTCTAAAACTTCGGGAATTAAGTATTCTGCTTCCGCAAAAGTGCCTTCCAGAATATGATAGTTCAATTTGTTATTATACAAATATAGGAATGATAAGGAAGCGATATTGTCATTTACCGGAAAACGTTGGTCTTTGAGGGTTTCCTCCAGACGCGATAAATAGTTTTTGAATTTCGATTTGTATTTGAGCATATATAATGACTCCAGTAAATAATGATTTCCTTTAAGAAAAAATACGGGATTCAGATAAATCATATTTGGATTTTCATAAAAAAGAGTTACCCATTTATCTGCGTATTTATAGCAGGAAAGAAAATCCTGAACTAAAAAACTTCTCCAAAGGTTGGCATTGTAAAACCAATATTTCTCTCTGAAGCCAAATTTATCCTCATCGTATTTAGGAATGTGTTTGTGAAAGTAGTCATCTATATATTTATATTCCTCATCACTTTTCACATATCCTGTTTTAAGCATAATGCCATATAATTGCAGGGATAAGTTGGACAATTTACTGGAAATTGTATTTCGGTAATTTAATTCTTTTGCCTGAATAACTAATTCGTCTGCTCGTCCTTGGATACTTCTGGTTATGTATTGTGATTCAATTAATTTTTCGAATTCCACAATTTCATAGGCCATGAGTTTTTCATCATTTTCCAATGCCTGCTGTTTGGTCTTATCCAAGATTTTTAGGCTTTGCTTGTACAAACCTTTATTGTACAATATAGTAGCAAAATCAATTTGCTCCCTTAATTGATAGCGGATGTTTTGACTCGGGATATTTAAACGGATACTTACTAAAATTTGCTTGTACAGATAGGATTTCAGATTGGATAATTGTACTTTTTTGATGATGCCACTTTTTAAAATAAGTTTCTCATCATACACTTCAGATTTATCTAAAATATTGAATAATTCTATAAATTTTGTATTTGAACTTGTTTCAAGCCGGCTTGCAAAAATCTTAAATTGTCTTTTTTCGGATTTTGAAAGTGATTTAATTAATACAAATAAGAAATCTTTTTGATGGTTAGCCATTGTAAAATAAAGTAATGTAAGTTGTTGTTTTTCAATGAGTTACAAAGTTTTTATTTCCTTTATAAACAGTATATTCTATTAAAATGGTTTTTATAACTAAGTATTGAGATATAAATTTGTTATTAAGATGTGAAATTACATTAAATAAATGAAAATGAATAGAGAGAAAGTTCAAATTTTTGATACCACTTTAAGAGATGGAGAACAGGTCCCTGGATGTAAATTAGACACCAACCAAAAATTAGTTATAGCAAATCGCTTAGACGAAATGGGTGTTGATATTATAGAGGCTGGTTTTCCCGTTTCCAGTCCTGGTGATTTTTTATCAGTTTCAGAAATAAGCAAGGTTGTGAAAAACGCTACTGTTTGTGGCCTTACCAGAGCGGTGAAAAATGATATTGATGTTGCTGCCCAAGCTTTAAAATATGCCAAAAAACCACGTATTCATACTGGAATTGGCACTTCAAATTCACATATACAACACAAACTCAATACAACAAGAGAAGACGTGATAGCAAGAGCTAAATATGCTGTATCACACGCTAAAAGTTATGTTGAAGATGTTGAGTTTTATGCAGAAGATGCTGGTAGAACTGATAATGATTTCTTGGCCAAAGTTTGCGAAGAAGTTATAAAATCAGGTGCTACTGTACTTAATATCCCAGATACGACGGGTTATTGTTTGCCTGAAGAATATGGTGCTAAAATAAAATACCTAAAAGAAAACGTTAAAGGAATTGAAAACGTTATTATATCCTGTCACTGTCATAATGACTTAGGGATGGCGACGGCTAATTCAATTGCGGGAGCTGTAAATGGAGCGAGACAAATAGAATGTACAATAAACGGTATTGGTGAGAGAGCTGGAAATACGGCCCTTGAAGAAGTGGTGATGATTTTTAAACAACATCCTTATTTGAATTTGGATACCAATATTAATACCAAGCAGCTTAACGAAATGAGCCGATTGGTTTCTGAAAGTATGGGTATGATTGTGCAGCCTAATAAAGCTATTGTTGGTGCAAATGCATTCGCTCATAGTTCTGGGATTCATCAGGATGGTGTGATTAAAAACAGAGCTACTTATGAAATCATGGATCCTTTGGATGTTGGCGTCAATGAGTCTTCAATTATTCTTACAGCTAGAAGTGGTAGAGCGGCATTGGCTTACAGAGCTAAAAAAGTAGGTTATGAACTTACAAAAGTACAATTGGATATTGTATATGTCGAGTTCTTGAAGTTTGCTGATATAAAGAAAGAAGTATTGGATGATGATATTCATCAAATTATTGAAGCTTGTAAAATACAAAGTGATTTAATCAGAAATTAAAAAAAAGTTTAGAATAGAACAGCCTTGGATTAACACACAAAATCAAAATTATGAACTTAAAAATAGCAGTATTACCAGGAGACGGAATAGGTCCAGAGGTTGTTTTACAAGCCAAAAAAGCTTTGTATGCAGTAGGTGTGGTGTATGATCATGAGTTTGTTTTTGAAGATGCTCTGATTGGTGCTGTAGCTATTGATAAAACCGGAAACCCATTACCGGAGCAAACATTGAATCTTTGTTTAAATACAGATGCAGTAATTTTTGGTGCTGTTGGTGAACCAAAATATGATAATAATCCTGATTCAAAATCACGTCCGGTTCAAGGATTGTTGAAATTACGTCAGGCTTTGGGGTTGTATGCCAACATAAGACCAATTAAACCGTATAATGATTTATTGGATTTATCTCCTTTGAAAAGGAAAATAATTGAAAATACAGACTTTGTAATTTTTAGAGAACTTTCAGGAGGATCTTATTTTAGCGAGAAGAAATTAAATGAAGAAGGGACTGTCGCTTCTGATCTTTGTGAATATTCTGAAGAAGAAATAGCGCGGATTACCCATTTGGCTTTTAAAGCTGCATTGAAAAGACGTAAAAAAGTGACTTTGGTTGATAAAGCCAGTATTCTGGAAACGTCCAGGTTGTGGAGGAAAGTTGTAACAGAAGTTAGCGCAAATTATCCGGATGTTGTTTTGGATTTTCTGTTCGTGGATAATGCTGCAATGCAAATTATAATTAATCCAAAGCAATTTGATGTTGTTTTAACGGAAAATTTATTTGGTGATATTTTGTCTGATGAAGCTAGTGTAATTACAGGATCGATCGGATTGTTACCTTCTGCTTCTTATGGAAACTCAAACGCACTTTTTGAGCCAATTCATGGATCGCATTCACAGGCGAAAGGGAAAAATATAGCCAATCCAATTGCTTCAATATTATCAGCAGCAATGCTTTTGGAACATTTTGGACTTCATGCTGAATCCCAAAAAGTATATGAAGCTGTGCAAAAAGCAATTGAATTGAATGTGGTAACAGTAGATTTAAATCCATATTCAAAATTTGGAACAAATGAAGTGGGAGATTTCATCTCAAACTATATTTTAAGTAAAGACGATTTGTTGTATTTCAATAATGACAACGTCTACATAGGGCAATCAACTATTGTTTAGAAGACAATAGAATAAAATGCATTTATAATTGAAATGCATATAATAATGAGATTATGTTTTTTTAGTTCTATTTGTTTTGTACTTTTGGAACACAAAAAATAAAAAAATGCAAATCAACACTATTATTTCCTCAATTATTAATGTCATTGTGATCATCACAGATGCAGGGGAAATGGTATAGATATAATTAAAAAAATATTTAAAACCTCCCAAATCAATTTGGGAGGTTTTTTTTTAGAATGAATTTAAAACATACAAACATAAATACAATGGAATTAAATAAATACAGTAAGACAATAACGCAAGACGTAACACAGCCAGCAGCACAAGCAATGTTGTACGGAATTGGATTAACAGAAGAAGATCTTAAAAAAGCGCAGATTGGAATTGTAAGTATGGGTTACGAAGGGAATACTTGTAACATGCACTTAAATGATCTGGCAAAAGATGTTAAAAAAGGAGTCTGGAATGCGGATTTAGTTGGATTGATATTTAATACTATTGGTGTTAGTGACGGTATTTCAAACGGAACAGACGGAATGCGTTATTCATTAGTTTCCCGTGATGTAATTGCAGATTCTATCGAAACGGTAATGGGAGCACAATGGTATGATGGTTTGATTGCCATTCCTGGTTGTGATAAAAATATGCCAGGAGCCTTAATTGCTATGGGAAGAGTAAATCGCCCTTCAATTATGGTTTACGGTGGAACAATCCATTCCGGAAGATGGAAAGGAGAAAGCCTTAATATTGTTTCTGCTTTTGAGGCATTAGGAAAAAAGTTCCAAAAAACTATTTCTGATGAAGATTTTAAAGGAGTTATAAAAAACTCTTGTCCTGGTCCTGGTGCTTGTGGTGGAATGTATACTGCTAACACAATGTCTTCTGCTATTGAAGCTTTAGGGATGAGTTTGCCATATAGTTCGTCAAACCCAGCTTTGAGTGAAGATAAAAGGAAAGAATGTGATGCTGCTGGAAAAGCAATCAGAGTTTTGTTAGAAAAAGATATCAAGCCTAGAGATATCATGACGCGTAAAGCTTTTGAAAATGCGATTACAATTGTAGCTGTATTAGGAGGTTCAACGAATGCGGTTATGCACTTAATTGCTATGGCACATTCGGTAGATATCGAAATAACTTTAGAAGATTTTCAATCAATAAGTGATAAAACACCTGTACTTGCTGATTTGAAACCAAGTGGTAAATACATGATGGAAGATTTACATGCTGTTGGAGGTGTTCCCGCAGTAATGAAATATTTGTTGAAAGAAGGATTTATTCATGGAGATTGTTTGACCGTAACCGGAAAAACAGTAGCTGAAAATTTAGCGATTGTTCCTGATTTGCATGATGGACAAGAAGTAATTCATGAAATTCAAAAAGCATTAAAATCAACCGGAAACATCCAAATATTATACGGAAACCTTGCTTCTGAAGGATGTGTTGCCAAAATTAGCGGGAAAGAAGGAGAGTATTTTGAAGGAACTGCGGTTGTTTTCGAAAGCGAATTTGATGTTATTCCAGGTATTCAAAATGGATTGGTAAAACCAGGAGATGTAGTCGTCATCAGGTATTGTGGACCAAAAGGTGGTCCAGGGATGCCTGAAATGCTAAAACCAACATCAGCTATTATGGGTGCTGGATTAGGAAGTAGTGTTGCTTTGATTACAGATGGTAGATTCTCTGGAGGTTCACATGGATTTGTGGTAGGTCACGTAACACCAGAAGCGTATGATGGTGGTGGTATAGCATTAGTTGAAAATGGTGATTTAATTACTATTGATGCAGTTAAGAATACGATCAACTTGAAAATTAGTGAAGAAGAATTTGCAAAAAGACGTGCCAATTGGGTACAACCTCCTTTGAAAGCAACAAAAGGTGTTCTTTTAAAATATGCAAGATCTGTGTCAAGCGCATCTACAGGATGTGTTACCGATAAATAAACAAAGAAAAAGCAATAACAAAACTCAATTGCTAAAGCATTTTGAAATTTGTAAAAGCTAAAAAGATAAAAAATGAAAAACAATAAAATATCTGGTGCCGAAGCGGTTATCAGATGCCTGTTAGAAGAAGGAGTAAACATCGTTTATGGCTACCCAGGAGGTGCAATAATGCCTGTTTACGACGAGTTATATAAATTTCAAGATCAGCTGCATCACGTTTTGGTGCGTCACGAGCAAGGTGCAACTCATGCTGCACAAGGCTTTGCAAGAGCTACAGGAAAAGTAGGAGTGGCTATTGCTACTTCAGGACCTGGAGCAACGAATTTAGTTACAGGAATAGCAGATGCTCAAATAGATTCCACTCCATTAGTATGTATTACGGGTCAGGTTGGGAAGCATTTATTAGGTTCCGATGCATTTCAGGAAACCGATATTATTGGAATTTCAACTCCAGTGACCAAATGGAATTATCAAATTACTGAAGCGCACGAAATTCCAGAAATCATTGCCAAAGCTTTCTTTATAGCAAGATCGGGTCGTCCAGGTCCTGTTTTAATTGATATTACTAAAAATGCGCAATTTGATGAGTTGGATTTTAGTTATAAAAAATGTACCAGTATTAGAAGTTACACTCCAAAACCAACTTTAAATCTTGATAAATTAAAAGAGGCTGCAGCGTTAATTAATAGTGCAAAAAAACCATTAATAATATTTGGTCAGGGAGTTATCCTTAGTGAAGCGGAAGCCGAATTAAAAGCGTTTATAGAAAAATCAGGAATACCTGCAGCTTGGACAATTTTAGGTCTTTCTGCATTGCCAACAGATCACGCCTTAAATGTTGGAATGGTGGGAATGCACGGTAATTATGGTCCAAATGTTTTGACTAACGAATGTGATGTTTTGATTGCGCTTGGAATGCGTTTTGATGATCGTGTTACCGGAAATTTAGCTACTTATGCAAAACAAGCCAAGGTAATTCATTTTGAAATTGATCCGGCAGAGGTTGATAAAAATGTAAAAACAACTGTGGCTGTTTTAGCAGATCTAAAAGAGTCTTTGACCGCTATATTGCCACTTATCGAGAATAATTCGCATGATTCATGGCATAATGAATTTAAAGAAAAATATAAAATTGAATTAGAGGCTGTAATTAATGATGAGTTGAAACCGAAGAAAGAAGGGATTTCTATGGGAGAAACTATCGAAATGATTAATAAACACTCTAAAGGTGATGCGATAATGGTTTCGGATGTGGGACAACACCAAATGTTCGCTTGCCGTTATGCTAAATTCAATTCGACCAAAAGTAATATTACCTCGGGTGGGTTAGGTACCATGGGATTTGCATTACCGGCTTCGATTGGTGCCAAAATGGGAATGCCTAATCGCGAAGTGGTTGCTATCATTGGTGATGGAGGTTTTCAAATGAACATTCAGGAATTAGGAACTATTTTTCAAACACAGGTTCCGGTAAAAATAGTCGTTTTAAACAACGAATTTTTAGGAATGGTGCGTCAATGGCAGCAATTGTTTTTTGACAAAAGATATGCTTCTACTGAAATGATCAACCCTAATTTCATCGCTATTGCTGAAGGATATTATATTAAAGCCAAAAAAGTGACAAAGAGAGAAGAGTTAGATGCAGCTGTAGCAGAAATGATGGCTTCAAAAGATTCTTATTTCCTTGAAGTTATGGTAGAAAAAGAGAATAACGTATTCCCAATGATTCCAACAGGAGCTTCTGTTTCAGATATCCGATTAAGTTAATATTATGGAAAATAAAACATTCACCATTTCTGTTTATTCAGAAAACAACGTTGGCTTATTAAACAGAATATCAGGAATATTCTTAAAACGCCATATCAATATTTTGAGTTTAAATGTATCCGAATCTGAAATAGAAAATGTTTCCCGATTTATTATTGTGGTAAACACTACTGAAAAATGGGTACAAAATATTGTAGGTCAAATCGAAAAACAAATAGAAGTTATCAAGGCGTTTTACCACGTAGACGAAGAAATAATTTCTTTAGAGAGTGCTATATTCAAAATTGAATCTGGTTTGTTATTTGACGAAAGACAAATTCAAAATATCATCAAAGAAAGTCATTCTGAAATCGTTACTGTTTCCAGAGATTTTTTTGTGATTTCAAAATCAGGAAAACATTCTGAAATAGTAGCATTATACGAGAAATTAAAACCTTTTGGAATCATGCAGTTTGCTCGATCAGGAAGGATATCAATTTCCAAATCAAAAATGGAAATTTCAACATTATTAGAAGAACTTAAACAGTAATTGGACTGCCGTTTAAAAGGCATCTGTTTAGTTTTTTCAACTATATTAAATCTATCAATTATTAAATTTTACATTCATTAAATATTAAAAAAAATGGCAAATTATTTCAATTCATTACCACTTAGATTACAATTGCAACAATTAGGAGTTTGCGAATTCATGGATCAATCCGAATTTGCAAATGGAGTAACAGCTTTAGCAGGAAAAAAAGTAGTTATAGTAGGTTGTGGAGCTCAGGGTTTGAATCAAGGTTTAAACATGAGAGATTCTGGATTAGATATTTCTTATGCGTTGCGTGCAGATGCAATCGCTGAAAAAAGAGCTTCTTTCAAGAATGCTACTGATAATGGTTTCAAAGTGGGAACTTATGAAGAATTAATTCCAACCGCTGATTTGGTATGTAACCTTACTCCGGATAAACAACATACTGCTGTAGTAACAGCTATTATGCCTTTGATGAAAAACGGTTCAACTTTGGCTTATTCTCACGGTTTTAACATCGTTGAGGAAGGAATGCAAATTCGTAAAGACATTACAGTTATTATGTGTGCTCCTAAATGTCCGGGATCTGAAGTTCGTGAAGAATATAAAAGAGGTTTTGGTGTACCAACTTTAATTGCTGTACACCCAGAAAATAATCCAAACGGTGAAGGATTTGAACAAGCAAAAGCTTATGCAGTTGCTACTGGAGGACATAGAGCAGGAGTTTTGAACTCTTCATTTGTAGCCGAAGTAAAATCGGATTTAATGGGAGAACAAACAATCCTTTGCGGAATGTTGCAAACAGGTTCTATTTTATGTTTTGACAAAATGGTTGAAAAAGGAATCGAGCCGGGTTATGCTTCAAAATTGATTCAATACGGTTGGGAAACTGTAACTGAAGCTTTGAAACATGGTGGAATTACCAATATGATGGATCGTTTGAATAATCCTTCTAAAATTGAAGCATATGAATTGGCTGAGGAACTAAAAGATATCATGCGTCCATTATTCCAAAAACATATGGATGATATTATCTCTGGTGAGTTTTCAAGAAACATGATGATTGACTGGGCTAATGATGATATTAATTTATTGACTTGGAGAGCTGCTACTGCAGAAACTAATTTTGAAAAAACAGCTCCAACGGAAGCTCCAATTTCAGAACAAGAATATTTTGACAATGGTGTATTGATGATTGCCATGGTAAAAGCAGGAGTTGAATTGGCTTTCGAAACAATGACTGAGTCTGGAATCATTGAAGAATCAGCTTATTATGAGTCTTTACACGAATTGCCTTTGATTGCCAATACCGTAGCAAGAAAAAAATTATATGAAATGAACCGAATCATTTCGGATACAGCGGAATATGGTTGTTATTTATTTGACCATGCTTGTAAACCATTATTGACTGATTTTATGAAAACAGTTGAAACTAACGTAATTGGAAAACCATTTTCAACTGCAAACGGAGTAGATAATTCAGTATTAATTGCTGTAAACAAAAGTATTCGTCAACACCCTATCGAAGAAGTAGGTGAGTGGTTGAGAGAATCGATGACAGCTATGAAAAAAATAGGCTAATGAAAAAATTAGGAATTACCACACATGAGGGTGTGCTGGAATTTGCATTATATCATTTGAATCCATAATATTTTGAATTAGTAAACATCTATTAAAAGACCAAAAAAGCGATATTGATGCATAATTACATTCACTTAGCTTCGAATGAGCTTGAAAGTTAAGTGAAGTAATTCCTTATCATAATTGAAATTTGTAATAGGATTTTTTTATTACTAAATTATTTGTTGTTAAATATTGTTGAGATAAAAGCGGGGTAGTACATCTATCTCGCTTTTTTTATAGCCTATAAATTTCTAAAAGTAGCAGAAAACAAACAAATAACGACAAAAATGTTCTTTTTTTTATGTCATATTTAATTTTTCATAGGAATTAATAAATTAAATAATTTTAAGAATTGAGAGAGATTTAATACTTTTATAAAAAATTAAAAAGGATGAGCTATTATAAGATTGATAATTTAGAACAATATTTTAAACATTACAATAAATCAGTTCGAGAACCAAGAAAATTCTGGGGAAAAATAGCCGAAGAAAATTTTACTTGGTACCAATATTGGGAAAAAGTTGTTGATTTCAATATGGCTGAAGCCGAAGTAAAATGGTTTACTGATGCCAAAGTTAATATTACCAAAAACTGTATTGACAGGCATCTCGCAAAAAGAGGTGACAAAACGGCAATTATATTTGAGCCAAACGATCCAAGCGAAACGGCATTACACATAACTTATAATGAATTGTACGAGCGTGTTTCTAAAATGGCAAATGTGTTGCGTGAACAAGGAATTAAAAAGGGAGATCGTGTTTGTATCTATTTACCAATGATTCCGGAATTGGCTGTGGCTATTTTAGCTTGCGCCAGAATCGGAGCCATTCATTCAGTTGTATTTGCCGGATTCTCATCTTCGGCTGTAGCTGCAAGGATAAATGATTGCGAGTGCAAAATGGTGATTACATCTGATGGCGGTTATCGTGGAAATAAAACGATTGATTTAAAAGGGATTATAGACGAAGCTTTAGAAAATTGCCCTTCTGTGAAATCTGTTTTGGTTATCAAAAGAACCAATACAGAGGTGAATATGAAAGAAGGACGTGACCAATGGTTGCAGCCGCTTTTAGATCAGGCATTAGGTAATAATGTTGCAGAAATAATGGATGCTGAAGATCCTTTATTTATTCTTTATACATCCGGCTCTACCGGAAAACCTAAAGGAATGGTTCATACCACCGCAGGTTATATGGTTTATACAGCTTATACTTTCAAAAATGTATTTAATCATGAAGAAAATGACATTTTTTGGTGTACAGCCGATATAGGTTGGATTACCGGTCATTCTTATACTTTATATGGTCCGCTTTTAAATGGAGGAACAACGGTAATTTTTGAAGGTATTCCATCATATCCGGATTTCAGTCGTTTTTGGGAAACGATCGAAAAACATAAAGTAACCCAATTTTATACAGCGCCAACAGCTATTCGTGCTTTGGCAAAAGAAAGTTTAGAATATGTTCAGAAATATCCTTTAAAGTCTTTGAAAGTGATTGGCTCTGTTGGAGAACCAATTAATGAGGAGGCTTGGCACTGGTACAATGACCATGTTGGCGATAAAAGATGCCCAGTTGTAGATACTTGGTGGCAAACAGAAACAGGAGGTATTATGATTTCTCCAATAGCTTTTATTACTCCGACGAAACCCACCTACGCCACATTGCCTTTACCTGGAATTCAACCCGTTTTGATGGATGAAAGACGTAATGAAATTGAAGGTAATCAAGTGGTTGGAAGTTTATGTATTAAATTCCCATGGCCAGGTATTGCGAGAACAATTTGGGGAGATCACCAGCGATACAAAGACACTTATTTCTCTACCTTTCCAGGTAAATATTTCACAGGGGATGGGGCATTGCGTGACGAAGTAGGTTATTATAGAATTACGGGCCGTGTAGACGATGTTGTCATTGTTTCAGGACATAATCTTGGTACAGCTCCGATTGAGGATGCTATTAATGAGCATCCTGCTGTTGCTGAATCAGCTATTGTAGGTTTCCCTCATGACATTAAAGGGAATGCATTATATGGTTTTGTGATCTTAAAAGAAACCGGAGAATACAGAAATAAGGAAAACTTAACTAAAGAGATTAATCAACATATAACGGATCATATCGGGCCGATTGCTAAATTAGATAAAATCCAATTTGTTTCCGGTTTGCCTAAAACACGTTCAGGAAAAATTATGCGTAGAATTTTACGTAAAATTGCAGAGGGTGATTATTCAAATTTTGGTGATACATCTACTTTACTAAATCCTGAAATTATTGATGAGATAAAAGAAGGACGATTGTAAATAAAATAAGAAGGTTTAAAATAAAAAATGCTTTATCTGTTTTGATAAAGCATTTTTTTTATTTCAAATTTTTAGCGCTGAGATATGATATAAATCTAAAATCAATTTGCTAAATTTACTACAATATGAAAAGCAATCAAGTACTAATTATTGGTGGAGGATTGGCAGGATTGACTGCGGCTATACATTTGTCTAAAATTGGTTTTCAAGTTATTCTGGTTGAAAAGAATGAATTTCCTAAACACAAAGTTTGCGGAGAATACATATCTAATGAAGTATTGTCATATATGGATTGGTTAGGGATAAATGTTCAGGAGCTGCAACCAACAAACATAGCAAGACTTCAGTTTTCTACTTTCAATGGGAAAACGATAAATTGTATTTTGCCCTTAGGAGGATTTGGTGTTAGCAGGTATGCTTTAGATGAATTTCTCTATAAAAAAGCTATTAAACTAGGGTGTCAAATAATTTCAGATACTGTTGAAGATATCGTTTTTGAAAATAATCATTTTACTGTAAGTACTTCAAAAGGTGTTGTTTTAAAGTCTGAAATTGTAATTGGTGCTTTTGGAAAACGTTCCACGATTGATCAAAAACTAAATCGTAATTTTATTAGAAAAAAATCACCTTGGTTAGCTGTTAAAGGGCATTATTCAGGTGTTTTTCCTAATGATTTGGTAGGTTTACATAATTTTAAAGGTGGTTATTGCGGTGTTTCAAAAGTGGAAAATGACATCATCAACGTATGTTATTTAGCGGATTATGAAACATTCAAAAAATATAAAAACATTGATGATTATCAAAAAGAAGTCCTTTTCCAAAATCCTTCTTTGAAATTCGTTTTTGAAAATTGCTCTTTGCTTTTTGATAAACCCTTAACGATCAGTCAAATTTGTTTTGAAAAAAAGCAAGCCGTTGAAAACCATATTTTAATGATTGGAGATACGGCAGGATTAATCCATCCCTTGTGCGGAAACGGAATGGCAATGGCTATTCACAGTGCAAAAATTGTTTCAGAATTGGTTAATGATTACTATAAAATTGAAAGTAAAACCAGAGCCGAATTAGAGAATGAATATATTCAGAAATGGAATTTTAATTTCAAAAAACGGCTGGAGACAGGGCGGTTTTTAGCTATGATTTTACAAAATCAAAGAATTTCTACTGTGTTAATGTGGTTATTAGTTAAATTTCCTGTGGTATTGTCAAAAATTATAGAAAGGACCCACGGACGACCAATAATTATAGAACGATAAATGACATTAAATACAAAATACAGAACTGACAAACTGGAAACCATGGATGATTTTTCCATGGAAGGTGAGGTTTTAAGAGATGCTTTGGATAAAATTGCCAAAATCAATCATCTGTTGGGAGGAAACAAACTAACTTTAAGAGGAATCCGGAAATTAATTGCATCCCTACCAAACTCAAGAAGAATAACAATTGTTGATGTGGGTTGTGGAAATGGTGATATGTTGCGTACGATTGCTGATTTTGGATTGAAGAATGATTTAAAATTTAAATTAATCGGAATTGATGCAAACGCTTTTACAATAAACCATGCTCGGAAGTTATCTGATTTTTATCCCAATATCACTTATAAATGTCAAGATATTTTTGATAAACCTTTTACAGAATTAAAATACGATATTGTTTTGTGTACCTTGACTTTGCATCATTTTAAGGAAGAAGAAATATTAAAATTGATGACTGTTTTTTATTCTAATGCGGATATTGGGATTGTAATTAATGATTTGCAAAGAAGTGCGATTGCTTACCGATTATTTCAGTTACTGTGTTTTGTTTTCAGATTGAATGAAATGTCACGGGAAGATGGGTTGACTTCAATATTGAGAGGTTTTAAAAAAGAAGATTTGATTCGGTTTTCAGAAAAATTAAATTTCAAAAAATATACAATCCAATGGAAATGGGCTTTCCGTTACGAATGGATTATAAAAAAAGATAACGAGATAATAAACAAATAGAAAAAAGATGTAAAAAGCTTAAACCTGTTATCTATTCGTCTTTCATCTAAAAGTCTTAAAAAAATATGAGTGTAAAAATAAAAACGGTTACAAAACAGCTGCCCAAATATTCCAGAACAACTGAAGAAATTATCCCTTTCCTTGATTCTTGGCTGAATGGTCAAGAGGAACGCTTTATTAGAAAAGTAAAAAAAATTTTCGAAGGTGCCGCTGTTGACAAAAGATATTCGATTATGGATCCAATTGAGGTTTTTACTAAAACTTCATTTGAAGAGAGAAATGATATTTATGTCCGTGAAGTAATTGATTTGGGTGAAAAAGTACTCGAAAAAGCTTTAAAAAAAGCAGATTGGAAACCAGAAGATTTGGATTATATCATTACCGTTAGCTGTACTGGAATTATGATCCCGTCATTAGATGCATATTTGGTTAATTCGTTGAAATTACGCCAGGATATTGTGCGACTTCCCGTAACTGAAATGGGCTGTGCCGCCGGGATTTCAGGAATTATTTATGCCAAAAATTTTTTACAGGCTAATCCAGGGAAGAGGGCTGCGGTAGTTGCAGTCGAAAGTCCTACAGCTACATTTCAATTGGATGATTTTTCGATGGCAAACATTGTCAGTGCTGCAATTTTCGGAGATGGTGCGGCTTGTGTTTTACTTTCGTCTCACGAAGATGATCATGGGCCGGAAATAGTAGCGGAAGAAATGTATCATTTTTATGACAACATTCATATGATGGGTTTTAAATTGACCAATTCTGGTTTGCAAATGGTATTGGATATTGAAGTTCCTGAAACGATCGCATCTCACTTCCCCGATATTATCCATCCTTTTTTAGAAAAAAACAATTTAAAAATGGAAGATGTTAGTCATTTGATTTTTCATCCCGGTGGGAAAAAAATTGTTCAGACAATAGAAACCCTATTTTTCAATATGGAAAAGAATATAGATGACACGAAAGAAGTTTTGCGTTTGTACGGTAATATGTCAAGTGCTACTGTTTTATATGTTTTAGAACGAATAATGAACAATAATCCTCAAGAAGGTGAATTAGGATTGATGTTGAGTTTTGGGCCTGGATTTTCAGCGCAAAGGGTTTTGTTGCGATTTTAATAATAGAAATTATTTTGTCAAGAAATGAATAATCGAGAAATTATATCCAAATTACCGTATTCCAAACCATTTTTGTTTGTGGATGAGATAATCCAAATCAATGAAAATGGAGTGGAAGGCACCTTTACTTGCGATGAAAATCTTGATTTTTATAAAGGACATTTTAAAGACAAACCCGTGACACCAGGTGTAATTTTAACGGAAGTTATGGCGCAAATTGGGTTGGTTTGTCTGGGAATATTTCTGTTAGATGATACATTTAATAAAAACACTTCAATTGCTTTAACGTCAACAGATATTGAGTTTTTGAAACCTGTTTTTCCAAATGAAAAGGTTACTGTGATTTCAGAAAAAGTATATTTTAGATTTGGGAAATTGAAGTGCAAAGTCAGTATGAAAAATGAAAAGGATGAAACCGTTTGTACGGGAGCAATTTCAGGAATGATGGTTTGACCCGGTTGTAAAATACTATTGTCATTGAAAACTAAAACTTTAATAAATGAATAAACGTGTAGTAATTACAGGTCTCGGTGTTGTCGCTCCAAATGGAGTGGGGCTTGATGCATTTACGCATGCTATTAAAAACGGTATTTCGGGAATTAAGCATGATGTCGAATTGGAACGATTGCAATTCTCTTGTCAAATTGCCGGAAAGCCTGAAATTTCAACAGAATTTGCATTGAATTATTTTTCCGAATTGGAATTGAGGAATTTTAATTCATCAGGAATTTTATATGGCGTAATTGCAGGGATTGATGCATGGGCTGATGCTGGTTTGTTAATTGAAATAAATGAGGAGCCAGATTGGGACAGCGGAACTATTTTTGGAACAGGTACTTCGGGGATTGATAAATTTAGGGAGAGTATTTATAAAATTGATGATTTTCAAACCCGACGCTTAGGTAGTACAGCAGTGGCGCAGACTATGAACAGTGGTGTGAGCGCTTACTTAGGCGGGAAATTAGGATTGGGAAATCAGGTGTCTACCAATTCATCAGCATGCACTACGGGGACAGAAAGTATTTTAATGGCTTTTGAACGTATAAAATCAGGTCAGGCAAAACGTATTTTAGCAGGAAGTACAAGTGATTCTGGGCCATATATTTGGGGAGGATTTGACGCTATGCGAGTTTGTACCTTTAAACATAATGATTCGCCTGAAAATGGTTCCAGACCGATGTCTGAGAGTGCTTCGGGATTTGTTCCGGGGAGTGGGGCAGGCGCTCTGGTTTTAGAAGATTTAGAAAGCGCACTAGAACGTGGTGCAAAAATTTATGCTGAAGTTTTAGGCGGAAATGTCAATTCAGGTGGACAACGCGGCTCAGGATCCATGACAGCTCCGAATTCTGTAGCGGTGCAAAAATGTATTAAAAGTGCTATCGAGAATGCTGGAATTCAACCAGGTGATATTGATGCTATAAATGGTCATTTGACAGCAACCACAAAAGATAGTTTGGAAATTCAAAATTGGAGGGAGGCATTAGGAAGATCTGGTGTGAATTTTCCATATATCAATTCTTTAAAATCAAGTGTGGGACATTGCTTATCAGGAGCAGGGAGTATTGAAAGCGTTGCTTCGATATTGCAGCTGCATCAAGGATTTATTTTTCCGAACCGTAATTGTGAGGATATAAATCCTGAAATTACTGCTTTAATTGATTCATCCCGGATTCCGCAAAAGTTGATAGAAAAAGAGCTTAATATTGTGGCAAAAGCCAGTTTTGGTTTTGGGGATGTAAATGGATGTGTGATTTTTAAGAAATATAGCTAGTCTAAGATCTTAGATTTATCTATTGAATTAAAGCTATAAATAATATCATTCAAATTATTGAAAATGTATAAATTAGTATAATTAATAAAGTAAAAACATGAATAAACAAGAAACAATCGAGAGGTTAAAAAGTATTGTAAAGCCATTCATTCAGAACCAACTAGCTTTTGATAATCTTACTGAAGACACGGATTTTATCAATGATTTGAAAATTAATTCAGCCAATCTTGTTGACGTAATTCTCGATATTGAAGAAGCTTTCGAAATAGAAATTGATAATCAGTCTATGGAACGAATGCTAAATTTAAAAGCAGCGATGGAGATTATTGAAACCAAATTATCCGAAAAATGATTGGGAATGACATTGTAGATTTGGCTTTAGCGAAAAAAGAAAGCAACTGGAAGCGATCAGGGTTTCTGAATAAAATTTTTACTTCAAGAGAGCAATTGCTGATTGCTGATGCTGTAAATCAGGATGTAATGGTCTGGAATTTATGGGCAAGAAAGGAAGCGGCTTACAAAATCTACAATAGAGAAACAGGAATTCGAGGGTATTTCCCATTGCAATTGGAATGTGAATACGAAAATCAAAACTCAGGAACGGTAATTATTAATAATTATACTTATTTGACGGAAACTACTATTTGCAATGATTGTGTTTATGCAATTGCGGTTACTGAAAAAGCGTATTTTAAGCAAATAAGGATTTTAGATTCCGAAACAAAAATCAGCAAAAGAAAAGGGATTCCATTTTTAACAGATGATTTTGGCAAAAATGAAATCCCGGTTTCTATTAGTCATCACGGTCGTTTCTGGAAAGGAATTAGTCTTTGAAAACTTATTAAAAAAGGGTTTACTGGATTCCTAATCTTGCTTTTAACTTCAGAAATAGCAAAGCAATTTTATAGGCATCTTCTGAGGAAGAATTTCGGTCACTTTTTGGGATTTTATAGATAGTGCACAATTCGTCAAGTGAAAATTGTCTGTCAGTGATGTCGTGTAGTTTACGGTACATTACATCAATATCCAAAGCTTCATTTTTTAGTCTGCCGCAGTCCAGTTTTTCCAATGCCGCATTGATCATTTCTACATCGAAATCAATATGATGACCAACCAAAACTGCATTGCCAATATAATCGATGAATGATTTTATAGCGTCTGGTTCCACCATTTTTTTCATTTTACTTTCGATAATAAACTCATTGGAAAGTCCATTGTCATGAAGAAATTTATACTGCAATAATACCGTTTCGAAGCTGTCACCAATAAGAATGCTGTTATCTACCACTGCAAATGAGCCAATAGATAAGATTACGTCTTTATGGGGATTCATGCCTGAAGTTTCAGTGGATAAAACAACGAAACGCTTTGATTTATGCTCGAATTTTGAAAGATATGTTTTCCAAAACTCAGGATGTTCTTTGTTGATGTTTTTCAGCCAGTCTAGCATAATTATGAAAATTGGGTAAGTTGAAATTTACTTTTAATTAATTCTTCCAATTCTCTCATTGGAGCTAAAGCGTTTTTCAATTTTTCTTTATCAATTTTTGTTAACTCACTTAAATTTATAAATTGTCCTGAATCATCATTTTTTAAACCTTCAAGGGCTCTAAATTTAGATAAAGTTAAAAAAGCTTCGGCACAATTTAGATAAATTTCAGCGTTTTTAGGATCTATAATGGCTAATTGTTTGAAGCGTAAGTAGGTGTTATTGATTCCTTTGACGCCATGGCTTAAAGCAAATAGACGAGCACCATCAATTAGAGGCATCAAAGCACGGGTTTTGATATCAAATTTATTTTTGTTTGGACCTTCTTCCTCTTCAACAATGAATTTTTTGAAAAAACTTAAAGGAGCGTTTTTTCTCAAAGCATCGTTACCAAGGAAATCAAAGAAAAGCGTGTTGTTTTGTGTGTTATTCAGAATAACAGTTTGAATGGCTTCTTCGATTTTAGGCTCTCCAAAAACAATTTCATAGTCAAAGAAAATACTGCTTAAATCATTGCTGTTTTCACCTGGAGTATTCATCCAGCTGTTGTATTGTTTTGCCCAGTCTGTCAGAGACTTACACCACATCATATTGCTTCCCATATGACCGTAAGGACAGAGTTCATAACCCACTTTTTCAAGTGTTACAGTTGTTTTTTTACCTAGTTTAAGGAAGTAATCTTTTACGTCACGGTATTTGTCTGGAGTGACATCTTCAAAAACTAAAATACTGTCTTGGTCAGTTAATAGCAATTGTTCTTTTCTTCCTTGACTACCAATACTTAACCAGGCGAAACGGGCAGGAGGGGAGCCTAAATCTAAAATAGATAGTTCTACGGCACGTTTAATTAATGCCAAATTGATTTCGCTGGCAATGTTGTTAATATGAGAAAGAGGTATATTTTTAATAATTGAGTTTTGAATGAGGTCAGTCATTCGGTCTCTAATTTGCTTTAAATCTTTTGCTGATTGTGAACGTTTGATTTCTTTTATTAAAACTCCTGGATTACTGGCTTGCGCAACAATCAAATCGTGTTCTGAAATAATTCCTTTTACGACAGATGTATTGGTTCCGTCTAATGTAACGCATAAATGAGTCACATTATGCTTTAACATAAGTAATTGGGCTTCTGCCAAAGAAACATTCTCGACAACAGTTACCACAGGAGAGGACATGATTTTGTCAATTGTATCCGTTATAGGGAACCTGCCGGTCGCAACTTTGGTGCACATATCAGTATGTGTGACAACGCCAATAGGAATGTTGTTATCGCAAATAATAATACTGTTGATTAAATTATTAGTCATCGCTTGCGCAACGTCTTTGATTACATCATTAACGGTTGAAGTCAACGGAGATTTATTATATGACAAGGGCTGAAAATTCATTATTTCCGATTGTTGATCAGAATAGAATATGTTGTCTGAGATAAGTTTACCCCGTATATTTTCCCTGTCTTTAGAATTGGTTGTATTGGTAGCAAAACTTTCCAATAAGAAATCCAAAACTTTTGGATTATTTGCGACAAACGGTCGGAAAGTAGCAATAGGAATAGCATAAACAATGCTTTCTTCACGAGCTTTGGCTGTCATCATGTAATTGTTTTTGGCAAAAAAAGGACGCAAGCCAAAAATATCACCTTCATGACATTTGTTTAATAATGTTTCTTCAGCATCTGCAATTACAGATAAATTGATAAGCCCTGATGCCACAACATAAAAACTGTCATGCAAAACATCATCAATTTGGAATAAGGTTTTATGTTTTTCTAAATTTACAACGCGAATACTTGTGGCGATTTCTGATAATTCTTCAAATGTTAAATTATCAAAAGGTTGGTATTCTTTCAAAAAATCCGCAATGTGCTCTGCAATTGTATTCATAAGATTTGATAAGTAAATAAAGTATCGTTTGTAAAAATAATAAATTAATAAATTATAATACCGCGATTAATAGAGTAATGCGATTAATTTATAAATTTCTTAATTTTTTCTTAAAATTATTAAGAATTATGACAAATTTAATTAAGTTATTTTAAATTTAGGACTTAAACTAAAACATTTTAAATCATGGGATTACAAAAGAAAATTCATCTGTTCCTTATTGTATTACTGACGGCAACCTTCGTTAATGCACAAGATAAACCTGCAAGTCCGGCAACTGTTGCAACAGGTAAAATTAATGGCGCTACAATTACTGTTAATTATAGCAGCCCATCTGTAAAAGGCAGAAAAATTTGGGGTGAACTAGTACCTTTTAATAAAGTTTGGCGCGCTGGTGCCAATGAGGCAACGACTTTTGAAACCGATAAAGATCTTATGATTGAAGGTTCAAAATTACCGGCAGGAAAATATTCTTTTTTTGTAATACCAAATGAAAAAGAATGTGTAATTATCTTTAATAAAGAAGCTAAACAATGGGGAGCTTATAAATACAAAGAAAAAGATGATCAGTTACGAGTAACCGTGAAACAGAAAATTACAGATTCAAATGCTGAAAATTTAGTGTACACGATAAATGAAAATGATATTGTTTTAAGTTGGGAAAAATGGAGTATTCCAATTTCTGTGAAATAGAATAAAAAATAGTTGTTTTTAAAAAGCATTATCAAGATTGGTAGTGCTTTTTTGTTTTACAGAAGAGACAAAATGAACGGGACATAAAAAAGAAAAGAATATAGAGAACTATAGCTTCTAATGTAAAGGTTTAAAAATTCTATTTTACATAATATAAATTATAGTGCAAAATATATACATTTTAATTCAATGCTTTTAAATGTGCTTTTTACTCTTTTTATTAAAAAGAAACGAACAATAAAAGCTTTACTGTCCGTTTTCTTTACTTATACAGTAACGTTAAGCTAAATTACTGAAACTTTGATTTCATTACTTGTTTTAATCTTTTTGGATGCTTTATAAGTGCTATAGCCATAAAGAGTTACAATGGTCAAACAGATTAATGGTAAAATAAATGAAAAGTTAACTTCAGGTATAAATCCTAAAATTTTGACATCTGAAAATCCAGATCCGCCCCAATCCAAAATACTTCCTTGCATAACAGGCATCAATGCTCCACCAACAATAGCCATAACTAAACCGGCAGATCCAATTTTTGCTTCATCGCCCATGTCTTTTAGTGCTATACCATAGATAGTTGGAAACATAATTGACATAAAAATCGAGATGCAAATTAGAGCAACTAATCCTGGCATGCCTTGTAATATAATCGCGCCAGCTGCGCAGATTACTCCTCCAATACCAAATACCATTAATATTTTTGATGGATTTATGGTTTTCATCAAACCAGTTCCAATCCATCGGCCCAATAAAAATAAAATCATTGCAGTTATATTGTAATACGTGGCGGTTAATTCTAATCCAAATGTTTTGTTGATGTTGTCTACATATTGAAAAATAAATGTCCAACACATAATTTGCGCACCAACATAAAAAGCCTGAGCAATAACGCCATGTTTGTAATTTTTATTGGCGAATAACTTCTTGAACGATTCAGAGATTGACATTTTATCTTCGTGAGCTGTTTTAGGCATTTTTGTCATAATAATAATGATCAAAATTATTAAGACAAAAATTCCTAATCCAATGTAAGGAATACTGATGATACCTAAATCATTTTCGCGGATACTGGCTAATTCGCTTGAATTTAAAGCTTTATAGGCTTCTTGTGTGTAATCATCGGATTTTATTTCTTTAATGACTAAAAACTGGGCCATGACCAATCCGGTAATTGCTCCAATTGGGTTAAATGCCTGCGCTAAATTTAAACGTTGAGTTGCGGTTTCTTTATTGCCCAAAAATAAAATCAAGGGATTTGAAGTGGTTTCAAGAAAGGCTAAGCCGCAAGTAATTACCCATAAGGAAACAAGGAAGAAAGTGTAACTTTGGTAATGTGCTGCGGGATAGAATAAGAAAGCACCTGTCGCATATAATAGCAGTCCTAATATTATTCCAGATTTATAGCTGTATTTTCTAATGAATAATGCAGCTGGTAAAGCCATGAAGAAATACCCAAAATAAAAGGCAAATTGTACTAATGATGCTTGTGTATTGGAAAGTTCCGGCATTACTTTTTTGAAAGTAGAAACCATCGGAGTTGTTAAATCATTGGCGATTCCCCAAAGGGCAAATAGTATGGTAATTATTATAAACTGAAAAACGAATTCTTTACTTACTACAGGGATTTTTTTAGTTAGATTCATTGTCTTAATTATTTAATTAATTGAAAATGCATTTGATTCCTTGACTTTAGAATCGGTTTGTTCAAAACCACATAAAAACTCATCTATTTCCGATTGTGAAATTACTGGGTTCGCTCCTTCGCTCTGGGCAACAATAGATCCAACAGCACTAGCAAAATTGATGGCATACTGCGGGTCTTTTCCGTTAAGGAGCATTATGATTAATGAAGCCAGGAAAGAATCTCCCGAACCTACAGTATCTACGACATTTACTTTGAAACCTGAATTGTGATAAAATTTATTTTCATGATATAATACGGCTCCGTGAGATCCTAAAGTAACACAGACCGTAGGTGTTTTGGTTTTCTCAGCTATGAATTTAATATTTTGTTCCAATGACTTTTTATTTGAATTCAAATCATCACAAATTTCATTCAATTCATCATCGTTAAATTTCAGAAAATCAGCCTCATTCAATAAATCCAATACATTTTTTTTAGTATAATGCGGGATTCTTAAATTCACATCAAATATTTTATATTTCGCCACAGCCAAAAGTTCTTTCAATGTATCTCTGGAAACAGAATCTCTTGAAGATAAACTTCCATACACAAAGAAATCGGCGTCTTTTACAATTGCAATATTCTCAGCAGAAGATTCGATTTTGTCCCAGGCAGCCGGATAATTGATGTCATAGGAAGCATTCCCTTTTTCATTTAAAATTACATTGACGATACCTGTTGGATACGTATCGTTTACTTGAACCGCTTTGGTATTAATGCCCAAATTATTTAAATAATCGACTAATTTTTTTCCATTAGCATCATTTCCAACACCACTGATCATTGCGATATCACCTCCTAGCGAGTTTAATCGCGAGGCTACATTTAGTGGTGCTCCACCAATTTTTTTATGTTCCAGGAAAACATCGAAAAGGATTTCTCCAAAACTCACACCTTTTAATTTATTTTTCATTTTTTCTTTTTTTTGCGTCAAACAATATATTTAGGTAATTACTTTTATTATTGATTAATGGTACCATTTGTCGACCATTTTCCTCATGAACAACAAGCTGCCTTTTGCAAGGTCTTCTGAATTATATTTAGAGGGCCTCCATAAGGAAGTTGGTCCGACCAATTCTTTAATCTGTGAGGAAAAATTTTCAAGAACTAAAGGTCCCTGGTAATTAATTTCGGCTAAAGCTTTGAAAAAATCATCCCAATGCACATTGCCTTCTCCTGTCATTCCTCGGTCACTTTCGGTGATATGCACATGTTGCAATCTGTTTCCGGCGCGAATAATCGGATCATAAAAATTACTTTCTTCAATATTCATGTGAAATGTATCCAGATGTAATCCGATATTAGGTTTGCTGATACGTTCAATCATGTCCAGGACTTCATCTGCAGCTGTAAATACATAGCTTTCGTAACGGTTGATGGGTTCTGGAGCAATAATTATGTTGCATTTTTCGGCATAATTGGCTACTTCTGTAAATACCTGCTGAATTATTATTTTCTCTTCTGTTGTGCAAGGATTTCTTGTGAATGTTCCGATAGCTGAATGTAGCACCCCTCCTAGAAAATCACCATCCATTTCGGCTACTTTGTCAACTGCAGATTTAATCAGTGCTACCGCTTGTTCCGGGTAAAAAGGGATATGACAGTTGGCCGGTAAATTCAATGTGCAACGCCCTGAAATACCGTGTTCTTCAAGTTGTTTTTTGGTTGTTTTGGGATCGAAATCTAATGAGGCCGGTAAAATAATTTCAAGCATGTCAAAACCGTATTCAGCAGTTTTTTTTATGGCAAAACGTCCGCCTTCAACACTCCATCCGGGGATAAATGATAAAATTGTTGTTCCAAAAAGTGGCATATTTATATAGTTTTAAAGTAGTTATAGTTTTGGCTTAGCGGATGGTCTGTCTAAAATAGCCACCATTCTGTTTTTACTCCGATGTAAGTTCCCCAACTGTTTTGGTTCACTTGTAAATAGGGAGAGTAATTATGATCACGAGCGTAATCGTTATAGTGCGCTACCGTAAAAACAAGACGGATGTGGGGACGACTCCAAGGGTCTTTTTGTCCTAATGGTACAATGGTGGGCGCAAAAGAAAATTTCCACATATTTGCCTCTGGATTATCCCCATCTTTTCGCACGGAATAATGAACTTCTTCAATTAAGTGCAACCATTTGGTAACATAATAGAAGCTTCTGAATCCCACCACAAAATCGGTTTTTTGATTGTACAATTGGTTGCCGTTGAAATATTCGTCGGTATTGGTACTCGCAGAACCTCCTTTGCTTTTTGTAAAAACACCATATCCATTAATACTGAACTTCTGTGAGAGGTTTAGCAAAAAATGTTCTACCATCGTAAGTGAATAAGCATTGCTATACTTTCCTTCATCATCAGGTGCTCCGTAGGTTGCCCAAGTGAAAGTGTTTCCGTTATCACCACCATTTGCGATTCCGGCCCCATAACGAACAGATAGCTGATTGAACGAACCGGGTAAAGTCGTTTTAAACGGATTGCTGTATTTAATTCCGGCTACCCATCCGTTGTCGGCTGGATAATTTTTAGAAGCATTTTCAGAATTGGCAGCAACATGATGAAATTCCCCCAAAAGCTTAATAATGCCGTTGTTTTTCAGGTTTATACTGTGCTCCCCTATCCAGACCATGCGCTGACGAATAGCGGGATTGGTGGCTCCCGCAACGGTAATCTCGTAATTATAAGGATAAACATTTGTCGAATCAGCCGAAGCAGGCATTAACATGGTCAGTTCCGTGTTTTTATAGCTTACGCCAAATCCTTGAGAGGAATGATCGTCGAAATAGAAGTAATCACTAATATGTATGTCATCGTAGCGACGAAAACGGGCGCCCACCCAAGCGGACCATTTGCTTCCCATAATATTTCTCGCTTCAATAAAAGCTTCAGGAAGAATAAAGGTCAATCCTTCATTGGAACGGGTGCTGACGTTGCCAACAAATTGGCCGTTGGCGGAGTACATTCCCATACGCATTTGGAAGGTTACATTAGTGCTATCTTTTCCAATAATCTTTGGAGTGAAATGTACTGCAGGTAAAATATCAATGTAATCCGTTTGTTCCATACGTCCGCCTAAAGAACCTTGACCTGAAAGGTTTAATGGTTTCCACATATTTCCTTCTCCATTTGGGGAAAATCCAACACCTATTCGGCCGGTTGTTCCTAAAGAAAAATTGGGATTAGTAATAACCACTTGTGAATAGGTACATATAGAAGATATTGAAAGTATTAGTAAAAGAAGTTTGGTTTTCATGGACTTGTATTTAAAAATGAAAGTTCATTTTTTGGTTTATTATTTAATTATTTTAATAAACGTCAATATGACTATTAATATTCAAATGTAAAAATTAATTTAATACAACAATAAAAAAATATTAATTATTTTAAAAATTCAATAAATTTAAAGCTTATATAATAGTAATGTAATAAAATTATATCTAATTGTTATATTTTATATAAAAAGTATATATGACGTTTAATTTGTAAATGATGCTAAAATAATAGTAAATTTGAAATCATAAATAAATCATTACTTTTGTATCTATAAATGATGTGTGTAAAAACAACAAGTCATTTAAAAACAGTATTAATCTTATTTTTATCCACTTCATGAAACCTAAAATAATACCTAATATATCTGTAGACTGTGTTGTTTTTGGTTTCGACGTCAATGCAAAATCGCTAAACGTATTGTTGCTGGAACGTTATTTAGAATCTGCAGAAAGTCATGAAACTCTTGTAAATGATTATGTTCTAACAGGATATCATACACTTGAAAATGAAACTATAGATGAAACTGCCAGCAGAGTTTTGAGGGAGTTAACTGGACTCGATAATCTTTATAAAAAACAGTTTAAAGTTTTCGGAGACCCCAATCGTTTGATGAATGAAAAAGATGTTATTTGGGCCAAAAGCGAGAATTTTAACCAACGTACCATCACTATTGCTTATTATTTTTTAGTAAAAACACATGAGGTTAACTTAGAAAATAACCAACATCAACCACAATGGTTTCCGATAAATAATTTGCCTGAATTAGGATTTGACCATAGAAAGATTATCAACGAAGCTTATGCCGATTTAAAAGCGAAATCATTATACCAACCGATTATTTTTGAACTTTTACCTGATAAGTTTACCATTAAGGAGTTGCAGGATGTGTATGAATGTATATTAGGGGTTGAAATTGACAACAGAAATTTTAGAAGAAAATTGTTGACGAAGAAATACCTGATTGAACTGGATGAAAAACAAGTGGGTGTTTCCAAAAAACCTTCAAAGCTTTTTATGTTTAGTAAAGATATTTACCAAAAAATCTATAAGGAAAGTTACTTAATAAGTATTTAATTCACTGTATTGCGTTGCGTTATTGTCCGAAATAAAAATCCGAAGACTTCCTCCTCTTATCACCTATTAAGAGTTACTTTTGCAAAAAATTAAAAAAGGATTCCTAAAATGACTAAAACAAAATATTTCGAATTAATTCTGATTTTAGGATTACTAACAGCTCTTGGTCCGTTTTCTATTGATATGTATTTACCTGGTTTTTCAGGAATTGCTAAAGATTTAAATACTTCCGTTGCTAATGTTTCATTAACATTATCCAGTTATTTCATAGGAATATCTGCCGGACAATTATTATATGGGCCATTGTTAGATCGTTTTGGAAGAAAAAAACCATTGTTTATAGGAACCCTTGTCTATATTTTAGCTTCTTTGGGATGTGTTTTTGTAGCCGATATTGATACTTTTATTGGGCTACGGTTTATACAAGCGATTGGCAGTTGTGCTGCGACAGTAGCTTCAGTTTCGATGGTTCGGGATTTATTTCCTGTAAAAGATATTCCAAAAGTCTTTTCAATGCTGATGCTGGTAGTTGGGCTTTCACCAATGCTAGCGCCAACTATTGGAGGTTATGTTACAGAATATTATGGCTGGCATACCGTATTTTTCATCTTAATGTGTATTGGAATCGTTATTCTTGTAGCAGCGCAAATTGTACTCCCGAACACTTATGAACCTAACGTTTCCATTTCATTAAAACCAAAGCCTATTATCGCCGAATTTATAAGTATTATAAAAGTGCCTCAGTTTTATACCTATGCGTTTGCAGGTGCTATCGCTTTTTCCGGATTGTTTGTTTATGTGGCAGCCTCCCCTATTTTATTTATGAATATCTTTGAGGTAGGTCCTAAAATCTATGGTTGGATATTTGCCTTTATGTCTCTGAGTTTTATAATTGCCAGTCAGCTTAATTCGTTGTTATTAAGAAAATTTACAAGTGAACAGATGATTTTTGGAGCATTAATCAGTCAATCCGTTATTAGTATTGTTTTCTTAGTACTGGTCATGAATGATGTTCTGGAATTGTATGGAACGATTACCATGATGTTTTTATTCTTGGCTTGTTTGGGTATATCAAATCCCAATACAGCAGGACTTACCCTTGCTCCTTTTTCAAGAAATGCAGGAAGTGCATCGGCTTTGATGGGCGCTATTCAGCTGGGATTGGGTGCTTTTGCCTCGTTTTTAGTAGGTGTTTTTGTAAAAGATTCGATGGTGCCAATGGTTGTCATTATGACTTGTACCACAATTATTGCTTTTATTATTTTAAATATTGGTAAAAGAAAAATTAAAGAAACTATTGTGAATTCAGGAGACGAGGAAATTCCAATGGTTCATTAATTTGTTATATGGACAAAGAACTATAACTTTTGCAAATAGACAGATTTGCCATTCACCATTACATCATACTGACCTGACTTTTCATTAAAAGTTGTTCTAACATAATTTCCTTTAAAAACAATAACGGCACCATAAATTTTTCCATTGCTAGCTGATACAAAATCGAATACAACTCTTTTGTTATCAGGGCTAATGCTCAGTTTGTAACTGCTAAAGTCTGTGTTTATTATAGCAAATTCTTGTTTTGTGTCAATTATTTTATCGTCTACATAAAAATTGACAACTTTTTCGCTTAAGCTAATATCTGGATAATATTCATTGACTTTTTTTAGCAATTCATATTGTGCCGGACTTGCAGTCTCATTTTTAGATGCAATAGTTTGTGAAAATGAAGCTACCGAAAACATAAAACCCACTAGTAAAATGTACTTTTTCATAATGCTGATTTTTAAATTTTTTAAAAGATAGGTTTAAACCATTGAGCAATTTACGGATTTATTTTGTAAAAAACTGAAAAACAGAAGTTTGTGTTGTTTTGTTATAACGTTAATCCTTGTTCCTTTTGCAAAAAAAAATACTAGAAGTATATCATATTGGCAGGCAAGAGTGGGACACTCGCGCTGGCGGGGTCTTACAATCGCTTTACTAATTCTGTGATTGTAGTATATAATGCAATTAAGAGAATAAATAAAATGCCAAGCAATCTAAAGTCTGTAAATTTCTCTAATACATTGTTTTTATTTTCACAAACTAAGTTTTTATTTTCACAAACTAAACCTCCCCTTTCATTCTTTTTTCTGGTCTGATTATCATTCTTAACGATTGGTCTTTCGAAAAATAAGCAATCATCCAATGGTAAAAGGTGTTGATTCGGTTGCGATAGGTTATCAATGACATCAGGTGAACAAATAACCAAATCATCCAGGCCAAGAAACCTTTGAAATGCATTTTGGGTTTCGGTAAATCCACTACAGCTTTGTTTTTTCCAATGATGGCCATCGAACCTTTGTCGTTGTACTTAAAAGGTTTTAACGGTTTATTTTTAAGCATTAACTTGAAATTTTCGGCCAAATTCACTCCTTGTTGAATCGCTACCTGCGCCACCTGGGGATGACCATCAGGGAAATCAGCATCGTTCAGTTGGATACAAGTGTCTCCAATAGCGTAGATGTTATCGGTAGCATTTACTTTGTTGAAAGCATCCGTAGCCATTCGTTTGCCACGACCATAACTTTCTGCCGGAATTCCTTCAAATTCTCTGGCTGAAACTCCTGCCGCCCAAATTAAATTTTTGGTTTTAATGTTTTTTCCATCAGCAAAGAAAACAGTATCGTCTTTATAATCTACTACACGGGTGTTTAGTTTTACGACTACTCCAAGTTGGGTTACTGCTTCCAGCGTATCTGCTTGCGATGCTTCGCTCATAGGTGATAATAAAGCGTCTCCCCCATCGACCAAATAAACATTACTGGCAGTCGTTTCTAATTCAGGATATTCTTTGAGTAATATACTTTTTCGCATTTCGGCAAACATTCCTGATACTTCAACTCCTGTAGGGCCACCTCCAACAACTACAATAGTTAACAGGGTTCTTCGTTTACGAATGTCTTTACAAATAGCCGCTTTCTCTAAATTCTTTAAAAGAGTGTTGCGCATCTCAATGGCATCATTGAGCGTTTTCATTGGAATAGCATTTTTCTTGACATTTTCCATTCCGAAATAACTGGTTTCTGCACCAGTGGCAAAAACAAGATAATCATAATTCAATTCTCCGTTATTCAGGATTATTTTATTTTCGGCAGGAATTACTTTTTGCAATTCTCCTAAACGAAACTGAAGGTTCTTTTTACCTGCAAAAAATTTACGGAAGGGATAACTGATGCTGGAGGGTTCTAAAAAGGCTGTGGCTACCTGATAAATGAGTGGTGGAAAGAAATTATAGTTGTTTTTATCCACCAGAGTTACATGAATTCCCTCTTGATTTTGTAGTTCTTTAGCAAGATTGATTCCCGCAAATCCGCCACCTATTATTACAATTTCTATATCGTTGTTTTCCATGATGTGATTAAAAAAAATAGCATCCATAAATATACGTTATTTATGGATGCTATAAAAATCAGTTTTTCAGTCTAAGCTTTGAGTATTATATATAACAACTCTGAAAACTGCAACTAAAATTCAAATAACTAGTTTCTTTTAAGCTTTTTAACGGGCTTTTCTGAAGGTTCGTTTTTGTTTTGCAACAAATAATTGGCCAATAATTTTTCTATTAATTCGTCTTTTGTCAAATGATGAAAAACGGTTTTTATTTTTGTTTTTAATTCAGGGTCCACCTCATGATTGGGTTTTGTTTTAAAAATCTGCTTTGCCCATAATAAGGTGTTGTTCTCTTCGATACTGGCAACAGTTGGTTTTTTGAACTCGGTGAATTTAATTCCCAATTCTCTTTCAAACTCGGCAATTTCTGAAACTTCTTCCGGTTGTAATACGGTCAACGAGAGTCCTTTTGCTCCTGCTCTGGCTGTTCTTCCGCTGCGGTGCACGTACACTTCATAAACATCTGGTAAATGGTAATTGACTACATAAGAGATTTCTTTTACGTCAATTCCTCTGGCGGCCAAATCTGTGGCTACCAAAATATTGATATGACCTTCACGGAATTGCTCCATAATACGGTCACGAATACCTTGTGACAAACTGCCATGCAAAGCTCCTGATGAAAATCTGTTGATGGCTAAATTCTTAGCGAGCTTATTAACGGCAGCTTTTGTTTTACAAAAAATAATACCGCGTTCACCTTCTTTTGAATTTAAAAAATGCATCAAAACATCTAATTTTTCAATAGGATCAACAACTATATATTCGTGGTCAATACCTTGATTACCTACTGTTTCCATGTTCGAACTTACCTGAACCACGTTTTTATTTAAGTAGTTTTGAATAAGTTGTTTTATGGTTCCCGGCAAAGTAGCTGAGAATAAAAAGGTTTTATGGTTTTTAGGTAACTCGGCAATGATTTCGTCTAAACCTTCTTTTAAGATAGTAACCATTTCATCAGCTTCATCAAGCACAAGGAATTTGGTTTCTTTTAAATTTACCGCTTTACGTTGTATTAAATCGATTAAACGTCCCGGAGTGGCAACAACAATATGCGTTGGAGATGCCAATCTTTCGATTTGTGGTTTTATTGGAATTCCACCACATGTGGCAGCAATAGAAACCTCCGGTAAATATTTTGCGAAATCTTCTAAGTTTTTAAAAATCTGATGCCCTAATTCACGGGTTGGAACCAGAATAACAGCTTGAACAACAGGAAGACTGGTGTCAATTAATTGTAAAATAGGCAATCCAAAAGCAGCTGTTTTTCCCGTTCCGGTCTTGGCCAACCCAACAAGATCTGTTGTGTTTGCTAAAAGTAGCGGAATAGTTTTTTGCTGAATTTCTGTTGGCACAACAATTTTCAAATCAGAAAGTGCATTCAGTATCGGAGTGGAAATTCCTAAATTAGAGAATTGTTTTGACATTTTTTGGATTTTATATTTTGTAAAAAAGTGATTTTGAAAACATGATTTTCAGTAGAGACGCACTGCAGTGCGTCTCTACTGATTACATTTCGATTAAATTTTAATCCGGTTCATTCATGATTTTTTCACGATACTTCTTCCCTATCAATAATGTTAATTTTTGTTTGTAATCATCCATCAACCATTCACGATAGTTTTTGCTGCATTGGCTTAAACATTTCGAATAGCGTTTGACACGACATTCTATATCTTGTTCTAATTCACGCGACAGTGCTTTTGCTTCCTGTAATTCTTCGGTATTATCCACGCACATGGCGGCATGCTGATCCAAAGATTTTTCGAGAACCACTTTTGAACGTAAATTTTGTTTAATAGCTAATTTATGCTCTTCATCAACATCAAAAGTCACGACTTCGGTTTTACTGAATTTGGCACGCAATTCCGGTGGCATCGAGTATTTGAAATACATTTCGATTTCGGTATCATCACGTAAATTTTCTAAATAAAACTCAGGTGATTTGAAAATGTGTTGCCAGTTTACCGGCTCGCTCCATAAACCAAAACGTGCGGCATTATTTCCTAAGTCAATAACGGTAAATTCGTCTTTATTAGGTAATTTTCGAGAACCACGACCAATCATTTGAAAATATAGAGTCAATGATTTCGTTGCTCTGTTTAAAATAATCGTTTCAACGGTAGGCTCATCAAAACCGGTTGTTAGGATACCTACAGAGGTTAATATGGCGTCCGGAGTATGCTTGAACCAATGTAAAATTTCTTTTCGTTCTTCGTTATTACTGGTGTTGTCAAGGTGACGAATACCGTATCCTGCTTCTCTGAAAGTCTCGTACACATACAGTGAAGTGTTGATTCCGTTATTAAAAATCAAGGTTTTTTTACCTAATGATTTCTCGGTATAGGCATGTAACAATTTTTCCTGCATAGCCATATTGGTATACAAATCGTCGGAAGATTTTACTGTATAATCTCCATTGATACCCACTTTAAGCGAAGTCAAGCCCACGTCATAACTATAGGTTACGGCTTTGGCCAAAAATCCTTTGTCTATTAAAGAACCAATAGCATCCCCCACAATTAACTCATCATAACTTTCATGCATAGGCAATTTGATATTCGAGCTTAAAGGGGTTGCGGTAACACCTAATATAAATGCTTTTTTGAAAGAACTTAATAATTTTCTGAAGGAGTTGTAATGCGCCTCGTCAATAATAACAAGTCCAATATTATCCAAATGCAATTTTTCATCATTGATTCGGTTTTTTAAAGTTTCCACCATGGCAACAAAACAAGAATAATCGTTTTGGTCCGGTAGATCTTTTACTTTACTGTTGATGATTTTGTTTTTTACACCAAAACCTTTTAGCATTTTTGAGGTTTGCTTACAAAGTTCGATTCGATGTGTTAAGACCACAACTTTTTTATCATGTTTAGACAAATAGCGTCTTACAATTTCAGAAAAGACTACTGTTTTTCCTCCACCGGTAGGCAATTGATATAATAAATGATGCTGCTCAGGACCATTGTCTATACGCTGAAAAATGGCATCGATATCCCCTTTTTGATACGCATAAAGTTCTTTTTTGTCTTCTATTTCTATTTCTAAAGTATTTTCCGGCATTGATTTTTGTTGGATTTTTGCAAAAGTACGCCTAAAAAACAGTTTATCCGTTAATTTTAATTTAAAAGAAATAGGACTGATTAAATAAAATTGATTTAGGGGGGCAATTTTAGTAGTCTAATCGCTCTATAATTGCTTGAAATTCTGATTTATTTTTCCACTTTTGGGCTACTGTCTCATCATGAATAGCGATTATTCTTTTTTTAAATTCGGCGAGAATTCCGTTTGAAATTAAGAAAGTTACGGCCTGCTCAAAGGAATTGAACATGCTTTTGTAAAAAAGTTCTTGTTTAATTGTGTTTTCAGACGAGAAAGCTTGGGCGATTTCAATATTGTAGAGCATTACATCTGCAATCACAAAAGGATCAACACCTAAAAGAATGAAGTGTTTGATGTATTTCTGGGCAACAGAACGTCGCATTTTTGGTTTGCTTCGTCTGCCTGAACTTTTTACAGGAAAATATTCATTCGAAATTTTAAGTTTGCATTCCTGCAAAAGCGTTTCTTCTTTTGGATTGAAAACAAAATTATAATACACTTTTACGGGACTGAATTTTTCATACAATTCGATGATTTGCTCTTCGAGTTGTGCTTTATTGAGTTCAGACAGGTATTTTTTTAAATCGCGTTTGCTCATATTAAAAGTTTACTATTACAAAAGTATATTACTTTGTTAATGGATAGATCGAAAATCAATGATATTACTTAATTTTGCGCGCTAAATCACCAAATTTTATTTTTATGCTTAAGTTTTTTAAGATTGTCGCTTTACTTGAAGGGGTTTCCTATCTGGTTTTATTTTCAAATATGCTTTTTGTAAAACCTATTCATTTTGATTTATATAAAACATTATTATTTCCGATAGGAATGTCACATGGTTTATTGTTTGTGGGATACATCATTTTGGCAACTATGCTAAAATTTGAAGACAGTTGGAATATGAAGAAATTTGGATTGGTCTGTGCTGCTTCTGTAGTTCCTTTTGGTACTTTCTTTGTAGAGAAGAAATACCTGAGAAATGTATAAATTTATTGAAAAGTTGTTTACTTTCTTTTATCCTATTTTCAAGAAATGGGGATTGGGAAGCAGCTTTTCAAGTTACCTGAGTCTCATCCTGAATATTGCGATACTTTGTTTTGTTGCCTATGCAATCTATTTAGTATTCCGATTTGTTTTAGTTACCATTATGGCAATTGTCGCGCATAAAACTAAAACTAAATTTGATGATATAATAGTGTCTAATAAGACGGCAAAGTACATTGCTCATTTAATACCATTGCTATTCATTTACAAATCTGTTCCAATAATTTTGGATCGATTTGAATATTGGGAAGGGATTTTCGGAAAATTAGTCAGTACATATATTGTACTACTACTGTTATGGATTATCCGCACCATTTTTAATTCATTAAGAGATTATTTAAAGCAAAAACCACGATTCAGTGATAAACCGATAGACAGTTTTATCCAGGTTATCATGATTGTGCTGTGGATGTTTGGAATTACCGTAATTATATCCAAATTATTTGAGATTAATCAAAGTGAACTCTTGACTATTTTAGGAGCGGTATCTGCCGTAATTATCTTGGTTTTTAGAGATACCATTTTGGGATTTGTAGCCAGTGTGCAGGTAGCCATAAATGATATGGTTCGTATCGGCGATTGGATTACTATGGATAGATATGGTGCGGATGGGGATGTAATCGAAATAAATCTGGCCACAGTTAAAGTTCGAAATTTCGATAATACCACCACCACGATTCCTACCTATAGTTTGATTTCAGATTCTTTCCAAAACTGGCGCGGCATGCTTAATTCTGATGGAAGGCGTATTAAAAGGCATGTTCTTATAAAAACAGGAAGTATTCGTTTTTTAGAGGATTCTGAGTTGAATAATTTGAAGAAAATTGAGCTAATAAGCGCTTATATTGATTCCCGTAAATCAGAAATTGACAACTATAATTCGAGTCATAAAATAGATAAATCTCTTCCTATTAACGGTAGAAACATGACCAACTTTGGATTGTTTCGTAAATACATTACCCAATATTTGCAGCAGCATCCGGGATTAAATAAAGAGATGCTTATGCTTTGTCGCCAATTACAGGCTACTTCTCAAGGAATTCCACTTGAGATTTATGCTTTTTCACATGATAAACGTTTTGAAAACTATGAATATATCATGGCAGATATATTTGATCATGTCACAGCCTCTGTTGGTTATTTTGATTTAGAAATATTTGAATTACCTTCTGGTAATGAGGGTTCTGGGCGTAATGAGGCAATAGGATATTAATCGATTTAAGAACTACTTTTTACAAAATAGATTCCGCAACTAAATTAGCAGTAACATTGTTGCTGCTTTTTTTAGTTAAAAAAAACACCTTTGAAGGAATAGAAATACGAATTAAAAATAAATTTCAGTTTGTAATTACAAACGATCTTTTACATATTCGATTTCTGTTTTTCCATGTGCTTTTGGTTTGCCATCGGGTCCCAAACCTACCATAGTGGTGTTATCTATCGTAATAATTGTTTCGCGTGTCATCATATTTCGGACTTCACATTTTAAAGTAAGGGAAGTGTTTCCAAATTTGACCACATCAATACCAATTTCTACAATATCTCCTTGTTTAGCCGAACTTCTAAAATTGATTTCCGACATGTGCTTGGTAACAATTCTTGAATTTTCTAATTGGATAATGGTGTATAAAGCCAGTTCTTCGTCAATCCAAGCTAATAATTTACCACCAAATAAAGTCCCGTTAGGGTTTAAATCTTCTGGTTTTACCCATTTTCTAGTATGAAATCGCATAATTATATTTTGTTAATGCAAAAATAGTACATTCTTATCGCTATTTTTTCTATTTTTAAAGAAAAAAAGATGAGTCAACGAGATGGTTTTTTAAAGGAATTCCGAGGAGAAACAATTGGTACTGTAACCACTCAATCATCATCTGATGAATTGTTTCAAAATGAAGTCCTACGCCCTATTTTGAAATTACAAAACGATTTGTTTATTGCTTCTTTCGCAAATTATGTAAGTAAAAATAAAATGGATTTTTACACGCTTAGTGCGGAGAAAAAAATGGCAGTGATGGAAAATGCCATTCAAAAAGACATTAAGTTTCGAAATTCTTTAAAAGGGATGGTGATTGGATTATTTACTTCTGATGAATATGCGACCTACATAAAGAATTCTTCCAGCCTGAACAAAAGAATGATGGGCATGTTAATCGAAAGATTGAAAAACCAGGTGCAATTGTTTGAAGTGATTGTCGATTTGTAATCTATCATTAGTTTAATTTACTAAAAAATCCCAATAATTTAAGCGATTATTACAGGGAGGCATAGTTTTGTTTGCATACCAATGATTTTTGAACAGTTTGCTGTTTTTCTAAAAAAATCTTAAACTCTAAAAAATTCAATTCTTTGTTTATAATTTAAAAAATACCAGCTAAATAAGATAAAAATTACCATTTCATTATCATTTTATTATCTATGTATTTTTTGTAATAAATATTTATTAAGCTTAGTTATTTATGTAATTTGCTCTATTTTTTTCATTATAATTGTTAAAAATAAAGCTGTGGTGTCGCCGTGATTTCAAATTGGAATCAAAACTTAAGAATAGCGATTCCTTAAATTCCATCAAAAAACTAATAGTATCAATATGAAAGAAGAATATTTCAAATGGTATTCGCCTAATCTGAACAGAGATATTGAAATGTTAGTTTTTGGACATGCTGGATATCCGGTAATTTTATTCCCCACCTCAATGGGAAGTTTCCATGAAAATAAAGACATGGGGTTGATTGATTCGGCAAAATGGTATATAGAGCAAGGTTTAATACAGGTTTTTTGCCCAGCAAGTATCGATAAAGACAGTTTTTACAATAAGCAGATACATCCTGTTCATCGCATAGAAAATCATGTTTTGTATGACAAAATGATTTGCCATGAAATCGTTGAACGAGTAAAGAACAACAGGTCTTCAGGGAAAGTTGTTGTTGCGGGCTGTAGCTTCGGAGGTTATCATGCAGCTAATTTTGCTTTTCGTCATCCGGGCTATGTAAGTCACCTATTTTCTATGAGTGGCGCATTTAGTATCAAAAGTTTTATGGAAGGTTTTCATAATGATGATGTGTTTTACAATAGTCCGGAAGATTTTTTATATGGCCTCAATGATCACGAATTATGGAATATGGATATTGTTCTGGGTACTTCGAACTGGGACATTTGTTTTGATGCGAATCTAAAATTAAACAAAGTGCTAAGTGATAGAGATATACAGCATTGGTTGGATATCAGGCCAGACAGGGAACACGATTGGCCTGTATGGAAAGAGATGTTTCCTCATTATTTATCACGAGTTAAGTTCTTTTAAAAATAGAGAAGATGAAAAAAATCGGAATTTTATTTGGAATGGAAGACACCTTTCCGCAGGCATTTATAGACAGGGTAAATTCAAAAAATGAAAAAGGAATTATTGCCGAAGCGGTTGCAATTGATAAAGTAGTTCAGAATCAGGGAGGGGAATATGCGGTGATTATTGATCGAATTTCTCAGGATGTTCCTTTTTATCGTGCTTATTTAAAAAATGCTGCTCTAATGGGGACTAATGTTATCAATAATCCATTCTGGTGGAGTGCCGATGATAAGTTTTTCAATAATGCTTTGGCAGATACACTGGGAGTCCCGCTGCCGAATACCGTCATTCTTCCTTCGGCAGAACATCCGACAGATACTACGGAGAAGTCATTTAGAAACCTGAAATACCCCATGGATTGGCAGGCTATTTTTGATTACGTAAAATTTCCAGCTTATATGAAACCTTATGCTGGTGGTGGTTGGAAAAATGTGTATCGTCTGGAAAATAAAGAAGAGTTTTGGGAAAAGCATCAGGAAACAGGGCAATTAGTGATGTTATTGCAGGAAGAAATTGTTTTTACAGAGTATTTCAGAGTATACTGTCTGGGATGTAAAGCAGTCCGGATTATGCAGTACGAACCCCGAAATCCGCATCATTTGCGCTATGTAATTGATGGGCCGCCTGTCAATAAGAAATTATTAGCAACCATTAAAGACTATACATTGCGTCTTTGTAAAGGTTTGGGCTATGACTTTAATACTGTTGAATTTGCGGTACGTGACGGAATTCCTTACGCCATAGATTTTGGAAATCCTGCCCCAGATGCAGAGCTTACTTCTGTTGGAGCAGAGAACTTTGAATGGGTAGTCGAAGAGGCCGCAAAAATGGCTATCGCTGCCGCAAAAAAGCAAAAACCCGGTAAAATCAACTTGACCTGGGGAGACTTTATTAAAGAAGCTGTTGCCGGAAAATAATATATAAGTTCAGATTAGAAATAGGGTCTGAATGAAACTCTTGGAAAAGAGAATTGTTTAAAAAATTACGAAAATGAAAAAGTTACCAGTTTTTACACTTGGTGTTGAGGAAGAATATCAGATTATAGATCCTGTTACCAGAGATCTGCGTTCGCATTTGTCGAAAATTGTGGATGGCGCTAAAATCATATTAAACGAGCAGGTAAAAGCCGAAATGCATCAATCGGTTGTGGAAGTGGGCACCAATATTTGCACAAATGTGGCTGAAGCTAAATGCGAAATCAAATTTTTGAGATCCAAGATTGTTGAATTGGCTGACAAGCAAGGTTTGATTGTAGGCGGCGCAGGAACACATCCTTTTTCTAAGTGGCAAGATCAGCCTATTACAGATGACCCGCGATATCATGATATTGTAAATGAATTGCAGGATGCAGCACGTTCCAATTTGATTTTCGGGATGCATTGTCATGTGGGTATCGAAAATCGCGAAATTGGATTGCAATTAATGAATCAGGCAACCTATTTTTTGCCACATATATTTGCCCTTTCTACCAACTCCCCTTTTTGGGAAGGAAGACAAACCGGATACAAATCGTTTAGAACTAAAGTTTTTGATAAATTTCCAAGAACGGGATTACCGGAATATTTTGATTCGGTGAGTTCATACGAGAATTATTTGGATACCTTGGTTAAAACAAATTGTATTGATAATCCCAAGAAAATATGGTGGGATTTGCGTTTGCATCCGTTTTACAATACCATCGAATTCAGAATTTGTGATATGTGTTTGACTGTTGATGAGACGATGTGTATCGTGGCCATTATTCAAGCTATTGTAGCTAAGTTGTACAAGCTGAACATGAATAATACCAGTTTTAATATCTATCGTTTGGCTTTGATTAAAGAAAATAAATTTCGTGCGGCCCGCTACGGAATTGATAACAATATGATTGATTTTGGCTTACAAAAAGAGGTAGAGACCAGATTGCTTATTTTGGAATTATTAGAATTTATCGATGATGTGGTGGATGAATTGGGAAGCCGTGATGATATTAATTTTGTACATGAAATATTGAAGAGCGGAACTGGTGCTGACAAACAATTGACTGTTTTTCAGGAAACGAATGATTTATCTAAAGTAGTCGATTTTATCACCGGGGAATTTACCAAGGGGCTATAAATCAGAAAGTGAATCGCTGATGTTATTTCGATATATTTGCAATGTTTTATAAAGATAGTTTGATGAGTGAGAAGGTTATAAAAATAGCGCTTTTAGATATGTATAACGGAGAGCCCAATCAGGGAATGAGGTGTATTATTGATATTATAAAGCGATTTACTCCGGTTGTTAGTTTTGAGATTTTTGACGTAAGAAGAAAAAAGGAATTACCGGCTATTGAAAAATTTGATATTTATATTTCTTCCGGAGGGCCCGGAAATCCATTGATTGGAGATGGTGACTGGGATTTGAAATATTATGAATTTCTGGATGCATTGAATATCTGGAATTCGAAAAATGACAGAAAAAAACATGTGTTGTTTATTTGTCATTCCTTTCAAATGGCTTGTTTGCATTTTGGATTGGCAACTGTGACCAAACGAAATGATACTTCGTTTGGAGTAATGACCATTCATAAAACCAAAGAAGGAACTACTGATCCTCTTTTTGAAGGTTTAGCAGATCCATTTTATGCTATTGATTCGAGAGATTATCAAGTGGTACAGCCTAAACTAAGTGTTTTTGCCAAGAAAGGAGCTAAGATTCTTTCACTTGAAAAAATTCGAGACCATGTACAATACGAACGGGCAATTATGGCAGTTCGTTTTACAGACTATTTTGTTGGAACCCAATTTCATCCGGAAGCTGATCCCATAAGTTTTGTTTCGTCCCTAAGAAATAAAGAAACAAAAGATAAAATTAGAGCGATGAAAGGAAAAAGAAAGTTCAGAAACATGCTCGAAGATTTATTGGATGACGATAAAATTTACAGAACGAATGAGACCTTGATTCCTAATTTTCTTCGTTCCGCTATAAATAACCTATTGAAAACAGAGAAAACACTATCTAATTAATAAATCCAACCGTGCATGATTTCAAAATATAGGGAGTTGTTTAATGCCCAATTTACAGAACAAAAATATCAGGAATTTAAAGATGATATTGCTTCCGATTTTGATTACATGCCCACTTTCCGAATAGGAGAAACACCTTTCTTTATCTCAAATGAGTTAAAAAGCCAGTTGATTGAAGGTTCAAATGAAGTTATAGCATTAATTAAACGAGAAGACTTTAAGTGTTTAACAGATAAGTCTTTAGAATTAAATCATAAAGTACCAAATGAGGACGAACACACTACATTTTTGGCAATTGATTTTGGAATATGTGAAGAAGATGGGCTTGTTATTCCGAAATTGATTGAAGTCCAGGGATTTCCTTCTTTGTATAATTATCAGATTAATTTGTACGAAAAATTTAAGAAGCATTATCCTTTTCTATCGGAACTGACCCCTTTTATTAACGGAATAGATTCTAAAGAATTTCTGTCGATTCTTGAAGAAGCAATTTGTAACAATCATCCCAAAGAAAATGTTATTCTGCTTGAAATAGAGCCAGAAAAGCAAAACACAAAAATTGATTTTTACTACTGTAGAAGAGATATTGGTATTCCGATAGTGTGTGTTACCGATATAATTAAAAAAGGCAAACAGCTTTTTTATAAAAACTCAGAAAACCAAGAAATTCTTATAAAAAGAATTTACAACCGTGTTATTTTTGACGAATTAGACTTAAGGACCGATTTGAAGCTTGATTTCCATTTCTCTGATGATCTTGATGTGGAATGGGCTGGTCATCCCAATTGGTTTTTCCGAATCAGCAAGTTTATTTTACCTTACCTAAAAGGAAAATATTTTATAGAAACCACCCTCTTAAGTGAGCTTAAGGAAATTCCTGAGGATTTAGAGAATTATGTATTGAAACCTCTATTTTCTTTCTCAGGAACCGGAGTTATTTTTCATGTCAAAAAAGAAGATATTGAAGCAGTGGTTGATAAAGAGCTTTACATTCTGCAAAAGAAAGTGAATTATATCCCAATCGTGCAATCTCCTGATGGGAAAGTAAAAGCGGAGGTACGTGTACTCTGCGTTTGGAAAAAAGGTGATTCATCTCCTACTCTACTTTGTAATTTGGCGCGATTGAGTCGTGGTGAAATGATAGGAGTGAAATTCAATCAAGATAAAGATTGGGTTGGTGGTACTTTGGCATTATTTGAAAGATAAAAGGTGTTATACATTTATCATTTTTAGAAGTGCGTTTTTTATTTTGAATAGTTGACCCGCTTTTGGCTTCAAATATTTTTTACATAAATCTTCTTTTTTATAATTTGTTGCAGTTTTCTTTCTAAATTAGTGACTTATTCTAATGAGGCTTTTTTTTAAGTCTTTTTCTATCTTAAAATGTCATTTTAACGCAATGATATTCGAAATGCGGATATTTATTTTGTTTTTAATAAGTTTAAACTTACAATATGCAATCTAAAAACAGTCTGTTTTTTGTCAGATCAACCATTCTAATTATTGAAAAGATAATTTTCTCTTATTTTTAATTAATTATGAATAGTGTTTAATGAATTTTTAAAAGTGATTTCCTTAATAATTTATAAATTATTTAATTCTACCAATAATTTAACATTAAAAAAATGAATCTGTCTTTTTTTTATTTATTATTGTAAGGATGTAATAATTACATAATTTTTAATATTTATTAATACTATTAATAATTAACCAAATGAATAGACGGGAAGCACTAAAAAAAGTGGCATTTTTAATGGGAGGCGCAATTTCTGCGACTACAATGGGCGTTTTATTTGAAAGTTTTACTGTTCTGGAAAAAGATAGAAACTTCGTTTCGTTTTCTGCAACAGATGAAGAAATTTTGGCTGAATTTGCCGATATTATTTTACCGACTACGCAATCTTCTCCCGGAGCGAAAGCTGCAGGACTTGGCGCTTTTATTCCTATGATGATAAAAGATTGTTATCCTGCTGAAATGCAAGAAATTTTTGCTTCAGGAATGAAAGCCATGCAAGCAAAATGCTTAAAAGATTTCAATAAAGATTTCTTAACTATGACAATCGAAGAACGTCAGAAATTAATGAAAGATTTAACTGCAGAAGCAATCGCTACAGAGAAAGCTCCTTCTTTCTTCTTATTAGCAAGAGATTTGACTATTCTTGGATATTTCTCTTCAGAAATTGGTTGTACACAAGCTCGTGAATACCTTCCTGTTCCCGGCAGATATGATGGTAATGCAGAATACAAGCCTGGACAAAAAGCTTGGGCTACCAATTAATAATTATCGATCTATTCGTTTAAAAATATTTTAAAAATCAAAACTTACTACACGTGAATATAAATACCAATTTAAAAGAACAAAATACCTATGACGCGATTGTTGTAGGATCAGGAATAAGTGGTGGTTGGGCAGCAAAAGAACTTACTGAAAAAGGTTTGAAAGTTTTGATGTTGGAACGCGGAATGAACATTGAGCATGTTAAAGATTATGAATCGGCAATGAAAGCTCCGTGGGAATTTCAACATGCCGGGAAACTTACGCAAGAGCAAAAAAGAACACATCCTGTACAGACGCGTGATTATCCTTATAACGAAGCTACCGAAAAATGGTGGGTAAATGATTTGGAATGCCCGTATACCGAAGACAAACGTTTTGACTGGTACAGAGGATTTCATGTGGGAGGAAAATCATTAATGTGGGGACGTCAAAGTTACCGTTTCAGTGATCACAATTTTGAAGATAATTTAAAAGATGGTCATGGTAATGACTGGCCTATTCGTTATAAAGATCTGGAAAAATGGTATGATTATGCAGAGAAATTTGCTGGAATCAGTGGACAGGCAGAAAATTGGCCTTTATTACCAGATGGTCAGTTCCTTCCTCCTATGGATATGAACTGTGTTGAAAAATCGGTTAAGGAAAGAATTGAAAAGCATTATAATAAAACCAGAATCATGACTATTGGCCGTACTGCTAACTTAACAGTTCCTCATAATGGTCGTGGCAGTTGTCAATATAGAAATTTATGTAGTCGTGGTTGTCCGTTTGGAGCTTATTTCAGTACACAATCTGCGACACTTCCAGCTGCAATGGCAACGAAACGATTAACGGTAAGACCTTACTCTATTGTGAATCATATCATTTATGATAAAGACACCAAGAAGGCAAAAGGAGTTATGGTTATTGATGCAGAAACCAATGAAACAATGGAGTTTTACGCTAAGATTGTTTTTGTAAATGGTTCTACACTTGGATCCACTTTTATTTTATTGAATTCTACTTCAGAAGCACATCCAAATGGATTGGGTAATGCCAGTGGACAATTAGGACATAATTTGATGGATCACCATTTCCGTTGCGGTGCAGAAGCAACTGCAGAAGGATTTGAAGATAAATACACTTACGGAAGAAGAGCCAATGGAATTTATATTCCAAGATATCAAAACGTAGGCAATGATAAAAGAGATTATTTAAGAGGATTTGGATATCAGGGAGGCGCCAGCCGAGGATCATGGCATAAAGAAGTTGCCGAATTAGCTTTTGGTGGTGATTTCAAAGAAACCATGTCACGTCCTGCAGATTCTTGGAGCATGGGATTAGGTGGATTTGGAGAAATGTTGCCTTACTATGAAAATAAAGTTTACATTGATCATTCTAAAAAAGATAAATGGGGACAACCAGTTTTAGCTATTGATTGCGAGTACAAAGAGAATGAGGCAAAAATGCGCGAAGACATGATGAATGATGCTGCCGAAATGCTTGAAGCAGCCGGAATGAAAAATGTTAGAACTTATGATAATGATTGCTATCCTGGTATGGCGATTCATGAAATGGGAACGGCCAGAATGGGTAACGATCCTAAAACATCTGTTTTAAACAAATGGAATCAAATGCATGAGGTAAACAATGTGTTTGTTACAGATGGTTCTTGTATGCCTTCAATTGCATGCCAAAATCCATCCTTAACGTTCATGGCATTGACCGCTCGTGCTTGTGATTACGCAGTAAAAGAATTAAAGAAGAAAAATATCTAGGTTCCTTATTATGAGAAAATTAAGAATGGGTATGGTCGGTGGTGGCCAAGATGCTTTTATCGGTGCAATCCACCGCTTAGCCGCTAATATGGACGGTTTAATAGAATTAAGTTGTGGTGCCTTAAGCATCAATCCTGAAACGGCTGTAGCATCAGGGAAAGCTTTGTTTCTTCCGGAGTCAAGGACATATTTGACTTATGAAGAAATGATTAAAGCAGAAGCAGCCTTACCTGTCGATGAAAGAATAGATTTTGTAACTATTGTGACACCAAACTTTGCCCATTTTGCACCTGCAATGATGGCTTTGGATTATGGGTTTAATGTGGTTATCGAAAAACCGATCACTTTTTCATTAGAGGAAGCAAAATTGTTAGAACAAAAAATAAAAGAAACAGGTCTGATACTTTGTTTGACCCATACCTATTCCGGTTACCCAATGGTGAAACAAGCGAAAGCTATGGTCAGAGAAGGGAAACTGGGAAAAATACGTAAAGTATGGGTTGAATATCCACAGGGATGGCTAAGTAAATTATCTGAAAGAGAAGGAAACGCACAAGCGGCTTGGAGAACAGATCCTAAAAAATCTGGAAAAAGTTCTGTCATGGGCGATATTGGTACCCACGCAGCCCATTTAGCCGAATACATAACAGGAGCTAAAATTACAGATGTTTGTGCTGAACTGAATACTTTAGTGGAGGGACGTGTAATGGATGATGACGGAGCAGTACTTTTAAAATTTGATAATGGTGCTAAAGGTGTTTTGATGGCCTCTCAGGTTGCCGCAGGTGAAGAAAACGCATTAAGAATCAGAGTGTATGGTGAAAAAGGCGGAATTGAATGGTTTCAGCATGATCCAAACACTTTGATGGTAAGATGGTTGGAAGAGCCGGCACAGATTTTAAGAGCCGGTGGAAATTATGGTGCCCATTTGTCTTCATTTGCAACTCATAATTGCCGTACTCCTGGCGGACATCCGGAAGGTTATTTAGAAGCATTTGCTAATATCTATCGCAACTTTGCATTGACATTAGGATGTAAATTAGACGGAAAAGAACCTACACCTGAAATGTTAGACTTTCCTTCTGTTGAAGACGGATTAAGAGGTATGGCGTTTATTGATAATGTTGTAGCTTCAGCGCAGTCCGATAAAAAATGGACTCCTTACGTTTTATAATAAATGGGCATTCAAAAAGTTTAGACAAAGTATAATATGACAACAATACAAGGACCTGCAGTTTTTCTGGCACAGTTTATTAGTAATGAAGCTCCTTTTAATTCCTTGGATGGAATTTGTAAATGGGCAGCTGATTTAGGTTTCAACGGAATTCAAATGCCAACATTAGATTCCCGTTTTATCGATTTGCAAAAAGCAGCAGAAAGTAAAACCTATGCCGATGAGTTGACCGGAAAGATGGCTTCTTATGGATTACAAATTACAGAATTATCTACTCATCTACAAGGACAGTTAGTGGCGGTTCATCCTGCTTATGATGATTTTTTTGACGGTTTTGCACCTGCACATCTTCGAGGAAATCCAAAAGCAAGACAAGAATGGGCTGTCCAGCAATTAAAATATGCTGCAAAGGCTTCTCAAAATTTAGGGTTAAATGCACACGCCACTTTTAGTGGCTCTTTGCTTTGGCAATATTTCCACCCTTGGCCACAGCGTCCTCCGGGTTTAATTGAAGAAGGATTTGCGGAATTAGCCAACCGTTGGTTACCTATCTTAAATGAATTTGATAACAATGGTGTGGATGTTTGCTATGAGATTCACCCGGGAGAAGATTTATTTGATGGAGAAACGTATGAGATGTTTTTAAAAGCAGTGAATAATCATTCCAGAGCCTGCTTATTATATGATCCGTCCCATTTTGTTTTACAGCAGTTGGATTATATCCAATACATCGATTTTTATCATGAACGAATTAAAGCTTTTCATGTTAAGGATGCCGAGTTTAATCCTACGGGAAAACAAGGAACATTTGGAGGTTATCAAAGTTGGGCAAATCGTGCAGGACGGTATCGTTCACCAGGGGACGGGCAAATTGATTTCAAAACAATCTTTAGTAAATTAGCTCAATATGATTATAAAGGTTGGGCGGTTATGGAATGGGAATGTTGTATCAAAAATCAGGAAGATGGCGCTCGTGAAGGTGCTGAATTTATAAAAAACCACATTATAAAAGTAACAGACAAAGCGTTTGATGACTTTGCTGCCGTGGATACTAACAGGGAATTGAACAGAAAAAATTTAGGATTATAAAAATATAAAAAACATGAAACTTACTTATTTATTATTAGGTGCTGCGATGATTACTTTAACTTCTTTTTCTAAAGACAATTTTGAAGAAAAATACAGCAAAAAAACGAATACTATTGAACAACAATCAGATGGAGAAAAATTAATCTCTAAAATGGATTGTGTGGGTTGTCACAAATTGGACAAAAAATTAATAGGTCCCTCCTATTTAGACATTGCAAAAAAATATCCATTGAATGACAAAAACATCAATTACCTTTCAAATAAAATTATTAAAGGAGGATCAGGTGTTTGGGGAACTGTTCCTATGGCGGCGCATTCTACTTTAAAAAAGGATGATGCCAAAAGTATTGCTAAATATATCTTGTCTTTAAAAAAATAAGTAATTAGTAGTTACTTATTTCTATTTGACTTTTTAATAATCTAAAACGAAATCTCATTTATTGTCTTGTTTTTATATTGACAAACTTAACCCCCATTTAAAATAAATGAAAAAAGAAGAAGAAAAGAAAATTACCAATAATCGTCGTGATTTCATAAAAACAGGTGCTTTGGCAGCTGCAGCATTCATGATTGTTCCTCGTCATGTTTTAGGAAGGGGATTTGTTGCACCAAGCGATCGTTTAATAATAGCTGGTATCGGTGTTGGTGGAAAAGGAAAGTCGGATATTGCCATGTTTGATAAAAGTGGAAAAGCAAATATTGCTTTTTTATGTGATGTGGATACCAGGAGAGCGGCTGCCAGTGTAGCAGCATTTCCTAAAGCCAAATTTTATAAAGATTGGCGTGAAATGTTAGACAAAGAACATAAGCACTTCGATGCTGTTTCAGTGTCAACTCCAGATCACAACCATGCTATTCAAGCTTTGGCAGCCATGCAATTAGGAAAACATGTGTATGTTCAGAAACCATTGACTCATGATATTTATGAGGCACGTATTTTGACTCAAGCAGCCAAAAAATACAAAGTGGTAACTCAGATGGGGAATCAAGGAGCTTCTAATGATGGCACAAGAATAATGAAAGAATGGTATGAAGCCGATTTAATTGGAGATGTTCATACAATACATGCCTGGACCGATCGTCCGGTTTGGCCACAAGGAATTCCTTGGTCAACCAATATAGCTGAAATTCCAAAAGAATTAGATTGGGATTTATGGTTAGGAACTGCTCCAAAAAAAGAATATGTTGACAAATTAGTTCCATTTAATTGGCGCGGATGGTGGGATTATGGTACAGGTGCTTTGGGAGACATGGGATGTCACTTACTTGAGGCTCCTTTTAGTGTATTGAATTTAAAATATGCCAAAGATGTGCAATGCAGTGTAGGTTCTGTTTATGTTGATGAGTTTAAAAGAGGATATTTTCCGGAAAGTTGCCCGCCTTCAAGTCACGTAACTTTAACTTTTCCAAAAACGGAAAAAACAAAAGGAGATGTTACAGTGCATTGGATGGACGGTGGTATTCAGCCAGAAAGACCTACAGAGTTAGGACCAAATGAAATTTTTGGAGATGGCGGTAACGGGACATTATTTATTGGAACAAAAGGAAAAATGATGTGTGATACTTACGGTTTGAATCCACGATTACTTCCACTTAGCAAAAATGAAAATCTTAACGTAGCTCAAAAATACACCAGAGTTCAAGACGGTTCAGAAGGTCATTATAGACAATGGATTGAAGGTGCTATCGCAGGTTACGGTAAAAAGGAATTGAGTTCTCCTTTTGAAATTGCCGGTCCTTTAACAGAAGCATTGTTAATGGCTAATTTGGCTATCAGAGGATATGATGTGATGAGAGAAGAGCTGGGAGAAGAAGTGTATCCAGGACGTTCTGCCAAATTATTATGGGATAATGAGGCTATGAGAATTACAAACTTTGATGAGGTAAATCAATTTGTAAAAAGAGATTATCGTGAAGGTTGGAAAGCTTTAACTTTATAAATCATATCCAATTTGTAAATTAAAAAAAAATTAAATTAAAAATAAAAATGATTAAAAATATTTGTACTTCATTGTTTCTGATGGCATTTATTCAAATGACAAACGCACAGACATTACCAAAAGGATTCAAATCGATATTTGACGGAAAGACAACAACCGGATGGCATAATTACGGAAAAACAGCTGTTGGATCAGGTTGGAAAGTTGAAGACGGCGTTTTGCATTTTGACCCTACAGCTGCAAAAGACGGACAAGGAGGAGATCTTGTTACAGACCTGGAATATACTAATTTCCACTTAAAATTAGAATGGAAAGTGGCTGCAAAGTCCAACAGTGGTATTCTTTTTTATGTTAAAGAAGATGCTAAAAAATACCAAAACACTTACAATACCGGATTAGAAATGCAAGTGTTGGATAATGAAGGGCATCCTGACGGAAAAATAACCAAACACAGAGCTGGAGATTTATATGATTTAATCAAAAGTACTTCTGAGCCTGTTAAACCGGTTGGAGAATGGAATTCTGTTGACATCGTATGTAAATATGGAAAACTAACTATGCTGCTTAATGGAGTTAAGGTAGTAGAAACAACGCTTTGGGATGACAATTTTAAAGCTTTGGTCGCAGGAAGTAAATTTGCTACTTGGGAAGGTTTTGCTTCCTTCAAAACAGGTAGAATTGCCTTGCAGGATCATGGCGATAATGTGTGGTACCGAAATATCATGATTAAAGAATGGAATGCAGTCAATGTAACTACGGGATGTGAAAACGGAATGTAGTAGTAGATAACTAATTAACAACAACCAAAAAACAAATTTATCAATCTCTAATAATAAACCAAATCGAATGAATATTACTACCCGAATTAAATTATCTATTATGATGTTTCTGGAATTTTTTATCTGGGGAGCCTGGTTTGTCACCCTTGGTACTTTTCTGGGGAATAATCTTAATGCTTCCGGATCTGAAACAGCCGCAGTATTTTCAACACAATCCTGGGGTGCTATTATAGCTCCTTTCATCATAGGATTAATTGCTGACCGTTATTTTAATGCTGAAAAAATCTTAGGGATTCTTCATCTTATCGGAGCATTTTTGATGTATCAAATGTATCAGTCAGAAGAGGTAGGAATGTTTTATACCTATGTTTTAAGTTATATGATTTTATACATGCCTACATTGGCATTAGTAAATTCGGTTTCTTTTAATCAAATGAAAGATCCGGAGAAAGAATTTGCAAACATCAGGGTTTGGGGAACTATTGGTTGGATTTTAGCCGGCTTGTCTATTAGTTTTGTTTTCCATTGGGACGCTGCTGCAGCAGTTTCTGAAGGGATGCTTAAAAATACTTTCCTTTTAGCGGGAATAGCTGCTTTAGTTTTGGGAATATTTAGTTTTACATTGCCTAAAACGCCACCAAAAGTAAGTGATGAAAAAATTAAAATTGGAGATATTATTGGTCTTGATGCGTTGAAGCTTTTGAAAGATAAAAATTTCGCTATCTTTTTTATCTCATCTATTCTGATTTGTATTCCCCTAGCCTTTTATTACCAAAATGCACATCCGTTTTTAACGGAAGCCGGAGTTGAAAATCCAACAGGAAAAATGGCGATTGGTCAAATTTCAGAAGCTTTATTCTTATTATTGATTCCTGTATTTTTTACTCGTTTTGGATTTAAGAAAACCATTTTAGTTGGTATGCTAGCTTGGGCCGTTCGTTATGTTCTTTTTGCTTATGGTAATGGTGGTGATTTGAGTTTTATGCTTATTATCGGAATCGCTTTACATGGCATTTGTTATGATTTCTTTTTTGTATCTGGCCAAATTTATACGAATTCAAAAGCAGGAGAAAAATACAAAAGTGCCGCTCAAGGTTTAATCACATTAGCTACTTATGGTATAGGTATGTTGATTGGTTTTGCTGTTGCAGGCTGGATAACTGATAATTATAAAACGGTAGATGGTGCTATAAACTGGGAAATGGTTTGGATTATTCCAGCAGGAATAGCTCTTGCAGTGTTTTTGATTTTCGCACTTTTATTTAATGATAAAAACAAAACAGAAGAAGCTATTTCTTCTGCTGCATAATATTTAAAAAAATGAGTACCAACGTAAACAGAAGATCAGCTATAAAAGGAATTCTTGCAGGAACTGCTGCGATAAGTATTCCGTCTGGATTTTCAGCTTTGGCTATGCCAAAAAACGAAACAGAAACACAATTGGGTATGTTGAAAGGAAATATAAATCATTCTGTTGCCAGATGGTGTTTTAATGATTTTGATATAGAAACACTTTGTATTGAAACAAAAAAATTAGGAGTCACAGGAATTGATTTAGTTGGTCCTAAAGATTGGCCAATATTGAAGAAATACGATATGGTATCTACCATGTGTAATGGCGCAGAGATCAATTTAGTTGATGGTTTCAACGATGTTCAATTTCATGAAACACTGATAAAAAATTATACAGAAATGATTCCGCTGGTTGCAAAAGCCGGGTATAAAAATCTAATTTGCTTTAGCGGAAGCAGAAGAGGAAAAACCGATGAAGAAGGTTGGAATAATTGTATTACCGGTCTAAAAAAACTACTCCCATTAGCAGAGAAGCATAATGTAGTTTTGGTTATGGAATTGCTAAACAGTAAAATAGATCATAAGGATTACCAATGTGACAAAACACAATGGGGTGTTGAATTAGCTAAACGTCTAAATTCGGAAAATTTCAAACTTCTTTACGATATTTATCATATGCAAATTGATGAAGGTGATGTGATTAGAACTATAAGAGACAACCATCAATATATTGCTCATTTTCATACCGCAGGCGTTCCGGGAAGAAATGAAATTGATGATACACAGGAATTAAATTATCCAGCCATTATGAAAGCAATTGCAAAAACTGGATATAAGGGATTTGTGGGACAAGAATTTATTCCAAAAAATCCAGAGAAATTAGCTTCTTTGAAACAGGCAATTGCAATTTGTGATATATAACTAATTTAAAAAAAAATAGACTCATGATAAAAAGAAGAGATTTTTTAATTAATGCAGGTTTGGCATTAGGGGCATTAGCCATTGCACCGACATTTGCATTTGATTCAAAGAAAAGAGCCATAGGAATTCAATTATGGACACTACATGATACTTTACCAAAAGATGTAAAAGGCGTATTGGCTCAGGTTGGAAAAATTGGGTTTACAGAAGTGGAAACTTTTGGATATTCAGCAGAAAAGGGCTTCTTTGGTACTTCAGTACATGATTTTAAATCGATGCTGGATGATAATGGTTTAAAGGCTACCAGTAATCATTTCGATTTTAATTCAATGATTAAAGATGGTTCAACAGATCTTGTAAAATCATATATCGAAACTGCCAATCATTTAGGAAGTGAATATGTAACCGTACCGTACATCGTTTCAGAATTACGTGGAACTAGTGGTGATGATTACAAAAAATTGGCATTACAAATAAACAAGGTTGGTGAACTTTGTCAATCGGCTGGTTTAAAATTAGCCTATCACAATCATGATTTCGAATTCACTAAATTCGGATCAACAAATGGGTATGAGATTCTATTGAACGAAACAGATAAAAAATTAGTTGATTTCGAATTAGATTTATATTGGGCTGTGAGAGCGGGTCACAATCCATTGGATTTATTCAAACAACATCCGGGACGTTTCAAAATGTGGCATGTGAAAGATATGGATAAAATTAATCCGGAGTGGAATGCAGAAATTGGCACTGGAACAATTGATTTCAAATCGATTTTTGCTCAAGCAGAACTTGCCGGAATGAAACGTTTCTTTTTGGAACACGAATCAAACTACAAACCGAATCCAATAGAATCTGCAGTGACAAGTTATAATTACATTAAGAAAAACTTAATCTAATTTTTCTAAAGGAATAACCATAAAAAAGGGATACTTGAAGTATCCCTTTTTTTATTTCATTACTCGGTTATATTAAAACTCGCAACGTAAAAATTCTTGTCGATTTCCAATTTTGGAGTTTCAGTTTTGCTCTCAAGACTATTCCATTCTGTCGTAGGATTTAATAGTTTTTCTGTTCCGTTCAAAGTTATTTTTACGGACATATTAAAACCGGGAACGCAATTGGTCCAACGATATCCAAGTTTTGCATCTTTGAAATAATATTCTAAAGTAGGGATGCGTGTGTCTCTTAAATATTGATTGAAGAATGTGTTTAAATCAATTCCAACTTGTTGACTGATGTAATCTTCGATTTGTTTAGTTGTTACTGTTTGATGGTAAAAAGTGCTGTTCAAACCTCTTAGGATATTTCTCCATTTTTCATCGTTATTTACAATTTGACGCAAAGTATGCAACATATTCCCTCCTTTTGGATACATGTCACCTGATCCTTCACTATTTACATCATAATGTCCAATGATTGGTTCGTCGTTTTTTATTCCTTTTCGGGTTCCTCTAACATATTCAAAACCGGCATCTTTTCCGTAATAATATTCTACAAAAAGACTTTCAGAGTAGTTGGTAAAACTCTCGTGAATCCACATATCAGCAATGTCTTTGTAGGTAATGTTGTTAGCAAACCATTCGTGTCCTGATTCATGAATGATAATAAAATCAAATTTTAATCCCCAACCTGTACCGCTTAAATCCCTTCCCAGGTATCCGTTTTGATAACCATTACCATAGGTTACACAACTTTGATGTTCCATTCCTAAGTAAGGTGTTTCAACTAATTTATAACTGTCTTCATAAAAAGGATAAGGTCCAAACCAATGTTCGAAAGCTTTCAACATACGAGTTGCATCCTTGAATTGTACTTTGGCTTTGGCCAAATTGTCTCTCAATACATAGTAGTTGCAATCAAGATTTCCTTTTTCTCCTTTGTATTTTTCTGAGAAGTTGACATAATCGCCAATGTTAATATTAACACCGTAATTATTAATTGGATTTGAAACATACCAATTATAGGTTTTCGTTCCGTCTTTTAATTGTTTTACACTTTGCAAACGACCATTTGAAATATCCATTAAACCTTTAGGAACATTGACGCTAATCAGCATGTTTTCGACTTCGTCATACATATGATCTTTATTGGGCCACCAAACGCTGGCTCCTAATCCCTGACAGGAAGAAGCTATAAACGGATTACCATTGGCATCTTTTTTCCAGGTGATTCCTCCGTCCCATGGTGGTCTTACGGCAACTTTTGGTTTACCGCCATAAAACACAGTAAGTTCTTTTATGGCTCCTGGTTTTTGAGGAGCAACCAATTCTATGAAAAAAGCGTTGCCTTCTCTTTTGTATTTCAATGGTACGCCGTCTTGAATTACTTTTTGTATTTCCATTGGGTTTTGCAAATCAATTTGCATGCGATTGTATTCCTGTAATACTTGATATCGAATGGTGTTAGATCCTGTTATTGTGCTATCTGAAGGATTTACTTTTATGTCAAGATGATAGTATTTTACATCCCACCATGCTCTCTCTTTTGTGATACTTCCTCGTAAAGTATCTTGTCTGGTAAAAGTTACATCCGATTTACCCAGCAGGTTTTGGGCCTGTGAAGTATTAAAAAATAAAAAAGATGTAAAAATAATGAAGAACTGTTTTTTCATGAATTAAAAAAATTAAATAAAACTATAAATTGGGGTTTTCTGAAAATTAATATTTTAATGTAAATTGGAGACTTTGTTTTGTTCAACCACAGCCGTAAAATGGTTAACCAATCGGTCGCTATAATCATTTAATAACTCTAAAACCCGTTCGTTTTTATCGGATTTCACAATTAGTCCAGCGTGATAATCCAATGGAACTCTAAAACAGACTTCCGGATCTGAAAATGAGGATAAGTCGGGATGCTGGAACTTCGATAAAGTCAATACAATTCCGGCATAGCCTTTTTTTACTTTTGGCAAACTGTAATTGCTTTCTTTTACTAATGAATTCTCAATGGCAGCCCACTCTTTCCATAAATTGATATCAGAAGCTTCGGCCACCATTTCGGCTAAATGAGCACCACCGACGCGTGAGGAAGTTTCCAGAAAATAAATTTTTCCATCTTCCTTACACTTTATGAATTCGGTATGTGCTGCGCCATGTTTAAGGCCAAAACCTTTTAAGACCTGCTCATTAACCGCTTTTATCGCTTTATCATCATCGGAATCATAAGGGATGTTGGCAGAACGGAAAACGCCTCCACCTTGCGAAATCTCCATCGGTGTTGCCAAATATTTAGAAGTTATACTAAATAAAATTTTACGGTCTAAAATCAAGCTGTCACAATGGTACACATCGCCAGGTTTGAATTGTTCCAATAAATATTTGAACCGATTATTGCCTAATTCATTAATATGCAGCCACAGACTTTCCTTGTCGTATACTTTAATAATTCCGGCAGCCGAAGCTTCAGAACGTGGTTTTAAAACCCATGGAGCCGAAACAGTGTCTGCAAAAGTATTGATATCGTGATCGTTGAATAAAGAACAAAAAGCAGGAATTGGGATGCCGCAACTTTTAGCTCTCATACGCATAGCCAATTTATCTCTAAAATAGCGTCCCGTGGTTTGTCCCATTCCGCCAATTCGCAAGTTTTCCCTAAGATAGGTTGCTTTCTCCACATCGTAATCATCCAGCGCTACGATGGCATCTATTTTGGTAGATTTCATCAAATTCCCCACACCCAGAAGTAAATGCTCTAAATTCCATGCAATGTCCTGTCCTTCCATGTAGAATATTTCGTCAATATAGTCATGAGGCCAAGGTTTATCCCTTAATTTTTCTGAAGTAACAAGAAATACACGATTTCCTAGTTTCTTTAGATTAATCAAAAAATCTACGCCTTTAAAATAATTTGAAATACAAAGGAATGTTTTAGCATTTTCCATAACTTCTATAGATTTTCGATGAACTTAGTTAGTAAATGAACTCCGTATGCAGTTGCATGCTTGCTTTTTGCAAATTCATCGTCAATAAAAGTTACGCCAGCGACATCCAAATGTGCCCAAGCTTTATGTTCCTGTGTGAAATATTCCAAAAACTTGGCAGCACTAATGGCGCCTGCAACAGGTTTTCCACTGTAGTTTTTCACGTCTGCAATGTCACTTTCAATATCTTTTTTGTAAACATCCCAAAGCGGTAATGGCCATAATCTTTCGCCAATTGCATCTCCAGTCTGTTGTAATTTCTTGGAGATCTCCTCATTATTGGTAAATAAAGCACCGCATTCGTATCCAAAAGTCCCTACACTACTTCCTGTAAGTGTTGCAATATTAACAACGTACTCGGGTTTGTAATTGGTGATCAGATAAGAAAGTCCATCTGCCAAAACAAGTCGTCCTTCGGCGTCAGTATCAATTATTTCTATCGAATGTCCGCTGTAGGTATGTATGACATCACTTGGTAGAAAAGAGTTTGCATCGACTGCGTTTTCGGTACAAGGTAAAATGGCAGTCACTTTTACCGGTAATTGCAAATCAGCAATCAGTTGCATGGCTCCTAAAACGGCACCTGCACCAGCCATATCACATTTCATATTGACCATGGCCGCCGTTTTTATGTTCAGACCACCAGTGTCAAAAGTGATTCCTTTTCCAACCAATCCTATATGTTTCATGGAAGGGACTTCCTCTTTTGGAGTGTAATTCATGATAACAAACTGTGGTTCGTTTGCACTGCCTTTACCTACCGCCAAAAAAGCGCCCAGTTTCACTATTTTAGAAGCTTCAAGACCAAGAACTTCCACTTCGAATCCATATTTTTCGCCAGCTTCTTGTGCCCATTTGGCCATATATTTTGGTGTCACAATATTGGGAGGTAAATCAACCAGATTGTAGGTTTCCAATTGTGCGTTTGCAATTTTATTTCCTTTTTTGGCTGCAGCCAAATAATCCTTTTTTGTGACCAAAATGAAATTGAAACCAGCGTTTAGAAAGGGATGATTTGTTTTGTCAGATTTAAAATGACCTAAATCGTAAGTACCTAATTTTAATCCTGATGCAGCTGCTTCCACTAAATTATCGTCAAAACCTTCAGGAATAATTACGGCTAATTGGTCCTTTATAATCTCTTTTTGCTTGAAACTTGCTCTTCTGAATATGGTTTTTACCGATTGATAATCAGTGGTTTTTCCAAGTCCTAAAAAAACAAAGGTAATTTTTGAAATTCCATCATTTTGAATGTAAACGCTGTCTTTTTTTCCGGAGAATATAGAGGCAGGAATTAGTATTTTTTCAAATTCAAAACGGTCTTCTGAAATTTCAAAAACAGGAACCAAAACAACACCTTGAAAATCAACTAAATTCGGCTGGAGAACTATTTTCATTTTTTTATTATTTTAGTGCTTATTGCAGTTGTACAATGATATAAAACCTGGAACAATCAAAGCTTTTGAAAAACAATTGGTTGTAATCAAATGCCGTTAGAGTGCAGGGTAAATTTACAAAGAAGTTAAATATAACCCATTGTATTTTAATTATTTGTGTTGAAAAAACAACCATTCAATCGCTTTGGGGAATTCATCGCTCCAATAGGTTTCACTATGTTTTCCATACCTGTTTATACTGACATTAATTTTAGATTCATCCTTTACAAATTCACTTGAAATCAAGTCTTCCTGAAACTTTTTTACGTGTTCAATCATGGTTTCACTTTCCCTTCCACCGGCATACAAATATACTTTTGTATCGGCTGTATTTGCTTTTTTAGGATTGATTTTGAGTTCAGGGACTACCCAAAGTGAGGGTGAAAAAATCATCAGTTTTCCATATACTTCCGGATTTCTCAATCCGCTGAAAATACTCACTAAACCGCCCATTGAACTACCACCAATTCCAGTAAATTCTCTTTCTTTTTTGGTTTTGAAGTGAAGGTCCACATAGGGTTTTAAGGTGTCGGTCACAAAACGGATGTATTTTTTGCCTTGTCCTTTTCCTAATACGGTTTTACCGACATTGTATTCTTTTATTCGGTCTTCTTCAGCATGTTCGACAGCTATGATTATGATTTTTCCGATTTTATACTCGGACATCACCGCTAGCTTTTTGTCGATTTCCCAATTTCCGTATTTCGCCTCTTCATTGAATAAGTTTTGGGCATCCTGTAAATACATCACCGGATATCTTTCATCCGTTTTATCATAATCATGAGGAAGTAAGGCCCATATTTTTCTCGTTTTATTGAGTTGCGGAATTTCAAATTCATCCGAAATAAGTTGAACTTGGGGTAAAAAAGGTTGTTTGAATGGCAGCCAGTTTTTTCGCCATCGGGCTACATGTTCTTTTTGGATTCCGGAATGTAGTTTTGTCGAACGGTTTTCTGTGCGATTTCCGTTAGAGTCAATTTCCACCTCGCTCCAGTCGCCTTTGGTAAATTTATACAGAAGGGTTTCCGGATACTCAAAATCAGGGGGGAATTTGTAATGATAGGAACTTTCTCCTATTTTTTCCATCAAAAAATCTTTATCCTGGGTTCTCCATTGGTTGAAATTCCCCGATATATAAACGGGGCGCTCATCATCTTCGTCTGTGGTTAAAACAATATAAAGTCCCGTTTTTGTATTATTTAAATCTTGCATTATGATGGCATTTTCTGAATTCTTCCCTTGTGTTACGGCACTTCTATTTTTGAAATAAAAAAGTAAATATAGTAGATTGCCATTGGATAAAAAAAGAAAAAAGAAAACCCAATAGTAAATGAATATACTATTGGGTTTTTATGGGTGAAAATTCTGAATACGGAATTTCTACTTTTGACGGCTTTTTAAAATAGTAATAACATCATCTAACTGAAAACCTTTTGCTTGCAATAAGATCAGGTAATGAAACAATAAATCAGCACTTTCGCTTAAAAATAAATCATCATTATGATCCTTGGCTTCAATCACAACTTCTACAGCCTCCTCGCCTACTTTTTGGGCAATTTTATTGATTCCTTTTTCGAATAAAGAAGCTACATAACTTTTTTCGGAATCAGCATTTTCTCTACGAACTTTGATGGTTTCTTCCAAATGCGAAATAAAACCGTAATTAGGTTTGTTCTCTTCAGCCCAACAATTATCGGTTCCTTTGTGACAAGTTGGACCTTCCGGACGTACCTGTATCAATAAAGTATCGTTATCACAATCATTTTTGATTGAAATCAGATTTAGGAAATTACCGCTTTCCTCACCTTTTGTCCAAAGTCTCTGTTTCGAACGGCTGTAAAAAGTTACTTTTTGAGTGTCAATAGTCTTTTGATATGCTTCGGCATTCATGTAACCCAACATCAAAACGGTTTTAGTTTCGTTGTCTTGAATAATTGCAGGAATTAACCCGTGTGCACTTTTTGAGAAATCTATATTCATTTTTTCTAAGTATTAAGTCGTATGTATTATGTTTTAAGTATTAGGTCGTATGTATTAAGTAATTTAAACTTAATAATTCATCCTTAAATATTTGCTTAAATACGTACTTCTATATGATTGTTTTTTAACTCTTTTTTCAATGTTTTGATTTCAATTTCTTTAAAATGAAATACACTTGCTGCTAAAGCGGCATCTGCTTTTCCTTTCAGAAAAGTATCCGTAAAATGTTGAATAGTTCCCGCTCCACCTGAAGCAATTATGGGGATATTTACCAATTCTGAAAGTGTTGCCAAAGCTTCATTGGCAAATCCATTTTTGGTTCCATCGTGATCCATTGACGTAAAAAGGATTTCACCTGCTCCACGTTGTTCTACTTCCTTTGCCCAATCAAATAATTTTAGCTCTGTCGGGACTTTTCCGCCAACTAAATGCACAATCCATTGCCCGTCAATTTGTTTGGCGTCTATCGCAACAACTACACATTGGCTGCCAAATTTTTGCGCCAAATCATTAATCAACTGCGGGTTTTTTACTGCCGATGAATTAATAGAAACTTTATCAGCTCCGTTTTGCAACAAAATTTCAACATCTTCTACAGATGATATTCCACCACCTACAGTAAACGGAATATTAATCGTAGCTGCTACTTTTCGTACCAAATCTACTAAGGTTCTGCGTCTTTCTTCTGTTGCCGAAATATCCAGAAATACTAATTCGTCAGCACCTTCATCCGAATATATTTTCGCCAATTCAACAGGGTCTCCAGCATCTCTTAAGTCCACAAAATTAACACCTTTTACGGTTCTTCCGTTTTTTATATCGAGACAAGGAATAATTCTTTTTGTCAGCATCGTATTGTTGTTTTACGTAGAGACGCGATTAATCGCGTCTTTACATTATATATTGTTCCAATTGTTTTAACGAAATTCTACCTTCGTAAATGGCTTTTCCGATGATAGTTCCTTCGCAACCCAATTCGGCCAGCTTAGGTAATTCATCAAATGTTGAAATTCCACCCGAGGCGATTAGTTTTATACCATTGGCTTCCGCCAAAATTTTAGCATACAAATCAAAGCTAGGCCCTTCAAGCATACCGTCTTTGGCGATGTCAGTGCAAATAACGTATTGAATGCCTTTTGTTTGGTAATCTTGTATAAATGGAATCAGATCTTCATTAGAATCTTCCAGCCAACCCGAAACTGCGACTTTTTCATTGTTGGCATCTGCTCCCAAAATGATTTTATCAGAACCGTATTCAGCAATCCATTTTTCGAAGATTTCTCTATTTTTTACAGCAATACTTCCTCCTGTGATTTGATTGGCACCACTTTCGAAAGCAATTTTTAAATCGGCATCCGATTTCAATCCACCACCAAAATCAATTTTTAATTTGGTTTGTGTGGCAATCTGTTCCAATATTTTATAATTGACAATTTTGCTCGATTTGGCGCCGTCTAAATCAACTAAGTGCAGGTATTCAATTCCGTGCGCTTCAAATGATTTGGCTACTTCAAGCGGGTTTTCATTGTATATAATCTTAGTGTCGTAATCGCCTTTCGATAAACGAACACATTTTCCTTCTATGATATCTATTGCAGGTATTATTCTCATTTTATTTTTTATTTAAAGATTAAAAAATTTAAAGATTTGTTATAAAGACGTTTAATTTTTAAATCTTTCAATTGTTCAATTCAAGAAAATTTCCAAGGATTTTCTCTCCCACATCACCACTCTTTTCAGGATGAAATTGGGTTCCATAAAAATTATCGTTTTCTAATGCAGAAGAATATTCCAGCTCGTAATTTGTTCTAGCAATCGTTTCGGAACATAGAGGAGCATAAAAACTGTGTACCAAATACATGTATTCGTTTTCACTGATTCCTTTAAACAGATCTGATTTCAAATTATAAATCTGATTCCAGCCCATTTGCGGTACTTTTACTTTTGGGGAGAACTTGATTACGTTCACATCAAAAATTCCTAATCCTTTGGTATTCCCCTCTTCCGATTTGTTACACATCAATTGCATGCCCAAACAAATTCCTAAAACAGGTTGTTTCAAGGTTGGAATCAAAGCATCCAAACCGCTTTCCTTAAGCATTTTCATAGCGTAACTCGCCTCGCCTACTCCTGGGAATATTACTTTATCTGCCGCTTTGATTTCTTCAGCATTATTACTTAAAACCGCTTTGAATCCCAGTCTTTCGATGGCAAACATAATGCTTTGAATATTTCCTGCTCCGTAATTTATGATAACAATTTTCATTTCTTTTTAACCGTTAAGAAATTAAGTTTTATTAAGAGTTTAATACTTAATAAATCCTAATTTATAATTCATAATTTTTTAAAGCATCCCTTTCGTACTCGGTAAAATCATTTTTTCCGTATCGCGTTTTACGGCTACTTTTATCGCTTTGGCGAAAGCCTTAAAAATGGCTTCAATCTTATGGTGCTCGTTGGTTCCTTCTGCTTTGATGTTGATGTTGGCTTTGGCTCCATCCGAAAAGGATTTGAAGAAATGGTAAAACATCTCTGTTGGCATTTTTCCAACCATTTCGCGTTTGAATTCCGTTTCCCAAACCAACCAATTTCTTCCACCAAAATCAATGGCTACTTGTGATAAGCAATCATCCATTGGTAAACAAAAACCGTAACGCTCGATGCCCAGTTTATTTCCTAATGCTTTCGCGAAAACCTCTCCAAGGGCAATAGCAGTATCTTCTATGGTGTGGTGCTCATCTACTTCTAAATCTCCTTTAACGGTGATTTCCAAGTCCATTTGCCCGTGACGTGCAATTTGATCCAGCATGTGGTCAAAAAACGCTATTCCGGTATCTATTTTGCTTTTTCCGGTACCGTCTAAGTTTAATTTGATATAAATATCGGTTTCATTTGTTTTTCTTTCTATCGAAGCCGAACGTGCTTCCAATTTTAGAAACTCATAAATTAGTTTCCAATCCGTAGTTTGTAATGCAATAACTTCGTCTAATTCCTCTCTTTTGGCAGCAATTTCATTACTTCCAGGACCTTCTGAGGTATTCAGAAAAATAGCTTTCGAACCTAAGTTTTTAGCTAATTCTACATCAGTCAAACGGTCGCCCAGAACAAATGAATTTGCTAAGTCATAATTTGGATTATCCAAATATTTGGTCAGCATTCCGGTTCTTGGTTTGCGAGTTGGTGCATTGTCTTCCGGGAAAGAACGGTCCACAAAGATTTCATCAAAAAGAACCCCTTCGTTTTCGAATGCTCTTAAAATAAAATTTTGTGTTGGCCAAAAAGTGTCTTCTGGAAAACTGTCTGTTCCCAAACCATCCTGATTGGTTACCATGGCTAATTCATAATCCAGTTCTTTGGCAATTTTAGCCAAATATTGAAAGGCTTTCGGGTAGAATTCTAATTTTTCTAAACTGTCTAATTGAAAGTTTTCCGGTTCTAAAACGATGGTTCCGTCACGATCTATAAAAAGTATTTTTTTCATTTTATTGGCTTTTGGTTAACTGCTTTTGATATTTAGCAAATAGCTAAAGAACAATTGCTTGTAACGCTTCTATTAATTTTTTATTTTCAGGTTCTGTTCCGATGGTCAAGCGCAAACAGTTTTCACACAAAGGCTGAGTGGTTCTGTTTCTGATTACAATTCCTCGCGCAATTAATTCGTCGTATCTTTTATTGGCGTCATCTACTTTTATCAATATAAAATTAGCTTCTGTCGGGTATATTTTTTTAACAAATTTTACATCAAGTAATACTTTAAGTAATTGTTCTCTTTGTGCTATAATAGATTTAATTTCTGCTTTAATTTTGTCTTGATCGACTAATCGGTCTAAAGCTCTTTTTTGTGTCAGTTCATTAACGTTATAAGGAGGTTTTATTTTGTTCAAAACCGAAATTATTTCGGCAGAAGCATAACATATTCCTAAACGAATTCCTGCCAAACCATATGCTTTTGATAATGTTTGGGTGATGATTAAGTTTGGATATTCATCTAATTCATTGATCCAGCTTTCTTTTTCTGAAAAGTCAATATAAGCTTCATCAATAACTACCAAACCATTGAAGTTTTTCAATAAATAGGCAACGCTTTCGTCTGAAAAAGAATTTCCTGTTGGGTTATTTGGTGAGCACAAAAAGATAATTTTGGTGTTTTTATCAACAGCATCAATAATTTTATCAATTTGAGGCTGAAAATCATTTGAAAGCAATACTTCTTTATTTTCTATCGCATTGATATTTGCCAAAACACCATACATTCCATAAGTTGGCGGTAAAGTTATTACATTGTCCTTTCTCGGTTCACAAAAAGCCCTGAATAATAAATCCAATACTTCATCACTACCGTTTCCAAGTAAAATCTGATTGGGTTTTACCTTTCTTTGTTTGGCCAATATGGTTTTAACATTGCTTTGTTGTGGATCAGGGTATCTGTTTACTCCACTTTCAAAAGGATTTTCATTGGCATCCAGAAAAATCATATCCGCAGTATCGAAATCCTCAAATTCATCGCGTGCCGAAGAATAGGGCTTTAATATCTTTACATTTTCTCTAATTATATTATTTATGTTGAAACTACTTTCCATTTTCAATTGCTTTTAATCGTAATGTAACTGCATTTTTGTGTGCTTGTAAACCTTCGGCTTCGGCCATAATTTCGATTGCTTTGCCTATATTTTGCAATCCTTCTTGTGATATTTTTTGAAAAGTCATGGCTTTTGTGAAACTATCCAGATTTACACCGCTGTAATTTTTTGCATAACCGTTGGTTGGTAAGGTATGATTAGTTCCTGAAGCATAATCACCAGCACTTTCCGGAGTGTAATTACCAATAAAAACAGAACCGGCATTATAAACACCATTGCTGTAAAAATCATCAAATTCAGAACAAATGATAAAATGTTCCGGTCCATATTCATTAATTAAATCTAAAGCAATTTTATCGTTTTCAACGAAAATTAATTTAGAATTGGCAATAGCTTTTTCGGCAATAGACTTTCTAGGCAGTAAATCCATTTGAATTTGGATTTCATTTTCAACAGCATCAATTAGTTTTTTTGAAGTAGAAACTAAAATTACCTGGCTGTCTCCTCCGTGTTCTGCTTGCGAAAGCAAATCAGAAGCCACAAAAGCTGGAACAGCGGTATCATCGCCCACAATCAATAATTCGGATGGTCCGGCGGGCATATCTATTGCCACTCCAAATTGGGTTGCTAATTGTTTGGCTACTGTTACAAATTGATTTCCGGGACCAAAGATTTTATATACTTTAGGAATCGATTGGGTTCCAAAAGTCATTCCCGCGATAGCCTGAATCCCGCCCACTTTCAAGATTTTGGTTACTCCGCATAAATTGGCAGCGTATAATATAGCAGGATTAATGTTTCCATTTTTATCAGGAGGTGAACACAAAACAATCTCGTTACAGCCTGCGATTTCGGCAGGAACGGCAAGCATTAAAACAGTCGAAAACAATGGAGCTGTTCCTCCGGGAATGTACAAGCCTATTTTTTGAATCGGTCTTTTTTCTTGCCAACAATTTACTCCTTCGATAGTTTCTACAGTAACTCGCTCTGTTTTTTGTGCCGAATGGAATTTTTTAATATTTGCCTTGGCCAGTTGTATTGCCTCTTTTAATTCGGTATCGATAGAAGCAATTGCCTGATCAATTTCAGATTTCGAAACTTCAATGTTTTTTATTGTTGCTCCGTCAAAAAGTGAAGTATATTTTGCAACAGCATCATCCCCTTTTTTCTGTACTTCCTTAAAAATTTCTTTTACAGTAGCTTCAATGTCGTCAACAGTTTTGGTAGGTCTTTCTAAAATGGAAGACCAAGTATCAGGTTTTGGATTGTATATTTTATTCATTTTTTTATGCTTTATGCTATAAGCTGTAAGCTGTAAGCAATTTGAAATATATTTAATTTTTTGGTATTAAAGCTTAAAGCTTTTTAAAGAACCATTTTCTCAATTGGACAAACTAGGATTCCTTCGGCTCCAGCCTCTTTTAATTGGTCAATAACATCCCAAAAAGTATCTTTGTCGATTACAGAGTGCACACTACTCCAACCTGGCTCCGCCAATGGCAGTACGGTAAGACTTCTTAAAACGGGTAATATTTTACCAATTTCTTCAATTTTATTGTTAGGAACGTTCATCAAAATGTATTTTGACTTTCTGGCTCTCAAAACAGATTCAATTCTGAATTGAAGTGTATTGATTATTTTTTGAATTTCCGGAGTAACTTTAGGAGAAACAGCCAAAACTGCTTCACTTTTTAAAATTACCTCTACTTCTTTAAGGTTGTTTTTAAATAAAGTACTTCCACTTGAAACGATATCAACAATCGCATCTGCTAACCCAATGTTTGGAGCAATTTCTACCGATCCTGAAATTTGGTGAATATCTACTGTTAATCCGAAAGAATTAAAATATTGATTAACGGTATTAGGGTAAGAAGTAGCGATTCGCATACCGTCTAAATCCTGAATTGATTTGTAATTAAATGTTTTTGGTACCGCAACCGATACTTTACATTTGGAAAAGCCTAGTTTTTGGGCTACTATGATATTTTTTCCTTTTTCGACCAGAAGATTATCACCAACAATAGCAATATCTACAACTCCATCGATTAAATATTGAGGAATATCAGAGTTTCTAAGGTATAAAACCTCTAATGGGAAATTAGTCGCTTCGGCTTTAAGTTGATCGTTTCCGTTGTTGATAGAAATACCACAATCTTTAAGTATTTGGATGCTTTCTTCGTTTAAGCGTCCTGATTTTTGAATTGCAATTTTTAAAGTACTCATTTTTTAGTTTTTTTGTTTAAGTTGTTTTGGTTTGAGTACAACGGATAAGTAACAAAAAACCCGTTTGATGTACTCAAACGGGTTTTAAAATATGATGATTTACATGCATACCATTAACACATCGCTTGAGAGCAATAATGAGAATGATGGTGATGTAATTGAATTGATAACATAATTTTTATTTTGATAATCCCTTGATTTCGTTTGCAAAGATAGGGGATATTTTCATTAAAATGCAATTTTTAATTTAACTTATCGCTGCGAAATTGTTAAAAAACGATTTAAAAATTAAACATCTTCCACTAATGTTATGAGGACATTAGTAAAAGATGCTTAAACCAACATAATATTTGAATCTAACTTAAAACAGCTTCTAAAGAAGGTCCTGCAGCAACTAAGCGTTTTCCTTCTTCAGTATCTGTATATTGTTCAAAGTTTTTGATATATCTCGCTGATAAATCTCTTGCTTTTACTTCCCATTCTTTGTCATCTTTATAAGTGTCTCTTGGATCAAGAATTCCATCACTTACATTTGGTAAAATGGTAGGAATTGTCAAATTCAAGTAAGGAATAGTTCTAGTAGGAGCTTCATCTATTTCACTACTGATGATTGCATCAATAATCGCTCTTGTGTTTTTAAGCGAAATTCTTTTTCCTGTTCCGTTCCAACCTGTATTAACCAAGTACGCTTTTGCACCATGTTCTTTCATTTTACCGATTAGCGTTTGTGAGTATCTAGTTGGGTGTAAAGTCAAGAAAGCTTCACCAAACGCTGGAGAAAATGATGGTTCTGGAGATGTAATTCCTCTTTCAGTACCAGCTAATTTAGAAGTATATCCGCAAAGGAAGTGGTATTGTGCCTGATCTTCATCTAAGATTGATACTGGAGGCAATACACCAAATGCATCAGCAGAAAGATAGATAATCTTTTTAGCATGTCCCGCTTTAGAAGGCAATACAATTTTGTTGATATGATATATTGGATAAGAAACTCTAGAGTTTTCAGTGATAGAATGGTCAAAGTAATTGATTTCACCATATTCATCCACAATAACATTTTCCAATAAAGCATCTCTTTTGATTGCTCTCCAAATGTCTGGTTCATTTTCTTCTGTTAAATCGATAACTTTTGCATAGCAACCACCTTCGTAATTGAATACTCCATTGTCATCCCAACCGTGTTCATCATCACCAATTAAGTATCTTTTTGGATCTGCAGAAAGTGTTGTTTTTCCTGTTCCAGAAAGACCAAAGAATACAGCAACATCTCCTTTTTCACCCACATTTGCAGAACAGTGCATAGATGCCATTCCTTTTAATGGTAAGTAGTAGTTCATCATTGAGAACATCCCTTTTTTCATCTCTCCACCATACCAGGTTCCACCGATGATTTGAATTTTTTCAGTAAGGTTGAATAATACGAAGTTTTCTGAATTTAATCCGTGCTCTTTCCAATCTGGATTAGTAGCTTTTGATCCATTCATAACAATAAAGTCAGGCTCTCCAAAGTTTTCCAATTCATAAATAGAAGGTCTGATAAACATATTGGTTACAAAATGTGCTTGCCAAGCCACTTCCATTACAAAACGAACTTTTAATCTTGTATCTGCATTGGTTCCACAAAATGCATCTACTACATATAATTTAGGAGAAGTAGAAAGTTGTTTTAAAACCAATTTTTTTAAATCATGCCAAACCTCTTTTGTAGTTGGGAAATTTACTTTATCATCCCAATAGATTGTATCTCTTGTAATATCGTCTTTAACAATATATCTGTCTTTAGGTGAACGTCCTGTGAAAACACCAGTTTTTACAGCAACAGCACCGGTATCAGTTAATGCACCTTTTTCATATCCTTTTCTTTTATGAGAAACTTCTGCTTGGTATAGTTCTTCGTAAGAAGGATTATATGATACTTCGTGATAACCTGTAATTCCTAAATCATGTAATTCCTGGATAATTTTAATGTTTTTCATCGTATTTAATTTTAAAAATTCTTGTTATTTAATTCTATTCAAATTTATGTTTGTTAATTAAAAAAAAACCTGACTTTTATCATGAAAAAGAAAAAGTTGCGCAAACGTTTTCGTTGTTTTACAGGGGTTTACGCGTTTTTTTTTAATTTTAAAAAGAATAAGAATTCCATTTTTATAATTTAAATTTACAAACAAATTTACCTGATTTTTATCATATAAAAGTAATAAACTATTTTAGTAATTTGTTATCAAATTTTAACAATATTAATTTAACTACTAAATTGTAACATTATGTTTGATTGGTTTAACACATTATTTTCGCCCAATAGTGAGCCTGACATTACTCAGTCTTTAATTGTACTTTTAATTGCTATAAGTGTAGGTTTTTTTGTGGGAAGAGTTCGTTTGGGCAGCATTTCACTCGGAGTTTCAGCAGTTATGTTTGTGGGGCTTTTTTTAGGACATTACGGATATCGTGTAGATGAAAGTATATTGCATTTTGTGCGTGATTTCGGTTTAATTCTTTTTGTTTATGGAATCGGAATTCAAGTGGGGCCTTCATTCTTTTCATCCTTCAAAAAAGATGGCTTAACCTTTAATTTACTTGCTGTTGGTGCAGTTCTTTTAGGAGGTACAATTACTTATTTGATTCATTTTATTACTAAAATTGATATAGAAAATGCAGTAGGTTTAATGTCAGGTTCAGTTACGAATACTCCTGGACTTGGAGCTGCTAAATCAACATTGCAAGAGATTCAGAACCAATTTCCTGAAAAAGTTTTCAGCGATCCGACCGTTGCTTATGCCATTACATATCCTTTGGGTGTTTTTGGTATCATTTTAACCATTATTGTTTTGAGAACAGTTTTGAAAATTGATTTAGTTAAAGAAAGCCTTTCCCTTAAAATGAAAGCCACCGACAAGGAGAATGTAATTATTCATGAAAAATGTAGAATTACAAATCCGGATTTGTTTGGAAAAAGCATTTATCAGATTTATAAAGAGTTAGGTATTCATGATATTATTATTTCCCGCTTAAAAAACAGCGGTTCCAAAGTAGTTTATTCCCCTTCCCTAGACACAAAAATTAATAATAAGGACGTTTTAATGGTGGTTGGGAATCAAAAAGATGTAGCTCATTTTATTGGACTTGTAGGGAAAGTTTCTACTGATTTATTTATCGAATCAGAAGAGGATGTGGTTTCAAAATACATTTTTGTGACTACCAAATCCGCTACTCACAAAACATTGGCAGAACTTGATTTACACAACAAATTTGACTTAAAAGTGACTCGTGTTATTCGTTCCGGATTAGAATTATTGGCCCAACCATCCTTAGAACTTTTTTATGGGGATAAATTGTTGATCGTTGGTAATAAAGAAGCCATTTCTGAGGTAGAAAAAATCATTGGAAACTCAGAAAAACATTTGTTAGAGCCTGATTTCTTATCGCTTTTTGGAGGCCTGATAATTGGTATCATCATTGGCTCTATACCGATTTTCATTCCTTCCTTGCCGGTTCCTTTGAAATTAGGATTTGCTGCTGGCCCTCTACTTACTGCCTTGTTTATCAGTAGATATGGTGGTGTTGGAGCTATTCATTCTTATATAAATAATGGTGCCATTTATTTCATGAAAGATCTCGGGATTTGCTTGTTCTTTGCAGCGGTAGGGATTCATGCAGGTGCTGCTTTTTATGAAAATTTCATCAAATTTAATGGCTGGCTTTGGATTTATTATGGTTGTTATATCACTTTCATTCCGTTGATTGTTATGGCATTATTGGGTAGATTCGTTTTCAAATTGAATTTCTATCAACTGGTTGGGGTAATGAGTGGCGCTTATACTGATCCTGCTGCATTGGCATTTAGTACTAAATATTTAGATTCTGAAATACCTAATCAATCCTATGCAACGGTTTATCCTATGGTAACGATTTCCAGAATATTTATCGCTCAGTTACTTATTTTGTTATTTGCCAGTTAGTTAGCAAATAGGTTTTAGACCAAAAAAAAGAGGATACTATTGGATATATCCTCTTTTTTTTGGTCTAAAATACAACTAATCACCATGTTCTTCTCCCGCTTTTTCAGTACCAACAGGAGCTGTTGCGGTTGCATTAGCCCTGATTTCTGTATGACGAATTTCGCCTCCGGATGTACCTACTTTTTGTATTAAAAAAAGACCGGCAGTTGCAAGACCAACGACTAAAAAAGAAACTACTTTTTCTTTCGAATTCTTTTTAAAATTTAAAAATAAAGCCAGCAGAGAAAAAGCACCTAAAACGTACAATAATAAAGCTAATTTTTCTGCCAATTCTTCATGTTCATGGATGATTTGTTTTCCAATATTAGGCATGTCTTCTACTAATTCCTCTGCTCCTTCTCCAGTTGCCATGCTAAATGCTCCAAAAATAGCAGCAACAATAAATAAAACATAAGCAGTACTTTTTACGGAATTATTTTTTAAAATCAATCCCGTAATTAAAATTCCAAGAGCCAAAATTGTTCCAATAATAGGAAAATGGTTCACAATCATGTGTAAATGTGCATCGTTCATAATTTTTTTGTTTTAGGGACAAGTTTGTGATTTGTCCGTTCGATTAATAATAATATTTATATTTAGTATTTATTTTTAATTATCCGGCTAATGAAACACCGATTAAAGAACCAATGCCATAGGTTACAGCTGCGGCAGCTAATCCGAAAGCAACTTGTCTAAAGCCGGAAAACAAAATACTTTTCCCGGTTAACAAAGTAATTGCAGCACCAATTCCAAAAAGTCCAATGATACTGCTGCCTACACTCAGCAAAATGGCTTTATTTCCATCTAAAAACATAAATGGATACAAAGGAATGATAGCTCCGATGGCAAAAAGCACGAAAGATGCTATTGCCGCTTCCCAAGCAGAACCGCCTAGTTCTTCTTTATCTATACCTAATTCTTCAGTTATTATAGCATCTATTGCAGTCTCGTGGTTTTCAAACGCTTTATCAGCCAATTTTTGCGCTTCTAAAGCATTCATTCCTTTTGCTTGGTACAAGAGTACTAATTCCTTTTTTTCTTCTTCAGGAGACGCTTGTAATTCTTCTGTTTCCAAGTCAATTTGGCGTTGGTTTAATTCTCTTGAACTTTGTACCGAAAGCCATTCACCCAAAGCCATTGAAATCGCTCCGGCCAAAAGTCCCGCAATTCCAGTCAAAAGAATGGTGTCATTAGAAACTGCAGCACCGGCAACTCCCATTACCAAACTCATATTTGAAACCAATCCGTCATTAGAACCCAGAACGGAGGCACGTAACGCATTTCCGCCAACAGATTTATGGCGACTTTCAAATTTTGATAAAAATCCGCCAGAAACATTTAAAGCGGCATTGTTGTTTACGGCTTCAATGATATTAAGATGATTGTGTTCAAATCCTGTTGGTTTCCCCCCACTTTCAATTTTGTTTTTTATTGCATTGAGGGCAAATTGTTTCTCTGTATTCGCAAGGCTGCTGATAATGGAACCATATCCAAAAAACTTACCCAGTTTTAATTGAAATTTAGCCCTAGATGAAGGCAAAGGCATTTTGTAATTACTTTCGAGGGTCAATATTTTATCAAGCATATGTTTAGCATGTCCTTTTTCAATATCAGCTAAACTTTTTAAAACTCTTGATAAATTTTCATCAGACTGTATGACTGCAATATTATCGTACAAAAAGGCTGTGTCAACCTCAGTCTGCAACTGGTTTTTTAATTTGTATAAATCCATGTTTCATCTAATTAGTTACATCAAATACGCCTTTTGTTAGTATCTTGGAAGAAGTATTTATTTCACTGTTAGGCTTTACTTCTACAATTTTTTCCGACTTTTCAACGATTTCAACTGCCGCTTTTTTGAAAGTATAGACATTGTTTTTGTTTTGGTGTAATAAAAGTACAAAAGTTTTATTGTCTTCCGTAATTAAAGCATCCAGCGGAATAGCCAAGCCTTTTTTAGAGCCAATAATAATTTCTGCTTCTACAAACATTCCTGTTAACAATTTTTGTTTAATAGCGTCGTCTAAATGCCCGTGAACATTGATGGTGCGATCATTTCCTTCAATTGATTTTCCTACTAAATGCACTTCGGCATTGAAAATTTCTTTTGAAGCTTCGGGGACTTTGAAATTAATTTTCTGACCTATTTTTACTTTTAAGATATCTTTTTCAAAGACCGCTAATTCCAAATGCAAATGATCGGTATCCACAATCTCCAAAATGACGTCAGAAGGAGCGATATGCATTCCCACATTGGCATTCATGATAACTATATCACCGCTAATAGGCGAATAAATAGTAATAACAGATGTTAATTTTCCTTTTTCAACATTGGTTGGATTAATATTTAGCATCATTAATTTTTCTTTTAAACTTTGATGCGTTGCTTTTGCTCTTCGGTAATCACTTTCTGCTTTTAAGTAGTTTTTTTGCGAAGTAATTTTTTCATTATAAAGGGTTTTTTGGCGCTCATATTCAGATTTTAAATAGCTAATCTGCTCCGCTACCTCAAGATAATCTTTTTGAATATCAAGGAATTCTGTGTTTTCTAATGTTAACAATGGCTGGCCTTTGGATACCCTATCTCCAACTAAGAGTTTCGTGGATTTTACATAGCCGCCGATAAAAGTGGTTACTTTGGCTCTGTTTTGAGGAGGAACATCAATTTTTCCTGAAGTTTTAATAGTTATATCAAAATCCTCTTCTTTAGGACTGGAAATTTCCATTCCTGAAGATTGAAATTGTGTGCTCGTAACCGAAATTAGACCATCATCTTTTGGAGCAGTTTCTTCTGTTTTAGTGTCTTTGCATGATAAAAACAAGAAAGAGAAAGCTACTGTATATAGAAAATTTTTCATTTGTAACGTGTTAAAAATTAATGTATTGTAAGTCTAATTGAACTTTGTTAAACTCGAGAACTGTATCTAAATGCTCTACTTGAATAGTTGTGGCATTTTCTAAACTTTGAATATATTGAAAAAAATCAATTTCGCCATTTTTGTAACTACTGTTCGCTACTTTTATAATTTCTTCGGATAGTTTTTTTCCGTATTGATTATAGTAGTTAATAGCTTCTTGATTTTTAGCTAATTCATTATTTTTTTGGGTAATATATTTGTCTATTTTTTGCTCTTCATTTTGTTTTTGTTGTTCCCAACTTTGTAATTCGAGTTCAGCTACTTTTGTTTTTGAAACATTTCCTGAAAACAATATTGGAACTGCCAATCCTACCTGAAATCCATACAAGGATTCTGATAATCCGGTATTTTTTCCTTGAAAATAATCTAGATTCACATCAGGTAACCAATGTTGTTTTTGTAATGAAATTTGTGATTTGTAATTTTTAGTAATACTCTCTAAATAAGTATTATATAATAATCTACTTGAGGTATTTGTTAAGTTGTTAAGTGGTTCGATTTGAATCTTTTTTACTTCGATTTTTTCTTCTGATTGTACTAAAGAATTTAAAATTTCATACTGCGATTTTTTCTCCATATCGATCTGTGAAAGCTTCGATCTGATTTGTCTGAATTTAGATTGCGCGGTAATTTTTTCTAAGTAATTAGTCTCACCTAATTCAAATCGTCTGTCGCTTGCCTTGGAGAAATTTTGGTACAAACTATCCAAATAATGATACAGTTTTTCTTGATGTTGCAAATAGACAATATGCTCATATACTTTTGACACTTCTAATGAAAGTTTATTTTTTTGAATATCATAATTCGCTTTTTCTCTTTCATATTCAGAGGCGTATACATTCTTTTGGGCTCCATACACTGTGGGGAAAGCAAATCGCTGCTGTACACCAAATACTTTTAAAGGGACATTATTTGTGGCAAGATTATTTTGATCATAACTGTAATAAATATTGGTTTTATCAAATGTATTGGCCGTTTTTATGGTTGCTTTTACTTTTTCAGTCTGCAGTTGAGCTGCTTTGATTCCTTTATTGTTTTCTAAAGCTTTTGTAATCAAACTTTCCAGTTCCGGATTTGTATTTTGTGAAAAAGAAAAGGACGTACTTAACAGGAACAAAATGATATAAGATGATTTCTTACGCGATTTGAATTTTGGTTTTTTGAATTCTTTTTCGGCCAAAACTTTAAATAGAATGGGTAGAACAATCATGGTTAATATAGTTGCTGTGAATAATCCCCCGATGACAACGGTTGCCAGTGGTCTTTGCACTTCAGCTCCAGCCGAAGAAGAAATAGCCATTGGTAAAAATCCCAAAGCTGCTGCTGCCGCTGTTAATAAAACAGGACGTAATCTGTCTGTCGTTCCTTTTAAAATTAATTCATCCATATCTGTCATCCCTTGATGTTTGAGTTCTTTAAAATGTTCGATTAGCACAATTCCATTTAGAACTGCGATTCCGAAAAGAGCAATAAATCCAACACCTGCCGAAATACTGAATGGTAAATCTCGTATCCATAAAAACAATACACCACCAACTGCTGAAAGTGGTATGGCAGAGTACACCATCAAAGCTTCTTTAATAGAGCCAAAGGCAAAATGCAATAAGATGAATATCAAAAATAAAGCAATTGGAACAGCTATCATTAAACGGGCTTTGGCACTTTGAAGGTTTTCAAACTGGCCACCATATTTCACGTAATAACCTGCAGGAAGTTTAATTTTTGTATCTACAATATTTTGGATGTCGGTAACAACACTTTGTAAATCACGGTTTCTTACATTGATTCCAACAACAATTCTTCTATTGGTGTTGTCCCTTGATATTTTGGCAGGTCCTTCTGTGTACTCAATTTTAGCCAATTCACTTAACGGAATTTGTTCCCCATTTGGAACTGAAACATATAAATTTTGAAGGTCTTCAATATCACGTCGGTTCGTTTCATTCAAACGAATAACCATATCAAAACGTTTTTCCCCTTCAAAAACATTTCCAACAGTCTTGCCGGCAAAACTAAGTGCAATCATTTCGTTTAAATCAGCAATATTAAGTCCATATCGCGCTATTTTGGAACGGTCGTATTGAACAAACATTTGTGGCAGTCCTTCCGTTTTTTCAATAATAATATCTGAAGCACCTGGTACATTTTTTATTGCTTCTTCTATTTCGTGTGCTTTTCGGGCTAAAACATCCAAATCTTCTCCAAAGATCTTAACGGCTACATCTGAACGGGTTCCGGATATCAATTCGTTGAAACGCATTTCAATGGGCTGCGTAAACTCAATTTCCATATTTGGAATCTGGGCTTCAATTGCAGCCTTGATTTTATCTGCTAATTCGTCTTTGCTGGCCGCCGAAACCCATTCGGATTTTGGTTTAAGTTTCACAATAATATCACTTTCTTCCATTGACATAGGATCTGTTGGCACCTCCGCTGCACCTATTCTGCTGACAACCTGTTCAACTTCAGGGAAATTTTTCAGGATAATTTTCTCAATTTTGGTGGTTGTAGCGATAGTTTTAGATAATGAAGTCCCTGTTTTAAGAACGGGCTGGATAACAAAATCCCCTTCATCAAGTGTTGGGATAAATTCACCCCCCATAGTGGTAAATAATCCAACAGCCAGTAGTAATAATCCCAAGGCACCGTATAGTACTTTTTTTGTGTTTTTTAATGCCCAGGAAATTATAGGCAAATAGAAATTATTAAGTTTATTGATTAGCTTGCTTGAAATTGAATTTGGATTTTCCGCCTTTGGTTTCAAAAATAGAGACGAAACAACAGGGACATATGTAAAACAGAAAATCATGGCTCCGACCAAAGCAAAACTAAATGTCATAGCCATTGGTTTGAACATTTTTCCTTCGATTCCCGTTAGAGAAAGAATCGGAATAAAAACAATCAAAATAATCAATTGGCCAAAAATAGCCGAATTCATCATTTTAGAAGCACTTTTATAAGTGATCTGGTCAATTTCCAGCTGACGTTCCTCTTTGGGAAGATCGACTAAATGATCCGATTTACTGGCAATCTGAAAAGCGATAAACTCCACGATAATTACAGCACCATCAATGATAATCCCAAAATCGATAGCTCCCAAACTCATTAAATTAGCATCGATGCCTAAAATATTCATAAACGAAATCGCAAACAACAAACACAGCGGAATGACAGAAGCGACTACCAATCCTGAACGCCAGTTTCCTAATAATAAAACGACTACGAAAATTACGATTAAACAACCTAAAATTAAGTTTTCGGCCACTGTGAAAGTAGTTTTTCCAACTAATTCGCTGCGTTCCAGAAATCCATTGATATAAACACCTTCAGGAAGTGTTTTTTGAATTTCGGCTACCCTGTCTTTAACGTCATTAATTACTTGTTTCGAATTTCCCCCTTTAAGCATCATAACTTGACCAAGCACTTTTTCTCCTTCACCATTTCCGGTAATTGCGCCAAAACGATTGGCATGTCCATAACGAACTTGAGCTACATTTTTGACATAAACAGGTAATCCGTTGGTGTTTTTAACTACAATGTTTTCAATGTCTTGCAGTGAATTAACTTTTCCTTCCCCACGAATGAAATAACTTTGATTTACTTTTTCGATATAAGCCCCGCCGGCAATACTATTATTTTTTTCCAAAGCGGTGAAAACGTCGGTCATAGTGATGTTCATCGCTTTCAAACCAGAAGGATTGATGGCGATTTCATATTGTTTTAAATAACCGCCCCAAGTATTGATTTCTACTACGCCTTTTATTCCTGATAATTGACGTTTTACCACCCAATCCTGGATGGTTCGCAAATCGGTTACGGAATAATTATTTTTAAATGCAGGTTTGACCTCTAATGTATACTGATAGATTTCTCCCAATCCAGTTGTAATCGGACCCATTTCAGGTGTACCAAAACCCTGTGGTATCTTCTCAGAAGCTGCCTTTATTTTTTCGGCGATAAGTTGTCGTGGTAAATAAGTTCCCAGATTTTCGTCAAAAACAATGGTTACCACTGATAATCCAAATTTAGAAACAGATCTAATTTCTTGTACTCCTGGTAAATTGGCCATTTCAATTTCAACAGGATAGGTAATAAATTGCTCAATGTCCTGTGTAGAAAGATTACGGGAAGTAGTAATAACTTGAACTTGATTGTTCGTCACATCAGGAACGGCTCCAATCGAAATTTGGAACACTGAAAACAAACCAAAAACCAATACTCCAAGAGTGAAAAGCAATATGATAAGTTTGTTTTTTAAACTGAAAGCGATGATTTTTTCGAGCATTTTGACCTTATTTTGTTTATACCAAAAGTAAAGTATAAATATAAGGATTATCTTAAGAACTCCTTAAGGTGTGCTTAATCAAAGCTTAAAATAATTGTTGTGCCCTTATTGATTTCGCTATGAATTTCAAATTTAGTATTAAGCAATTGTGCTAATCGTTTTACTATTGATAAGCCCAAACCGGAACCTTTAATTTCAGGATGATTGGTCGCGTTGGAACGATAGAATGGATTAAATATTTTATCTAAATCATCTTTTGAAATCCCGATTCCGTTGTCTGATATGGTGCAGATGGTTTTGTCGTTTTTATGGGAAAGAGTGATCGAAATTTTGCCATTTTCATTAGTATATTTTATGGCATTGGAAATAATATTGCTGATAATAATCGATACCAGATAATTATCAGAGTTAATGTAATAATTATCCGAAAAAGAATGCTTTAAATTTATTTTTTTTGCATTTAATTTTCCGGAATAAAGTGTTAGAATATCTAAAATTAAGGCATTCAAATATACTTTTTCAATCTTTAAACTTTGCTTTTGGTTTTCGAACCTGGCTAATAACAATAATTGATCAACGAGATTATTTAATCGGTTGACTTCAGAGATACAAAAGTTGATTTTATCTTCGTATTCCGATTGGCTACGGGGTTTTCTAATCAGTACTTCAAGTGTTCCCTTCAGAACGGTCAGTGGTGTTCTAAGCTCATGGGAAGCATCTGAAGTAAACTGTTTTTCTCGCTCAACTGCGTTTTCAATACGATCCAATAAATCATTTATTGTTTTGGAAAGCACATACAATTCGTCTTTATTTTGAGGTAAAACAATCCGGTCTTTGAGATTATCCCTAGTTATTCTGCCTGAAGTTTCAGTTATTATGGCTACAGGTCTGATACTTCGGCCTGCAATTAATCGAGCAATCAAAAACAAAACAATCAGAATTAAAGGAAAAGCAACAAAAAGAGTGTTTCTCAGATTCGTTAGAATCATGGTCGCATCATCCAGAGACATAGCTACAAAAAGATGGCCTACTACTTTTTTATTATCAAAAAGAGGAACTTGTATTTGACGGATTGGTTTACTGTTTAAGTAGGTGTCAATAAATGAATTATCTAATTTTTCATCATACATTTTGAGCTGAAGCCCTTTAAGATTTGGGGATTTATCAATCAGTTTATTATCAATATCAAAAAACTGGACAAAAACCGGATTCACATTTACGGTATTATGTTCTCTCGCCCGCCATTGATCTACCTGAATCAAATAGGTATTGTTTCTGTCGATTTCAATTTCTTCAAGGTGTTTTTCAACTTCCGCTTGGATATCATCATTGATATGTGTGTTGACACTGAAATCAATTATTTGATAAATTACAAAAAAGACCACAGAAATCAATAATCCTGTGCTCAGGATGTAATTGAAAGCGATTCTGTTTTTGTATGAAAATGAGAACATATCTTAGTTTAAGTCATTAGCAATATACCCGACTCCTCGAATAGTCTTGATAAGCTCTACTTCCTTATTGAGGTTTAGTTTTTTTCGAATGGCATTCATAAAAACATCAATTACGCCAGTATCATATTCGAAATGAATGTCCCAAACATCCTCTATAATTTGGTTTCGAGTACAAACTTTCCCCTTGTTTTTTATGAGGTAGACTAATAATTCGAACTCTCTTTGCGTAAATGTTATTTCTTGATTATCAACAAGAATTTGGTGTTTCGATTTAATGATTTTGATATTTCCAAGACTCAACTCATCGTTTTCATTTTCATTTCTGAAATGAATTTTAATGCGCTCCACCAATTCATCAAAACTGAAAGGTTTTTTCATATAATCATTGGCCCCTGCTTTCAAACCTTCAATTGTTTCCTGAACCGTATCTTTTGCGGTAAGAAAGATAATTGGAGTTTTTGAATCTGTTTTTCGGATTGATTTACATACTTCAATTCCTGTCATTTCTGGTAAAATCCAATCCAGAAGAATTATATTTACTTTTTGGCTTAAAGCCAATTCATAACCGGTTTTACCATCGTTGGCAACCAAAACCTCATAACCTTCTTCTTCTAAACCTTGTTTAAGAAAATTAGCGATTCCTATTTCGTCTTCAACTATTAGAATTTTCATTATTTATTGCATTATAAACTTGAAGCCAATAGTGGCAATGTTTGCAGTTAAATTATCGCTTCTTTGGTAGTGGTTGAATCTGAAATCAACATTTTTCAAGCCAAATTTCCAAACTTTTCCTCCAGTAAAAATATCCGTATAACTGACTCCAAAACCATACTGATTGGCATCAAATTCAGCTAAATCAGAGTCGGATGTGTAAAATTCTTCCGTTGATAAATGGGTTTCATAAGGCGCATAATATTTTGATGCGATTTGAGTGTAATAGCGATACATTGGAAAAATGGTAAATCTGTCCGATATCTTTACCGGGAGTTCTATACTGGCTGTATGCGATTGAACATCCCAATTATCTGAATAAAAGCGATAATAGGTTCTTAATACGACTCTTTCGTTCATATAATAATTCAATCTTGCCCCCAAAGGTATTTTAAAACGGGTATCCGGTAATCTTTCGATATCATCCGCCAGTTTATAAACCCCTGTATTACTTGGACTTTCATAATTGTCTATATATTGTGGTTGTCCGATATAGTAATTTTCTTTGTCGGCAAAATAAATTCGATGATAGGGTGTGGACAATAATCCTTGTTGCTGTAAGACATCAAAAAATACTGAAAATTGTAGTTTTTTTGTCAGCACTTGCGAAAGACCAAATGAAGCGGAATAGGAATTTCTATTTACTTTAGAAACGGTTTCGAACGCAGAGGGTAAATAATTGGTTGTTGATTGTCCGTTTTGATTCCAAACGGTCACGCCATTAAAATATCCCTGATTCAGGAAATCAGAACCATAAATGGAATACTCATGTAGTTCAGTTGGATAAATGGGTCTCCATTGATCTAAATATACATTAGCTTTTACACTCAATTCGGTGTTTTTATCATTGAAAAGAGAAGCGATTCCACCACCAAAACCTACTGATGTATAATCGTATTCATTTGAAAAAGAAACATCAGCATTCCAGATAAAATTTCTCGAATCACTGCTGTGGCTGTAATTGGCCGTCAGAGCCACTAGCTGATCACTTTTGGATGCGCCGGAAGATGCCTGCCACGGAGTTCCATAAGGTTCTGTTGAGCCATTTTGTCCTGGATCATCATCTTCTCCGCTGCCAGATGCGCCTGTAGCATTAAATGGATTTATATTACTAGAAGAAGCAGATGAATAAGCGGATATACCCAAATCTATTGTCAATACATCATCATCATTCATAGGCATGGCTACCACTATGTTTGAAGTGATATCCGTCAGTTCTTCAGAACCAATTCCACCCGAAACCGCAGAATGATCTCCATCCTGTTTGTAATAACTGGCCAAAAAATCAACTTCGGTACTTTCTAAGACTCTTTTTTTAAAACCTGCTAAAGAATCACCCTCTTGGGCAAAAGCCATAGCGCTGAAGAGTAACGAAAGCAATGCAATTTTTATTTTCATTTTAAATGTAATTGGTATTAGATTTTAATTTTTTGGTTGCCGATAACTTAATTACAACCGCATCCCCCACCCGATTTTCCTCCATTGGCACCAGCAGCCGCTTCTCTGTATACTTGAAAAGCAGTTTCATATCTTTCGGTGGTTCTGGCAGACAGTTTCATGTCAGGATCATTAATGGCGACTTTTTCGTATTCTTTTACTGAATTGCAAGATTGTAAGGACAACAGTATCAAAAACACAAAAGCTATTTTTTGTATCATTTTAGTAATGGTTTTATTGTTCATATTTCTTAACGTCTATTCCTTTTGAAGAATGAATTTTGCCTTTGTCATCAACTATAATGCATTCAATTCCTTTTAATTGATTTACCAAATCCAAACCAACATCGACTCCCAGTACAAAAATACCGGTAGCTAAGGCATCGGCAATCTCAGTTTGTTTAGCAAAAACAGATACACTGGCAACACCGGTAGCCGGATATCCTGTTCGGGTATCAATAATATGAGAATAGCGTATTCCATTAAAAACAACAAATTTTTCGTAATTGCCGGATGTTTCAACAGAGCTGTTTTCTAATGGAAATGTGGCGAATATTTTATTTTTGTTCAATGGATTTACAATACCTACTGTCCAAGGTTTTCCATCAGGTTGTTTTCCCCATGCATTAATATCCCCTGAAACATTTATTATTCCGGATGTGCAGCCTTTAGCAGCCAATAGTTCCTTTACTTTATCAGCAATAAATCCCTGACCAATACCGCCAAGCCCTAATTTCATCCCTTCTAATTTAAGGAAAATGGTTTGTTCTTTTTTGTCTAAAATGATATTCTTATAACCAATCTTGGCAACTGATTTTTTGATGGCTTCTTCTGTTGGCATTGCTTTCATACTTCCGTCAAATTTCCAGATTTTGTCCATTGATGCATAAGAAATATCAAAAGCACCGGAGGTAATTTCGGAAATCTTAATGGAGCGTCCAACCAAGTCAAAAACTTCGGCATCTACTTTGACTGGTTTTATACCTGCGTTTCGGTTGACTTCTGAAATTTGTGTGGTAGGAATCCAATCAGAAATTAAGTTTTCTATTCTTTTTACTTCAGCTACAGCCAAATCTATATATTCATTTGCCTTTACGGTGTCATTTGCGACAACGGTAACCTCAAATGGACTGCCTAACATGGACAATTTTCTTTTATGGGCAATTTGTCCAAACGAGTTGAATGTGATTAGCAGAAGGCCAATTAGTGCCGCTTTTTTCATTATTTCTCGAATGAATGAATGAGTTGAATATATTCTGCCGCAGAAACATTTTTAAATCCCGTCATACCGATTACTTTTCCTGTTTTGTCCAAAAGAACAACTAATGGGAAACTACCGTTTTTATTGTATTTTTCAGCTAACTTCTTATTGCTCTCGGTTAGTTCAGCAGATAATTGATTGGCTTTCTTTTTTGGAAAATCAGCTTTATAAATAACCCATTTTTTTTCAGATTCTATTTTGAATTCTTCTGATTTCCAAACGTTTTTATCTAATTTCATGCAAGGTGCACACCAGTCTGAACCTGAAAAGACCAGAAGGATGTTTTTATTTTCTTTGATTGCTTCTGCTTTTGCATCATCAAAATTAACTTTCCAGTTTTGGGAATAAGAAAATGTTGCTATAAAGAGAAACAGGACAATTATTGATTTTTTCATGGAAACTTTAGTATTTAAAACATTCGGGTAAAATTATTCATTTATTCCCTAAACTAAGAATTCATCAATATATTTTAAGCGAATTTTAATTTTGGTTTAAATTAAGCAAATCTTAAAAAACAATTGTGAATAATGCAGTTACATTTGTCCTCCAATAAAAGAAATATGCAGTTGTTTAAGAAAATCTCTCCTTTTTATAATCTTACCCTTTTTTACATTTCGGTTAGTCTGATTCTTAGAGTTGTTCTACTCTTCCATCCTATTACACAATCGTCATTTGTTTGGACAGATACAATTAAAATTTTTGTATTTGGAGTGCTATCCGATTTCTTTGTTTTCATGGTGGTTAGCGGTTTTCTATGGCTGTATCTTATTTTTATATCCGATTCAAAGTACCTGAAGCCGACGGGCTATATAATTTTCGGACTGTTAGTGGCTTTACTGTTATATGTTTCTTTTGGGAATACTATTCTCAATGAGTATGGAGGCGCTTTACCGAAAATTGGAACGATTTTTATCTCTGTAAAAACACTTCTCTTTGGTTTGTTACTATTTCTTCCAAAATACCGAGCCAAGATTAGATCTTGGTTATTCACTTTCGTCATTTTCCTTTTTGTTGTTCTTATTTTGCAAAATGCAATAAGTGAATATCTTTTCTGGAACGAGTTTGGTGTGAAATATAATTTTATTGCGGTGAACTATTTGGTTTATTCCAATGAAGTTATTGGAAATATTATGCAATCTTATCCGGTAATCCCTTTATTTTCAGGCTTATTTATTATTGCCGCTTTTGTAACTTATTTTATTGTAAAACAATCAAAAAATTATATCGAGAACATTCCTTCTATTGTTGAAAAAATTAAAATTTCGGGAATTTATTTGACTCTATTCGCAGTTTCTTTTTTGGCGATTCCTTTTTTAGCAGACAAAGAAAATTCACAAAATAGTTTCGCTAATGAATTACAATCCAACGGTGTTTACAGATTCTATTTCGCATTTATCCATAGTGAGTTGGATTATTTTAAATTTTATAAAACGATTCCCAATACTGAAGCTTACGCTGTGCTAAGGCATCAAATACCGGCTATTTCGGGAGAAAACACGACAAGAGAAATAAACTATGATGGTGCCGAAAACCACAAAAATGTAGTGTTGATTACGATTGAAAGTTTCAGTGCCGATTTTATGAAAATGTATGGAAACGAGAAAAATCTAACTCCTTTTTTAGATAGTTTAGCGACAAAAAGTTTACAGTTTACTAATTTTTATGCTGTAGGTAATCGGACTGTCCGAGGCCTTGAGGCGGTCACTTTATGCTTGCCTCCTACCGCAGGTGAAAGCGTAGTGAAAAGAGAGGATAATAAAAACAAATGCTCTACCGGGAATGTATTTAGACAAAAAGGATACAATGTGAAATTTTTATATGGTGGAGATGCTTTCTTTGATAATATGGAGGATTTCTTTTCCGGAAATGGATATGATATCGTTGATAAGAAAACGTTTCAACCAAACGAAATTACTTTTGATAATGTTTGGGGTGTTTGTGATGAAGACATGTATAATAAAGCCATCAGGGTGATGAATCAAGAATCAAAAGAAAACAAGCCTTTCTTCAATCATATTATGACGGTAAGCAATCACAGGCCTTTTACATATCCTAATGGGAAGATAGATATTCCGGGTGATATCAAATCCCGTGATGGCGGTGTAAAATATACTGATTTTGCGATTCGAAAATTCTTTGAAATGGCCAAAAAACAACCTTGGTTTTCTAACACTGTTTTTGTTATTCTTGCTGATCATTGTGCTTCCAGCGCTGGAAAATCAAAGCTTCCTGTTGATAAGTACAGAATTCCTGCCTTAATTTACAGCCCAGGTTTTGTAACGCCTCAAAAATACAATACACTTATGTCACAAATAGATATTATGCCTACCTTATTTGGACTATTACATTTTGATTATCGAACTAAATTTTACGGTCAGGATGTTTTTAAAACAGATTATAAACCAAGGGCATTAATAGCTACTTATCAGGATTTGGGATTGATAAAAGATAATGTTTTAACGGTTATTTCGCCAAAACAACAAGTGAAACAATTTCAATTGAGCATGAAACCAGATGTGGCTAAAAATAATGATTTTCAGATTTATTACGATCAAAATCTTTTACTGCACGAAAGACCTGATTTAGTGAAGGAAACTATATCCTATTATGAAACGGCTTCAGATATGTTAAAAAGAAAGAAAGATCAAATGTAATAATCCTTTTTGTATATGGTTTTTAGTACATAATATGTTGTAAATTTGATTTATAAATTATTGCTATGTTTCGCCATCAAGGAAAAAACAGGACTTTTATTCATAATTTACGATTAGCAACTTTGTTATCCTTTGTGGCAGGTATTGTTAATGTGACCGGAGTTTTATCTATAAAAACATTAACGACCAATGTTACTGGTCACTTTGCTTACTTTGCCGAAGAAATAATAAAAAAAGATTATGCGGCGGCCATCACTTTTTTTGTATTTACCATTTTCTTTTTGATCGGTTCTTTTACGTCTAATTTTTTGGCGGAATTAATTTCAAAAAAGCATTCCGATTTATCACATGTTATTCCGATTTCATTGGAAATTTTGATTTTGATTGGTGTTGGTTTCTTTGGAACCCAGTCGGAATTATCAAGTTTTGAAGGCAAAAGTATTGCTTTTTCGATGCTTTTTTCGATGGGAATCCAAAACTCATTGGTGACAAAAATTTCGCAATCAACAGTTCGAACAACACATTTAACGGGACTTTTTACCGATTTAGGAATAGAATTATCACAACTGTTTTTTTATAAAAAGCCTGAAGAGACCAAAAAACTAAAAACCAGTATTTATTTGAGATTGTCCATTATTACCTTCTTTTTTGTTGGCTGTTTCTCGGGAGGTTTTCTCTATGGGATATTAGAAATCAAAACGCTTTTTATTGCCGCCTTTTTTCTGTTGATTGCTCTTTTATACGATTATATTCGGTTACAATTTCACGTTATCAAAAGAAAACAATGGAAACGTTTATCAAGAACTCCTGATAAATGGATTTAATTATAAAGATAAAAGATTGAAACCAAAGTGAGGCCAGCAATAAGCAGCCAAAGTAAACTGCCTTGAAATAAAGGTTTGATTCCAATAGATTTCAGAACATTTCTATTTAGCCCCGCCCCTATTAAGAACAAAGTAAGACTCAGACCAATTTTAGCAATGCCAACTAAATACGGTGCCACAATAGCGGTTTGCGGGACAAACGTATTCAAGACCATCGCCAAAATAAATAAGCCAATGAAATAAGGAATTTTTATTTTACTGGATTTATTTTTAAAAAGAAAAGCAGTAATCAGCGCCACCGGAATAATCCATAATGCTCGCGCCAGTTTTACAGTTGTGGCGACTTGTAATGCCTCCGGTCCATATTTACTGGCTGCACCAACCACTGAACTGGTATCGTGAATCGCAATGGCACACCATAATCCGAATTGGTTTTGCGATAAATTCAAATAATGCCCGATTACCGGAAACAAAAACAAAGCAACTGAATTCAGAATAAATATAACTCCCAAAGCAACTGAGGTTTGATTTTCATTCGATTTGACTACAGGCGCAATAGCAGCAATGGCACTTCCTCCACAAATAGCGGTTCCGCAAGAAATCAAATGGGATGTTTTTTTCTCGATTTTTAACCATTTGCCTAAAAAAGCTCCCAAAACCAAAGTACTGATTATGGATGCAACGGTAAACAGAAAGCCGTCTTTTCCTGCTGAAATAGCACTATAGACATTCATTCCAAAGCCCAATCCAACCACAGAAATTTGTAAAAGGACATTCGTTGCTTTGTGATTCAAATGCAAAAAAGGATGCCCGAAAAGATTGGCTATAATTAATCCCATCAATAAGGCTACCGGTGGGAAAACATAAGAACTCATGCAAAACAATATAAGCGCTATAAAAATGATTTGTTGTCCACTTTTATTTATTTCGAAAAGGGTAAATGGGCTTTTCTGAAGTATTTTTTGATTTGGTTCCAATGTATAGTCGTTGAATTATTACTATACAAAGGTCAGTTTATAAATTGATTTTAACCAATTGTAAAATATAATCTACTATAACTTTAGGTTATAATAACTAGATATGTTTCTAATGAACAATTCTGAAAGGGCATCTGCTTTTCCTTGCAAAGTTATGATGTAAAAAAAACGTTCCATACTTAAATCATTGACATCAAGAATAATCATTTCCTGATTTTTCAGTTCTTTTTCTATGGCATGAATTGAAATAAACGCCACACAATCAGAGTTCATTAAATAGGATTTAATACTTTCGGTACTTCCCAATTGCATTTCAATTTTTAATTGAGAAAGTTTAATATCAAAAGGTTTCAAAGCATATTCAATAACTTCAAGTGTTCCAGACCCTTGTTCTCTTAGTACAAATGACATGGATTTAAGATCTTCGGGACTAATTTCTTCTTTATGGGCTAATGGATTTTTACTGCTGCAGACCAAAACCAATTCATCTTTTAAAAACTCTGTGTATTTAATAGCTGGGTTTTTGGATTGCCCTTCCACAATTCCTATTTCAATTTCTTTCTTTAATAAAGCGTTTTCAATTTGTTCCGTATTCCCGTTAAGAAGATTCACCTTGATATCTTGCAGTTTTTGGTGAAAACGTGCCAAAAGAGGCGGAATGATATATTGTGAAATAGTTGTACTGGCACCTAAGCGCAAGAGCCCTTGTTGTTGATTGATTAGTGCACTCATATCAAAATCAATCTCCCGATAAATTTCAAATATGTTTTTAGTATGTTTTAGTAAAACTTCGCCAGCGTTTGTCAAAGCAATTCGAGAACCATTTCTTTCAAAAAGTTTGATTTTGTATTGCTCTTCCAATTCTTGAATGTGTTTTGAAACAGCCGGTTGTGTGATAAACAATTCTGTCGCAGCTTTTGTAAAACTTAATCGGGCGGCTACGGTGTAAAACACTTTAAGTCTAAAATCCATAGGTGTGATTTTTGTATGAAATGGAATTTAAATTTACAACAATCCATTGTATTTTCGGATAAACCACTCTGTTGAAAGTAAAACAGCAATAAAAATTAGTAGCCAAACCCAATCTATTAATGGTGTTTTGGTAACAATATCTTTTTGAATGGCTTTGTATTCTTCGTTTTCCACAAGTGTTTTTATCAAAGCATCCACTTGGTCCGGATAATATGCTTTTCCCATTGTTTGGTCTGCCAATTGCGTCAATTTTTCTCTGTCCGGATTTACAAATTGTTTTTCAATATCAAAATCCAAAATTTCAAAATGCCCGGAATAAGTGGTTTTTGAATTCAATTCTTTTACATAAAAATTATAACTTCCTGCTGCGAGTCCGTCTAAATTAACTTTATAAGAATTTGTTCCTCTAAGTAGATCGTAATTTTTAGTCTGCTTGGTTTTGATGTTGGTTAAGGCAATCGTTAAACGTGCTTTGTCGTCAAACTCGTAATTTTTGTTAAAATATTGCGCCAGAATTTCGATTGCTTCTCCTGAATTATAAAAGTTTTCATGTTCAACAATCAAAGACTTTTTAGAACTGTTGGAAGCCAAAAACTGAATAGTTTTATCCATGAATACATCAAACTTTACAAAAGACTGATTATCGATATGGCTTTGCAAACGCCATTTCCAACTATTCTCACCTAAAAGAAAAGCAGTCCGTTTGCCTTTATTTTCGGTAAAAGCCAGCAAAGGAGCATTCGTATCTATATTTCTGATTTTTGACGAAAGTAAAACAGATACATCACCATTCGTACTTACCGTACCAAAAGCATTCTGTAAAGGAGGTAAATTTTCAAAACCGATATTGTCAATTGCAAAGAGATTAAATTGGGGATTAAATCCAGCTAAATAATCTTCTTTTTGCCCACTCATTTTAAAAACCAAATTATTTTGCTGTTGGTTTAAAAATGTAAAATCAGTATTGGTTCCAGTGATGATAAAGGTGTTAATCCCTGCTGTTGCGGCATTTTCAAAAACGGATTTAAAAGCAGCTGTTGGTTGATAGAATACAAGAATATTATAATCTTCTAACGAACTGATTGATTCGGGTTTAACTATCGTTACTTTTCGTTGAACATTAGATTCTATGGATCGCTTCAAAGCACCAATATCGGGGTGATTTATTGCCGATACAATAGCTATATTTGTCTTTTGATCAATTACTTCAACCGCAAAATTTTTGGTATTATTATAGGTATTTTTCTCTTTTTCATTAGATGAAACAGTTGCCTTAAACAGTTGCAATCCTATTTGATCTGCTGGTAAAAGAGTATTGATGATTACTGATTTTTTTGCCGGTGATAATGCAACACTTTGCTTACTCAAAACAGAATTCCCTTGTGAAATACTAAAATTAGCTGTTATGTTTTTGTTTCCGGAGTACTGAATAAATATTTCTGCAGGGAATTTATTTTTGTGGAATGCATATTTATTGACATTTATTTGATCAATTTTTAAATCCAGTACCGTTGCGGTATCGCCTACAATAATCGGATAGACTTTATTATTAGAATCAAAACTGTACACATAATCATTACCGGTTGTTTGGTTTCCGTCTGTAATGATTACCGTAGGGAAAGCTACATTTTTGTTGATTTTTTTTAAATCTTGTCCAATTTTATCCAGATTGGTTTGTGTTCCTTTAAAATCAAATTGCTCTGATTGTTGAAATTCACTGTCAAATCGATAGGATTGAATATCAAATTTTTCTTGTAAAGCTTTATTAGAAGAGAGCTTTTCATAAAGTTCCAATGTCTTTTCTTTCGCATTCAAAAAAGCTATCGAGCTCGAATTATCCATTACTAAAGGTAAAGGAGTTTTGATAGTTTCAAATGTGTTTCTATTGATTATTGGATTAATTAAAAGTAATAAAATTCCAAAAATGAATAAAAAACGTAAAAAAGCCAAAAACAAATTGAGTTTCGATTTGTTTTTGGCTTTATAAAAATATTGATAAAATGACAAACCACCTGATACTAACAAAGAAAGTAGAATTAATAGAATGGTGTTTGTTGTCATTTATTTTTGATTGAAATATTTAAAAATTAAAGGATTAAAAGACTGATAAACTGTTCAGAAATCTTTAAATCTTTGAATTTTTAATTCCTTTAATTAAATATTAAGTAAGCATTCCTCCACAAACATTTAGAACTTGACCGGTAACGTATGCACTCATATCTGAAGCGAAGAAAAGACAAGCGTTAGCAACATCATCTGTCGTTCCGCCACGTTTTAATGGAATTCCATCTCTCCATCCTTTCACGACATCTTCGTTTAATTTGGCTGTCATTTCAGTTTCAATAAACCCTGGAGCAATAACATTACAACGGATATTACGGGAACCTAATTCAAGTGCCACTGATTTAGAGAAACCAATAACTCCAGCTTTAGAAGCAGCATAATTAGTTTGTCCAGCATTACCTTTTACACCCACAACACTACTCATGTTGATGATAGAACCCGCACGTTGCTTCAAGAAGGTTTTTTGAATCGCTTTGGTCATATTGAAAACCGATTTCAAATTCACATCAATTACTTGATCAAAATCAGCCTCAGACATTCTCATTAATAGATTGTCTTTAGTAATTCCGGCGTTGTTGATTAGGATGTCAACTGTTCCGAATTCAGCTAAAACAGCATCCACGAATGTTTGTGCTTCATTGAAATCAGCTGCGTTGGATTGGTATCCTTTGGCTTTAATTCCAAGAGCATTCAATTCATTTTCCAATGCCAAAGCTGATTCTACTGATGAGCTATAAGTAAAGGCAATATTTGCTCCGTGTTTTGCAAAAACTTCCGCAACACCTTTTCCGATTCCGCGACTTGCGCCTGTTATGATGGCTACTTTTCCTTCTAGTAATTTCATGTTTAAATAATATTTTTTTTATGGTTATATGTATTTTGCATAAAACTGAATTGGTTCTTACATCCATTTTCAGTGATGCTCATTTCATATTATTGTTTGGGCTTGTTCATTTTCTGAGGTACAAATATAGATTATTTAGGCGTTTTATAAAATTTGTAGTATAAAAAAAGCCTTACCAAAGTAAAGCTCTTATATAGTTTATTCTAAAATTTATTTAGAAAGCCACATTCCATCTTGGCAATCTTCCATTGTCATCCAAAGAATTTTGTAAAACTTGTCCTGTCAAAATTGCTTCTTATAACTTGATTTTTTTATAAAGGCTAAATGAAAAAAATTGTATCTTTAGTTTCACTTTGCTCAAAACAATGTCTTTTGACTTAAAAATATTATTCAATATTTAATTGCTATATCTCATTTATTCTTTGTTTACCAGTATTTTAAAAATACTAAGTGTAATTAATAATGTGAATTATGAAGCAAATAGAAGATTACGAAGTAAAAAATGTGAGAGCAATTGCCAGTGCTTTTTCTAGGCACCCATGGCAAATTAATAATTTTCTTGAGTCTGATGCTGAAATAATTGAGTTTAATAATAAGTCAATTCAATATTTAGTATTAAAAATTGATGGTATCCATGAAGAAATAAATAAAAAACTTTATGTTGACCCATTTCTTATTGGATGGATGTCTATTACCGTAACTATAAGTGATTTGGCAGCTGTTGGAGCTTTACCTTTTGGAATTTTACTTTCAATACAAATACCTTATGAAATTGATAAGGTATGGTTTAGACATTTTCAAAAAGGGATTAATAATGCCTGTAAAATCTATCAGGTAAATATTCTTGGTGGAGATACAAATTATGATTCTTCAATAGCAATTGTCACGACAGGGATTGGTACAATCGCGGATAGAGAAAAAACTTTGTTTAGAAAAAAAATGACGGCCGGCGAGATGTTATACTCAACGGGAAAGTTAGGTTTAGGAAATGCATTTGCTTATGCCCAATATTTTGATAATTCAATTAAAATAAAATATCAACCAACCGCCAGACTCAGAGAAAGCAAGTTAATAAGCGATTATGCGACCGCATGTATGGATACAAGCGACGGTTTATTTCCAGCACTTTCCGTTTTATCCGAAATTAACCATGTTGGGTTTAATTTGGTTGGATCCTTACAAAACATTGTGCATGATGAAGTCTTAAAAATAGAAAAAGCATCAAAATTGCCACTTTGGATATTCCTCGCTGGTCCACATGGAGAATATGAATTGTTATTTTCTATACCGGTAAGCAAACAAAAAGAATTTGAGGATGCATGTAGGGCTGATAATTGGACACCTATTTTTATTGGCGAAATTGTATCAAATAAAAAAATTCAATTTATTTCAAATAATAAAACGATCAAATGTCAACCAGCTGTAATACCAAATCTATTTCATAAATGTAATAGTAACATTCAATTGTATTTTGATTTGTTAATGAAACAAGATGCTAATTGGTAAGTAAACATTTTTATTATGTTAGAACAAAATCAAAATCGTCAACGGATTCAATTATTGGAAAGAAACCAAAAATTGGAGGATAGGGTTTCTAATTTTAATGAGTTATTGGTAACAGAAAAACTTACCTATTTGAGAAGCATTCTTTCAGCATCTGATAGAGAAGTGACTATAAAGGATCCATTTACAGGTAAACAACGTAAGATGCTTATGTTTGCTTCTAATAATTATTTGGGCTTAGCAAATCACATTCATGTAAAATTAAGAGTAAAAAAAGCTGTTGATGAGTACGGTTGCGGAATTGGGGGTCCCCCTCTTTTAAACGGGTATGTAAAATTAATAGAGGAAACAGAAACACAATTATCCTTATTTAAAAATCAAGAAGCGACGATGTTATTTTCTTCAGGGTTCATGGCTAATTTGGCTCTTGTTGGTACTTTGGCGCAACAACATGATTTAATACTTTATGATGAATTAAGTCATATTTCATTTTATGACGGTCTTAAACTCACAAAAGCAAAATCAGTAAAATTTTCACACAACAATATTCATGAATTAGAATTGGAGCTTATTCAAAATTATCAAAAAATAATAGGTGATATTTATGTTTGTGTTGAAGGTGTTTATTCTATGGATGGTGATTTGGCTAAGTTAGATGAAATAGCAAATTTATGTCAAAAATACAATGCGAAACTTATTGTTGACGATGCCCATGGAACAGGGGTTTTGGGTAAAAATGGAAGTGGGACTGCCTCACTTTTTGATTGCAGTGATTCTGTGTTTTTGAACATGGGGACTTTCAGTAAAGTGTTTTCAGTTTGTGGAGGCTTTCTGACCGGAGCTCAAGATGTAATAAATTACCTTCGATTTCATGCACATCCGTATGTGTTTTCGGCATCTATTCCTCCGACTGTTGCGGCTGCAGTATTAGGAGGATTAGAAGTCATGAAAAAAGAACCACATCTACAATTACAGCTATTGGACAATGTAAAATATGCTGTTGAAAAATTAAAAGATTATGAGTTTTGTGCCCAACCAGAGGCTGCGATAATTACGCTAAAATTACCAGTTAAAATGAATATACGAAAAGCAGCATATTTATTTCATCAAAAGAATATTTTCATAAACGCAATCGAATACCCGGCAGTAGCAATAAATAATCAGCGTTTCAGGATAAGTTTTATGGCAACACATACAAAAAAAGACATTGATAAATTAATCATGACTATTATGGAAGTTTGGAATAACAAGGAATGTTATCTTTAATTTATTATGATATATTATTCTCATGTAAACGAAGATAATTCTATAGAAAGACAATTACTACAACAAGAAAATTACCCTACGGTAATAGCCATTGCTGGAAGTGGTGAACGTGTATTGGCTTTATTAGATAATGTTTTTGTTAAAAAAATGATCATTGTAGATTCAAACATTGAAGCGATCTTCCTATTACAATTAAAATTAGCAGTGTTAACCAAATATTCAACCGATGATTATTTAAAATTTATAGGCCATGATAAGGTTCAAAATAATATTAGGAATACTTATTTTGAATCTATAAAAAATGAATTAACAAGTAGTTGTAGATTGTATTGGGAGAACAATAAATCCATTATTGAAGAAGGAATTTTAAATGTAGGGCATTTTGAAAAATTTTTGAATCGAATTAGACCAATTCTAACCTTTTTTTTAGGTGAAAAATTTTATTTAATTTTTAAAAATGAAAATTTTCAATCAAGACATTTTCCAAAATTACTATGGAAAATGATTGCCTATTTTTTTTCTCAAAAATGGATCTATCGATTATTTGGCAATAGAGATTCCGCATTTATTAGTGCAGATGCCAGAAACAAAAAGATACCTGAAGCAATAACAAAAATAATAATGGAAGGAAAGGTCGCTTCAAATTTTATGATGCATCTTATTTTTAAAGGAAGTTTAAAGGAAATGAAAGAAGAACATCTACCTCCTTCATTGCAAAAAAAAATAATAAATAATATTCAAAATCGTATAGTAAATGAAGAAATCGAAATTGAATATTGGCATGGTGATTTGCTTGAATTGATTAAAAGTAATAATAAAAAATTGGAGTGTCCAATTTTTTATTCCGTTTCCGATATTTTAAGTTTTGAATCATTTCTATATCTAGAGAAATTAATTGAATATTGTATGGAAGACAAAAGCAATAATATTGTTTTTCGCAGTTTTTTACGAAACTCATTGACCAATGAGGAGCTTGTGAAATTATCAAAAAAAGATTGGGAAATTAAACTGTATGATGAGCGGGAATCTACTAAAATGTATCATGTTTTTTCAGTAAGAAAGTTGTAGAAAAGGGAAATTAAAATAGTTTTTTATGAATATAAAAATTATTCCATACGATGAAATTTATGATGAAAACGTCAATCAATTAGAAAGGATTGTTTTTCAAGGAAAAAGTATTCAGTTAAGAATTTTAAAAAAACATTTTTTAGATAGAGCTATTGTTTTCAAAAAATATTATCCCATTTTGACAATTGATGAAAGGGGGATCGTTTTAGGAACTTGTATAGCAGCACAAACTACTTTAAAAGTAAATGATGATATTTTTTTTGCAGGAATTGGTTTTGATGTGAAAGTACACCCAAATTATCGTAGTTCAGGAATTGGTAGAATGATGGCAAAATTCGTTTATAAAAATTTCTTTAAGCCGGAAAACTTAATTAAAAACTTCATAACACTTAAAAACAATAATAATCCCGTAATACGTTTACTCTCAAAAGTTAATGATGAAATTAACTTATATGATTTTGTCTACCTTACGATTTCTACAAAATCACGAATAGAGTTTTCAAGTGATTTAAAAGTTTGTCAACAACTGTTCTATGTAAAACTTTATGACAGAGAAGAAATAGATTCATCTTATTATAAAGTATTTACCAATGGTCTTGGTTATTTCAATACTCATAAGATGTATCAACTTGAAATTTTAAAGATTAGTTGGATTTACAAGTTAGGATTTGCTTTTTTTAGAAAAATTAAATCTAAAAGAAAAATCCATTTACCTGAAGAAGGTGAAAAAATAACATTTTCAACTCTTTTCAATCATACAGCTGAGAATATAACACATATAAATGATGTTTTGAAGGAATTAGAAGATGCTGGCATAAAATATCTGATGGTTTGTTGCAAAAAAAATGATATGGTTTTTAATGCTTTAAAAAAAAACGCAATAAATTGTACTGATTATTATATACTTAGCGATTTTACTTTAAATAAAACGGACAGGATCACAATTGATGTACGTTGTCTTTAAACAAGGATTATGTTCGGCAAATGGATATCAAAATATAATTCACTTATCCTCTTAATCACATTTTTTTTATGTGGTTGGGCCATTTTTTTGTTTCCTACATTAAAGACTGATGTTGACTTCAAACAGTTTTTTCCAAAAGGAGAACCTGCCTTAGCAAATTATGAAAAATTTACAAAAACAATGGGATCATCAGAGAATATACTCGTGATTGCCATTGAGAATAAGGCTTCAATTTTTGATTCTCTTTTTTTAAAAAAAATTGTCTTATTGCAAAATGGTATTGATGAATTTAAAGAAATCAAAAACTCTGTTTCAATTCTTTCTCTGAAAAAATATAAAAGTTATGGTCAGGGGTTTATTGAAAAAAGATCTTATATCGAATCCTATGAACCCCAAAAAATGCGATATGACAGCATTCAAATATTTCGTGATTTTGAAGTTACACAGCATTTCATTACAAAAGATGCTAAAAGCATAAAAATAATACTTCAACTTTCAGATAACCTTTCTCTGATTCAAATGGATGCCCTGGTAAAAAAAGTTGATAATTTAGTGAATAAGCTAATGTTGCAAGACCAGCATTATTTTGGGCGGAAATATTTAGAATCAGAATATAAAAAATTAGTAAATGAGGAATTAAAAATATCTTTGATTCTTAGTTTTACTTTCGTTTTTTTTATTTTATTCTTGATTCATCGATCAATAATTGGAGCTCTATTACCTTTAATTTGCATGGCTGTTTCATTAATCATGTTATATGGTTATATGGCTTTGTTTAATAGATCTTTAACAATAATGTCAAATCTTTTTCCCACTATTGTTTTAATTGTGGGGATTTCAGATGTGATTCATATTAGCAATAAATTCGCATACGAATCAATCAAGAATGATTCTGTTTTTGCAATAAATAAAACAGTAACTGAAATTGGTCTTACTACTTTTATCAATTCTTTCACGACAGCAATAGGATTTCTTACTTTGTTAACAATGAGCATGGAAACTATGCAATCCTTTGGAGTTGATGCCGCTGTTGGACTGATGATTTGTTGGGTAAATTCTATCATTCTATTTCCAGCTATTTTACTGAAATTTAATCTTGCAAAATCCTTCCGAAAACCTGTTATGTCACATGAATGGAATACAATTTTAACTAGAGTTTTAGAATTTACTTATTTGCATTCGAAAAAAATTATTCTTGCTTTTTTGATTATAACACTTGTTTCAATATATGGCATATTTAAGGTAAACACAAATAATTATATTCTATCCAGTCTTCCAAAAAATAATAGATTATTTAATGATTTTAGGTTTTTTGATAATAATATGGGAGGTGGTAGAACTTTTGAATTAATTATAAATACAAAAAATAACCATTCCTTACATGATAAAAAAGTAATTCAAAATATTGAAAAACTGGAAAATTATCTTAAACATGATATTGGGGTTTCAGAAATTATTTCGCCTGTCCTGATGTATAAATGGATAAACGAGTCTACCAGCAGAAATTCTAATTGGCAGCTCCCAACATCACAAAAGGATTTTGATAGATTGTATTTATATTCAACCGCGAGAGAAAATGATTTTCCTATAGCAATTATTGACAGTACCAACAAAACAGGCAGGTTGATTGGTCGTATCAAAGATATTGGTCGAAATAAAATGGAAAAGAAAGAAGAGCTAATAAAAAAATGGGTAACTCGAAATATTGATTCTTCAAATGTAAGTTTTGAATTTACTGGACCGGATTATATGACGGATATTGGTCACCAGTTAAGGATTAACAATACTTTAGATAGCTTTATGTTCGAAATACTGATAGTATCACTTATTATTGGTTTAATATATAGGTCATTGATTATGATCATTATTTCGTTTGTGTCTAATATTATACCTATAATAATAATTGGAGGTTTTTTGGGGTATTCAGGTATAGAATTTAGAGGAGCGACCACAATAATATTTGCAATCGGTTATGTAATTGCTGTTGACGATACTTTACATTTCATCAATAGGTTTCAATTGGAAAAAAGGAATGGTTTGACAACTCAATTTGCTTTAGAGAAAACCTATCTCCATACCGGAAGAGCAATGATTATGACTTCTTTAATTCTCTTGGGAGGTTTTATTATATTATTGCATTCTTCTTTCAATGATGTTTTCATCCATGGATTATTAATGAGTCTGATCATAATAGTTGCATTAGTAACGGAATTTCTTATTACTCCAATATTGATAACTTCTTTTTATAAAAATAAACTATGAATAATCAAGTCATTATTATTATCAATCCTTATTGTCATCAAGGTCGAGGGTGGCAAAGATGGCTTAGTATAAAAGAAGATGTGCTAAAAATTTTACCCGATAACACAATTATAATTGTCATAAGCAAAGATATTCAACTCAAAGAAGTTTTAGCTCCATTGTTCAACAAGACACAGAAAAATTATATTATTTCTGCAGGAGGTGATGGCAGTATTAATTACATTTTAACCATTTTATTGCAAAATCATGAGATTGATTTAAGTAATATTACCCTTGGTGCTATAGGATTGGGTTCAAGTAATGATTTCCTGAAACCAAATGGTCAATCAATTAAAGGGATTCCAATTCGAATTAATTATTTAGGTAATGAACTAGCAAGTGATGTTGGCTTAGTAAAATATTTAGATGAAAATAATGAAGTTAAAATCCGGTATTTTATTGTGAATTCAAGTTTTGGAGTTACTGCACAGGCGAATTTCAATTTTAATAATCCAGATAAAATTTTACGCTTTTTAAAATCAAAGTTTGTTTCTGGAGCGATTCTATACGCGGCCATTTCAACAATTTTTAGATATAAAAATATTCTATGTCAGATACATTTCAATGAAGAATATAAAACTATTATGGTTTCAAATATTAATATTTTAAAAATCCCATATGTATCCGGAAGTTTCCATTATAAACAAGAAATATTGCCGGATGATGGTAAATTAGCATTGAATATTTGCTTGAATATGACAAAGTTAGAACTTATTTCTACTTTAATCCAACTTGCAACAGGCAAATTTAAGTATAGTAATAAGCGTATATCCTACTTTATTACTGATTTTAATCTTAGTTCAAAAGATCATTTTGTTTTTGAATATGATGGTGAAACTATAAAAACAAAACAGGTTGGAATAACATTACTTTCAAGGAAAATAAATGTACTTACAAATTAATATAAATCATGAATAAGCTAAATCCATATCCTATTTATTCATTAAAATTTTGGAAAGCATACATAATACAAATGAGGCCCTATCTATTGTTTGTTTCTAGTATCGCAGGAACTACGGGAATAGCGATGGCTAGTCAGTTTAATACAGATTATTTAAGGATTGGTGTATCATCAGTTATTTTTTTTATGGGATATGGTTTTGGTCAGGCACTTACCGATTGTTTTCAAACGGATACTGATAAATTATCAGCCCCATATCGTCCATTATCAAAAGGGATTATAACTATCAATGCTACTTTAACAGTTAGTATTATTGGATTATTGTGTAGCGCAATAGTCTTGCTTCTAGTAAGTCCAATAAGTTTTGTACTAAGCCTATTCGCCGTTTTTGGATTAGCTACCTACTCTATCATTAAAAAAAAGTTTTGGTTTGCCGGCCCTCTTTATAACGCATGGATTGTAGCATTATTACCAATTATGGGTTTTTTTGCTATTATTCCGAATGGCATAACTTATTTCTTTGCTCATTTTGGCAATTATATCGCAATTAGTTTTTTTTCATATGCAAATTTTGTACTAATAGGCTATTTAAAAGATATTGATGCGGACAGAGTAACGGGATATAAAACATTTCCGGTAGTTTTGGGTTGGAAAAAAACCGTATTATTAGGAGACATATTTGCTGTAATAGTCTTTGTTTTATTTTGGACTAGAAACGAAATGAATGAAATTGAAATTTTATTTGGATTACTTGGAACTATCTTGTTGATTTTGGGTTTGATAAAAGGGCATTTAAATAAAACCGAAAATGTAGAAGAAGCTATTTTTCCAATTTTGTCAACAGTTAGAAGTTTTATTTTATTTCACATTGCCATAGTATTACATTATCAACTGAAATGGTGGATCCAAATGTCTATTTTTTATTTCATATTTGAAATAGCTTTACACTTTAGACCTTGCCGATACCAAGTCTAAAAGTTTTTTAATTAAAGCAAAAAAAAATGTCTCAGAATAAACTGAGACACTTTTAAATTATTTATAGATTCTTAGAAAGCCACATTCCATCTTGGCAATCTTCCATTCTCATCCAAGAAGTTTTGTAAAACCTGTCCTTCTACGGCGGTTGGAATTGCTTTTACATCTGAATTGAAAGTTTCATACCAAACTACTTCTAATTTGTCGATATTTTCTAATTTCATTTGTGCTGGCCAAGAATATTTTCTTCCTGTTTTTGCAAATTGATGTCCTTCTACTATTTTATCAGCCAGACCACCATTTTTAGTTTTCAAAGTTCCGTCATTTTGAACAGTTCCTGTAGAACCAACCATAATTAACTCTTTTTCGTCCCCTACAGAATAAACCAAGAATACTCCAGATCCTTCTGAAGCATTACAAACTTCTTCTAAACTATCGTCTGTTGTAAATGAAAACTGGTTGCTAACTTTGAATTTTTTTAACTCTTTGTACATGTTATTTTATTTTTATTTGAATTGGCTTTGGCAAAAAAATACCCCACAAAATCGTGAGGTCCACTAAAAACCATTCGTTTATGTTTACTCTTATTATAATTTAGTCTGTTAAAACAGATACATTTAATAAAGTGCAAAGATATTTCTTTAATTCAATTATTAATAAAAAAGCCTCACAAATTGTGAGGCTTTTAAAATATTTAATTTAGGTTAGATTATCCTAAAACTTCTTTTACTTTTTTTCCAATTTCAGCAGGAGAATCCACAACGTGAATACCGTTCTCTCTCATGATTTGTTTTTTAGCTTCTGCAGTATCATCAGATCCACCAACGATTGCACCTGCATGTCCCATTGTTCTTCCAGCTGGAGCTGTAACTCCTGCTATAAATCCAACAACTGGTTTACGGTTACCATCAGCTTTGATCCATTTAGCAGCATCTGCTTCTAATTGACCTCCGATTTCACCGATCATAACGATACATTCTGTTTCTGGGTCATTCATCAATAATTCTACAGCTTCTTTTGTTGTAGTTCCAATGATTGGATCTCCACCAATTCCAATTGCAGTAGTGATTCCTAATCCTTGTTTTACTACTTGGTCAGCAGCTTCATAAGTTAATGTTCCTGATTTTGAAACAATACCAACAGTTCCTTTTTTGAAAACAAAACCTGGCATGATACCTACTTTTGCTTCTCCTGGAGTAATTACACCAGGGCAGTTTGGACCAATCAATCTTGCGTTTCTGTCTTTAACATAACTATTTGCTTTAATCATGTCTGCTACAGGGATTCCTTCAGTAATTGCAATAATTACTTTAATTCCAGCATCAGCAGCTTCCATAATTGCATCAGCAGCAAAAGCCGGTGGTACAAAGATAATAGTTGTATCTGCTCCAGCTTGATCTACAGCATCTTTAACTGTATTAAAAACAGGTCTGTCTAAATGTGTCGTTCCTCCTTTTCCTGGAGTTACACCACCAACAACGTTTGTACCGTATTCAATCATTTGTGAAGCATGGAACGTTCCTTCGCTTCCTGTAAATCCTTGAACAATTATTTTGGAATCTTTATTAACTAAAACACTCATGATATATTTTTTATGTTGTTTTTAAAATTGTGATGCAAAAGTATAAAATAGTAAGCAGTAATTGGTATTCAAAATTCAGTTTTTTACTGCTTAATTTATGATATTTGACTCATTTGATAACCTCTGTATAATTTATTGTCTTTTATTTGCCAAATTGCTATAAAATGTGCCAAAAGCATTTCTTCTCTTGGGTTTTCAATTGTTTTGACAAAATGGGAATAACGAACAGAAATCAAGTCGTTTTCAGAAACAATGTGGCTAATTCTAACTTTTGAACGAACATAGGCTTTGTGCAATTGATCTGTCAAATTCATTAACGAATCATAATTTAACTGAATAAAACCTGTAGTGCTATTCCAATCTACAATAATATCCGGGTGCAGAAATTCTTTCATGACTTCGCAATCAATTAGTGCATCCGATTTGTAAAATTTTTGGACAATTTCTTTTGGAGACATCTTACTTGAGTTTATTTAGAATTTCAGGAATTTTTTTGATATTGGCCAGTTGTTTCAGTTTTTCGCGGGATTCTTCTATTGGTGTGCCAAAATAAGATTTACCTCCCTCCACGGATTTAGTAACTCCTGTTTGTCCTAGAATGACAGCCTTTGCTCCTATCGTGATTCCACTCGTGGTTCCTACTTGCCCCCAAATGGTAACTTCATCTTCGATAATTACACAACCAGCTATTCCTGTTTGAGAAGCAATCAGACATTTTTTACCGATTACCGTATCGTGACCTACATGTACCTGATTGTCTATTTTTGTTCCCTCTCCGATAGTCGTATCGCCGGTAACGCCTTTATCAATCGTACAAAGAGCACCAATGCCAACATTGTTTTCAATGACAACTCTTCCTCCTGAAATTAACTGATCAAAACCGTCAGGGCGTTTTTTGTAATAAAAAGCATCAGCTCCCAGAACAGTACCTGCGTGAATAATTACATTATCACCAATTACAGTATAATCATAAATTGAGACATTAGAATGGATCAAGCAATTTTTTCCAATGACTACATGATTACCGATAAATGTATTTGGCTGTATTATGGTACCTTCTCCTATTGAAGCAGAAGGAGCTATTGATACGTTTGAAAATTGAAAAGGCTTGAAATGATTTGTCAATTTATTAAAATCCCTGAAAGGATCGTCAGAAATTAATAATGCTTTTTCATCAGGACAATCTACGTTTTTATTGATTAAAACAATAGTCGCAGCTGAATTTAGTGCCTTGTCGTAATATTTAGGATGGTCTACAAAAACAATATCGCCAGGTTCAACAACATGAATCTCGTTCATGCCGGATACTGGAAAATTTTCATCACCAACATATTCACAGTTGATTAGGTCAGCAATCTCTTTTAAGGTATGTGTTTTTGGAAATTTCATTTGGTATTTTTAGTTGTTGGTTGATGGTTGATGGTTATGAAACGATCAACCATCAACCATTAACTAAATCTATTCTTTTACTCGCTCCATGTAAGAGCCTGTAGTGGTATCAATTTTAATTTTATCACCTTCATTGATAAATAAAGGAACATTTACAGTTGCTCCGGTTTCAACAGTAGCTGATTTGGTTGCATTGGTAGCTGTATTTCCTTTAACTCCCGGTTCTGCATAAGTAACTTCCAATACTACAGAAGCAGGCATATCCACAGAAAGAGGCAAGTCAGTTTCAGTATTAATACTGATCATTACGTTTTCACCTTCTTTTAATAATTCAGGAGAATCCAAAACATTTTTGTTTAAAGAAATTTGTTCAAAAGATTCCACATTCATAAAGTGAAATAAGTCACCTTCTGGGTATAAAAATTGAAATTTATGGTTTTCAACACGAACTTCTTCAATTTTATGTCCAGCTGAAAAAGTATTGTCTAATACCTTTCCATTAGTTAAACTTTTTAGTTTTGTTCTTACAAAAGCAGGTCCTTTCCCAGGTTTTACGTGAAGAAATTCGATGATTTTATAAATATCATTGTTGTATTTAATACACAATCCGTTTTTAATATCTGATGTAGATGCCATTTTAATGTTTGTTTGTTGATTCGTTTTATTTGTTGATTCGTTATATTTTGTTAAATCGGTTAACCGATTTAACAAATAAACGATTAACCGACTTATTTTTAGTAATTTCCAGTGTAACCTTTCATTACTCCTCTTGATGAATTTCTGATAAAATCCAAAATTTCGTCGCGCTCTGGTGTTGCTTCCATTTCGGCTTCTATAATACCGATAGCTTGAGTTGTATTGTAATTTTTTTGATAAAGAATTCTGTATATATCTTGGATTTCTTTGATTTTTTCAGTTGTAAAACCTCTTCTTCGTAATCCGATTGAATTAATCCCTACATAAGACAAAGGCTCTTTAGCTGCTTTTGTAAATGGCGGAACGTCTTTTCTAACTAAAGATCCACCAGATATCATGGCGTGATCACCGATATGAATGAATTGATGAATTGCTGCCAGACCACCAATAATGGCGTACTTACCAACAGTAACATGACCGGCTAATGCCACTCCGTTTACTATAATGGCATTATCTCCAATATGACAATCATGTGCAATATGTGCTGTAGCCATAACAAGACAGTTGTTTCCAAGTGTAGTTTGGCCAGAAGCAATAGTTCCTCTGTTAATGGTTACGCATTCTCTAATGGTGCAATTGTCTCCAATTATAGCCAAAGAATCTTCCCCTCCAAACTTTAAATCTTGTGGAACTGCTGAGATTACTGCCCCAGGAAAAATGTTGCAGTTTTTTCCAATTCTTGCGCCTTCCATAATGGTGACATTTGAACCTATCCAAGTTCCATCGCCAATCACAACATTGTTATGAATGGTTGTAAAAGGTTCTATGACAACATTTTTGGCGATTTTTGCGCCGGGATGAACATATGCTAACGGTTGATTCATCTGTTTTTTTTTATTGTTTTTGTTAATTAGAAACAGACTATAGATATAAGTTCTACAGTCTGATTTCTAAATCTATTGTTTTTTTGCAATCTGAGCCATTAATTCTGCTTCAGCCACCAGTTTACCATTGGCATAAGCGTTGGCCTGCATATGGCAGATTCCTCTTCTGATTGGTGTAATCAAATCACATTTGAAAATTAATGTATCACCAGGAAGTACTTTTTGTTTGAACTTAACTTTGTCAATTTTCATAAAGAAAGTCAAATAATTATCTGGGTCAGGAACTGTACTCAACACCAAAATCCCTCCTGTTTGAGCCATCGCTTCAACAATTAAAACACCTGGCATAACTGGAGCATTCGGGAAATGTCCAACAAAGAAATTTTCATTCATTGTCACATTTTTCATTCCCACTACATGACTATCAGACATTTCTATGATTCTGTCAATCAATAAAAAAGGAGGTCTGTGAGGAAGAACAGCCATGATTTTATGAATGTCCATCAAAGGCTCTTGATTCAAATCATAAACAGGAACATAATTACGTTGTTCAATTTTTATGATTTTTGACATTTTTTTTGCAAACTGGGTATTTACAAAATGACCTGGTTTATTGGCGATAACCTTACCTTGAATTCGGGTTCCGATTAAAGCTAAATCACCCACAACATCAAGTAATTTATGTCTTGCAGCTTCATTTGGATAATGTAGAGTAAGATTATCCAAAATTCCGTTTGGTGTAACTGTAATTTTTTCTTTACCGAAAGCGACTTTTAAATTTTCCATCGTCGCATCGGATATGTCTTTATCTACATAAACGATAGCGTTGTTTAAATCGCCTCCTTTGATTAAACCATTTTCCAACAATGCTTCTAATTCATGTAGAAAACTAAATGTTCTGGATTCAGAGATTTCAGTTTTAAAATCCGCAAGATTTTTCATGTTTGCGTTTTGTGTGCCTAAAATTTTAGTCCCAAAATCAACCATTGCAGTAACGCAATAATTATCGTGTGGCATTACCAATATTTCACTGCCTGTAGCCTCATCTGTAAAAGAAATTACTTCTTTAACCACATAAACATTTCGCTTAGCATCTTGTTCTTCAACTCCTGCTTTTTCGATAGCTTCAACAAAATACTTTGACGAACCATCCATTATAGGAAGTTCCGATGCATTTAATTCAATAATTATATTGTCTAAATCGCAACCAACCAATGCCGCTAAAACATGCTCAGGTGTCTGAATTTTAACGCCCAGTTTTTCTAAATTGGTTCCTCTTTGTGTGTTTACAACATAATTAGCATCAGCTTCAACTATAGGTTGCCCTTCCAGATCTACTCGAACAAAAGTAAAGCCATTATTGACTGGCGCAGGTTTGAAAGTCATTGTTACTTCTTTTCCTGTGTGTAATCCAACTCCTGTTAGCGAGATTTCTGTTTTGATGGTCTTCTGTTTAACCATTGTTTCTGTTTTTTTGGTTTAATATTTCTTTTTTCAATTCTTCTAATTCTGCAACAATTTTAGGCAAATTCTTAAAATGAACGTATGATTTACTAAAATCATTGTATCCAAATGTTGGACTTCCTTGTAAAGTCTCATCATCTTTTATATTTCTTCCCACTCCCGATTGTGCCTGTATACGGACATTATCGCCAATTATCAAATGACCCGAAATACCAACTTGGCCACCAATCATTCCGTTCTTTCCTATTTTTGTAGAACCGGCGACACCTGTTTGCGCTGCAATCACGGTATTTTCTCCAATTTCTACATTGTGGGCAATTTGAATCTGATTGTCCAGCTTTACTCCTTTTCGTATAATGGTTGATCCCATTGTAGCCCTGTCAATTGTTGTACAGGAACCCACATCTACATTATCTTCTATTACTACATTTCCAATTTGTGGAATTTTATTATAAGTTCCGTCTGAATTTGGTGCATAACCAAAACCATCAGCACCTATTATTGCTCCGGAGTGAATGGTACAATTATTACCTATAACAGTCTCCGAATAAATTTTGGCACCAGCAAAAATAATCACATTATCGCCTAAAACAACATTGTCACCCAAGAAAGAATTAGGATAAATTTTCACATTGTTTCCGATGACTACATTTTGCCCCACATAACTGAAACTACCTAAATATAAATTAGTTCCATGTTTAGCACTTGGCGAAATAAAAGAAGGTTGTTCAATACCGCTTTTATTTAATTTAACCTGATTGTAAAATTCTAATAATTTTGAAAAGGACGCGTAGGCATCATCCACTTTGATTAGTGTAGTGGTAATTGGTGATTCTGGAACAAAAGTAGTATTAACAATGGTTACAGATGCCTTGGTCGTATATATATAATTAAGATATTTAGGATTTGCTAAAAAAGTAAGCGATCCTTCATGCCCTTCTTCGATTTTAGATAACTGGAAAACTTCGACATTGGGATTACCAACTACTTCCCCGTCCAAAATTCCCGCTATTTGTTCTGCTGTAAATTTCATTGCGACAAAAATATAAAAAATAGATTTTAATATGGTGTTTTTATAATAGTTGTTTTGGGAAACAGATATAATATTTAGTAACCAATTTTGATAATGACTTCAAATTCAGTTGATCAGAGGCCTCAACCACATCTTCAATAGATCTGTCTTTTTTCAAAATCCGAATAGGTTCCGCTTCTTTACTATAGGCCTGATTTTTAATTTTACCTCTAAAAATAAAGTAATTTGTTTCCAATAACGTTATGTTGTTTTCGGTAGCAAAGCGTTCTTTCAGAGGAAGTAAGTCCTCTAATGCCACTTTATCACTGGTCAATTTTATTTTTAATAAATCACGATTTACAATCATTTTACTTAAAGAGGATAATATAAAATCATCTTGCTTTTGCCAAGCTTTTAAAGCGCTAATAATGTCAAAATCGTCCAGTTGTGAAAACAAATCCAAAGTTTCTGCATCAAAAAGATCCAAGGTGATTTTGTTTTGCATAAAAAACTGCAAAGGTTCACTACACGGTAATTGGACTCCTTTTAGCGTCAACTCTTTGGCGCGTTTTAAGACTTTCGTCAAAATCAACTCTGCCACTAGACTCGTTTTATGCAAATAGGCCTGCCAATACATTAACCGTCTGGACATCAGGAATTTTTCTACCGAATAAATTCCTTTTTCTTCAATTACCAACACATCATCCACTACATTCATCATTTGGATTAAACGCTCGGAATTGACATTTCCTTCTGCCACTCCCGAATAAAAACTGTCGCGTTTTAGATAATCCATACGGTCCATATCCAACTGACTGGAAATCAACTGCAACATGAATTTTCGGTCATATTCTCCTTTAAAAACCTGAATCGCCAAACTCAACTGTCCATTGAATTCTACGTTTAACTGGTTCATAAAAAGAAGTGATATGGCTTCGTGATGCACATCTTCAACAATACTTTTTTCCATAGCATGTGAAAACGGGCCATGACCTATATCGTGTAATAAAATAGCTATGTACAAAGCATTTTCTTCTTCAGGAGATATAGCAACTCCCTTAAAACGCAATACATCAACTGCCTTTTGCATCAGGTGCATACAACCTAAGGCATGGTGAAAACGGGTGTGATTGGCTCCAGGATAGACTAAATAAGATAGTCCCATTTGTGAAATACGGCGCAATCGTTGAAAATAAGAATGCTGAACTAAATCGTAAATTAAGGCATTGGGCAAGGTAATAAACCCATAAATAGGGTCATTGAATATTTTAAGCTTATTGATTTGACTCACAATAGATTTTTTGGTGAACAAATATAAGGAATTTAACATTTAGAATTAAAAACGATTCTCGATAACATTTTGGTTGTTTTTTATCACACAAAAAACAGTTGAATCGAAATATATAATTTTGCTATCCAAAGTTTGTAGTCAAAATGATGAAATAAAAAAGGAGCGTTTTGATCGCTCCCTTTTTAGTTTCTTATAGCTTTCTAATCCAGATATTTCTGAATTGATTTTTACAATCGTGATCTTGCAACGAAATAACATCTTCGCCATGGGCCGAAGGATAATTGTGCAAACCTATATAAAGAGTTAATCCATTGATAGTAGTGTTGTTTTGTACCAAAACACCATTGTGGAAAACAGTGATTCTTGCCGGGCTGTCTATTTTTCCATCTGCTTTGAAACGAGGAGCTGTATAAACCACATCATAAGAATTCCATTCAGCTGGACCATTCATCGCATTAACCAATGGTGGATGATCTTTGTAGATACTTCCTGCCTGTCCATTGCTGTAGGTTCTGTTGTTATAGGAATCTAATACTTGTAATTCATATCGGTTTTGGAAAAACACTCCACTGTTACCTCTCCATTGGCCTCCGTCTAGAACTTCGTCCGGTGCGCTCCATTCGATATGCAATTGGCAATCTCCAAATTGCATTTTAGTTTGAATAGCTCCTGTGCCGGGAACTACTTCCATATATTCTTTATTTACAATTTTCCAGCCTGCTGGTTTGCTGATATCTTTTTGACTCACCCACTGGTCCAAATTTTTACCGTCAAATAAAATAATGGCATCCGAAGGAGCATCTCCTGTTTTTTTAGCGGGTGTGACTACTTTTACTTGCGGTTCCCAAATCTCTGTCATTTCAGGTTTCATGGGCATTGGGGATACTTCGGGAGGCGTGTTGACATAATTATGTTGCGCCATGGCAACAGTAGCTGAAAATACAGCTATTGCTAAAAAAGATTTCTTAATGTTTTTGGATTTCATAGTTAAATAGTTTGGTTTGGAAAAGTATAAATTTATAATAAAATCGTTCTGTTTTACATTTCATTGCAAAAAAAATGCTTTTCAGGTTAGTAAAAAGCATTTGTAAATAATTTAATTAATTGATTTTAAGCACTATATGGTCATAATGAAATTGTGTTTAAATGACACATTTGTAATGGTTTTAGATTTGATTTGTTTTTATTATCGTAGGAACAACTCGCGCGTTGTCCGTACTGATATTGAAGAATCAATGTTCATTGCCTTGATAAATCCACATAGGTTCTGTTTTTCCGGCACGTTCGAATCCGTTTTTTCTATAAAATTCTATTGCTTTTCCATCTGCGGTTAACATTTGCATATGAAAATCACGATACTTCTCCTGCATTTTGTCAAAAATCATTTTACCAATGCCTTTTCCTTGATATTCGGGAAGCACTAATAAATGAGGATAGTAAACCGTTAAATAGCCATCAGAAATGGCGTTTCCCAAACCTATGAGTTTGCTACTGTCCCAAGCTGTAATTAAGGTTTCTGAATTCAGAAGACCATTGTATAATTGGTTTGGTTTATTGGCAGAACTCCATTCGTTTGCTTTATATAGTACTAATATCTCTTCAATGTTTATTTCCCGGGTTTCTGAAATTGTTATGTTCATTCTGTTATATTTTTATCCTTTCGATTTTATTTTGAAAGTTCAGTTTCAATTATTTTGTTCAACAAATTACTTCTTTCATTAGCTGTATACGAAGGTGTGTTCGGTTTTATATTTTATCAAATGTATTGATTTTTTCTTACAAATTTATATTGGTTTTTATTCTTGTAGGGACAATTTGCGAGTTGTCCCTACGAGCGAGTTGTCCGTACTATAGCGAGGGGAAATATTGCACGAAAAATTATCATAATTTTAGTAAGCATCCTTTGCAAAAAGCACTAAATTGGCACTTTTCTTTTTGTACTTTTGAACTCTTGCTTATAAAACTATGGATACTATAAAAATACTTTGGGTTGACGACGAAATTGATCTTTTGAAACCACATATTCTGTTTCTGGAAAAGAAAAACTACAGCGTCACCACCTGTAATAACGGTCGGGATGCGATAGACGTTTTTGAAGATAACAATTTTGATATTGTTTTTTTGGATGAAAATATGCCCGGTATGAGCGGCCTGGAAACCCTTTCGGAAATGAAGGAAAAGAAATCAGCTATTCCTATCATTATGATTACCAAAAGTGAGGAAGAATTTATCATGGAGGAAGCGATTGGTTCTAAAATTGCCGATTACCTTATTAAGCCCGTGAATCCAAATCAGATTTTATTAAGCCTGAAGAAAAACTTGGATCATTCCCGACTGGTTTCGCAAAAAACAACCTTAGATTACCAAAAAGAATTCCGAAAAATAACCATGGAAATGGGAATGGTGAACTCTTTTGAAGACTGGATTGAATTGTATAAAAAACTGATTTTTTGGGAACTGGAACTCGAAAACATCGATGATCAAAGTATGTTTGAAATTTTGGAATCCCAAAAAGTGGAAGCCAATTCGCAATTTGGAAAATATATTGAACGCAATTATGAGGATTGGTTTGAGCCCAAAGCAGACAAACCGATTCAGTCCCATACCCTATTCAAAGAATTAGTGGTACCCGAAATTAAGAAAAAAGACAAACCGATTCTTTTTATTGTAATTGACAACTTGCGTTACGACCAATGGAAAGCTTTTGAAAATGTGGTCAGCAATCACTATAAGCTGGAGAAAGAAGTACCCTATTATGCTATTTTACCAACGGCTACCCAATATGCCCGAAATGCAATTTTCTCAGGTTTAACGCCGCTTGAAATGGAAAAACAGTTTCCGCAATATTGGAAAAATGATCCTGAAGAAGGAGGAAAAAATCTGTATGAAGCCGAATTTTTAACCGCACAGTTGAAACGACTGGGATTGAATATCAAAGAAGATTATTTTAAAATTACCAATTTGGCCGGTGGGAAAAAGTTGGTAGAAAATTTCAAATCTTTAAAAAACAATGATTTGGTTACGGTTGTCTACAATTTTGTGGATATGCTTTCCCACGCCAAAACTGAAATGGATGTAGTTAAGGAATTGGCACCGGATGACAAGGCTTATCGTTCCTTGACTTTGAGCTGGTTCAAGAACTCTCCATTGTTGGAAATGATTCAGCAGGCACAAAAAATGGGTTTCAAATTGATTCTAACTACTGACCATGGAACCATAAATGTGAAAAATCCGTCGAAAGTGGTGGGTGACAAAAATACGAGTCTGAATTTGCGCTACAAAACAGGACGCAGTCTGACTTATGAGCAGAAAGATGTTTATGCAGTAAAAGAACCTAAAAAAATTGGTTTGCCTGCAATAAATATGAGTAGTTCGTATATTTTTGCAAAAAATGATTTGTTTTTGGCTTATGTCAATAACTACAATCATTATGTGAGTTATTATAAAAACACGTATCAGCACGGTGGTATTTCGTTGGAAGAAATGATTGTGCCGTTTTTAGTTTTTAATCCAAAATAAAAAAAGTGGTCAGTTTACAGTGGTCTGTTTACGGAAATCCGAGATAACTGAACACTATCCCTGAACACTGAATATTTAAATTATGAATGTTATTTTTTCACTGAATCAACTCGAAGAAGTTGCCCAAAAAATTATAGACCAAAACCCAAAAAAAGTGATTCTTTTTCATGGCGAAATGGGGGTTGGAAAAACTACTTTAATCAAACAATTGTGTAAAAGTTTGGGTGTTACAGAAGCGACAAGCAGTCCGACTTTTTCGTTAGTTAATGAATATCAAGCCAAAGACAATCAGCTAGTTTATCATTTTGATTTCTATAGATTAAATCGAGAGACTGAAGCTTTGGATATGGGGGTCGATGATTATTTGTATTCCGGTAATTGGTGTTTTATCGAATGGGCAGAAAAAATCCCAAACCTGATTCCCGAATCCCATTCTGTCATCACTATTGAGCTGCTTCCTGACGGAAAACGTTCTCTTGAATTAAGTTAATCAGTCAACAGATGCATTTAGAAAATACCGTAGAAATAATTCCTTTTTCGGCCGATTTAAAGGAGCCTATAAAAACATTGAATATTGAATGGCTCAAAAAATATTTTAAAGTAGAGCCCAAAGATGAGCTAGTGCTTTCCAATCCACAGAGTGAAATTATAGACAAAGGGGGATTTATTTTTTATGCTAGGTATAATAATGAAATTGTTGGTACGATTTCATTATTAAAAATAGACAATACGACCTACGAATTAAGCAAAATGGCTGTTACCGATAGTGTTCAGGGGCTTGGAGTTGGTAAAAAAATGATTGAATATTGTTTTGATGTTGCCCGAGAGAAAAACATTAAAAGACTTTTTTTATACTCGAACAGAAGTTTGCTTTCGGCAATTCATCTGTATGAGAAATACGGATTTGTAGAGATTCCTTTAGAAGAAGGAGTTTATGAACGAGCCGATATAAAAATGGAAAAAATTATGGATTGATTTATCTCCAATCGTTAATGCGCTTATCTACAAGCTAATTACTTATTTTTTAAAACTTTTTGCGTAAATTGTGCCACTAATTTCAAAAGACCAATGCCAATATCTTTAAGTCCATTCACAAAACAACAGCTTTTGCCTCAAGAAGAAAAACTTGAGATAGGGAGACAAAAAAGCGAGCTTTTTATTGGTATTCCAAAAGAAACCAGTTATCAGGAACGTCGCATTTGCCTTACTCCTGATGCAGTCAATTCCTTGACTTACCATGGGCATAGAGTAATGATTGAGTCGGGTGCTGGAGAAAGTTCAAGTTATTCGGATAAAGAATATAGTGACGCTGGAGCTGAAGTGACTAAGGATACTAAAAAAGTCTTTGGCTGTCCGATGATTTTGAAAGTAGAGCCTCCAAGTATTGCTGAAATTGGAATGATGAATCCCAAAACGATTCTGATATCGGCAATCCAAATAAAAACCAGAAAAAAAGCCTATTTTGAAGCTTTAGCCAAGAAGAAAATTACCTCATTGGCCTTTGAATACATTAAAGATGAAGACGGATCTTATCCAGCGGTTAAGTCCTTGAGCGAAATTGCGGGTACAGCATCGATTTTAATTGCTGCCGAATTGATGATTGCCAATGAATTTGGGAAAGGGCTCTTATTTGGAAACATTACGGGAGTCCCTCCTACTGATGTTGTTATTCTTGGCGCGGGAACAGTTGGTGAATTTGCTGCAAAAACAGCCATTGGTTTGGGAGCAAATGTGAAAGTTTTTGATAATTCGATTACTAAACTACGTCGTTTACAAAATAAATTAAGCCAGCGTATTTTTACATCTACCATACAGCCTAAATCTTTATTAAAGGCTCTCAGACGTTGTGATGTAGCTATCGGAGCCATGCACGGCCAGGATCGTTGCCCTGTTGTAGTTACAGAAACTATGGTGGAGCACATGAAAAAAGGGGCTGTAATTGTTGATGTCAGTATTGATACAGGCGGTTGTTTTGAAACTTCGGAAGTGACTTCCCATGAAAGACCGACTTTCATTAAGAGTAATGTTTTGCATTATTGTGTTCCCAATATTCCCTCCCGATATTCAAAAACCGCTTCTCTTTCCATTAGTAATATTATCACTCCCTATCTGATGCAAATCGCTGAAGATGGCGGTATTGAAAGTGCCATCCGTTGTGATAAAGGGTTGAAAAACGGAGTGTATATGTATCACGGAATCCTAACTAATAAAGCCATTGGGGAATGGTTCGATTTACCGGACAGTGATATTAATTTAATTGTTTTTTAACTAAACTTTCATTTACCTTTGCCAAAAAATTAATTCATGAAGTTTGTACATCGTTTTGCCTATTATTTTGTTGGTTTAATCATAGGAATGTTTTTTGTGGCTATGGTTTTCAGTGGAAAAGATACTCGTTGCAATTATTTTCCAAATGCCCGAGTTTTGAATGATTTAAGAAACAAGCCTTTCAATTATTCTGACAAAGCTTCTAAAATATTAGCCGAAAGCTGGATTGACACCACAGATATAAAAAATACCCTGAAATTTGGTGATGTTGATTTTGATCAAAGTAATGTTGAATTTGAAAAAGGCAAGCTATATGTAATTGAAGGAAAAACGGTAAAGAACCAGGAAATCACTCTTAAAGTGATTAATTATTCGGATAAGGCTGTTTTACATGATATTATAAAAAAACAGTAATTTATTTGTCACGTATTTTAAATGCTTTTTAGCGTAAAAAATACGGATTTTGAGTGGTTTCTTTTTATGTTGTTGAAAATCCGTGTGACTCTATCTGGTTTATTAGCTTTTAAGTTTAAATTACTTTCTCAATCCATTCTATAGGCTGTAAACCATTGTTTTTCAGATACGCATTTGTTTTGCTGAAATGTTTGTTTCCAAACCATTTTCCCTGATTAGCACTCATTGGTGATGGATGTCCGGATTCCAGAACTAAATGTTTGTTTCTGTCGATTTTAAGTCCTTTTTTATGGGCAAAACTGCCCCAAAGCAAGAATACGACATGCTCTTTTTTATCTGAAATTTTCTGAATTACGGCATCGGTAAAAACATTCCACTTTAAGTGTTTGTGACTATTTGGATTGTCTGCTCTTACAGTTAAGGATGCGTTTAGAAGTAAGACGCCTTGCTTAGCCCAGGCTTCAAGATTTCCAGAGGTTGGAAAAAAAAGAGTTTCCAAATCATCACACATTTCACGAAAAATATTTCGCAATGATGGAGGAATTCGAACGCCATCATTTACGGAAAAACACAAACCATTGGCCTCGCCTTTTCCGTGATACGGATCCTGACCAATGATAACAACCTTTATATCGTTGAAACTACAATAATTAAAGGCTGAGAAAATCAATTCTTTTGGAGGATAGCAAGTATGGTTCCGGTATTCTTCATCAACCGATTCTATTAGATCCTGAAAATAGGGTTTCTGAATTTCATCTAATAAAATGGATTGCCATTCCGAATTGAGATTGATTTGCATAGTATATATTTTATCGCAAAGTTCGCAAAGTTTTTCGCAAAGTCCGCTAAAAAAAAATTATCGTATTTCACTCTGAAACTTTGTAACTTTGAACCTTTACAATTTAGATTAAAAAATGATATCAATCACCGAAAAAACATTACAAGATTTACAATTTCCAACCGTTCTTGAAACCATTTCGGCAATTTGCAATACCGATATTGGTAAGCAAAAAGCATTAGAAATTACCCCTTTTAAAGACAAGGAAAGTTTGATGGAAGCCTTAATGCAAACATCAGAGTATGTTTCTTCTTTTCAAAATAACAATGCCATTCCTAATCATGGTTTTGATGCCATCACTCACGAAATTAAGTTTCTGGCTATAGAGGACAGTTTTCTTGAAGTGGGAAGTTTCAGAAAAATAGCGACCATATCTGAAACGACTAATTTTTTGTTGAATTACTTCAAGAAATTTGATGATTATTATCCGAATCTGAATGTGAAAGCATCTGCAATTCCTTTCACCAAGGAAATTAGCAGTTTAGTTGATGCTGTAGTGGATAAATATGGTGAGATAAAAGATAATGCTTCTCCGGATTTACAGAATATCCGTCGTGATATGAATTTGGTTCGCGGTAAAGTAAACCAAAGCTTTGGAGTGGCACTGACTCAATACAATTCGCTTGGTTATTTAGATGATATCAAAGAAAGTTTTGTGCAAAACCGTAGGGTTTTAGCGGTTTTAGCAATGTACCGCCGCAAGGTCAAAGGATCAATTTTAGGCAGTTCCAAAACAGGGAGTATTGCTTATATAGAGCCAGAAACCACCTTAAAATACTCAAGAGAACTGAGTAATTTAGAATACGAGGAAAAAGAGGAAATTACCCGTATTTTAAAACAGTTGTCAAATCAGATTCGTCCTTTTTTACCTTTGCTGGTTCAATATCAGGATTTTTTGAGTGATATTGACGTAATAGCCGCAAAAGCTAAATATGCCAACAGGATAAATGGAATTTTACCAACAATTACGGAGAACCGCCGACTTTATTTTAGAGATGCTTACCATCCTATTTTGTATCTGAATAACAAACAAAAAAACGAAGTTACACATCCGCAGACGATTGAATTAGGTCAGGAAAACAGAATTATTGTAATTTCGGGACCTAATGCAGGAGGAAAAACGATCTCCTTAAAAACGGTCGGTTTGCTGCAATTAATGTTGCAATCCGGCATGCTGATTCCGGTACATGAACGTAGCGAAACCTTTTTGTTTGATCGTATTCTTACTGATATAGGTGATAATCAGTCAATAGAAAATCATTTAAGCACATACAGTTATCGTTTAAAGAACATGAATTATTTTCTGAAGAAATGTAACAGAAAAACCATGTTCCTGATTGATGAGTTTGGTACGGGATCAGATCCTGAGTTGGGTGGTGCTTTGGCAGAAATTTTTCTGGAAGAATTCTACCATAGAGAAGCTTTTGGAATTATTACAACACATTATTCCAATTTGAAAATATTAGCAAATGAATTGCCTTTTGCGACCAACGCCAACATGCTTTTTGATGAAAAGACATTGGAACCCATGTATAAATTGGTTTTGGGACAAGCCGGTAGTTCCTTTACTTTTGAGGTAGCTCTTAAAAACGGTATACCTTTTAGTTTAATCAACCGGGCGAAAAAGAAAATTGAAGTAGGAAAAGTTCGTTTTGATAAAACGATTGCTACTCTTCAGAAAGAGCGTTCCAAACTGGAAAAAACTTCGCAAACCTTGAAAGAAGAAGAATCCAGAGCGCGTGAGGAAGGCAAGAAAATGGAAAACATCAATGTAAAGATTAAGCAAAAATTGGAAAGCTATCAGGAATTGTATGACAGCAATCAGAAAACAATTTACATTGGTCAAAAAATAGAAGACATCGCGGAGAAATATTTTAATAATAAAAACAAGAAAGACCTGATTGGAGAATTTTTGAAAATTATTGAAATTGAAAATTCGAAACGAAAAAAAGCAACCCCAAAGGAGACAAAAGCTCAGGTCGAAAAGAAAAAGGAAATTATTCAGGAGGTTACTGTCAAAGTGGAAGAAATCCGCAAGGAAAAGAAAGAGAAAAAATTAAAGGTAGTTGTTGAAAAACCTAAACCGATATTAAAAGTGGGTGATCGCGTACGAATGGCTGATGGTAAAGCTGTGGGAAGCATTGACAGTATTGAAAAAAATAAAGCAACAGTCAATTATGGTATGTTTACTTCAAAAGTCAGTTTAGATGTCTTGGAACTAGTGGAAGCGGTTAAGAAGTAATCGGTTTTCAATCTCAGCTCAGTTGTGCAGTTTTAAACTTTAAATATTTTCAAACCCGAATCGTAAAATGCTAAATTTACCCAAAGACAAAAAAATCGTTCTCTTTGACGGAGTTTGTAATTTATGCAACACTTCCATTCAATGGATCATTGAGCATGACAAAAAAGATGTTTTCAGATTTGTAGCACTTCAATCTGATTTGGGACAGGAAATTATTAAGTACATAGGTATTGATATCAAAACCACAGACAGTATTGTTCTTTATCAGCCCGGAATTGCTTATTATTATAAGTCGGAAGCTGTATTCGAAATTTCAAAAGAATTGGGAGGTCTTTTTTATTTTGTAAGTTTGTTTTCTATTTTACCTGATTCGTTCACCAATTCCATTTATGATTTTGTTGCTAAGAACCGTTACAAATGGTATGGAAGAAAAGAAAGCTGCATGATTCCAACAGATGCATTAAAATTAAAATTTTTGCAATAAATTGAGCAATCATGATATTTATCATGTACTATTCTTTACAGTAGTGTTAAATTTGACTAATCTTAAAATCTTAATTATATGAGTAATTTATCACTATACTCTTGGGGAAACGGTTCGTTTATAATGATAGTTGTTTTTGGTTTGGTAATAATTGGTTTGGTAGCCGCCGTTTTAATGATGATGAATTCTGATAAGAAGAAATAAGAGCATAAAAAAAAGAGGATGATACAGACATCCTCTTTTTTATTTTAATTAATAATCAAATTATTGGATGATTATTAACTTCTGATTAATTTTCTGTATTTAAGACGTTTTGGAGTCAAATCACCACCCAAACGTTTCTTTTTGTTTTCTTCGTAATCAGAGAAACCACCTTCAAAATAATATACTTCAGAGTTTCCTTCAAAGGCCAAGATGTGTGTACAAATTCTGTCTAAGAACCATCTGTCGTGAGAAATAACAACAGCACAACCTGCAAAATTTTCCAAACCTTCTTCTAAAGCTCTTAGGGTATTGATATCCAAATCATTCGTAGGCTCATCCAGTAGAAGTACGTTACCTTCTTCTTTCAAAGTCATTGCTAAGTGCAAACGGTTTCTTTCTCCACCGGAAAGCATTGAAACTTTTTTGTTTTGGTCGCTTCCACCAAAGTTAAAACGAGACAAATAGGCTCTTGAATTTACTTGTCTTCCTCCCATCATAATTAATTCCTGACCGTCGGCAAAGTTTTCCCAAATAGATTTATTTGGATCAATATTCGAATGGGATTGGTCAACATAAGCTATTTTAACGGTTTCCCCAATTAAAAATTCCCCTGCATCTGGTTTTTCTTCGCCCATAATCATCTTGAAAATAGTTGATTTACCAGCACCATTTGGTCCAATAATTCCAACGATTCCCGCTTGAGGCAATTTAAAATTCAAGTTATCATATAATAATTTTTCTCCAAATGCTTTGGCAACATTTTTAGCTTCAATAACATTAGTTCCTAAACGAGGTCCATTAGGAATATAAATTTCCAGATTTTCGTCTAATTGTTTTTGATCTTCATTTAACAATTTATCGTAGTTCTGTAAACGTGCCTTTTGTTTGGTTTGACGCCCTTTGGCACCTTGACGAACCCAGTCCAACTCTCGTTCCAAGGTTTTTCTGCGTTTTGAAGCTGTTTTTTCTTCCAGGGCCATACGACCTGATTTTTGTTCTAACCAAGAAGAATAGTTTCCTTTCCAAGGAATACCCTCTCCTCTATCCAATTCTAGAATCCAACCTGCTACATTATCCAAGAAATAACGGTCGTGCGTTACAGCAATTACAGTTCCGGCATATTGTGCTAAATGTTGCTCTAACCAAAGTACACTTTCTGCATCCAAGTGATTCGTAGGCTCATCCAAAAGTAAAACGTCTGGTTGTTGTAATAACAAACGACATAAAGCTACTCGACGACGTTCTCCTCCAGATAAATTTTTGATTGGTGTATCACCTTCAGGAGTTCTTAAGGCATCCATTGCAATTTCCAGTTTGGTATCAATTTCCCAAGCTCCAAGTGCATCAATTTTATCCTGTAAATCGGCTTGGCGATCCATTAATTGTTGCATTTTGTCTGCATCTTCATAGACTTCCGGCAAACCAAACATATCATTGATTTTGTTGAACTCATCCAACACAGCCATAGTTTCAGCCACACCTTCCTTTACAATCTCAATAACAGTTTTGCTGTCATCTAAAATAGGGTCTTGTTCTAAATATCCTACCGTATAGCCCGGAGCAAAAACAACATCACCTTGATAGTTTTTATCAACACCGGCAATAATCCTTAAAAGAGATGATTTACCCGAACCGTTTAAACCTAGAATACCAATTTTAGCTCCATAAAAGAAACTCAAATAAATATCTTTTAATACTTGTTTATTACTGCTTGAGTAGGTTTTACTCAGTTTTGACATTGAGAAGATTACTTTTTTATCGTCAGCCATATAACTATGAATTTATTTTATTAATGAACACAAAGATAGTATTAAATAAAAAGAATAGAAATCATCACTACTGAATAATTATAAACGAAAGTCCAATTTTAAATGAAAAGTAATCGGTTTAAGAATGAAGGCAATTTATTTCTGGTATTCTGTGTCTGTCAAAGTTTTCATAAATGCGATTAATGCTTTTTTCTCTTTTTGGGTTAAGTTTAATTTTTCCGCAGGTAATGTTTGGTTTTCTATGGCAATTCCAAGACCGATCCCACCACCTGTATCGTAGAAATCGATAACTTCTTCTAAAGTCGAAAATACACCGTTATGCATATAAGGCGCAGTTATAGCAACATTTCTTAACGATGGTGTTTTGAAAGCATTTCTTAATTGTGGCATTTGGTATTGTTTATACCTTCCTAAATCAGGGCTAATTTTGTTTCCCTTCTTTTTATCTGGCGTTCCAATCACCTCTTGCTCTGTTTTTTGAAAGTTAGGTGGTACTGTTCCGTTAAACAAAGGAATAAAATGACAAGTAGCGCATTTAGCTTTTCCTGCAAAGAGGTTAAATCCCAGTTTTTCTTCGATACTAAAATTTTCCAAATCACTTTGCATATAAATATCAAATTTACTGTCGAATGCATTCAGGGAACGAATGTAACTTGCCAGAGAATTTTGAATTTGCCACTCTTCTATCTTTTTTGATTGTGGAAATGCCAATTGAAACAATTTCTGGTATGCCTTATCTCTATCTAGTATTTGGATAGCATTCGAAATATTACCATGCATTTCATCTTTATTTTGAATGACATCCAAACTTTGTTTTTCTAAATCTAATTGTCGCATATCCCAAAATTGTGCATTTTGTAAAGAGGCATAGGTTAAAGTTGGGGTATTTCTATTCAATTGATCACCGTCTAAAGATTGATTTGTTTTCAAATTATCAGTAAATGCTTTATCTGGATTATGACAGGATGAGCAACTTCTGGTTTTATTTTTGGAAAATGAAGTCTCATAAAACAATTTCTTTCCCAACGCGACTTTTTCCTTAGTATATAGGTATTCATCCGATGGAATAAATGCATTTACATTAAAAGCTTTTTTTTCAAAAATTGTGGCAGTATTTGGATTTATGACACTATTTGTATTTGCATTTTTAATCGTATTCGCTTTTTGAAAGACCAGTAGATTTTTACTAATAGGATTTAAATATTTTTTAATAAAGTAAGCTCTGTCGAAAGTATTAAAATCAGGATGTGACTGACAGTACTGTTCTCCTCGATTGATTAAATCCAATATTTTTTTTTCGGATACATTCGATTCATTAGTATTGTTACTCATTTTTGGGAGTAAAAATTTTAAAGATCCAAGACTAATTTTTGCTTCAGGAACTGCATGTAAGGCTATTGGAGAATCAAAACCCGTTATTCCAAGAGCGAGAATTCTGTTTATTTCCATTTTAGAAGCGTCTAAAACATAGTTATTTGAAATAGTAATAGCACTCAAATGTTGTTTTACCTGATTCAAATTGCCTTTGAGTATTTTGATTTCCCTAATTAGATTTGTTTTATTTTCAATAGAATAATTAGGAAAAAGAAGTTCTTCGATTACTTGAAAACCATTAGGAGAAAAAAATGTATTTTCTGCTACTTCTAATTCATCCAAAGCGGGACCATTAATAAATCGTGCTGGATCAGGTGTGAAATATTCAACTGCCCATTCTATTTTTTTATAAGATAATCGTGTGGACTTGAATGCATCCTGTATTTTTTTTTCATTATTGCTTTCTTCTACAATAGTTTGAAAATCATTTATTTTTTGATTTAACACTTCAATATCAGAAATAAGCTCCTGTTGTATTGTTATTTGACTGTATTTGTTTTCACATCCAAATAATAAAATAATAAAAGTAAAATTCAGAATCAGGAAAGTCTTTTTACTATAATTGCTTTTGAAAAATTTCATTTTTTTAGTAGATAAAAACAAAAAACAACCCTGATTAGGGCTGTCTTTGTTTATTAGTGTCAGAAATTATTTTTGTACATTTCTTATTATGACGGTTTGCCCTCCTTCTTTATTCGTGTTAACGCCACTTCCATCTGCATTTAAGAAAGCATCTTTTTGCCAAGTGTGAGGATGAACATTGAGTATAAATGTATTTGGTACCCCAATAATTTCAGAGATATCTTCCATAGCACCGTATTCCCAACTTCCAAAACGTGTCTCGCCGGTTTGGTTATAAGTTGCATTCCAAGTAGCATCAGTTCGTTTATGATTCATGGTCATCCAAGGTTTATTACTTTTGGCTGCAATATTGTATTGCCAGATATAAGAATCATGTTTAGCCGCCGTATAGTAGGAATCACCATCTTCTTGAATGTAAACATAGTTTTCAGTCACACATATGTTATCCGGATTTATGATACCGGTACCTGGAGTAGAGTCTCCTTCAACTACTAGTTCTAATTTACCAAGTAAAGGGTTGTTATCGTTTAAAACTAATTTATAAACTCTTCCCCACATGGTGTATCCAGTTACTGGTGCATTGTTGCTTGCTTGACCTGTTGCTGTAAAATAAATCTCTTTGTTGTTTTTAGAAGAGCCTTTTCTGTAGTCTACATCTTCTACTCTAGAAAAACGGATTGCCCCTAAATTATTTACCGTTGTATTTATTTCTTTTCCAGTCAAATTTTTTGCATTTGGAATTTCAACAAAAGATACATCAAAGGAAGTCCCAACAGTCATAGTAGTCTCAACTTGTACTCCATCATTTCTTTTAAGAGCGTACAACTTACCATTAGTAAGATCTCCAACAACATCACTTACATACATAATTACTTGTCCGGCACTAATATGTGAGGTTGAATACGATTGATCTTCACCAATTAAAATTACTGTTTTACCTGAATAGGCTGCTTTTGGGAGCGGAACAGCGTTTTCCATACTCGCTTTTCCTAAAGCAGGTAAAACTCTATCAGTTCTGCTTTTTTGGCTTGTAAGGCTAAAAGGATCGATTCCGTGAACCATACTTTCTTCACCACTTTCCCCTGCTGTTAAAAACATCGGACCAAATCCGTGAGTACCCGGAGTAGCCAAAGTTGCAGAGCATAATCTGGTTAAACCTCCTATACCGTCAACAATGTATTCTCCTTTTGTAGCTTTTAATGTTTTGTCAAAATAAACTCTTGAAACAGATTTCAAGATTTCATGGTTTGTAATCATTATATACCCATCACTATTCGGATCTTTCATGAATCCGGCGCCATCCGGTTGCGCACCATAAACAAAACTCGGAGATTGTGGCAATACATCTGGACTACTGATTAATGAAGTAATCATCAAATTTTCAAAACCTTCTTTAGCCGTCACTAAAGCCGGAACTGAGGAGGTATTATTAAAATCGATTTCAGGATTTACTTTGTCCCCATTGTCATCATTTTGACAGCTGATAATTGCTAAGCCCAAAACGGATAATAGACCTGCTTTTTTTAAGTAATTCAATTTCATGATTTTTTTTTAAGATTATATTCACAAAATTATGTTCAAAAAGTTTTAGGGAGGTTAACTGATTTTATTGAAATGATGACTAATTGGTTAAGAGTTTTTAACCAAAAACGGTAAAAGTTAATTTTGAGTAAAGTTTATTACAGATGTTTTGGAATGTTTTTTTTGATTGTATTTTTAGGAATAATCGTACTTAAAATTAATATAAAAAAAGAAAAGGCCACTGTTTTTACAGTGACCTTTTTATAAATTAACTATTATTTCTAAAGTGTTTTTTATTACTATACTCTACCTTTAAGGGAACTAAAAACCCAAGCATTGGCTAAAAACCCAACGCCTACAGCTGCGAATCCCCATCCTGCTACGTCATCGTATCTAAAAGCGCCTAATCCGATAAGCAATAATCCCATTAGAATCATTATTAAAGTGGCCCATCCTAAGATTGTATTTTTATTCATTCCCATAATTGTGGTATTTTTATATTTTAGAGCTGCAAATATCGGAAATTTAGCTACTAATTAAATATTTTATAAAGCATTTCTCTTAATAAATCCGATTGAGATAAGGCATTTGCTCCAACACCTTTACTTTTTACGTCAATATCTCGTAAGGAAGCTACGATTTGGCTCACTTTTTTCATCGGATAATTCTTTAAAGCCACATCATAATCTTTTAAGAAAAAGGGATTAACACCCAGGACAGCAGCAACATTTTTTGGGTTACGGTCTTTTAATCCATGATATTTCAGCAATTGAATGAAAAATCCAAAAACCAAACCTGTTGTTACAACCATTGGATTGTCTTTTGGATTTTGCGCAAAGTTTTCGGCTATGGTATAAGCTTTTAATTGGTTGCGTTCTCCAAGTGCTTTTCGTAATTCAAAGACATTAAAATCTTTACTGAATCCAATATTTTCCTCAATATGTTTGGGATTGATTGTACTTCCTACCGGTAAAATAATTTGTAATTTTTCGAGTTCATTGTTTATTTTACTCAAATCGGTTCCCAGAAATTCAACCAGCATAGAAGCTGCTTTGGGTTCAATCGAGTATTTTTTACCGGATAAAACACGTTTGATCCAATCCCCTACTTGGTTTTCATATAGTTTTTTGCTTTCGTAAACAAGACCGTTTTTAGCTAATAGTTTGGTTACTTTTTTACGTTTGTCCAAGGTTTTGTATTTATAACAAAAAACCAAAACCGTTGATGGCATCGGGTTTTCGGCATAACTTTCGAGTTTGTCAATGGTACGGGTCAATTCTTGCGCTTCCTTTATAATAACGACCTGACGATCCGCCATCATTGGGTACCGTTTGGCTGTTGAGACAATGTCTTCTATAGTAACATCTCTACCATATAAAACTGTCTGATTAAAGCCTTTCTCTTCTTCCGATAGTATATTTTGTTCAATATATTCGGATAATTTGTCAATATAATATGGCTCTTCCCCCATCAGGAAATAGATAGGTTTGATTGTGCCACTTTTTATATCATTAACAATTTTTACTACTTCGTCCATGTTTTTTGGTTTAAAGTTTAAGGTTTAAAGTTTGTCGCATCGTGTGCAACTTTAAACCTTAAACTTTAAACTAAATAACTATTTTTGCTTCATGCAAAAACTCAATTTTCAAGCCTATAACTTTCGCTTCAAAAATAGCGAAAATAAAGTCTCAATTTTTGATGAAATCAGGAAAAAATTTATCATTCTCACTCCTGAGGAATGGGTAAGACAACATGTGGTCCAATTTCTTTTGGCTGAAAAAAAGTATCCGAAGTCATTAATAAATGTAGAAAAAGTTTTAAAAGTCAACGGTTTACGAAAACGTTATGATGCAGTAGTGTATAACCCAGATGGTTCGATTTTTATTTTAATTGAATGTAAAGCACCTGAAGTTAAAATTACACAGGCCACCTTTGATCAAATTGCCCGTTATAATATGACGATGAAGTCCCAATTTTTGATGGTGACCAATGGTTTGAATCATTACTTTTGCCAAATGGATTTTGAAAATGAAAAATACCAATTCCTGCAAGAATTACCGGATTACAGCTTAAATAATCAATATATATAATAGTCAGAAATGAAATTAGCAGTTGTCATACTCAATTGGAATGGAATAAAATTATTAGAACAATTTTTACCTTCGGTGGTAAAATACTCTCCGGAATCGACAGTATATATTGCTGATAATGCTTCGACAGATGACTCTATTTCATATATCAGAACATTTTTTCCTTCGGTAAAAATTGTAAAAAACGACTCAAATCTGGGTTTTGCCGGGGGCTATAATGAAGCTTTGCAGCATATTGATGCTGATATTTATGCTTTGGTCAATTCTGATATTGAAGTGACCGAAAACTGGTTGCAACCTATTATTAAAACTTTTGAAAGTGAACCAAAAACGGCCATCATCCAACCTAAAATATTAGATTATAAAAACAAGGAATACTTTGAGTATGCTGGCGCTGCCGGAGGATTTATAGATCAGTACGGATATCCGTTTTGTCGAGGCCGCTTATTTGATACTTTAGAAAAGGATTATGGACAATACGATGATAATTGCGAGATCTTTTGGGCTTCGGGTGCCTGTTTTTTTATTCGAACTGCCGTTTACAAGGAATTAGAGGGGTTTGATGGAGGATTTTTTGCTCATCAGGAAGAAATTGATTTGTGCTGGCGCGCTTTTAATAAAGGGTATACAATAAAGTACAATTCAGGGTCAGTTGTGTATCATGTTGGCGGGGCAACTTTACACCAAGGACATCCCAAAAAAACATTTTTGAATTTTCGAAATTCATTATTGATGCTTACTAAAAATCTTCCAAAAGATAAATTGTATTGGATTTTATTCTGCAGAATGATTTTGGATGGAATCGCCGGACTTCAATTTCTTTTAAAAGGAAAACTAAACCATTTTTTGGCAATAGTAAAAGCACATGGTTCCTTCTACAAATTTTATAGTGTTAATTTTAAGAAAAGAGGAGAATTTCAAGTAGCCAAATACTATACCGTGAAAAGTATCGTTTATCTATACTTTATCAAGAAGGTTAAGACATTTAAGAATATTTTGACATTCTTGTAAACTATAATAAACTAAATTTGTAATTCACGTTTAATTAAAATTAATATTTATGAAAAAAGTAGTAATTGCTTTATCAGTCCTGGCACTTTTGACTTCTTGTGTTTCTAAAAAGAAATACGCGGATTTAGAAGCCAAAAACAAAGAAACACAAGATTTATTGAATACTGCAACAGTAAAATTAAATTCTTGTTTGGAAGAAAAAGCAGGACTTACAGCTACTGTCGCCGGTTTAAAAGAGCACAACCAATCTTTGATAAATACTTCCAAAGATATGACTGTGTTAACAACTAAGGGAGCTGAAAATATTGAAAAAGCCCTGGAAACAATCAAAGAGAAAGATTTGAAAATAACTAGAATGCAAGATGCTTTAACCAAAAAAGACAGTGTAACACTTGCTTTGGTTACCAGTTTGAAAAGCTCTGTAGGGATTTCTGATCCGGATATTGAAATAAATGTTGAAAAAGGAGTAGTATTTATCTCTATTGCAGATAAATTATTATTCAAAAGCGGTAGCTATGAGGTAACTGACAAAGCAAAAGGAGTTTTGGCAAAAGTTGCAAAAGTGGTAAATGACAAGCCAGACTTCGAATGTATGGTTGAAGGACATACAGATACTGATCCATTAAAAGGAAATGCTGTTTTACTTGACAATTGGGATTTGAGTGTTAAACGTTCTACTGCAATTATCAGAGTATTGACTAAAGATTTAGCAGTAAATCCAGCACAGTTAATCGCTGCGGGTAGAAGTTCATACATTCCATTAGTTCCTAATGACACTGCTGAAAATAAAGCAAGAAACAGAAGAACACGTATTGTTGTTTTACCAAAAATCGATCAATTCTATGATATGATTGAGAAAGAAATGAAAAAACCACAACAATAAATCGTCTTTGGTTTTAGATTATATGAAAAACGTCTTGAGTAATCAAGACGTTTTTTTATGGATTATAATGAAATGAAAATTAATCTAAAGAATATCCAAGCTTCCTTTACCTTCTCTGACAACGATAGGCTCATCGCCCGACAGGTCAATAATGGTGGATCCTATATTATCGCCATACCCCCCATCAATAACCACATCAACAAGATTTTGCCATTTCTCAAAAATGAGTTCTGGGTCGGTAGTATATTCTATCACATCATCTTCGTCACGAATGGAAGTAGAAACAATAGGGTTGCCTAATTGACGAACGAGCTCTAATATTATTGAATTATCCGGTACACGAATACCAACAGTCGTTTTCTTTTTGAATTCTTTAGGTAAGTTGTTGTTTCCTGGCAAGATAAAAGTGTATGGACCCGGTAATGCTCTTTTCAAAATTTTAAAGGTCGCTGTGTCAATTTGTTTGACATAATCAGATAAATTGCTCAAATCATGACAAATGAACGAAAAGTTAGCTTTATCCAGTTTTACACCTTTGATTTTGGCAACGCGTTCTAATGCTTTTGTGTTCGTAATATCACAGCCCAAACCATAAACAGTATCTGTTGGATAAATAACCAATCCTCCGTCTTTTAATACCTTTACTACTTTGGCAATAGCCGCTTCGTTGGGTTTGTCTTCGTATATTTTTATAAATTGTGCCATTTTATATTTAGTCTAAAGTTTTAAAGTTCAAAGTTCGCGGCATAAACAACTTTAAACTTTAAATAAATTTTTACCCGATTACATTTAATTTTGCAAAGCGCAACAGCAATTTTTTGATTCCGCCTACTTCAAAACGAATTTCCGCTTTCTTGTCTGCTCCGGCTCCCTCTAAGTTAATGATTTCTCCTTTACCAAAGCGCTCATGCATAACAATATTTCCGGCAACTAATTTATTATCGAACAAATTAGCACCAGCAGAAGCCACTGAATTACTGGAAACGGGTTTTAATTTACGTAAATTAATATCCGGTTTAGGTTCACTGTCTGTTATGTATTTTGGTGGTGTTCCTGCAGCAGGTTTTGCTAAACGTAATTTGGATTTATCCACATCGCCAAAAATATCACTGTCAATCTGTGGTTTATAACGGTAATTCGTTTCTGCCGGAGTTAAATATTCCAAATATTGACTGTCGATTTCCTCAATAAAACGCGAAGGCTCACTGTCAGTCAATTTTCCCCAACGGTAACGTGATTGCGCGTAAGTCAGATAGGCCTGATGTTCTGCACGTGTCAATGCCACATAAAACAAACGACGTTCTTCTTCTAATTCAGATCGGGTACTCATACTCATGGCACTCGGAAATAAATCTTCTTCCATTCCGACCACAAAAACATGGGGGAACTCTAGTCCTTTTGCCAAATGTATCGTCATCAACGCCACGCGATCTTCATCACTGGTATCTTTGTCTAAATCAGTTGCCAAAGCCACGTCTTCCATGAATTCTGAAAGAGCACCTCGAGCACCATCAATTTCTTTTTGGCCTTCGGTGAAATCCTTGATACCGTTTAATAATTCCTCGATATTTTGAATTTTTGCCATTCCTTCCGGTGTAGCATCTTTTTTCAATTCCTGAACCAACCCTGTCTTTTTAGAAACATGATCAGTAATATAAAAAGCATCCTGGTTTTCATTAATTACCTGAAAACTTTGAATCATAGTCACAAAATCATTCAGTTTTTGCTTGGTTCCCGAATTCAGTTTCAAGTCAATTTTGTCAATATTCTGCATGACTTCCCATATGGAACGCTTGTAATGATTGGCTGCAATTGTCAATTTTTCGACAGTTGTATCTCCAATACCACGTGCTGGATAATTTATCACACGAATCAATGCTTCCTCGTCTTTTGGATTAATCACTAATCGCAAATAGCATAAAACATCCTTGATTTCTTTCCTTTGATAAAATGACAAACCACCATAAATTCGGTACGGAATATCTCTTTTTCTCAAGGCATCTTCCATGGCTCGGGACTGTGCATTGGTACGATACAAAATAGCAAATTGACCATTCATCATTTGGTTTTGCATCTTTTGTTCGAAAATGGTGCTGGCAACAAAACGACCTTCTTCGGCATCCGTTAAACTGCGGTGCACTTTTATTTTTGGACCAAAATCATTGGCTGTCCAAACGATTTTATCGAGTTTGGTTTTGTTTTTATCGATGATGGTATTAGCCGCTTCCACAATGTTTCTTGTTGAACGGTAATTTTGTTCCAATCGAAAGGTTTTTACCCCGTCATAATCTTTTTGGAAATTCAGGATATTATTGATATTGGCTCCGCGGAAAGCATAAATACTTTGCGCATCATCACCTACCACACATATATTCTGAAACTTATCTGATAAAGCCCTAACAATCAAATACTGTGAATGATTGGTATCTTGGTACTCATCCACCAAAATATAACGGAAACGGTTTTGGTATTTAGCCAAAACTTCCGGAAAACGAGTAAGTAATTCGTTGGTTTTTAGCAATAAATCATCAAAATCCATGGCTCCGGCTTTGAAACAACGATCGACATACTGTTGATAGATTTCGCCTAAACGTGGCTTTTTGGCCATTGCATCCGCTTCTTGTAATTCCGGATTATTGAAATAGGCTTTAACCGTTATCAAACTATTTTTATAACTTGAAATTCGGCTTAAAACCTGTTTGGGTTTATAGACATCCCTATCCAATTGCATTTCTTTAATAATTGAAGAAATTAATCGGACAGAATCTTGTGAATCGTAAATGGTAAAATTGGAAGGATAGCCCAAATGGTCTGACTCCGAACGTAATATACGGGCAAAAACCGAGTGAAAGGTCCCCATCCAAAGATTTTTGGCTTCACTTGCTCCTACGATTTGCGAAATTCGGTGTTTCATTTCGCGTGCCGCCTTGTTGGTAAATGTAAGCGACAAAATATTGAATGAATCAATTCCCTGACTCATTAAATAGGCAATTCTTATGGTCAACACACGTGTTTTACCGGAGCCTGCACCTGCAATAATAATCATAGGTCCGTCTTTTTGGAGAACGGGTTCGCGTTGGGCTTCGTTGAGTTGATCGATATACTTCTGCATGTAATTTTTAAATTATTGTATGCAAAAATAAGGATTTAAGAATGAAATCCGAACCCCCATAGTTATTTTACCAGACACAAATTCTGTTATTTAGACTAAAGTAAGAAATCGCTATTAGTAATAGTATTTAATTTTGATTTTATCATACACAAACCATTGTTTCAAATTACCTAAAGGTCCGTAATAAGGGTCTTTATATACCAGAAACATTTGTTCAATAATCAGATGTTATGCTGTTTGATAAAAAAAATTCTGTGGATTTGTGAAGTTTTACTCCTGCTTATCCAATAGAAAAACTTGTTTCAGGTGTAAATCCGGTTGACTCTGTACTTTATGCAAACCAAAACTATAAATCACCTTTATCTCCTTCTAGCCATCTCTTCATCATAACTCTTTCGGACGGAGGCTGATGTGTTCCACCGGCTAAAATATCTAGAAACTTGTCCCAAAGATCTTTTTTCTGACTAAATTCTTTTTTAAAATCCTTAAAAGCTTTCATATAGTCTTTTTCGTATGAATCGGCTTGTTCAAAGTCAAAATTTTCCGGGATATGATCTAGGATAATTTGAGTGATATCATGAATCTCTTTAGGCGTATATTTTTCCATCATTTGAAGTTCTATTTTACAAGCTTTAGCGTGCGAAACAATTAATGGTAAAATAGTGTCTTCAAAATTGCATACATCTTTTTTCCAATGTATATGTTGGCTTTCAGGAAGTATTTCGAATCCAAAATCTTCCAAACTTTTGTTCATTTTTTTCAAATTACTCAAATGCAAGTTGAAGTTCTTCCATAACGCAGATGAATCAGATCTGTCATGGTTTTTCACTTTTTCTTTTACAGAATTGAGTACTTCGTTTATAGCTTTCAAGGAACTATTCATTTTCTTCAGGCCGTCCTTCCATTTTTCCTGTGATTCAACTGAACTATGAGCTTCAATTATTGCTAAAGCATTTTTATGGAACTCTTCCAATTTTTTCTCTATTTCCAGCATTTGTGAATAATGCTTTTCCAAAGCGCTATTAAAATTTCTTATTGACAGTAGGGCTCTGAGTTCTGAGTGATAATCTTCATTTTTCATGGGTTCCTCCGCTTTTAATATTTTGCTAACTGATTTTTGTTTCAACTATCAAAGATACGCAGAAAATAAAAAATAAACTCCTGATTATTAGAATATTATGGTGTATTTGCTCGATTTTTTACGACAAAATTTGTTATAGAAATAGATACTTAGCTGGTCTCTCCTTTTACTGTTTTTTATTTGTAAAACACATCATAAGCAAAGCGGATTAAGGTTCCGATAACAACCACCAAAAAGAATATTCGAATAAAACTGTTTCCTTTGTTGATCGCTAATTTTGCGCCGATCCAACCTCCCAATGCATTACTGGCCGCCATTGGTAAAGCAATTGCCCAAATGATTTTTCCTTTCAAAACAAACAAACAGATAGAACCAAAATTAGTCGCAAGATTCACCATTTTTGCATTGGCGGAAGCATGAAGAAAATCAAATCCCATCAAAGCAATGAACGCAACCACTAAAAAACTGCCTGTGCCGGGACCAATAAATCCATCATACAAACCAACCACAAAACTGATGGTGATGGCATTGACGATTTGTCTTCTGTGGGTCATGTTTTTTTCAATATGTTGTCCAAAATTCTTCTTGGCGTAGGTATAAATAACTAGAAAGGAAAGTACCACAAGCAATAAGGGTTTCATAAAATCATTACTCACATAAGTCAGCAAGGTAGAACCTAAAAAGGCCGATGGAAATGCCAGAGCCATCATGATAGCCAATAGTTTCCAGTTCATATCTACTTTTTTGAGGTATTGATAAGCTGCAAATGAAGTCCCACTAAACGCTGGAACTTTTAACGTACCAATTACAGTAGAAACCGGAAGATTAGGAAGTAAAATCAATCCCATGGGAGTTTGAATTAATCCACCTCCGCCAACAATAGCATCAATAAATCCTGCGGCAAAAGCGGCTAAACAAAGTAAAATTAATATATAAGTTTCCATAGCAATCAACAATTTGAAATATTCCAGTTTGGATGGGCAAAAATACTATTCGAATTGATTTATTGCTATTAAATTGGAATTGATTTGTTATTAAAAAAGTATATTTTTGCCTTTTATAAATCGAAATCAAGGATGGACGGAATAAAAATACTAGAATTAGCCAGTTATACTTTACCGGCAATAATTACAGGACTTGTAGCTTATAATTTTTTTAATCTGCATACTAAAAACGAAGAAGGAAGACGTCGTTATTTACTAAATAAAGAAGCCCAAAAAGAGGCACTGCCATTACGATTGCAAGCCTATGAACGAATGACTTTGTATTTGGAACGTATTAGTTTGACCAAATTATTAATACGCATTATCCCTGTTTCCAATGATAAAAATGATTACGAAAATTTACTCATTACCCAAATTGAGCAAGAGTTTGAGCATAATTTAACACAGCAGATTTATATGTCTGATGAATGTTGGACCATCATCACAACCTCTAAAAACGCAACTATTCAAATGATTCGAAAAGCGAATATGAGTGAGCGTGTGGATAGTGCCGACAAATTACGCGAAGTGCTTTTAAATGATTTATTGGAGAAACATGCTCCGACTAATGCTGCATTGGCATACATCAAAGATGAAGTAGGCCAGTTATGGTAAATATTTAGTTATGTGAATTACGAATTATGAATTAGGATTGCAAAATCTGAAATGCTTCGCCAGCTGGCTAGGCAAAATTGTAATTCGTAATTCGTAACTTAATTAAGTTTTTATTCTTTTAACAATCGATTCAATTGGAATTGCTCTCCACCATTTAGATCCAAAAGAATTCTTTCGAATGAGGTTCTCATTTCAGGACTTTTCAATAATTTTCTAATATTATCTCTTCCAAATTTAGAAAATTGCCACATATGATGTGTGGTTGCCTTTACTAAATTCTTTAAAACAGCATCATTTATTAATTGAAAACCGATGAGTTTTTCTAAGGCATTTTGACGGGTTGTTGCCTCGTAATTAACAGATGAATATTGGATTAATTCATTGATTAAAGATTCTTTATCTATCGGATAATCGGGTGTTGATAAGGCAAGTGATAACCACATCGTTCTCAAATTATAATCATTGAAGCCAATCCAATTCCTTGATTGATCCAGATATTGGGTGCGATTCTGAGGAAAATTATTCCACAAATGATACAAAGCTATTTCCTGGGTCTGATAGGATTTGTCTTTTAATAACGTTTCGTATTGGGGTCTAAAATCTTCTGAAATGGCTGTTATTGTGGCAGAAACTGCTTGTCGAACCTGTATATTGTTGGTTTCCAAGGCTAAAATCAATAGTGGTACCTGATCTTCAGATTTTTCATTTTTTAATTGATTTACAATTGCTTCTTTCACAGAAAAATGTACCTCAGATTGTAGTGTTTTGGCGAAGAAATCTTTCTTTTCAGAAAGTGGTTTGCTTTTTAATTTTTCGATTTCAAACAGTACTTGCAAAGATTTATTTTTATTCAGTAAAATATTGGCTTGCGGCGTATTGAAAACACTGGTTTCGAGCCATGTTTTACTAAAATTGTCTAAGTCATAATCGGTTACTTTCTTTATTTCATTAAAGAAATCCTGAGTATTTACAGTTTGATAAGCATATTTTTTTAAATAATTTTTCACTGCTTTTTTAAAGGCAGCGTCCCCTATTCCTTCATGTAAAACAAACAGCGCCCATGCACCTTTTTGATAAAAAGTCAGCGAACTCGCTTTGGCGTTCAAAACCGGAATAGTATCAGTCCTTGAAGCGAACTTCAGTTGTTGTGCAGATTCATATAATTTAGAATAAAAATAATCTTCTCCATAAATTTCCTTTTCAGCCAACAAAGCATAATAGGTTGCAAAACCTTCCTGAAGCCAATGGTGTTTTCCGCTTTCGGCTGTGATTAAATTCCCAAACCAATGATGCGCCAGTTCATGGGCATTGACATTGGTGTAACTTCTGTCTTCGAATCCGATGGAATCCACAACGTAACGAGTACTAAAAAGTGTTGCAGAAGTATTTTCCATTCCGGCATATAAGAAATCCCGAACCGGAATTTGTTTATAAATTTTCCACGGATACTTCACTTCTATTTCGTTTTCCAAAAAATCAAACATTTGCTTCGAATATCGATACGTCGGTTCAAATTTCTTGATATCCTCCGGTTGGTAGTACATTTCTAAAGGAATTCCAGACTTTGATTTTTGAACATTTTTTGCAAATTTTCCAATGGCAAGCATTAGTAAATAAGAACTCATTGGTTTTTCCATTCGGTATTGCCAGTAAGTCAAGCCGCTATTTTCTATTTTTTGTTTTAAACTACCATTTGAAATTACCTGATAATTCGAATCGTATGCAATTCCTAAATTGAATTTGACTTTTTCATTTACATCATCAAAACTAGGGAACCAATGGCTGGTATATTTTCCCTGTCCCTGTGTCCAAATTTGCTCATCAACGAAATACAGGGTTTGCTTTGGCTTTGCCGAATAATCAAAACGGAGTTCATTTTTGCCTTTGTGAAACGGAAAAACAATTTGTAACTCCTTACCAGTAGTAACATAAGCAATAGTTTTATCATTCAATGATAAATTTGAAAATGTCATATTTTGTGCGTCTATTTTTAGAGTGTCAATAGGTTTTAAAACAGAAAACCAATAGGTTACAGATCCAGAAACAGTCTTTTCTTTCGGATTAATCGTTATTTGACCATTAACAGATTTGAAATCAACAAATTGAGTTTGCTGGGCGAATGTGAAAGCAGAAATAAAAAAAAACAGGTATTTCATTTATTCTAAAGTTTTAAACTGAAAAATTCAAAGTTACAAAGGTTTGCCATACTAATAAGACTAATTTTGTAAGTTTACTTCCGAAAATATACAAGAAAATCGCATTGAAAAAGAAAGCCCTATTTAACTGGAGCAGCGGAAAAGATTCTGCTTTGGCATTATATAAAATTCTAAAAAATCCTGAATTTGAAATCAGCTGTTTGCTTACGAGTGTAAACCAACAATACCAACGAATTTCTATGCATGGTGTCCGTATAGAATTATTAGTACAGCAAGCAGAAAGCATCGGATTACCGCTTGAAATCATGCAAATTCCCGAAATGCCAACCATGGAAGTTTATGAAAATGTAATGCGAAATACATTAGACAAATTAAAAGGTCAAGGTGTTACGCATTCTGTTTTTGGGGATATATTTCTCGAAGATTTACGTAAATACCGAGAAGATAAATTAGCAGAAATTGGATTTGAAGGTATCTTCCCGCTTTGGAAAACCCCGACACAAGATTTGATTCAGGAATTTATTGGTTTAGGATTTAAAACCATTGTTGTTTGTGTTAACGAACGTTTCTTGGACAAAAGTTTTGTTGGAAGAATAATAGATCAGGATTTTATAAATGATTTACCGGAGAATGTTGATGTTTGTGGGGAAAATGGCGAATTCCACACGTTTACTTTTGATGGACCGATCTTTTCTAAACCTATTGATTTCGAAATTGGTGAAGTTGTTTATCGAAAATATGAAAAACCAAAAGAACAAGATTCCTCTGATAATGCTTGTGATACGAGTGCCACCGATGCATTTGATTTTGGATTCTGGTATTGTGATTTGGTCCAGAAATAACCTTTAATAAAAAACTCCGTATTCCAGAAGAGTACGGAGTTTTAATTTTATTGTTTGGTTAAAGTGACAAAACTGACTAATCTAAATTTGGTAAATTAAAATTATCCAGTACACTTTTTTCATTCATAAGAGCTTCGATTTCATCTGATTTTCTTGGCGCTTCTGCAGATAAATTGATTGGACCGTTTGCTGTAACCAAAATATCATCTTCAATTCGCACTGCAATTCCCCACCATTTTTTATCACAATCGCTTCCTTTAGGGATATAAATTCCTGGTTCTACTGTAAGTACCATATTCTCTTCAAAAGTATTGTATAATCCGGGATCATGAACATCTAATCCTATGTGATGAGAAGTTCCGTGAGGAAAATATTTTCTGGACTCCTCCTTGTTTTTAATAATTCCTAATTTAACCAAACCTTCACTGATTACATTTCGCGCCGCAACATCTGGAGAACCGAAGCTATTTCCTTTTTTTACAGTTGCTATCCCCGCCTCTTGCGCCTCATAAACTAAATCATAGATTAATTTCTGCTCTGTTGTAAATTTTCCGTTAGCGGGAATGGTTCGTGTTACATCAGCGGTATAGCCATGATATTCAGCCCCTAAATCCATTAATACCAAATCATTTTCAACTTTCATTTTGCTGTTTTCGATATAATGTAAAACACAACCATTATTACCGGCTCCCACTATTGAAGGATAGCCTTCAAACTCGCTGCCGTATTTTTTGTAGACAAACTCATGTATTCCTTGTATTTCGGTTTCGGACATTCCAGGATGCATAGCCTTCATTATCTCTCTTTGTCCCATAGCAGAAATTCGAACTGCCTTTGTCAATAAAACCATTTCCTCTTTGGATTTAATCTCGCGCAAACTAGCCATATATGTTAAAATCGATTTGGTATCGATATTCGCTTTTTTTGCCGTTATATTTTTTTTGAGACCAATTTCATTTTGCAGATTTGAATCTGTTTGTTTTTCTGTTTTTGCAGCATAGCCAATTTGGGTTTTGAACGCAGAAATTAATTTGTACAAATCAGCTTTGTCTCTTTTTGAGTTTCTGATATCGTCTTCAAATTCCTTAAATAGAACAGAATCAAAACTTAAATAGTTAATGTCAGAATTGAGAAACTCCTTTCCATTGAAAGCATTGGTAAAACCTAAACTGTTTTTCGCGCCTTCTGTTCCCAATCGGATTCCAGTCCATTGCTCCGCTCTTGGATTTTTTTCCTGAACGTAAAGTAATTCGTTATATGTTTTTCCTTCTTTATTGGTTTGATTATCAGAAAAAATAACCAAAACACAATCAGGTTCTTTGTAGCCGCTTAGGTAATAGAAATCAGGATCTTGATGATAAATATAATCAACATCATTTGCTCGGTTTCGTATTGGATTACCAAAAAATACTGCCACACTATTCTTAGGCATTTTGGCACGCAAGGCTTCTCTTCGCTCTTTGTGAAATTGAGCTGACAAATAATCGGTTGGATTTCCGTCTTGTGCTATCGCGGTACAAACAAAGAAAATACTGAGAATAAAAGAAAGTTTAAAATTCATATTTTACGGGTTAAGGATTTAGATGCGAAATACTTTTGTTAAAAACTAATTATTGGTAAATATAAATATTTTTATGGCTGTATTAATGCTAACAAAAAAAGGAACCCAAAAGTCAGTAAACTTTTAAGCTCCCTTTTCAAGAAGTATCACATAATTCACAAATTAACCCAAAACCAAATCAGATGAAAAATGCTGCAAGCGATACTTAATTAGTTAATTTTTTATATTCTAATCCGGGACCATCACAATTTCTCCAAGTGCTTGATAAAGTGTTTTGTGATGTAAAATAAAGCTCTTCTTTTAGGTTTCCGTAACAGCTTCCGATCATCTCACTGTCTGTGGCGTATGTTAATTCTAAATAGAGGTCGTCTGAATGATTTACTGCGGTGTAGGTTCCTGAAATAGTTGTTTCAGTATTGTTTTGAACTCTTGATTTTGTAAAAGTTCCATCATTGTTGAACAGGTAGTGTTCCTGCCAATCCATTGCGGCTCCCATAGTTTCGGAATTGAGCATAGATCCAGACATTTTAACTAATGTCCATTTTCCATGATAATCAATTGAGGCAGTAGTTGTAGCCTCTGCAGTATCATTTGTACAGGAATAAAAAATAGAAAGAAAAGCAACAATAATCGTAAGATGTCTCATTTTTTAACTTTTATAGTTAAATAATAGATGGAGACATTTGTGAATGGTTGCGTTAGTGTATAATTTTTTTTTAAAAATTTTAAAAAAAGCATTAATTGGTTTTATTCGGAAGCTAATTTTATAAATAGAGTTTTAGCGTTCCTCATATATTTTCAGCAACTGCGTCACGGTATTCCAGTTTCTGATGGTAGCGATTACATTTAGTTTTTTCTCAATGTATTTTTGATCAAATCTTGTTTTCCCTGCTCCAACAGCATATTTGATGTAAATTCTGTTGGCATCGATAGTCGCTTCATCGGGTTTTACCTGACTCATTTTTAAGTCGTTGATGTTGTCGCCTCGCAAAGCTATAGAAACAAAAGCCACATATAATTTTTTAATATCCATATCTTTTTCTTTCAAAAAAGAATTGTTCCTGAAGCAGGCTACTAAATCGTCTTTACCAATTACAACAACAGGTATTTCATGACCGAAAACTTTGAAAATTTCCTGTTTGATAAGGAATCCTACTTTGGCAGGACTTTCTTCTTCTGTTTCCACAAAAACATTTCCGGATTGGATATAGGTTTGCACATTTTGAAAGCCAATATTTTCTAAAGTTGTTTTCAAAGCGTCCATTTTTATCATGTTGTGACCGGAAACATTGATGCCGCGAAGCAAAGCTAGATGGGTTGTCATTTTAAAGTGTTTTATTTTTTCAAAGATATTACGTTTAAAGTGGATTTCACAACTTTACTTTTAACAGAACCATTTTCTCAAATGTCGCTTGTGACATGGGTGTAACCGTTACATCTTATTAAAGATTTTGATATTGTGACTTGATGGAAAAATAATGAATGAATAAACGTGCTTCGAAGAGTAAAATCAATAAATTTTTTAAATTTTATAATCTATTTCAATCACTTTTTCATTAACCATAAGAAAATTTGCTTTTTCTTCTTTAGGAAATAAAAAAACAAGTTTTCTTTTTTTAGTATCACCTTTTTGAATACTGGAATCTACTTTGCCCCACAGATTTATCAAACCTGTTAACATTGCCCATTCTACTTTATGTTTTGTTCTGTCTTTAGGATTAAGGAGATAAAAATTATCAAAGTCTAATTTTTGCTTTTGATCAACGCTATTCTTTAAGGTCACGTAAATAAAAACAAATTTACTTCCTCTGCTTGCATTCCAAGAACCATTTCCAGTAGCAATACTTTTTCCTTCTTCAACTTTGTCAATAACAAAATTTATGTTTTCGCTATAATCATAGTTTTGAGGAATGACTTCGTATGTTGTTATACAAGAATTCAATGAAAATGCTAAAAAAGCAATGATTATAATTTTTTTCATATTCAATTTAATTTTCTTTATTTTAAGATTAGGAGTTTTAAAGTTATGTTTAAAAAAGATGTACGCTTTTTTTTTACTTGCGAATAACAAATTTTTACTTTTCAAATATATAAATTTTCTTACACCATTTCCAAGCGTCCCATTTCCAAATTTCCAAACAATAAACTATCTTCGCTTTTTCTTTTTTGAAAAATTGAAAGATTAAAGAATTTAATGATTGTTTAGCTTTATTAATCTCTAACAATCCAATAATCTACAATCCATAAGTCCAAAAATCTAAAATGTCCAATAACCTACTACAAACTCCCATCGAATATCTCAAAGGCGTTGGTCCCAATCGAGGCGAATTACTGCGCAAGGAATTGGGAATCCATAAGTATGGGGATTTGGTTAATTTTTTTCCGAATCGGTATATAGACCGAACACGTTATTACAAGATTAACGAGTTGCAAAATAATGCTGCCGAGGTTCAGATTATTGGAAAAATCATCAATATAAAAACGGTTGAATTTGCCAAAGGGAGAAAACGTTTGGTGGCCACTTTTGTAGATGATACGGGACAAATGGAACTGGTTTGGTTTCAAGGACACAAATGGATTCGGGAAAGTTTAAAACTGAATGAAGTCAGCGTGATTTTTGGAAAATGCACCTCATTTAATGGGTTGTTCAACATGGCACATCCAGAAATCGAACTGTTAAAAGAGCATGAACAAAGCTTGCGTTCGGCCATGCAACCGGTGTATCCTTCAACAGAAACCTTGACAAACCGAGGGATTAGTAATAGGGTAATTAATAAAATGATGCAACAATTGTTTCTGGAAACACAAGCCTTGTTTACCGAAACATTACCCGATTACTTGATTAGCGAACTCAAACTGATTCCCAAAAGAGCAGCTTTATTCAATATTCATTTTCCGAAAAGCAGCGATGCTTTGGCGAAAGCCCAATTCCGATTAAAATTTGAAGAGTTATTCTTTATTCAGTTGCAATTAATTACTAAAAATCTGATTCGAAAGCATAAAATAAAAGGACATCCATTTACCAAAGTGGGAGAATATTTCAATGAATTTTATCAAAATCACCTTCCTTTTGAACTAACAAATGCACAAAAAAGAGTCATAAAGGAAATCAGAACAGACATAGGTAGTAACGCCCAAATGAATCGATTGCTACAAGGAGACGTTGGTTCCGGAAAAACTATTGTAGCTTTTATGAGTATGCTTTTGGCTATTGATAATGGGTTTCAAGCCTGTCTAATGGCACCTACTGAAATTCTTGCGAATCAACATTTTATTGGATTGTCGGAATTGGCTAAAACCCTCGATATAAAAATTCAAATACTGACAGGTTCGACTAAAACTGCAGCTCGAAAAATAATTCATGAAGAGCTGGAAAATGGTAGTTTGCACATTCTTATCGGGACCCATGCCTTATTGGAAGACAAAGTGAAATTTAAAAATTTAGGATTAGCCGTCATAGATGAGCAACACCGTTTTGGAGTGGAACAACGTTCGAAACTATGGAAGAAAAATACGATTCCACCACACATTTTGGTCATGACCGCTACCCCTATTCCAAGGACTTTGGCAATGAGTCTGTATGGTGATTTAGATATTTCGGTGATTGATGAATTGCCTCCGGGACGAAAACCGATTCAAACGGTTCATCGTTTTGACAGCAATCGCTTGAAAGTTTGGAAATTCCTCCGGGATGAAATTGCTTTGGGCAGACAGATTTATATTGTGTACCCGTTGATTCAGGAATCTGAAAAAATGGATTTCAAGGATTTAATGGATGGGTACGAAAGTATTTCCCGAGATTTTCCGCTTCCTCAATATTCCATTTCTATTCTGCACGGCAAGATGAAACCCGCCGAAAAAGATTCGGAGATGAAGCGATTTTCGGAAGGAAAAACCAATATTATGGTAGCTACAACCGTAATTGAAGTTGGGGTGAACGTTCCTAATGCCAGTGTAATGATTATTGAAAGTGCCGAACGTTTTGGATTGTCGCAATTGCATCAGCTACGAGGCCGTGTAGGTCGTGGAGCCGAACAAAGTTATTGCATCCTGATGACAAGCCACAAATTGAGTGCTGACAGTAAAACCCGTATGGAGACTATGGTGGGTACCAATGATGGTTTTGAAATTGCAGAAGTTGATTTGAAACTTCGCGGTCCCGGTGATTTGATGGGAACTCAACAAAGCGGCGTTTTAAATTTGCAAATTGCTGATATAGTTCGAGATCGTGACATTTTGATGTTAGCCCGAAATTATGCCCTAAAAATACTTCGCGATGATGCACCATTACAAAGAACAGAGCATGCTACTTTACGAGCTGTCTTTATAGAGTTGACTAAAAAGAAGAATATCTGGAATTACATTAGTTAATCTCTTTAAGTGCTTTAAAATCATTTGTTTAAGTAATTTATTTGTAAATTTACAGATGCTAACTTTAAACATTTATTCTTATGTTTGGAAAACCAACTTTTACAAAATGCGCGGAAGAAGACCGGTATTTTATTCAATTAAAAGAAACGGTTAAACAACGCTTGAATTTAGAAGATAAGAATTATCAAAACCAGATTAAGGCCTTTTTACTGCCTTTTCTGTATTTCCTTTCTTGGTTGGCGGCAATGGAATTTAGATCGGTACCATTTCTGTTTTATCTGTTTTATGGTTTCATGGGTATTTTGATAATTTTAATCTTTGTGAATCTTATTCATGAGGCTTGCCATCAGACTTTATTTGAAAAGAAATGGAAGAATAAAGCAATGATGTATCTTTTCGATTGTGTTGGCGCCAATAGTTTTATCTGGGTTAACAGGCACATCAGAATGCATCACAACTATCCGAACACTATCGGTTGGGACACTGATATAGAACAAGGTGGTCCTATAAAACTCTTTCCTTCTGATAAACATTCTTTTATTCAAAAATACCAGCATTATTGGGTGTTTTTTCTCTATCCATTATTCATGTTAAATTGGCTGTTGATTAGGGATTTTAAAGATTTTTATGATTCTGGAAGATATATCAAAAAGGTTATTAGAATTCCGCTAAATGAACATTTTAAATTATGGTTTTTTAAATTACTATACATTTCTTATCTCGTTGTCATTCCTATTTTGGTCTTTAAAGTTGGTATAGGCCAAGTCTTAGTAGGGGTTTTAATAAAAATGATTTGTGGTGGTTTATTAGGGATGATCATTTTGCTGCCACCGCATGCTAATGTTGGTAACGAATTCCCGGTACCAGATGTCAATGGCAAACTTCCAACAACTTGGATAAGACACCAGTTTATTTCGGGTAATGATGTGAATGGGTATAATTTCATATCAAAACATGCAATGAATAATTTCAATTTTCATGTAGCGCATCATTTGTTTCCAAATATCAGTTCGCTGTATGCAGACCAACTTACCGGAATTATAAAAGATTTTGCGAACGAATATAACTATCCGTATAAAAGTCATTCCTTGTTCAAAGCTTTGCGACTTCATTATGATTTGATTAAAAAAAATGCGATTGACCCACGAAGTTTTTTTGAGGAAACTATGTAATTGAAAATCAAGATAATTTTTAATGCGCCTCCTCCTATCTTTATCGAAAGGCAATTTTAATTTTTTTTATTCTAATTAGGTTAAACCTTTTAAACTTTTTTGCGTCTAATTTCCCGTCTGTTAAAATGTTAATTTTTTTTCTTTAAATTTTGATATTTTGTTTTTTATAAGTTGTACTATTACTATTTGTATATACAAATGTTAAATAAAAATTAACATACTATTTTTTTGAATTCATTAACATAACTTTGTTGGTTGTGTTAAAATGACACATTAATAATACTTTAGCCCTAAAATATGAAGATAAAAAACTTAGTTTACGCCCTTTTAGCCATTGGAATAGTTGGATTTATTGTTTACCGTATTAACGAAAATAAAAGTGAATCGGGAGATTCTAAAGGTCCAAACGGAAAAAACAAATCCATAAATGTCAGTGGAATCGTTGTGAAAACGCAAACTTTCGATAACAATCTATCTTTGTCAGGTTCAATTGAAGCCAATGAGCAGGTAGAAATCAGATCAGAAGTTTCTGGTATCGTTGAAGGGATTTATTTTAATGAAGGGAGCAATGTAACTAAGGGACAAGTTCTTTTTAAAGTAAATGATATTGAGTTAAGAGCGCAATTGATTCAAGCGCAAACAAAAGAAGGTTTGGCATCTGAAAATGAAAGACGCGCCAAACTTTTACTGCAAAAAGAAGCCATAAGTCAAGAAGAATATGATGTGGCAAGAGCAGATTATAAATCGGCACAAGCTCAAAGTCAATTAATAAAAGCGCAAATTGCAAAAACTTCGGTTAGAGCACCATTTTCAGGAAAAATTGGATTGCGTTCTATATCTCCCGGAACTTACATCACCCCTACTGTTTTAGTGGCAAAATTAGTTAATATCGCTAAGCTGAAAATCACATTTTCAATTCCTGAAAAATATGCTAATCAAGTCAGAATAAATTCAGTTTTAACTTTTAAAGTATCCGGATCTTCTCAAAATTATTCTGCTAAAGTATATGCAATAGAACCTGAAGTTGAAATTTCGACACGTACATTGAAGGTTCGTGCCATAGCTGAAAACAAAGATGGAAAACTATTGCCAGGAACTTTTGCCAATGTAGAATTGCCATTGGATATTATTAAAGATGCCATCGTGGTTCCAACTGAAGCGATCATTCCGGTACAAAACGGGAAAAAAGTTTTCATTAGCAGCAATGGAATGGCCAAAGAAGTGATGATTGAAACAGCTACCCGCACAGACGCTTCTGTCTTGGTTCTTTCTGGTTTAAAAGCAGGAGATACTGTTTTAACCAGTGGAGTTATGTCCTTAAAAAATGAAACTCCGGTGAAGGTAAAGTTATGAGTTATAAATGATGGGTTGTATTTTTTTCGAACTTAAAAAAATATAATCCATAGGCAACAATTCATAATTCATAACTACTAATTTATAATTCAAAAAAATGAGTTTATCTACCACAAGTATAAGAAGACCCGTATTCACCATAGTTATCAATTTGGCCATTGTTTTATTTGGTGTAATTGGTTATAGTTTTCTTGGAGTCAGGGAATTTCCATCTATTGATCCGGCACAAGTTTCCATTCGTACGAACTATACTGGAGCGAATTCGGATATTATTGAATCTCAAATTACAGAACCTTTAGAAAAAGCCATTAACTCGATTGATGGAATTCGAAATGTAACTTCATCGAGTATCCAGGGAAGTAGTAACATTACTGTCGAATTTAATTTAGATAAAAATCTGGAAGAAGCAGCCAATGATGTGCGTGACAAAGTATCTCAAGCGATACGTAATTTACCGCAGGATATTGATGCCCCGCCGGTTGTTTCTAAGGCTGATGCCAATGGAGATGCTATTATTTCTATGACAGTTCAAAGTGATTCCAGAAGTGCATTAGAACTGAGTGATTATGCCGAAAATGTGATCGGACAACGATTAGAAACTATTCCGGGCGTGAGTGGAATTCAGATTTGGGGACAAAAACGATATGCTATGCGTTTGTGGATTGATCCGGTCAAATTAGCATCTTATGGTTGTACGGTTTCGGAGGTTCGCGATGCTTTAAACAAACAAAACGTAGAATTACCTTCCGGAAAAATAACGGGAGCCAACACAGAATTAACGGTAAAAACAGTTGGTAATCTTTCTAGTGCAGAGGAATTTAACAATATAATTATTCGCTCCGAAGGAGAAAAAATCGTTCGTTTTAGTGATATCGGATATGCTACATTAGATGCCGAAAACATTGAAACTAAAATGACACAGTCAGGAACTCCTTTAGTTGGTGTTGCGATTGTTCCACTTCCGGGAGCCAATTATTTAGATATTTCAAAGGAATTTTATAAAGAATTCGATAAACTGAAAAAGGATTTACCGAAAGACATTCATTTAAATATAGCCATTGATACTACTGTTTTTGTAAAGAAATCGGTGATTGAAGTAGCTGAAACTTTAGGGATTTCTATTGTTTTGGTAATATTGATTATCTATTTATTCTTTAGGGACTGGGCCATTGCATTCCGACCGTTAATTGATATTCCGGTTTCGTTGATTGCGACTTTCTTTATCATGTGGCTTTTTGGATTCTCTATTAATGTACTGACTTTACTTGCTATTGTTTTGGCAACAGGATTAGTTGTTGATGACGGAATTGTGGTTACTGAGAATATTTTCAAAAAAGTTGAAGAAGGTATGACTCCTATTGAGGCCGCCATCAAAGGGTCTAACGAAATATTTTTTGCTGTAATATCCATTTCTATTACTTTGGCTGCTGTATTTCTTCCTGTGATTTTCCTCGAAGGATTTGTTGGACGATTGTTTAGGGAATTTGGCGTCGTCATTGGTGCAGCGGTATTAATTTCTGCTTTTGTATCCTTGACTTTGACACCAATGTTGAATGCGTATTTGATGAAAGGTGGAGAACAGAAAAAATCGAACTTCTATATTAGAACAGAACCATATTTTCTAAAACTAAATTCGGGTTATGCAGATGCACTAACTCGTTTCATGAAAAAGAAATGGTTGAGTTTCCCAATCCTGATTGCCTGTTTTGGCTTGATTTATTTATTTTTTAATCTCCTGCAAAAAGAAACAGCTCCTTACGATGATCGTAGTGGAATGGTACTGAGAATGACAACTGCAGAAGGTTCTTCTTATGAGTACACTGATCGTTTTATGCAGGAAATTTCAAAACTTGTAGACGATTCTATTCCTGAAAAACAGGTGAGTTTGGTTATTACTGCTCCTGGTTTTGGAGCCTCCACTGTGAATAGTGGTTTCATAAGAATTTCTTTGGTAGAACCTGATAAAAGAACCATTTCCCAAAAAGAGATTGCTGAGAAATTAACCAAATGGACCAGTCAATATCCGGAAGCGAAAACATCTGTGATTGAACAGCCTACGATTGCGGTAAACAGACGTGGTGGTCTGCCTATTCAGTACATTATTCAGGCACCTAATTTTGAGAAATTGCGTGAAAAAATTCCGCAGTTCATGGATGAGGCGTCGAAAAATGAAACTTTTTCTATGACTGATGTCAATTTGAAATTCAATAAACCGGAAATCAACGTGACTATTAATCGTGAGAAAGCGGAAAGTTTGGGAATTTCGGTTATTGATATTGCGCAAACTTTACAACTTTCTTTGAGTGGTCAGCGTTTTGGTTATTTCATGAGAAACGGAAAACAGTACCAAGTCATAGGACAATTTGATCAAAAAGACCGTTCGAAACCATTGGATTTAACATCCATGTTTGTTAAAAACAATAAAGGAGAATTAATTCAGATGGATAATGTGGTAACCATTGAAGAACAAAGTAATCCTCCACAATTGTATCATAATAACAGGTATATGTCTGCTACGGTTTCTGCAGCACTTGCTCCAGGCAAAAGTATCAGCGACGGAATTGAAGCTATGGATGAAATAAAAACCAAAGTTTTAGACGATACATTTACAACTGATTTAGGTGGAGAATCCCGCGACTTTGTGGAAAGTAGTTCTAATACTTCTTTTGCCTTTGGATTGGCTTTGTTATTAATATTCTTAATTCTGGCAGCACAATTTGAAAGTTTTATTGATCCTTTAATTATTATTTTAACAGTACCAATGGCCGTTGCAGGAGCTTTATTCTCTTTATGGTTATTTGACCAGACATGGAATATCTTCAGCCAGATTGGAACGGTTATGTTGATTGGTTTGGTAACCAAGAACGGAATCCTGATTGTTGAATTTGCAAATCAGCTACGCGAACAAGGAAAACCAAAACTAGAAGCTATTTTAGAGGCTTCTGAAGCGCGTCTTAGACCTATCCTAATGACGAGTTTAGCCATCTCATTGGGAGCCTTGCCTATTGCCATGTCTCTTGGTGCGGCTTCTACCAGTAGAATCGGAATGGGAGTTGTTATTGTAGGCGGTACTATTTTTTCTTTGGTTTTAACCTTATTTGTGATTCCGGCAATGTATTTAATGTGGTCGAAAGCACGAAAACATTATCCTGAATTTGACCATATTGATGAATATGAGAAAGAAGGTAAATAGGTAGATTTTATTTGCAAATTTAAAGGGAACACAGATGACACGGATTAAACAGATTTACACGGATTTTTTAAATTAAATACGGTAATGTAAATTCGATAAAAATCAATTCGTGTCAAAATAAATATAATTATGATGAACATTAAAATACTATTTCGAAGTTTGATTTTGATATTCTTTTGCATCACTGAGAGTAATGCGCAAGAAATCTTGACTATTGAAGATGCAGTGAAAGCAGCATTAGAAAATAATTACGAAATTAAAATTGCCTCCAATAATTTAGACATTGATAAAACAAATGTGGCCACTGGAAATGCAGGAATGCTACCTGTTGTTACTGCTTCGGTAGTAGATAACAAGCGAGTTCAAAATACATCACAAACCTTGGCAAGCGGAACAGTTAATGAACTTGATAATGCGAAGAACAATAGTTTGACTTATGGTGTTGGTTTAGATTGGACCATTTTTGACGGTTTTAAAATGTTTGCCAAATACGATCAATTAAAAGAATTGCAAAAATTAGGCGAAGAACAATTAAAATTTACTGTTTTGACCAAAGTTTGGGAGGTCAATAACGCATATTATGATTTGGTTCAGCAACAACAGCAATTGGCAGCGATAGATAGTACGATTATAATTTCAACACAACGATTGGCTTTGGCACAGAATCGTTTTACTATTGGGAAAGCATCCAAATTGGAAGTATTGAATGCACAAGTGGATTTGAATACTGACAAAGTAACACTTTTGAGAAGAAAAGAAGCGTATGCAAATACCAAAATTCTTTTGAACCAAATTCTTGCCCGAGATACTAAAATCGATTTTAGAGTCGTGGATGTGATTACTGTTGATTCTAAATTAGTACTTGCTGAATTAACTGCTTTGGCTGAAAAACAAAATCCACAATTGCAATCTCAGATTATAGCCAAAAAAGTTTCGGAATTACAATTGAAACAAATAAAAGGAGAGCGTTATCCAACAGTGAGACTCAATACAGGATATAATTTTGCAGAAACAGAATCAAGCCTTGGTTTTACCACACAGTCATCTGCAAAAGGATTTAACTATGGTTTTACGGCTTCTTTGAATGTATTTGATGGATTTTCGCAAAATAGAAACGAAAAGATTGCAAAAATTGAAATTGAGAATTCTAAAATAGCCATTGAACAACAAAGTTTAGCATTGAATTCTCAATTGGCCACAGCGTTTCAAACCTATCTGACTAATTTGGAATTGATTGATTTAGAAGAAAAAAATGAAGCAATTGCCAAACAAAATTTAGATATCACTTTAGATAAATTCCGAATTGGGACGATCACTACCTTGGAATTCCGTACAGCACAACTGAATTATGTAACGGCAACAGTACGTTATACTAATGCTCAATATGAAGCTAAATTATCGGAACTTGCGTTAAAAGAATTGGCAGGAAGTATTACTTTTGAATAAATTTTAAAATATCGTATGACTTCTTATAACCCAAAAGACTGGATTAGCTTTATCTTTTTTCTAAGTAAGGGCGATACCTTTCGTAAATTGATTCCAATGATGTTTATTATCGGAATTTATTCTGGAGCTGTTGCTTATTTAGAACTTGAATATTGGAATTTACCAGAAGACAGTCATGTTAAGAATATCTCTGTCATGCATAGCATGTTAGGATTTGTGATTTCGTTATTATTAGCTTATCGCACGAATACCGCTTACGACCGTTGGTGGGAAGGACGAAAAATGTGGGGAGGTTTAGTGAACGGGAGTCGCAATTTAGCTATCAAATTATCAGCTATTTTAACGGATGAAAAAGACAAAGCTTTTTTCCGAAAAATGCTTCCGGGTTATGCATCTATTTTGCATAAGCATTTAAAAGACAGTGATACGGGAAAACAATTGTTTGATGATGTGGATTTAGAGATTGATCATCATAAACACAGACCCAATCAGGTGGCCCAAATGTTATTTCAGAAAGTAAATGATTTATATGTATCAAAAAAAATCACGGGGGACCAACTCATTATTATAAATAATGAGTTGCAATCTTTCACCGATATTTGCGGTGCCTGTGAACGAATCAAAAACACTCCAATACCCTACTCCTACAGCGCATTTATAAAGAAATTTATTTTTATTTATGTACTTACTTTGCCTTTTGGTTATGTTTTTAGTTTGGGGTATTATGTGATTCCGGTTGTTGTTTTTATTTTTTATGTATTGGCCAGTTTAGAGTTAATCGCTGAGGAAATTGAAGATCCTTTTGGCTCCGATGCGAATGATTTACCAACAAAAAAAATAGCGGAGAATATCAAAAAACATGTCGAGGAATTGATTTGATATTTTTTATAACGATTTGTTATTCCGATAGTTATTTTTATTAAATTTAAAATTCTCTTTTTTAGAAAATTAACTCATGAACTCGAAACGTGCTTTTATAAATCCCCCTCAGTTGACGAATGAAAAATCGTTAAAAACGCTCGTGGAAAATAGAACCGTTTATTCGTTAAATCATTGCGAACTCAATTTATTTGAAACCTACGAATCTTCACAGTTGGTTCCGTTGAAATTCAATGATCTGGTGGTGACAAGCATGCTAAGAGGGAAAAAAGTAATGCACCTTTTTGATGATCCTGGATTTGATTATTTACCGGGAGAAACAGTTGTTATTCCTTCGAATGTGGAAATGAAAATAGATTTTCCGGAAGCTTCAAAAAATAATCCTACTCAATGTTTGGCATTGGCGATAGACCAGACCAAAATTAAGGAAACCTTACATTTTTTAAATGAGCGATATCCAAAAGAAGGTAATTCCCAATTTTGGCATTTAAACTATCAAAATTATTTCTTTTATAATAATGTCGAGTTGGCGACAACTATCAATAAATTGATAAAAGAGTGTATGAGCACTTCGATTACCAAAGATGCTTTGGCTGATTTGACTTTGCAGGAATTGTTAATTCGTATTATTCAGACGCAGACCGCAAAAGCGATTGATGACGGCTTGTTTACAGATCCTAATAATCCTATTACACAAGTGGTTGAGTTTATCCGGATGAACTTGAAGGAAAATATTAGTTTAAAACGGTTGAGTGAGAAATCATGTATGAGCACTACTTCGTTCTACAGACTTTTCAAAAGAGAATTAGGTATGAGCCCGATAGAGTTTGTGTTGCATGAGAAAATAAGATGTGCCAAACGTTTGCTCCAAAATCCGACAATCCAAATTAATGAAGTATGCTATTTATCTGGATTTGAGGATAGTAATTACTTTATCCGTTTGTTTAAAAAATACGAAGGGATTACTCCAAAGCAGTACCAATTATTACATGTAAATTAGATTATTCGATAATTTTAACGGGTTCGAGCGATTGCTCTTCTTCTGGGGTAAAAATTCGGTATTCAATTCGGAATGTTTTTTTTAAGGGTGTTTCCAAAGAAAATCCTCCTACTCCAAAAGCATCAATTACATCTAAGGTGAAATGGGCGTGTTTCCAATACTCGAATAAATCTTTGTCGACCCAAAATTCAGTATTTTCTACTGAGCCTATACAGACATCTCCCATTCTCTGGTAAAATCCCCCTTTTTCAAAACATTGCGGTTGCGTTCCTTCACAACACCCTCCTGCCTGATAAAACATCAAATCACCATGTTTTTCCTGCAAGATTCGGATTAATTCGATTGCTTTTTCTGTTGCATTAATTCGTTGTATCATCTTTTATATTTTATAGTAAAACCTGGCAAATTATTGCAATCTGCCAGATTTAAGATTAACCAATAATCTGAACATTATTAAAAGAAACCTAATTTTTTCTTATCGTAAGAAATCAACATGTTTTTGGTCTGACGATAATGTCCCAGCATCATTTTATGATTTTCACGACCAATACCTGATTGTTTGTATCCTCCAAAAGGAGCGCCAGCAGGATAAGCATGGTATTGATTAATCCATACACGACCAGCTTGTATAGCTCTTGGAACCTGATAAATTTCGTGAGCATCACGTGTCCATACTCCTGCTCCTAAGCCATACATGGTGTCATTGGCGATTTCTATTGCTTCTTCGGTAGTTTTGAAAGTAGTAACCGCTAATACCGGCCCAAAGATTTCTTCTTGGAAAATACGCATTTTGTTATGTCCCTTAAATATGGTCGGTTTAATATAGTAACCACCGTCAAAACTTCCTCCCATTTTGTTTTCTTCACCGCCAATAAGTAGATCAGCCCCTTCCTCTTTTCCTAATTTAATATAAGAAAGAATTTTTTCTTTTTGAACTAATGAAGCCTGTGCTCCCATCATTGTTGTTTTGTCTAATGGATTCCCCAATTTGATCGCTGCCGTTCTTTCGATTACTTTAGCGATGAACTGCTCATAAATATCTTCGTGAACCAATAGTCTGGATGGGCAGGTACAGATTTCGCCTTGATTTAAGGCAAACATAACAGCGCCTTCTACAGCTTTGTCAAAAAAATCATCGTCAGCGTCTGCCACTGATTTTAGGAAGATATTAGGTGATTTTCCACCCAATTCCAATGTAACCGGAATAATGTTTTCTGTAGCATATTGCATTACCAAACGCCCGGTTGTGGTTGAACCGGTAAAGGCTGCCTTGGAGACTTTTTTATTGGTTACCAAAGCTCTTCCCAATTCGGCACCAAAACCGTTGACTATGTTTACAACTCCTGGAGGAAGAATGTCACCAATCAGTTCCATCAATACCATAATAGAAATGGGTGTGCTTTCTGCTGGTTTTAAAACAACCGTATTTCCTGCAGCCAATGCTGGAGCTAGTTTCCAGACCGCCATGAGAATAGGGAAATTCCATGGAATAATTTGTGCAATGACCCCCAAAGGTTCGCTTAAGGCTATGGAAACAGTCTGTGAATCCAGTTCGGCTATAGAACTTTCTTCTGCACGAATTACACTTGCAAAATACCTGAAATGATCTATTGCCAAAGGAATATCAGCCGCTAAAGTTTCACGAATAGCCTTTCCATTATCAATAGTTTCAACCGCTGCTATATATTCCAGATTGTCTTCAATTACTTGCGCTATTTTATTTAGTAATATACTGCGTTCCGTAACAGAGGTTTTTCCCCAGGTTTGAAAAGCCTCATGTGCTGCATCGACAGCTACAGCCAAGTCTTCCTTGGTAGAATGTGCAGCTCGGGTAAATACTTTTCCGTCAATGGGAGAAACTACATCAAAATATTGCCCACCAATTGGTGCAACAAATTTTCCTCCGATATAATTATCATACGTTGCCTTAAATTCAGGTCTTTGTGCTATGTTGCTCATCTTTTTTATTTTTAATTTATTCAAAAGTAGCCTGATAAAAATCACCATAATAGCACTATTGTTGCAACTAATAGCATTAAATTTTCATATGTGTTTTTTTACTGTTATTTTATTATATAATTAACAAATATTTTGAGTTAAAATTGAAAAATTAATATTTTTAATTAATCGTAAATGCTCTAAATCGCTCAGAAAAAACAAAAAAAATTGTTTCTTACTCCAAACTGCAATCCTTATATTTGCAGTCTCATTAAAATTGACAGATGAAAATATCTTACAACTGGTTAAAACAATTCATTAAAATAGACTGGAAATCAGAAGAAACTGCTGCTTTACTAACCGATTTGGGTTTGGAAGTGGAAGTTGTTGAAAAATATCAATCGGTAAAAGGTGGTTTAGAAGGTATTGTAGTAGGACATGTTCTTACCTGTGTGCCTCATCCCGATGCTGACCGGTTAAAGGTTACAACTGTAGATTTGGGAGACGGAACTCCTGTTCAGATTGTTTGTGGGGCCAGTAATGTTGCTGCAGGGCAAAAAGTACCTGTCGCTACAATTGGTACTACATTATATGATAAAGAAGGAGTTGCATTTTCTATTAAAAAAGGAAAAATACGTGGACAGGAAAGCCACGGAATGATTTGTGCCGAAGATGAATTAGGTCTTGGTGAAAGTCATGATGGAATTATGATTCTTGACAATGAAATAGTTGCCGGAACTCCTGCAGCAAAAGTTTTCAAAATTGAGAATGATGAAGTTTTCGAAATTGGATTAACCCCCAATCGTGCCGATGCGATGAGTCATTTAGGGACTGCCCGTGATTTGAGAGCCGGAATGTTGCAAAGTGGAGTTAACGTAGAATTGATTACCCCTTCGGTAAGTAATTTCAGGGTTGATAAAAGAATTTTGAAAATTGATGTCGATGTTAAAGAGTCTAAACTGGCTCCAAGATATTGCGGTGTAACTATTTCTGGAATCACGGTAAAACCATCTCCGGCTTGGTTGCAAAACAGATTGAAAGCGATTGGATTAAATCCAAAAAATAATATTGTGGATGTTACTAATTATGTTTTACACGAATTAGGTCAGCCACTTCATGCATTTGATGCTTCAAAAATAAACGGAAAAGTTATTGTTAAAACACTTCCTACAGGTACAAAATTCACTACTCTTGATGATATCGAAAGAAACTTACACGAGGAAGATTTAATGATTTGTGATGAAAAAGGACCGTTATGTATTGCGGGTGTTTTTGGAGGAAAAAAATCAGGAGTTTCAGAGAATACAAATGCCATTTTCCTTGAAAGTGCTTATTTTAACCCTGTAAGTATTCGTAAAACAGCCAAAAGACATCAATTAAATACAGATGCTTCTTTCCGTTTTGAAAGAGGAATTGATCCTACAATCACGGAATATGCATTAAAACGTGCTGCTCTATTAATTCAGGAAGTAGCGGGAGGAGAAATTACTTCGGATGTTATTGATGTATATCCAAAGAAAATTGAAGATTTTAGTGTGTTGTTGCATTTTAGCAAAGTAGCTAAAATTATTGGTCAGGAAATTCCAAAAGATACCATTAAAAAAATATTGGTTTCATTAGATATTAAAGTAAACAGTGTATCTGATTCCGGATTAGGTTTGATAATTCCAGCCTACCGCGTTGATGTTCAAAGAGAAATTGATGTTATCGAAGAAATCCTTAGGGTTTATGGATATAACAATATCAATTTCTCAAATAAATTGAATGCAACAGTTTCTAATTCTCCAAGAACAGAAGATTATAAGGTACAAAACAGTGTAGCTGCACAGCTGAATTCGCAAGGATTTCACGAAATAATGGCTAATTCATTGACAACTGCCTCTTATGTTCAACTTTCGGAGGTACTTAAAGAAGAGCATAATGTGACCATGCTCAATCCATTGAGTAATGATTTGGCCACAATGCGTCAGTCAATGTTGTTTTCAGGATTGGAAGCAATCTCATATAATATCAATCGAAAAAATGCTGATTTAAAATTATTTGAATTTGGTAAAACGTATCATAAATTCTTGTCAGGATACGAAGAACACAAACATTTGACTTTGTTTTTAACTGGAAACAGAAATCAGGAAAGTTGGACTAGTGCTCAAAAAACATCTGATTTCTTCTTGTTTAAAGGATATGTTGAAGCTATTCTTTCCAGACTGGGTATTCAAAAAACGCAAAATACACCTGTGACTTCAGATGTTTTTTCAGAAGGAATTGCTGTTAGCTGTGGTCATAACTCATTGGTTGAATTTGGAGTGGTAAAAAAATCAATCTTAAAACATTTTGGAATCAAACAAGAAGTGTTTTTCGCTGATTTTAATTGGGCAGTAATCTTGAAAATGATTTCAAACAAAATTAAGTATACCGAAATACCAAAATATCCAGAAGTACGTCGAGATTTAGCGTTGCTTATAGATCAAAGTGTTACTTATGACAGTATTTATAGCATTGCTAGACAAACTGAAAAAGCACTTTTGAAAGACATTAATTTATTTGATGTATACGAAGGAAAAAATCTTCCGGAAGGCAAAAAATCATACGCTTTGAGTTTCACAATTCAGGATAATTCAAAAACTTTGACAGATGCTCAAATTGATAAAATTATGGAGAAACTGCAAAAGAATTTTGAGACAGAACTTGGGGCGAGTTTAAGATAAGCCCTTTTTTATAAAAATTAAAAATCCCAATACTAATTTAAGTATTGGGATTTTTTTTTAAACCATGTTAACTAGATAGGGCAATATCTTCAGTATTTATTTTTCCAGGTACAATGATGGGTTAGGATAGTCTTCCGGGTTTTTAGATTTTCTGGTTTCGATTTAATTTTCTTCGTTTAATTGTGTTTGATTTTAAAAAATGAAATTAGTTTTAATAGATGAATATTTTACTGTAACCTAAAATGAGTTAAATGTTTAAAATGGATTTACAACTGTCTTTGTGTTATGAATTTTCTTATATTTAACATATTGATTCACATAAATAGTAATTTCTTAAATGCATTTAAATTATGAGAGAGTATAAAAATGAGTTTAGAAGAAAAATGGGAAAAGTTAGAAGTAAAAAATTAAATTCAAGAGTTGATTTAACTGCCATGGTAAGTGTCTCTTTTTTGTTGATTGTATTTTTTATGCTAACAAGTGAATTATCCAGGCCAAAAATAATAGACTTATCATTGCCAAATAATGATTTTACTTGTCGGTGGTCTGGTTGTGGTGGTGAGAATCGTTCTTTAACCATACTACTAGGTGAAAATAACAAATTGATAACTTATATGGGATTATTAGCTGTTCCAATACAAGCTCCAAAAGAAGTGAAATATGGCAAGGAAGGAATTCGTAAAGAATTATTAAATCAAAATAAAACAATGCTTGAATATTCTGCTGAAATGGGAAAACCTGGAAGAGGAGTTGTTGTAATTATAAAACCAAGTAAAAAATGTAATTATAAAAATTTAGTTGATATTCTAGATGAAATGGCAATTACAGATATAAGTTCTTATGTAATTGTAAATGATTTTACTCCTGAGGAATCAAAATTGTTAGCTGTAAAATAAATTAGTTTTTTGTGAAAACGGATACTTAGCCCTGATAGCAATGGAAATCCTTTATGGTTTTTTCTTTAAAACCATAAAGATTGCAATGGATAGCAGGAAACAGCTCTTAAAAATCTTAAGTATAAAAAAAGCCTCACATTGCTGTGAGGCTTTCTATATTCAAAAAATCTAAGAATTATTTTTTCTCTGATTTTTCCATTTTAGCTTTTAATGCAGCTAATACATCATTGTTATCTCCTAAAGTTGCAGCTGGTGCATTAGTAGTAGAAGCAGATGAAGTATTTTCAACAGCAGCTTTCACATTTTTCTCTTCTTCTTCACGGAAGATAGCAGTGTGAGAAGCAACTACTCTTTTGAATTCTTTGTTGAATTCAATTACTTTGAAATCAGCAGTTTCTCCTTTTTTCAATTTTTTACCGTCTTCTTTTTCAAGGTGACGTGTAGGAATGAAAGCAACGATATCATCACCGAATTCTACAGTAGCTCCTTTGTCAACGATTTCAGAAATTTCACCTGTGTGGATAGTTCCAACTGCGAAAGAATCTTCGTATTGATCCCAAGGATTAGCAGTAGTTTGTTTGTGACCTAAAGATAATTTACGTCCTTCAACATCTAATTCTAATACAACTACGTCTAATTTTTCACCAACATTTACAAATTCAGATGGGTGTTTGATTTTCTTAGTCCAAGAAAGGTCAGAGATGTAGATTAATCCATCGATTCCTTCTTCTAATTCTACGAAAATTCCAAAGTTTGTAAAGTTTCTAACGATACCTGTATGTTTAGAACCTACTGGGTATTTAGCAGTGATGTCAGTCCAAGGATCTTGAGTCAATTGTTTGATACCTAATGACATTTTACGGTCATCTCTGTCAAGAGTTAAGATAACAGCTTCAACAACATCTCCTACTTTTACGAAATCTTGAGCAGAACGTAAATGAGTAGACCAAGACATTTCAGAAACGTGGATTAAACCTTCTACACCTTCAGCAACTTCGATAAATGCACCGTAATCAGCGATTACAACTACTTTACCTTTTACTTTATCACCAATTTTTAAGTTAGCATCTAAAGCATCCCATGGGTGAGCGTTTAATTGTTTCAATCCTAATTGAATTCTTGTTTTCTCATCATCGAAATCAAGGATTACAACGTTTAATTTTTGGTCTAATTCAAGAACTTCACTTGGGTGGTTGATTCTACTCCAAGAAAGGTCAGTAATGTGAATTAATCCGTCAACACCACCTAAGTCAATGAACACACCATAAGAAGTAATGTTTTTAACAACACCTTCTAATACTTGTCCTTTTTGTAATTGACCGATAATTTCTTTTTTCTGTACTTCAATATCCGCTTCGATAAGCGCTTTATGAGAAACAACAACATTTTTGAATTCGTGGTTGATTTTTACCACTTTGAATTCCATCATTTTGTTTACATATACATCGTAGTCTCTAATTGGTTTAACATCAATTTGAGATCCAGGTAAGAAAGCTTCAATACCGAAAACGTCAACGATCATACCACCTTTAGTTCTGCATTTTACAAAACCATTAACGATTTCTCCTGTTTCATTCGCAGCAATAACTCTATCCCATGATTTGATAGTACGTGCTTTTCTGTGAGATAATACTAATTGACCTGTTTTGTCCTCACGGATGTCGATTAATACTTCTACTTTGTCACCTACTTTTAAGTTTGGGTTGTAACGGAATTCGTTTAAAGAAATAACACCTTCCGATTTTGCGTTGATATCAACGATAACGTCTCTATCAGTGATTCTAACAACTACACCTTCAACTACTTCTTCTTGATCTGTAGCGATGAAAGTTTTTGAAACTAGTTCTTCGAATTCTTGTAAGTTTTTCTCATCTACTGCATCAATTCCTTCTTGGAAGTTATGCCAGTTAAAATTTGCTAAAAACTCTTCTTGTGATTTTAATAATTCAGACATGCTGATTGAAAATTTGTATTCTGTGTTTTCTCGAGTTTCTTCATGCGATAGAAAATACAGAAGTTGTTTTACATAAATAGTTGATACCTAAAGGAAACTCTTCTCTACCAAAAGGTGTGCAAAAGTAACACATAAATCTTAATTGGCAAAATATTTAAAGAGAGATATTTACGAGTAATTCCAAAAGAAGCAAAAAAAGGTTTCGGAGCGAATGATTGGGCATTTTTGGGAGCGTAATTCCCGCTATCCGTTATATCCACGCCAAAAAGCGTGGGATATCACTTCTATCGGGGCTAAAGAGGTTATATTGTGATTTGTCAGCAAAAAAAAATCCCAACAAGTTTGTAAACCTGTTAGGATTGGTTTTGTATATTTTTTCGAATAGATTTTTATTAATGGCTAAAATTCTCTAATTCTTTCGGATTATGGTTATACTTAAATAATATAGTGAATAAAACCAAAATCACAAAGGCATATCCAGCAAAAGAAAACCAAACCTCTGGCCACTGAACTTTATTTTCAATAGTAAAGTAGCTTACGGTTCTTCCTGCAAATTCACCACCTAAGATAGCACCAATTCCATTAGTCATTAACATAAACAATCCCTGCGCACTGGATCTAATTTTACTGTCTGTCTCTCTTTCAACAAATAGAGAACCCGAGATATTAAAAAAGTCAAAAGCCATTCCGTACACAATCATTGATAAAATAAGGAAAATTACCCCAGAGCCAGGATTCCCTATTCCAAATAATGCAAAACGCAATACCCATGCAATCATACTAAATATCATTACTTGCTTAATACCAAACCTTTTTAAGAAAAATGGAATTGTTAAAATAAATAATGTTTCAGAAATCTGCGATAAGGAAATAATAAACACAGAATGTTCAACTCCAAATGTACCTTGATATTCGGGATTAGAACCAAAATCTCTAATAAATGTATCACCAAACATATTTGTAACTTGCAAAGCCGCACCTAATAGCATTGCAAAAACAAAAAAGACAGCCATCTTTTTTTGTTTAAACAATACAAAACTATCTAAGCCAAATTTACTAGATAAAGATTGATTCGTGTTTTTATTTTCTGCTGGAACATCAGGCATAGTAAAAGAAAACAAACCGGTAATAATCAAAGCAACAGAAGCGAAAATAAATTGATTTGAATTCGATTTCCAATCTGTTAAATCGGTTATCCACATTGCTAATATAAAGCCAACTGTCCCCCAAACACGAATTGGGGTAAATGCTTTTTGAACATCAAAATTAAACTTATTTAAAATCGCATAACTAACAGAATTATTTAACGCTATAGTCGGCATATAAAAACAACTTGTAGCAAAAATTACCCAATACATTTCAGTTGAGTTAGTAGCTTTCGTAGCAAAAAAAATAGCAATTCCAGCAATTATATGAGAGATTCCTAAAACTTTTTGTGCACTAAAATATTTATCTGCAATTATACCAAGTAAGGCTGGCATAAACAAACTAGCCCAACCCATAGATCCATAAGTTCTTCCTATAGACAAACCAACACTTCCTCCCTCAATCGGACCAAAAACTTGACCCATATAACCACCTAATGAAATCAACCATACTCCCCAAACAAAAAATTGGAGGAAATTCATAATTGTTAGTCTTAATTTAATGCCCATGAAATGTAATTATATTTAAATAAATAAAAGACGGTAAATCTAATATTAATAATGATATCTGCAAAAGTTTACTACTCTTTAATAATTTCATTAACCAAATCTAAAACAACTTCAAATTGTTCTTCGCGATTGAGGTATGAATTGTCAACTTCAATCGAATCATCAGCCATAACTAAAGGAGAATCTTTACGGTGGGTATCGATATAATCGCGTTCCTCCACATTTTTCAGTACCTCTTCATAAGAAACAGAATCACCTTTTTGCTGTAATTCGTCAAAACGTCTTTGTGCTCTGGTCGCAGCACTTGCAGTCATGAATATTTTGAGCTCAGCATCCGGAAATACAACTGTACCAATATCTCTTCCGTCCATAACAATTGCCTTGTTTTTACCCATCTCTTTTTGTTGTTCGACTAATTTGGCACGAACTTCAGAAACTTCAGCTACTTTGCTTACAAATGCAGACACTTCGATGGTTCGGATGGCAGTCTCTACATTGTCGTCATTTAAATACATTTCTGCAAAACCCAAATCAGGATTAAATTTAAAATCCAATTTAATGAATGATAAATTGTTAATCAGACTTTCTTTGTCAAACCCAGTAGGGCTTATGTAACCGTTTTGCATGGCAAATAAAGCTACCGCGCGATACATGGCTCCAGTATCTACATAAACATATCCCAAATGTTTAGCTAATTGCTTCGCCAATGTACTTTTTCCAGTGGACGAAAATCCGTCTATTGCTATGGTAATTTTTTTCATGTTTCTTCTTTATGATTTTAATGAAATTAGAGGTCAAAATGCTATTTTTTATTCTCTTTTTTCGGTACTTTATTTACTAATCAATCACTCCTGAAAATTGATGGTTAGTCCAAATAGACTCGTATTTCCTGCCAATGTGTATCTTGAATAGGAATAATTGAATTTTAATTTATTTAATTTTAATCCGAAGCCAAGAGAAATTCCTGAGAAATTCCGTTGCTCCAAAATCCGTAATTCTTCCGCTCTGCGAAAATTATACCCAAATCTAAGATTAAAAGCTCTTTCTGGGAAAAGCTCGACACCAAAAATAGTATGTCGCAATGCATTATTTACAAATGAAACTTCTTCTTCAGTCTCACTTCCATCAATAGTCGTTTCTGATCGTACAGGATTTGAAAAAGAAATATTCCACTGTTGTAAATTCTCCAGAGTCAGATGCCATCGGATGGGAACATTCTCCAGCTGTTGGGAAACACCTGCGATTATTTCAAGAGGTAATTTTTCGTTTATTTCATTATAGCTTTTGAACTGCGTTCCTATATTTCGAATGACCAATCCCCAATTCACATCGTTTTTCTCATCGATGTAAAGAGCCCCGATATCTATTGCTCCTCCAAATGAATTGTAACTTTCGAGCGTGGAAGTAATCAATTTGGCATTGGCGCCAATATGAAGAGCAGTATTTGGAATATTATAGGCATAGCCAAATGACAATGCAATTTCACTTCCGGTGAAGGAAGCTGTCGGTTGTCCATTTTCATCATAACCATCAAAATTCCCGTAGTTTACATAATTTACTCCTGCTTGAAAAGTTTGTAAATGACGGTCGTAGGTATAGGCATACGAAGCGGTTCCATAGGTTACTTCCTTAAAATAACTTCCATAATTTAAAGCCAAATGATTGTCCATATCTGCATTTAAAGTGGCGGGATTAAAATGAACCTGATTGACATCATTGTCATAAATACTTATTGTTTTTCCTCCCAATGCGGCTTGTCTGGGCGAAGTAACCAGATTTAAAAACTGATAGGTATACTTCCCTCCGATTTGACTGTATGAAACAGCATAAAATAATAAGGTAAGGAAGAATAAAAGTTTTCTGAGCATGCTTTATGTAGCTATTTATCTGTGTTAAAAACGCAAATGCGAAGATAAAATTATAAATACAATAAATCACGAATTCCTAGAAAAACAAATTCCAAATTCCGTACTCGGTAAATCGAGTTTTGGAATTTGGAATTTAATAGTTGTCCTTTGATATCTCGCTGGGCAAAATATAATTTGCTATTTTAGATCTTTAGCATTTTTGACTTTTTGATTGGTCAAGGCAATCTGTAGAACTTCACTCATCTCTTTTACATAATGAAACGTAAGTCCTTCCAGATATTCAGGCTTGATTTCATCAATATCACTTTTGTTGTCTTGACATAAAATGATTTCCTTGATATTAGCTCTTTTGGCTGCCAATATCTTTTCTTTGATTCCCCCAACCGGCAATACTTTTCCTCGCAAGGTTATCTCTCCTGTCATGGCCAGGTTTTTCTTAATTCTTTTTTGCGTTAATAAAGAAACCAATGAAGTCAGCATGGCAATACCGGCACTTGGACCATCTTTGGGAGTAGCTCCTTCAGGAACGTGCAAATGAATATTGTATTTAGTCAATATTTCAGGATTTAATCCCAGTAATTCCGCATTTGCTTTGATGTATTCTAAAGCAATTGTAGCAGACTCTTTCATTACGGTTCCTAAATTACCGGTCAGAGTCATCGAGCCTTTTCCAGGAGAAAGTAACGATTCAATAAATAGTATATCTCCTCCTACACTCGTCCAAGCCAGACCTGTCACAACACCTGCAACATCATTGCTCTCGTATTTGTCTCTTTCTAATCTTGGAACACCAAGAACTTTTACAATATCTTCGTCAGTTACCTTTTTATTATATTCTTCTTCCATTGCAACAGATTTTGCTGCATTACGAATTACTTGAGCAATTTTGGCTTCCAAACCACGAACACCAGATTCACGTGTATATCCTTCGACAATTTTTTCTAATTGTTTTTTTCCAATGGTTAAGTCTTTAGAAGTCAAACCATGTTCTTTTAATTGTCTTGGAAACAAGTGCTGACGGGCAATTTCTACTTTTTCTTCAATAGTATAACCTGACATTTTGATTACTTCCATTCGGTCAATAAGTGCAGGTTGAATTGCCGCCATATTATTAGACGTAGCAATAAACATCACTTTAGACAAATCATATCCCATTTCAAGGAAATTATCATAGAAAGAATTGTTTTGTTCAGGATCTAAAACTTCCAATAAGGCAGATGATGGATCACCGCTATGACTATTGGACAATTTATCTATTTCATCCAAAACAAAAACAGGATTTGATGTCCCGGCTTTTTTCAAACTTTGAATGATTCTTCCAGGCATAGCACCGATATACGTTTTTCTGTGTCCACGAATTTCTGCTTCATCACGTAAACCACCTAAGGAAATTCGAACATATTTTCTGCCCAATGCTTCTGCAACCGATCTCCCGATTGAAGTTTTTCCAACTCCCGGAGGTCCTGTCAAACAAATAATTGGTGATTTCATGTCATTTCGCAATTTCAAAACTGCCAAATGTTCAATCATTCTTTTCTTAACATCTTCTAAACCAAAATGATCTCTATCTAAGATTTTTTGCGCTCTTTTTAAATCGAAATTATCTTTAGAATATTCATTCCAAGGTAAATCTAAAAACAATTCAAGATAATTTCTTTGAATACCAAAATCAGGTGCCTGCGGATTCATTCTGCGCAATTTCGATAATTCTTTTTCGAAATGTTTCTGGGTTTTCTCGTCCCATTTTTTGGTTTTGGCTTTAACGCTCATTTCATCCATTTCCTCTTCCTGAGAAACACCGCCCAATTCTTCCTGAATGGTTTTCATTTGTTGGTGGAGGAAATATTCACGCTGCTGTTGGTCTAAATCAAAACGGACTTTAGATTGGATATCATTTTTTAATTCCAGTTTTTGCAACTCGATGTTCATGAATCGAAGTGTTTCGAGTGCACGGTCTTTCAATCCGTTTATTGTCAGTAAATCTTGCTTCTCATTTACGGATAAATTCATATTAGAAGAAACAAAATTCACAAGGAACGATTTGCTTTCTATATTTTTTATGGCAAAAGTTGCCTCCGAAGGAAGATTTGGACTTTCCTGAATAATTTTGATAGCCAATTCTTTTAATGAATCAATGATTGCATTGAACTCGGTATCGTTTTTCTTTGGTCTTTTCTCAGTAACTTCTTTGACTTTGGCAGTAAGGTACGGTTCTTCTGAAACGACATCAGTGATTTGGAATCGTTTTTTTCCTTGAAGAATTACTGTAACATTACCATCCGGCATTTTTAAAACACGTAGAATTCGGGCTACAGTTCCTATTTTATGAATGTCCTCGATAGAAGGATCTTCGTCTTGTTCGTTTTTCTGCGCAACAACACCAATGTTTTTACCGGCTGCATTTGCGTCATTAATCAACTTTATAGATTTATCTCGTCCGGCAGTAATTGGAATAACAACTCCTGGGAATAAGACCATATTTCGCAACGGTAAAATAGGTAATGAATCTGGTAATTCTTCATTATTCATCTCCTCCTCGTCTTCGGGAGTCAATAATGGAATTAATTCAGCATCAGAATCAAATTCTTGAAGTGACAGATTGTCAATAGTAAGTATTTTATGATTTGACATAGTAATATATAAGTCGTTTTGTCATTAAATGTTTTGTCCCAATCCTAAATATACCCTTATAAAGTATGGTTTTTAATAAAACTATGCTATGAATAGTATTTATGATATAGGGCATAAAATTAGACAATCATTGTGCCAAAAGCAAAAGCTTCGGTTTGATTATTAGTAAGAGTATTATTTATTTTTATAATTCAAAAATAAAGGGAAGTAAGTGTCTCCGATTATATTTTCGGAAGCAAAGATTTTTATTATGACATCTATACCATTTTGATTTAAAACTAAATGGTTATCTATGTGTTTGGTATATTTGTTAGAATAAACTCACGAAGCATTACAATCTTACGTTTAAATGCTAAAAAAAATATTTTTTTAAAATGAATAGGAAAATATACAAAACTGTAACAAATAAAAAAAACTTAAGTCTTTACTATAAATTACATTCAGCTGTTTGAAATTAACCAACCAAAATATCGAAGAATTAATATCGCTTTGTAAGCAACAAAACCAGAAAGCCCAATTTGAGGTTTACAATCGGTATTGTAAAGCAATGTATAATGTTGCCTTCCGGATAGTGAAAGACGTACATTTTGCCGAAGATGTTATGCAGGAAGGTTTTTTGAAGGCATTTACAAAAATCGATAATTATAAACAGGAAGTACCATTTGGTGCTTGGTTGAAACGAATTATTGTGAATTCCAGTATTGATTTTTATAAAAAAAACAATCCTTTCCAACTGGAAGAAATAGAAAGAGTACTTTATAAGGTAGAAGAAACAGAATCTAATAGTACAGAAAGTATCGATTTTAATAATCTAAAAGTAAAACAAATTTTAGATGCGATACAATGCTTAAAAGATAATTATAGGATGGTGTTGACCCTGTTTTATATTGAAGGATATGATCAGGAAGAAATTAGCGAAATTTTAAAAATCAGTTATGCTAATTGTAGAACAACACTCAGTCGGGCAAAAGACAGTTTAAGAAAAAAAATAGAGGAAATATGAAAAAGAAGAATGATCAATTAGACCAATTATTTGAAAAATACGAGAATCAATGGGATATTCAGGAAATAAGCAGTAATCATGAAGAGCGTTTTCTGAATAAATTGAACTCCAAAAAAACAAAGAAGAATTATTTTATTCCTATTGCTGTTGCTGCTTCAATTATACTAATGCTGGGAATTTCATTGTTTTATAATGGAAATTCGGATACAAATCAATTGAAGTTTGCTTCTAAGGAAACCAAACAAACCGATTCCATTTTTAGTGTTATAATTGAAAATGAATTAGAAAAAATTCATGAAAAAAGTTCACCTGAAAATGAACAAATAATTGCCGATGCACTCCAGCAAATGAAAGTTTTAGATCGCGATTATGAGAAAATCATTAATGAATTAGAAAAGAACGGTGAAAATAGGCAGATCATTTATGCTATGATCAGTAATCTGCAAACCCGAATATCATTTTTGCAAACCGTTTTGCAACGAATTGAAGAAAACGAAAAATTAAAAAATACCACCAATGAAAAAACACTGTAACCTTCTGATTTTATTTGTTTTAATTCCTTTTTTAGGATTTTCAAATGAAGATACTTTTATTTCGAAACAAAAAAGTATCAAAAAAACGTATATCGTAAACGCTAATGCCGGAATTGATATCGATAATAAATATGGAAATATTTCAATATCTACTTGGGATGAAGATAAGATTGACCTTGATATCACAATAAAAGTTACCGGCGGAAACGAAAATTGGGTACATCAAAAGCTAAATAGCATCGATGTTGATATTACAGCATTAAAATCAATGGTGACAGCTGTCACTAACATTGGAAATTCAACCTATAAAAGTAAAGGAAGCAACAACAGTTTTGAGATTAATTATATAATTAAAATTCCAAAAAACGGAACTGTAAAACTGAATAATAAATATGGGAATATCACTTCTTTAAATTTAGAATCTACGGTTGATATTTCTTGTAAATATGGCAAAATTAACCTTGCAAAATTGAATGGAAATGCCAGTAACATTCGAATAGAATATTGTCAAAACTCCACTATAGAATATATTAAAAGCGGAAATATCGAAGCCCGGTATTCGGGATTAAAAATCGATGAGGCCGGTAAGATTGCTTTGGAAACAAATTACACTGACGTCACTATTTTAGAAGGTCAAAACATCAAATATGACTGTAATTATGGAGTTTTTAAGTTTCAAAAAATTAATTCGTTTGTTGGTTCTGGAAACTATCTAACCATTACCATTGCCGAAATTTTTAATACTTTGAATTTAGATGTTAACTACAGTAAAATTAACATTGGAACTATTAATGAAAAAGCCAATAATATCAATATTAATTCGGGATACTCTGATATTGTATTAGGTTATGATACTAATTATGCCTTTGATTTTGAGATTTCGACAAAATATTCAGGGATAAAAAATGATGGTAATCTACAAATTTTAAGTAGTGAGGAAAAAACCAATTCCAAAAGAATAAGTGGATTTTACAAGAAGAAAGCTTTAAATAAAGTCGTTATTACTTCAAATTACGGCAATGTATCACTAATAAGAAAACAATAATTTAAAAACTGTACCAATGAAAAAAACAATTCAATTATTCCTTTGTGGTATTTTATTTCTTACCGCAATTGCAAGTGCACAAGATCGAGTTAAAGGAAATGGAAAGATCGTAACCGAAAAAAGAAATACCAGAGCTTATCAGGATATAAAAGTAACCGGTTCATTTGATGTTGATTTAGTTTCGGGAAATGAAGGAAGCATTACTATTCAAGGAGAAGAGAATATATTGCCTTTTGTCAAAGTTGAAGTGGAAGATAATGTATTAAAAGTTTCTACTGAAAAAGGAAAGAATATCAGTCCAAGCTTGGGAAAAAAAATTCAGATCACAATTCCATTTGAATCAATTTCATCAGTAACACTCTCAGGTTCGGGAGAAATAAAAACAAAAAATACTATAAAAGCGGCTGATTTTAATGCGAATTTATCTGGTTCTGGTGACTTGGTTTTAGATGTTGATACAAGCAAATTTGAAATCAATCTGAGCGGTTCCGGTGATGTTGTGTTGACAGGAACGACAAACGATTTTACCAGTAAATTGTCTGGTTCGGGAGACATTGACGCCTCCGGTTTAAAAGCCAAAAATGTTGATGTAGCCGTGTCCGGATCTGGAGATAGCAAAGTCTTTTGCAGTGAAAGTTTGTATGCAAGGGTTTCAGGATCCGGTGATATTGAATATAAAGGCAATCCAATTAAAAAGGATACGAAAGTTAATGGTTCGGGAGAGATTTCAAATGATTAGTTTTCAGATTACCTAAGATTAAGGTTTATTTAAGGTGTTTTATTAATTTAAAACACCTTTTTTTGGAACTCTTCTCAATAGAAAAACTGCCGTTATAAAGAATATTGCCAGGAATACAATTGCAAATCGTGGACTTCCGGTAATTTGATCGATAAGTCCGTACACACTCATTCCGATTACGATTCCAATTTTTTCAGCTACATCATAAAAGCTAAAAAATGAAGTAGTATCCTCAGTTTCGGGTAATAATTTTGAATAAGTAGAACGGGATAAGGCTTGAATTCCTCCCATTATAAGTCCCGCTATGGTTGCCATAACGTAAAAATGTATTGGTAGGGTAATGAAAAAGGCAAATGCACAAAATAGTGCCCATATACAATTTATCACAATCAAGGTCGGAATATTGCCAAATTTTTTAGACGCTCTTGAAGTTAAAACAGCACCTAAAACCGCTACTAATTGTATTAGTAAAATACAAATAATTAAACCAGTCGTACCTTCTTCTTTTGATGACCAGGTAATTTCTTGCGCTCCAAAATAAGTAGCTACAAGCATTACGGTCTGTACCGCCATACTGGAAACGAAAAAACTTCCTAAATAACGTTTTAATGCAATATTATGTTTCAGTAAAGTCCAAACTTTCTCTAATTCTTTGAAACCATTAAATATAATTCTTTTCGATAACTTTTCGTCAGCATGTTTATTTCCTTTAGGTAAAAAATAATAGGAATACTGACTGAATAATATCCACCATACTCCTACCATAACAAACGAATATCGCATGGCTTTCATAGCAGCTTCACCTTCTGTACCTGCGATTCCGAAAAACTTTGGTTTCATAATCATCGCTAAATTGATAATCAACAAAATAACACTTCCAATGTAACCCAATGAATACCCTTTTGCACTAATTTTATCTTGTTGTTCCACAAAAGCAATGTCTGGTAAATAGGAATTATAAAAAACTAAACTTCCCCAATAGCCAATGAGGCCAAGAAAATAAAACGCTAACCCAACATAGATACTTTCGAGATTAAACCAATATAATCCCATACAGGATAAAGCTCCCATATAACAAAAGAATTTCATAAACGACTTTTTATTCCCCACATAATCAGCTATCCCAGATAATAATGGTGATATAAAAGCTACCAATAAAAATGCTATGGCGGTAACAAAGCTTATTAAGGCTGAATTTTTAAGATGCAAACCGAAAACATCAATGTAATGATCTCGCTCTGAAAATAAAGCTTCATAAAAAATAGGAAATACCGCAGATGCAATGGTAAGGGTATATACTGAATTTGCCCAATCGTAAAAAGCCCAAGCATTTAATAATTTTTTACTTCCTTTTTCTAAATCTGCCATGTTTGTTTTTTTATTTTGCGAATTTATTTATTTTTTAGTTTGCTAAGCGAAAATTATAACTAAATTCTGTATTAATAAATTATCAACATAATTAGGCTTTATATCGTTCAAAAAAAAGGGCTATCCTTAAAAGAATAGCCCAAATAGTTCTAAAAATTGATTTAATTACGGTCCATAATTATTTATAAATAATACCAACTTTAGCTGCAGTTGCTTTTGCTTCGGGAATAAGTGCTTTCAAATTGGCAATTCTGGTTGCATCAGATGGGTGTGTACTCAGAAATTCTGGTGGAGATTGCCCTCCTGATTGCGCAGCCATTCTTTGCCAGAAAACAATGGCCTCATCAGGATTATAACCGGCAATCGCCATTAAAGTCAAGCCTATTTTATCTGCTTCACTTTCATGACTTCTACTAAATGGAAGCATCACTCCCACTTGTGAGCCAATACCATAGTATTGTTGCCACATTTGTTGTTTTTCAGTGCTTTGTCCACCAGTTGCAACAGCGACTCCTACGGCTCCTAATTCTTGTAATTGAGCAGCACTCATCCTTTGTGCTCCATGATTTGACAATGCATGAGAAACTTCATGCCCCATAACTGTCGCCAACCCGGTTTCATCTTTAGTAACAGGTAAAATACCTGAATAAACTACTATTTTTCCTCCAGGCATGCACCAGGCATTAACTTCTTTGTTGTCAATTAATTTATACTCCCATTGGTAGCCGTTTAAATATTGTGTTTGCCCCAAATAGGATAAATATTTCTCGGCAGCAAGTTTAATTTTCATCCCAACTGTTTCTACTCTTTTAGCATCCGCAGTTCCAGAAATCACCTTGTTTTCTTTTAAAAAAGTTCCGTATTGTTGAAAAGAAGAAGGAAATAATTCACTGTTTGAAACAAAGTTTAACTCTTTTTTCCCCGTCAAAGGATTGGTGGCACAGGAATAAAATAATCCAATCACACCCATTCCTATTAATAAATACTTTTTCATGATGTAGCGTTTAAATATCATTCAAAAATACAACTTTTTTGGGCTTTGTATTTATATAATTATATTCAAATGTATCAATATTGCTATTATTCTCCAATGATATGCAACTCAGTAAATTCTTTGTCAACAATCAGATAATTGTCAAGTTCGAAAACCTTTTTATCGAATGAAAATTTTTCATTATCTATTTCAATCCTTTTAATTTTAAAGGGCAATCCGATAAGATTGATTTTATATTTAGAATAATTGGTATCGTATTTACCTTCTTTATGCAATTGGATGATTAAATCTTTTTCTTTACCAATAGATTGGAAAGATAAAAGGCTGTATCTTCCTTTTCTATGATCATAACCGTCCTGTGAATCTTCATATACGACCGATTTTTCTTTGCCTTCTTTATAATAGATGTCTAAGGTCAATTCGTCAAATTCTAATTCACCGACATACTGTTGCACAGGATATTTTGGAATTATCGCCCCCGCTTTTACAAAGACGGGAATTTCGTCATATTGTGTATCCACCCAAACCTCTTTACCACCCGAAATCAGTTCATTGGTCCAGTAATTATACCACTTTCCTCTTGGTATATACATTCGTCTTCCCAAAGAGTTTGGTTCCAGAATTGGACAAACCAAAATTTGATTTCCAAAAATAAACTCATCATTTCTATAATGGGTCTGAATATCATCTTGGTCAAAGCATACCAAAGGTTTTAACATCGGAATACCCTCTTCAATATATTGCCAGAACATCGTATACAGATAGGGTAACAGTTGATAACGTAAGTTGACGAATTTTCGGGTAATGTCAATAACTTCTTCGTCAAATGACCAAGGCTCCTGATCTCCATGATCTCCAGAGGAATGGGTTCTGCAGAACGGATGAAAAACACCTAGTTGAATCCAACGCGCATATAGTTCGCCAGTTGGTTGCTCAGCAAAACCACCAATATCAGAGCCGGTAAATCCCATTCCGCAAATATTCATACGTTGCACCTGTATATTGGCTACCCATAAATGTTCCCAAGTCGCTACATTATCTCCTGTCCAGGACGAGGTATAACGTTGAGCACCAGAATAGGCAGATCTTGTTATCACAAATGGCCGTTTTGGATAAGCAAAACGTTTTACTCCGTGATAAGTTGCTCTTGCCATCTGCATTCCGTAAATATTGTGTGCCTTTCTATGACTACAAGGATGCCCATCATAATCATGGCGTACATCTATTGGGAAAGTTTTATTGGGAACCTCCATAACTGCGGGTTCATTCATATCATTCCACACTCCTTTTACTCCAAAATCTGCAATTAATTCTTTGAATAGCCCTGCCCACCATTCTCTCACAGTTGGATTGGTATAATCGGGGAAATTGCATTCTCCTGGCCAAACTTTTCCTTTCATATAAGGGCCATCGGCTCTCTTACAGAAATAGTCTTTCTCTAATGCTTCTTTATAAATATCGTATTCTCTATCTATTTTAATTCCAGGATCAATGATGACTACCGTTTTAAAACCGTCTTCTGCTAATTCGGTTACCATCCTTTTTGGATCAGGGAAATATTCTTTGTTCCAAGTGAAACAACGAAACCCTTCCATGTAATCAATATCTAAATAAATAGCATCACAAGGAATCTTTAACTCTCTAAATTTAGAGGTAATTTCTTTGACCTTACTTTCCGGATAATAGCTCCATTTACATTGATGGTATCCTAATGCCCAAAGCGGCGGTAATTCTGGTTTGCCTGTTAAATCGGTATAAGTTGTAACAACATCCTGCATTTGAGGACCATAAATGAAGTAATAGTTCATTTCTCCTCCTTCTGCCCAAAAACTGGTTACATTTCTACGTTCATGACAAAAATCAAAAAATGTTCTAAAACTGTTATCGAAAAAAATACCGTACGATTGTTTATTATGTAATCCTATATAAAAAGGAACTACTTTGTACAATGGATCTTGTTCTTTGTGAAATGCATATTGGTCGGTGGCAAAATTTTCCAATCTTTTGCCTTTCAAATTCATTTGAGTAGCCTTATCCCCAAGGCCGTAAAAACACTCTCCATCTCTCGAGGATTTACTCATTTTTACAATATTGCCACCAAATTCAAAACTTTCTTCCCAATGGAATCCAAGCTCATCTTCCAAAATAAGATGATCATTCAAATCGTAAATAGACAATCTTAAATCTTCTTTCTGAATTCGGCATTTTATTTTACTGGTAGTTATCTGGTAAAAATTTGGATTTTCAGAAACCACAAGATTATTGTATCCGTGCGCATGACTTTTGTCAATCGCATAAGAAAAATCACTATTAAAATATCCCTTGGTTGTAAATCTAAAACGGATTAAACTATCTCTTAATACAGTTACTTTTAGTACGACACTATTAATTGTATGAAAATATACCGAATCCACCTCATGCTCAAAAGAAATTATTTTTGACGGATATAAATCGCCTTTATATTCTAGTTCTGTGTTGGTAATCATATCTTCTATAATTAATTATACACTCGTTCATTTCATTTCAAACATACAAAAAATGTTTGTAAACAATTGAAAATTAGTGTTATATTCACGAAAACGATATACCGCTATTTTGTTGAAAATTAACAAAATAGCGGTATACGTAAATATTATGATATAATTTTTATGATTCTTTAAAATAGTGCTTCCAGCGCTATCCCAATTTAAGAAATTTTAAAAACGGTTACACCAAGCGGTGGTAATTCTAATGCAGCAGAATAATCTCGACCGTCATAAGGTAAGGCTTCGATGAGTAGTTTATTCGAATTCATTACTCCGCTTCCACCATAAATTAGCTCATCACTATTAAAAATTTGGGTTAATTTCCCTTTTTTAGGTAGACCGATACGGTAATTTTTACGAACTACTGGTGTAAAATTACAAACTACAATAACATCGTCTTTTGGTTTATTTCCTTTTCGGATGAATGACATAACGGCATTTTGATGATCAGAATAATTAATCCATTCAAATCCTTCCGGACTGAATTGTTTTTCATGTAAAGCTGGTTGTGTTTTATACAATTCATTTAAATCACTGATCAATTTTCTAACGCCTTCATGAAAAGGGTATTGCAATAAATGCCAATCTAAACTGCCTTCAAAATTCCATTCACTACTTTGACCAAATTCAGACCCCATAAACAATAGCTTTGTTCCGGGATGTGTAAACATATAGCTATACAGCAATCTCAAATTAGCAAATTTTTGCCATTCGTCACCAGGCATTCTTCCTGCGATTGATTGTTTACCATAGACCACTTCATCATGGGACAATGGTAACATAAAGTTTTCAGAAAAAGCATAGGTCATGGAAAATGTCAAATCATTTTGATGGTATTTTCTATAAACTGTTTCTTTTTTGAAATATTCTAATGTGTCGTGCATCCAGCCCATCATCCATTTCATACCAAATCCCAACCCACCGGCATAGGTAGGTCGTGAAACCATTGGGAAAGAAGTACTTTCTTCTGCAATCGTTTGTACCCCTTCAAAATTAGAATAGACAGCCTCATTAAAATCCTTTAAAAAACTTATAGTGTCTAAATTTTCCCTTCCACCATAAATATTTGGTTCCCATTCTCCGTCCTTTCTGGAATAGTCTAAATATAACATTGATGCTACAGCATCTACGCGAAGACCATCAGCATGGTAATGTTGTAGCCAAAATATAGCATTACTGATCAAAAAGGAACGAACTTCATTCCTACCATAATTAAAGACTAGACTTTTCCAATCCGGATGATATCCTTTTCTGCGATCCGGATGTTCAAAAAGATTGGAACCATCAAAGAATCCAAGTCCGTGCGCATCATCAGGGAAATGGGAAGGAACCCAGTCCAATATTACCCCAATTCCTGCCTGATGTAATTTATCAACCAAAACCATGAAATCCTGTGGTTTTCCAAAACGGGAAGTCGGTGCAAAATAACCCACTAACTGATATCCCCAAGATGGATCATACGGATATTCCATGATAGGCATAAACTCTACGTGGGTAAAACCGGTTTCTTTTACATACTTAACTAAATCTTCAGCAAATTCAAGATAAGTCAAAAATCTATTTTCAGTAGCATGTCTTTTCCAGGAACCTAAGTGAACTTCATAAACAGAATAAGGCTTGTCCAGACCATTATGGTCTTTACGGGTTTCCATCCATTTGGAATCTTTCCATTTGTACTCTAAGTCCCAGATTACAGAGGCTGTATGTGGTGGTTTTTCACAATAAAAAGCAAATGGATCCGCTTTTTCGGTTATGATGCCACCATTATTGGATTGTATTTTATATTTATAAGTAGTTCCTTTTTCAACGCCAGGAATAAAACCCTCCCATATACCGGATGAATCCCAACGCACTTGTAAAGGATGCTCCCCTTGAATCCAATAATTAAAATCGCCTATTACGGATACAGACCTTGCAGATGGAGCCCATACAGCAAAATAAACACCTTTTACACCATCAACTTCTATAAGGTGTGCACCTAATTTTTCGTATAGTCTGAAATGTTTTCCAGCTTTAAATAAATCGATATCAAAATCTGTAAACAGGGAATGTGATTGTACTTTGTTCATTTTTTTGGTGTTGTTGCTTTGGTTTTAAGTATAAACTATACTTGTAAATCTTATTTGTGTTTTTCAAACTCCATAATACTTGCAATCCCCGTTAATGGGATTACGGACCAGCGTGGTCGGGAATTAAGTTCATATCCCAACTCATAAACTGCCTTTTCGAGTAAACAATATTTTAAAAGAAAATCAATTTCCTTGCTGTATCCAATGTTCAGATTTCCAGCTTGAGCTACTTCTATGTAAGTTTGCAAAAATACTCCGACAAAATATTTGAATAAAATTTCTCCTGCCTGAAAAAGGGTTGACTGTTCAAAAGGATATTTTTCTTTATTGTTGAAAATTGTCGCATAAATCGAATAGTGAAAAGATCGGAACATACCCGCAACGTCTTTCAATGGCGGCTGTTTTACTTTTCGATCTCTAATAGTGCTTTCTGGCTCTCCTTCAAAATCCAATATATAAAAATCGTCTCCGTTTACTAAAACCTGACCTAAATGATAATCCCCGTGGATGCGTATTCGCTCTGATTTCATTTTAGTCCAATCAAAATCAAGGAATAATTTTCTGATTTCTTTTTTATGATCTAAAAACTGATTAGCTAATTCTAAGGCCAGACCATCCAGTTTATGCAAATTATTTTCCAAAATATTCAATCTGTTTTGGAACTGATAAGTCAATCGATTTTTTAGCCAAACGGTATAATCTCCATTATAAGTAGTTGGCGTAAAAGCGGTTTCATGAATATCGCTTCCTAACGCAATATGCATTTCTGCCGTCCTTGTTGCAAGTGTTTGGATGCGTAAAAAAATACTCAAACCTGCCCAATCAATAATTTCATGAGGAATTTCATTAATTCTTAAACGCTTGAATAATTCAATATTGGGTAATTTATCAATTTTTATTTTTTTGTGGTTTAAATTATCAAAAATCCTATCCACTTCTTCCAACATGAACTTCCAAGCATCTCCTTGATTGGGAACCAATTCCTGCATCAAACCGAGGGTTATATTTCCTTCGGTCAGTATGACACTTATACTTCCTGTATATGTCGGTGAACTTTTGAAATGCATTCTTTCAGTAAGGAAACGACTAATTTCATAATCAGGGTTCATACTGATGTAAATTCTCCTGAAAATCTTTAATACCAAGGTATTATTATAAATAATTGAAGTATTACTTTGCTCAACACCCATGAACTTTGAAGAAATATATTCTTTCTCAGTCAGTTTGCTTCCCTTGTGAAACCTCACTTTTGAAGAATCTGTTTCTTTGGAATTGACAATTTTATCAAATAATAATTTTCTAAAATCTTCCTGATGTAAAGCGTCAACAAGAAAACCTTCCTGCGTATTCATTTTTACCGGAGCAATGATAGTATTGGTATCTAATTCCTCTTCAGACATGAACGCAAGCGGCATAAAATAATGCTGATAGAAAGCTTCTTTAAAATTGACTTCAAGTAAAACACCAAAATAAGTATTGTCTTTGGAGGTAATTTTAAACCAGTCAACAACCTCAATATATTTTAAGGTGCTGGACTTTCCCCCATACCAACGTTTGTTAATGATATAGTTCTCTAAAATATCTGAAGAAAAAATCTTTACAAAGTCTTCATCCTCAAATGCATCTTTCCAATCTGTTTTAAAAACAAACGGCTCTTGGAATTCGTCTTCATTAATTTTACTGTCTATCATTATCGGTGAATTTTAAATAAATGAAAAGGTAATTCTGGTGAAAGTTCTACAAAATTCCATTCCTTATCCCAAAAATAACTGTTGCCCGTAATTAAATCGGTTATATGAACGGGTTGATTTCCTAATTGTTCCAAAGGGAGTTTTATCATTGCTCTACTTACATTATGTTGATCCAAACTTACTACCATTAAGGTTTCACTTAGTTTAGCATCGTCAAATTTGTAATACGCCATCACCTCATCATTGTTGGTATCACAAAAAATAATGTTATTGGTTTGCTGCAATGAAACCTGCTCTTTTCTAATCGAATTTATTTTTGTGATCAGAGTTGTAATTTTGTTTTCTTGATCCCAATTCCATTTAAAATATTCATATTTTTCAGAATTCAAATACTCTTCTTTTCCAGGAGCCATAGGTTCACAAATTCTGTATTCAAAAACTGGCCCGTATATGCCGACACTTGAACTCAGTGTTGCAGCAAGAAAATATTTTTGTAAATGCACTGATTCACTTCCGCTTTGTAAGGGAAATGGATTGATATCGGGTGTGTTAGGCCAAAAATTAGGACGATAAAATTCTTTTTGTTCTGATTGTGTCAATTCTTGAACATACTCGGTCAATTCTTTTTTAGAATTTCTCCACGTAAAATAGGTATATGACTGGCTGAACCCTTGTTTGGCCAACTCATTCATGATTTTTGGACGCGTAAATGCTTCTGCTAAGAACAGTACATCAGGATGTATTTTCTTAATTTCTCCAATCAGCCAACCCCAGAAATAAAATGGTTTTGTATGCGGATTATCTACTCTGAAAACTCGAATATTACATTCTTCGACCCAAAACAAAGCCACATCCAGTAGTTCTTTCCAAAGATTTTTCCAGTCATTGCTTTCAAAATATATTGGAAGAATATCTTGGTATTTTTTTGGCGGATTTTCTGCATATTGTACAGTTCCATCCGGTCTCCACTTGAACCACTGTGGAAAATTTTTTACATAGGGATGATCCGGAGCAGCTTGTAAAGCATAATCCATGGCTACTTCAATGCCTAACTCCTGTGCTTTTCTGACTAATTCCTTAAAATCATCAATAGAACCTAGTTCGGGATGAGTCGATTTATGACCTCCGTACTGGGAACCAATTCCCCAAGGTGATCCGACATCGCCAGGTTGTGCATTTGTGGCATTATTTTTTCCTTTACGATTTACTTCACCGATAGGATGAATCGGCGGAAAGTATAACGTATCAAATCCCATTTCGGCTACTCTGGGTAAAAGTCTTTCACAATCTTTGAAAGTACCATGTTTTCCTTCTTCCTGTGATGCTGAACGGGGAAAAAATTCATACCAAGTACTGAACAAAGCTTTTTTCCTGTCAACATATACTTTTAATTCTAAGGATTTGTTTGCTAAGAAACGAGTCGGATATTTTTTGAATATTCGCTTAAGTTCATGGGAAGTTGCCTCAATAACTGCATTTTCATATTCAGATTCTGTGGAAAAAAAATAAACTAATTTATTTAAATAATCATTCTCTGAATCGTCTGCAAACTGTTGAACTGCTTTTACATATTCGGCTCCTTCCAAAAGCTCAGACTTTACATACTGATTATCCTGAATCTTTCTTTCTGTACCGTGCTGCCAATTTAGGGCATAATCGACCCATCCCTCAATAAAATAAGTATAGAAACCTTGTTTTTCAACTTTAAATTCACAAAACCATTCATCATTGAAAGTTGGAATCATTCTTACCTCATCCCAATTCTCATCGCTTTCATGCTTGAACTTAACGCAACTTTCAATAACGTCATGACCATCAGAAAAAATGGCTGCAGTAACGTGTACGTTTTGGCCAACAATTCTCTTAATTGGGAAAACACCTCCATCTAATTGAGGTAAAATATTTTCTATTATAATTCGGGTTTGATTCTGCATTGTATACATTTAAATGAATTTGAAAAGTAATAAAAATTATATATTGTAGAAACTTTAATAAAAAAATTATTGATATGTTAAAGATCAGAACATATCACAATCATTCATTGAAAATAAATAAATCAATTCAAGGAACTATTACATATATCTTTTGTGTTTTGTAAAAAATAGCCATCTGAATTGTAATTAGAAAGGCTCAAATTCCATAACAAAAATAAAATTTTCAATTTTAATTGTTAAAATGTCATACTATTTTTACTAAAAGTAGTCTTTGTCCCATTTTTAAAGTAGAGTCAAAAACTATTGAATTATTAAAACAGTCAAATTAAATCTTAAAATTGAAAACTTTATTTTTTGTGTCGAAAGATGCTTTAAGTTATATTTAAACTAATATATAAAAGCTCTTTCTAGATACTATTTTATCGTATAATTGCTTGGCACAATTGCACCTTTTTTGATAACCACAATTCCATCTTTGATTGCATACAATTCATTTGAAAAGTTTTCCAAATGTTTCCCTCCTTCAATATAAACATCATTTCCAATTCTGCAATTCTTATCTACTAAAGCATTGCTTATAAAACATCTTTCACCGATTCCCACTAATTGCTGGTTATTACTGATGTCTTCATTCATGTCTTCAATACTTTGATAGAAATCATTACCCATTACATAAGAATTTTTAATAACGGTTCCTTCCCCTATTCTGGAACGAATACCAATCACAGATTTGTTTATTTCTTTCGCATGGATGATGCAGCCTTCTGAAATCAGCGATTTTTCAATCATTGTTTTCTGAAATTTTGATGGAGGCAATAAACGTGGACGGGTGAAAATTTTGTTATCGTTATCGAACAAGTTAAATTCAGGAATATCGTTAGTCAAGCCAATATTTGCTTCAAAGAAAGAATCAATGTTTCCAATGTCTGTCCAATAACCTTCATATTGAAAGCTTAATATTTTTCTGTGACCAACAGCTTGAGGTATAATTTCTTTACCGAAATCTTTCGTGTCAGGATTTTTCATTAATTCAACTAATAGTTTTTTGTTGAATATATAAATCCCCATAGAAGCCAAATATTTTTTTCCTTGGCTCTTCATTTCTTCACTCACATCAGATTCCCACTGAGGTAAGAGTTCAGGAGCCGGTTTTTCTATAAAGGATTCGATTAGACTTTCCTTGTTAGTTTTTAATATTCCAAATTCCGGTGCATCTTTAGCGTTTACAGGCAAAGTAGCAATAGATATATCAGCTTCGGCATTGATGTGGGCTTCAATCATTTCGTTGAAATCCATTTGATACAATTGATCTCCAGAAAGAATCAATGCATAATCAAAATCATGATTTAAAAAATGAGGCATACATTGTCTTACAGCATCAGAAGTTCCCTGAAACCAAGTTGGATTATCAGGAGTTTGCTCTGCCGCAAGAATATCGACAAAGGCATGGCTGAAAATACTGAAACTATAAGTGTTCTTAATGTGTCTGTTTAAAGAGGCAGAATTGAATTGCGTTAATACAAACATTCTGTAAATGTCCGAATTCATACAGTTTGAGATAGGGATATCTACCAATCTGTATTTACCTCCTATCGGTACGGCAGGTTTTGATCTTGTTTCTGTAAGCGGATACAATCTGGATCCCTGACCTCCTCCTAAAATAATTGCAATTACATTTTTCTTGTTGCTCATTTCTTTTTAATAATTAAGTTGTATATCTCTATGTATTCTTTACAAACGCTGCCCCAGGAGTGATCTATTTTCATTCCCATTTTTCGTATTTCATTAAACCTTTTTTTATCATCGTACAACTGGATTGCCCTTTGAATAGAAGAACAAATATCTTCAGTAGTTGCCTGATCATGACATATCCCGTTTCCGTTATCTCCAATATCAATAACTGTATCCTTTAATCCGCCTGTTCTTCTTACTATAGGAATTGTTCCATAGCGCAAAGCATACATCTGATTTAATCCACAAGGCTCCACTCGGGAAGGCATCAATAAGAAATCAGAACCGGCATAAATTAAATGCGATAATTCTTCGTTATATCCAATGAATACATTGTAATTCCCTTTATAATCAGATAACAGTTCGTTTAATTCGTTTTCTATAGTTTCATTGCCTGAACCTAAAATAAGAATATTAATTGCTGCAAGATTTTCATCTAATGCTAGTGCTGATGCTTCTGGCAATAAATCTGCACCTTTCTCTGTCAATAATCGGCCAATAAAACTAAAAAGCGGTTTTGTTGGATCGAGATTGAAAAGTTTCGATAGCTTTTCTTTATTTTCTTGCTTTCCTTTTTCTACATTTTTTTCAGAATAATTGCTCATCAACATTTTGTCCTTTGCAGGATCCCAGACCTTTACGTCTATTCCGTTTAAAATTCCTTTTGACTTGTTACGAACTAAATTAAATAGTGACTCCAAACCATTGGATGAATAATTAATTTCATTCAAATAATTTGGTGAAACAGTTGTCACTGCCCAAGCGCATTTCACTCCTGTTGCAAGGGAATTAATAGCATTTCCCCATTCTAAAATATTGATGTGTTCTAAATCAAACTCCGGCAAATAATACAATTTATCAAAACCAAATATACCTTGGTACAAGCCGCTATGGATTGTAATCACTGTTGGTGTGTTCCTTAATTTATCATATTTATATCCATAACGCATCAAAAAGGGTATCAAGCCTGTATGATGGTCATGACAATTGATGATATCAGGAATGTCTCTTCTTCCAATTATCCAATCTAAAGTGGCAATCTGAAACGACAAAAAACGTTCTATGTCATCCTCATAGCCATAAATTTCTTTTCGGTCAAATAATTCAAGGATTTCAACTACGTATAATTCAAATCCAAGCGAATCTGTTTTTTCTTTAAAAACACTAAACGGAAAATTAAATTTCCCCAATTTAACATAACCCCAGTGAACGCACTCAAAATCATTTTCGGTTATAAATTTCGTGTCATACTTTGGAATCACAACTCTTAGGTCATGACCTTCAGTACTTTGATATTTAGGCAATGCTCCTACTACATCTGCTAATCCACCAACTTTGGCAGCAGGATAACATTCTGCACTAATATGAAATATTTCCATTTATGAAATCTTAGCTTTTTTAAATTCTATACAATCTACTCTTTTAAGCAAATACTAATTAATCCGCTAAAAAATTATAAAAAATACTACTTTTATGTTTTCTAAATTTACTAAAAAAAAAACAACATATTAACGAAGATAAAAATTTATCTAAATGACAAAAAAAACAAGAAAATCCACACAATCGTTAAAAATTCCAAGGATTATTATCTTAATAAGTAAATTTTTCTCTTTTATTTCTCCAAAATTAGTTACGCTTTTTGCAGCAAAATTATTTACGTCCCCTATAAAACATAAAGTTCCAAAAAGAGAATTGGAAATGGATCATAAAAGCAAGCAAGTATTAATTCCTGTACCGGCAATTAATAAGCAAGTAATGGTTTACCAATATGGAGAAAGCAACAAAAAAGTGCTATTAGTCCACGGCTGGTCCGGTCGAGGAACGCAATTATTTAAAATTGCCGATGCATTTATAAAAGAAGGCTACTCGACTGTTAGTTTTGACGCTCCTGCCCACGGTAAATCACCAGGAAATAATTCAATAATGGTTGATTTTATAGCTAGTATTTTTGAAATTGAAAAGCAATTTGGACCGTTTGAAGCAGCTGTAGGGCATTCTTTGGGCGGCATGTCTGTTTTGAATGCTGTGAAGAGAGGTTTGAAAGTGGATCAAGCCGTAATTATTGGTAGTGGAGATGTTGTGCAAGATATTATGGACGATTTTATTTCGAAGTTAGAATTAAAACCAGATATTAGTACCAGACTGCGTTTGCATTTTGAAAAGAAATATGGTGAAAAAATGGATAATTATTCCGGTTACAAAGCGGCATCAGAGATATCCATTCCGATTTTAGTAATTCATGATAAAGATGATTTTGAAGTTCCTGTAAAAGCAGGTATTCATATTCACGAACATACAAAAAACGGTACGCTTATGTTAACTGAAGGATTGGGGCATCGGAAAATTTTGGGAGACCATAAAGTTGTCGAAAAAACAGTTCAATTTGTGGTAGGTAAATAATTAATTTACAACACATTGTGAATTATGATTCATTTGTAAAAACAGGATTGTTTGTACTATTATTTAATTAAAAATAAAGCAAGTAATGAAATATCTATTAGAAAAAACAGAACAAGAATGGCAAGAGCAACTAAGCTTGGAACGCTATAGAATCCTTCGCCAAAAAGGAACAGAATATCCGCATACGGGAAAGTATAATTTGCATTATGAAAAAGGAACCTATTGCTGTGGCGCATGTTCAGAGCCACTGTTTGAAAGCAATTCCAAATTTGATGCTCATTGTGGATGGCCTTCATTTGACGAATCTATTCCTGGAAAAGTAGCCTACATTGAGGATACCACTCACGGAATGAAACGTGTAGAGATTGTATGTGCCAATTGTGGAAGTCATTTGGGACATGTTTTTAACGATGGACCAACCCAAACGGGTCAACGGTATTGTGTAAACTCTTTATCTATTGATTTTAAATAATATTAGTATGGATTTATTTGGAAAATCAGACGATTGGGCTAAAAAATTAGAACCAATTTTAATCGAATACAAGGGCAGGAAACATCCCTTAGACTACCATAATTTATATCAACTTTTAGTAATGGTTGTGCTGTCCGCTCAAGATTCGGATGCGCACATTAATAAAATTGCACCTGTCCTATTCGAGGCTTATCCTGATATGGAAAGTCTTTCTGTGTCAAATGTGGAAGCATTAATTTCCTATATTAGTTCTGTCAGGAATTTTGGTACCAAAGCCAATTGGTTATTAGAAATCGCACAGACCATTAAAAAAGACGAAAATATTCCCCTTACTATGGAAGGTCTGACTGCGCTAAAAGGCATTGGAAGAAAATCAGCCAATGTAATTCTTCGTGAGGCTAAAATCCCTGCAGAAGGAATTATCGCAGACTTGCATGTCATCAGAGTTGCGCCCAGAATTGGATTAATTGAGGAAAGTAAGGATGGTAATAAAGTGGAAAAACAATTAATGCAGGTTCTCCCAAAAGCCATTTGGGGAGATATTGGCATGGCTATTTCTTTCCTTGGAAGAGAAATTTGCCGCCCAAAACCCAAATGTGATATCTGTCCGATTAATAGTGTTTGCAAGTATTATAAAACCACTTTTGGAGGTCTATAAATTATTTTGCGATTAAATCAATTCCTTAAAATACTGCAATAAAATCTTGTCATTGTCTAGTGTTGGCGTAAAAACTTCCAGAATACTTGGCTTGTCGTTTTGACCAAACAAAGTTGTAAGCGCATTATCTAAACTACTTTCATCATTGGCTATACTGTATTCCAAGCCGTACATTTTAGCCAGGTGTTCTGCAGTATGACAATGTGAGGTCTCAAAAAACGTATTGAATACGGGTGTTTCCTCATGTCCAGGTAAAATTCTGAAAATCCCCCCTCCTCCATTATTAATTAAAATAATTTTGAAATCTTTAGGTATGTAATTGTTCCAAAGCGCATTGCTATCGTACAAGAAACCAATATCACCAGTTATAAAAACGGTAGGCTTATTATTGGCTACAGCCGCACCAATCGCGGTTGATGTGCTTCCATCAATGCCACTAGTACCGCGGTTGCAATAAACTTCAATCGAAGGATCTATGTCTATTAATTGGGCATAACGAATCGCAGAACTATTACTGATTTGTAATTGGCTGTTTTTCGGTAAACGAGGAATTAGCTTTTCAAAAAATTTAAAATCGCAAAAAGGAATTTTAGATAAATAGTCCTCATGTTTCAATTTACGTAACTTTTTTACGGCGTCTAATTTTTCGAAATAATCACTTTTTGTCTGATTCGTTAAAGGCAAGAATTCATCAAAAAACACATTCGGATTTACTTCGAAATGTTGTGATAACGCACCAAAAGTATCGTAAGCCCTTAAAGTATCAATATGCCAATGATGCTTAGGTTTATACTTTCGTAAAAAAGCTTTTATTCGTTTAGAGACAACCATTCCACCAAAAGTGATTAAAATTTCGGGACGGAAAGTCTCAAAATCATCGGTAGTAAAAGGGGTAATTATGGTGTCGATATTATTGATAAAAGACGGATGATAGAAATTTGAAGTCGTTTCCGTTAAAACAACGACTGATTCATCTTTTGCAAACGCATCAATGGTTTCCTGATTAATCGTATCGGGTTCATTTACTCCCACCAGAATCATTTTTCGGGTAGAATTGTTCCAGATAGTTACAAACTCAGATACATTTTCGATAGAAGTCGTCTGTGTAGTATTTGCGGAAGCGGAAATTAAAGGAGAGACGGAAAGTTCCGTAACCGTTTCGTATAATGGCTCTTCAAAAGGGGCATTAATATGTACAGGCCCTTTTTTCAGTATAGCTGTGTTAATGGCTTCGTTGATTTTTAAATCATTTTCTTCCGAAACATCTTCATGCAAATTGGCATTGTATAATGAATGATTATGAAATACATTTTCCTGACGAATGGTTTGTCCGTCACCGATATCAATTTTGCTTTGCGGTCGGTCTGCAGAAATCACAATCAAAGGAATCTGACTGTAAAAGGCTTCTGCAAAAGCAGGATAATAATTTAGTAAAGCAGAACCCGAAGTACAGACTAATGCTACGGGTTGTTTGGTTTGTTGTGCGATTCCAAGTGCAAAAAAGGCTGCAGTCCGCTCATCAGCAATACTGTAACATTGAAAAGCAGGATTGCTGGCAAAACCAATTGTCAAAGGCGCATTTCGTGAGCCCGGAGAAATTATGATGGTGGTGATTCCTTTGGCTAAACAAATTTGGATGATGCTTTGCGCTAAAGGTATTTTGGGGTAAATCATTATATAAGTTTCAAAGTAGCAAAGATACAAAGTTGTGAAGGTTTTTCTCTATTCTTAGATAGATTTGTTATTTTTGAAAGAAAATTGATTCTCTATGGAAATTAAGATAAGACCAGCCATTTTTGCTGACATTGACACAATATTAGAAATCGTGAATCATCAAATTCTTCACAGTACCTCTAATTATGATTATGAGCCGCATGATTTTGAAGAACAAAAATTATGGTTTGAAGATAAAATGGCAAAGAATTTACCTGTAATTGTTGCTGAATTTGAAAATATGCCGATTGGATATGCTACTTATGGTACATTTAGAGAAAAAATAGGATATCAATATACTGTGGAGCATTCTGTTTATGTTGCCCAAGAATTTATAGGTCAGGGTGTCGGGAAATTATTATTGGGCGAACTTATTCAACTGGCAAAGAAACAGGGTTATCATGTTATGATTGGTGCTATTGATGCGGAGAATGAAGGAAGCATTACATTTCATGAGAAGTTTGGATTCAAAGTGGTAGGAACTATTCGTGAAGTTGGTTACAAATTTGACCATTGGCTGGATTTAGTTTTTATGCAGTTGATTTTAAAATAAAAAGGGATTATTGCTTTAGGTAAAGCATAACCGTGTAAAGAATAGTATATTTGCACGACTTTACATATCATGGACTACACCTTACTTTCATCGCCCTTACAAGGATTTACCGACTTTCGTTTCAGAAATGCACAAAATAAATATTTTGGAGGAATTGACACTTATTATTCTCCTTATATTCGTTTAAACGGAAAACTAATCATTAAAGCCTCTTATGAACGAGATTTACTTCCCGAAAATAATATTGGTTTAGAGGTGATTCCGCAAGTTATAACCAACGATGCCGATGAGTTTTTATTTGTTTCCAAATATGTTCAGGAATTGGGGTATAAAGAATTGAACTGGAATTTAGGCTGTCCCTATCCGATGGTCACCAAGTCCGGTATGGGTTCCGGTCTCATCAGTAATACCGAAAAAATCAATCACATTCTTGACAGAGCCCACTCTGAATCGGACATTATCGTCTCTATGAAAATGCGTTTGGGCTATGATAATACGGAAGAAATTCTGGATGTTCTACCTATTTTAGATACCTATCCTATCAAGAATATTGCAATACATGCGCGCATAGGGAAACAACTTTATAAAGGAGGCGTGCATTTGGATGCATTTCAACAATGTATAGAAAACACCAAACATAAACTGTATTACAATGGTGATATTATTTCGGTAGCTAAATTTCAGGAGATGCAGCAACGCTTTCCTACTATTGACCATTGGATGATTGGCAGAGGATTGATTGCCGATCCATTTTTGCCAAGTATGATAAAAAGCAATTCTTTAGAATATCCTGAAAACAAGATGGAATTATTCAGTGCTTTTCACGATACTCTTTACGAAGGTTATAGTGAGTCGCTTTCTGGATCAGCCCATATTTTATTGAAGATGCATCATCTGTGGGAATATTTCTCTGTGATATTCTCCAATCCACATAAGGTGTTGAAAAAAATAAACAAAACAAAGAGCATTCGGAATTATGAAGCGGCGGTTAAAGAAATTATAGCAGCGGAAAAATAGATTGAGTTGGTTTAAAACTTTTACATTTAGATTTTTATTTGAATTCTATAAGAAATGGAGGTTCATTTACGCTGAAAATTATAAAATTTCATTCATAAAAAAAGAGTTTGACTAGCAAACTCTTTTTTGTGCCACCGAATATTAAAAAATTATCCTTTAATCCAATTCACTACTTCAGGGTCAGTTGGTAATGTTTTTGGAGAAATTACTTTTTCTAACTCCCCTTTTTCATTGATAAGGTATTTTTGAAAATTCCATTCCACTTGTGAATCCTGCAAACCATTTTTGGCTTTTTGTGTTAAAAATTGGTACACCGCACACATATCGTCTCCTTTTACAGAAACTTTGTCCATCATAGGAAAAGTAACTCCATAATTCAATTGACAGAAAGCAGCAATTTCTTCGTTGGTGCCCGGTTCCTGTGAAGCAAAATTATTAGCCGGAAAGCCTACAATCACGAATCCTTTGTCTTTGTACTCTTTGTATAAAGCTTCTAAATCTTTGTATTGAGGTGTTAGTCCGCATTTTGAAGCGGTATTCACGATCATTATTTTTTTTCCTTTTAGAGTTGAAAAATCAAAAGTGTTTCCAGATAAATCTTCTACTTTAAATTGATAAATCGTTTCTTTGGCTATTGGTGTATTCATGTTTTTTTCTGTTTTTTTAGATTGTGCCTGATTTTGACAACTGAAAAGCATAATAGCACAACTGGCTATAAATAATAGATTTTTCATACGCAGATGATATTTGTTTTTATTTTTTATAAAAATAGAACAATTAATTGTTGGTTAAAAAAATATTTTGGTTAAACAGAAGTTAAAAACAAAAAAGCCTGACACACAAACAAACGTCAGGCTTTCAAACAAAGAAACAACAAAATTAAATGATCAATTAAAAACTATAGATTATTTTTCCCTTTATAAAGAAGGGTGTTCCCGGTGTAAAATGTATTTCCTCAACTGGTTTTGGTTCATTTTGTAATCTTGATTCAGTAGCAAACTGGGTTTCATTCCATTCTGTATTAAAAATATTTTCGATGGTTATACCGAAATTGATGTTTTTAAATTGATAATTGATATTCATATCTGATACAAAATAACCTTTGGCAACAATAGAATTGTCTTCATTTGCCGGACGATTTTTCAAATATCGGTAACGAATTCCTCCAGAAAAGCCGTTGGCTTTTTGGAAACTCAACCCTCCGGTGGTGGTGAAATCAGGTGCTAGTGGAATATAATCCTGACCTTTAGGTTCATCCATACTTCTCGCGTAGGTGTAGTTCGCATCAGCATCCAAATACAACCAATCGTATAATTGATAACGAAGTCCTAATTCGGCCCCCATTCGTTTTGATTTTCCGCTAGGCTCTACAATTCCGGCATCGCCCACATAAACAAACTCTTGTTCCAGAAATAAATACCATAAAGCAGTATTAAGAATCAGGTTCGGGAGTGGTTTCCATATAGTACCAACATCGGTTCCAATGGCCGCAGGTAGAATCTGTTTTCCACTATTTTGTACTACAACACGAGTATCATTCGAATGAAAACCCATGCCCGACTTTATGAAAAACTGTAATTTGTTATTCTGAGAATAGATAAAATTCAGTTTTGGAGATAATTTGACTTTTGATTCGGATTGTGTTTCGTATGATGCAGCTAATTTATCCTGATAATTGAATTTAAAATAATCCAAACGAATGCCAGTATTAATCATTAGTTTTCCAAAATTGAATTCCGAATTCAAATACGTAAATAGATTCGATTCATCAATATCGCCCAATTTTATTTGTTCTAAAGTGGTATTTCTGTTTAGAGTATGTGAAAGTTCCGTGTCTTTGGTGGCATCAGCACGGAAACCTAAACCGTATTGAAGCAAAACATCTATTTCATTAATCTTAGTTTTATGATTCAATTCGGCATCCATTCCAAAAATATCTCGATCTTCTTTCTGTCTGATTTGGTCGCCATTAATTGGGTCTTCCAGATAAAAAGTAAAATTTGAATACAATTCGAATCGATAGTTAGAATAAAATGCATTGGATTTCAGGAAAGTATTTTCGTTAATTGGTTTACTTAAGCTAGCGCTAAAATTGGTTCTGGAAGTGTTTCCTCCCTCGGTGTCATCCACAGCGCCAAATCTGGAAATCGTTCCATTGTCCACCAGACGTTGTGGAATCTGACCGGAAGCGTCCCATTTGCTTGAAAAGCGAGAAGCCAAAATTGATAATTTACTGTTATCCGTCAAAATTGCTGAATATTTCCCAAACAGATTCATTCGGTTGAAATTTTGAGGAGAATCAAACGGCCCATCCGTTAGAATATATTCCGTGGCAATGTAAGCGCTTTGTGTTTTTTGGTTCCCCAAAAGATTAAACAAACCTACAGTCCTTAAACTATTGAATTGTCCTATTTCTAAACCAATACTGCTTTTTTCTAATTTATCTTTGGTTTGAAATCCTACATAGCCTGCTGTAGCAAAATTGCCCTTGTTTGAATAATAGGGACCTTTCCCAAAATCAATTCGATCAACCGTTTCCGGAATCAAAAAATGCAAATCGGCATAACCTTGACCGTGAGCATGTGAAACCATATTTACAGGTAATCCATCCACTGAAATAGAAATATCTGTTCCATGATCAATATCAAAGCCCCTAAGGAATAATTGTTCTGCTTTACCTCCGCCGGCATGTTGTCCAATGAATAATCCAGGTACTTTTCGTAATATTTCTTGTGATGAATTTACTGGAGTCGTTTGTAAATCGATTTTAGAAATTATGTTCATGGCAGAAAGTTTTGGCTGAATCACTATTTCATTCAATCTGAAAATATCGTCTTCGAGAACAATTTTTTCATCTGAACCAGTGATGGAAAAATTGGTCTTTTTATAGCCCAAAGCATTTATTTTCAATAGATCACCTACTGCAGTTTTGTCTATACTAAACATTCCAAATTCATTGGTATGTGCATGACTTTGAGATTTTGTATTAACCAAATAAGCGTTTTCCACAGGAATTTCATCAAGATCAACTACTTTGCCTTTTATAACTTGACCATATGTGCAAAATCCTAAAAGGACAATTAGAATTCCTAAAATATTTTTCATTTAATCCTTATAATTGATTTATCTTTTTTTCAAAATTAGGCCCCAATTCGTATAAGCTGGAAAGCAACTCTTCTTTAATAGAGGCTGTTTTTTGGGTTAAATTATTCGATTTATAAATCATAGCAAGATGATATTGCACCTTAGGCTCAAAAGATTTTCCAACAACATATTTTTTAGCAATTTCTAATGATTTTTTATTTTCACCTAAATTGTAATAAGACCAAGCCAGTAAATCATAGGAATCAGCAGTCGGTCTATGGTCTACTTCTATTTTAGCAATTTCTAATGCTTTTGAGGCCGTTTTTTTGTCATCGGCATAAATCAAAGCATTGTATTTGTTGTACATCGCCCCGTAATTATTATTTTTCATCATTGAAAAATAAGCGCTCCTATTTTTTATTTCTTCTGTTTTATTTCCTTCAAATTGAGCAATTTGAGACTTTAATAGATAAAAATCAGGAGTATTGTGAGTACTGGCAATTGCATCAATAATTCTATTGGCCTCTTTTGTATTTCTTTCTTTTGAAAAAACAATCCAGGCAATTCCTTTTAAAGCATAAGAATAATTTGGATCTAAAGCCAATGTTTTCAAATAACAGTCATAAGATTCCTGAATTCTGCCTGCATGTCCGTAAAAATCCCCTAAATTGGAATAAGACCAAATTTTCAGTGTTTTATTATTTTCTTTTTCTGCAATGTCTCCAGCTTTTTCCATAAAAGTAATCGCAGTATCTAAATCCCCTTTATGATCATTCCATTTCGCCAAACGAATCAAATAATCAAAATTATTCATGTCTTTTATGGCATTCAAATTTTTTAGAGCTTCCTCATGATTTCCTAATTCCATCTGAACATCAAATAGTAATTTTTGGGTTTCTTTTTTGCCCTCGCCTATTGCTAATGCTTTGTTAGCTAGAATTAAAGCTTCTTTAAAACGGTGTTGTGAAATATAATTTCGTGCCAATGAGCGAACTGTAGAAACTCTGGAATAATTATATTCCTCGTTAGATTGGAATAATAACTCTTCGGTTTTATATAAAGTTTTTATATCACCAGTATATTCGAAAACTGTGGCATAATTTGCGGCAATTAGACTTAAATAACTGATTTGATTAGGAGCCGCATCGAATTTCTTTTGCCAAAAATCAATTTCTTTTTGAGCAAAAGTCAGTGACTTATTTTCTTTTACATCCAAATAGTTTTCATAATCTGCTTTTTGGGTAATCTGTTCTGGTTTAGAAGTACAAGCGACCATAGATAGGATTGCGAAAACCAAAAATGGAATCATTTTAAAAATTTTCATACTCTAATAATTTTGTTTGTTTGTTTGTTTGTTTGTTTGTTTCTAAAAAAAACAGGGAGCCTTAAATAAGTACGCCCTGTTTTTTAAGAAATATTACCAGGCTGCGGCCAAATATGGGAAAGCTGTTCCGAAAGCTTTATCGTTTGCATCAACATTATCTGAAGTAAGACCTGGATTTGAACCACCTGTAGGGCCTCCGAAAATTAATAACAATTCCACATCAATTACATCATCTGCCAAAGCTCTACCTGTCAAAACATTTGTTCCGTCAAAGAATGTAGTTGGTTTTACTTTAGACACTCCTAAAACATCTGTAGCCAAAATTCCTGTAAAAGCATCAGCATCCAGTCCTAAAGCATTAGTAGTATAGCCCGCATTTAAAGCCAATAATCTGGATTTGAAAATGGGTTGGTATTTTGCTCCCATGGCTGAAGGAATGGCAGCATTAAAATCATCTTTAGGTTGACCTGAAGCGATAAATACAGTATTAATTGCAGGTCTTGCCATTTGATCTTGTTGAACAAAAGTTCCTGAAAAATCCAGACTTGCCATGTTATCATTGTCTGAATCGTTATTATCACAATTTACCGAAACAACCGCAACTATAAGTGCCATTGTTATAATCTTGAATTTATTTGTTTTACTCATGATGTTTGTATTTAGTTTTAAAAAATAAATTAATTATTGTTTTTTCTTAGTTTCTGCCCAAAAATTTAAAGTCTCTGATGTTCCTAGCATTGATTTTGGAACTTCTACAACTAATGAAAGTACATTTGTTCCTGCAAAAGTGTCAGTGCCCGGATTATTAAATCCTGTAGCTGTACCGCCAAGGATGGCTTTAAATTGTCCCAAATCAAAAAAGAAAGGATCGTCTCTAGGTCCTGCAAAAAATTTCATTCCATTTTTTTCTGCTATCAATGCTGTTGATCCATAAGAAGAAATAGTTACACTTCCCGAAGCGGCGGCAGTTTTAACAGTACTTGAAGTTCCCGTTGTTCCAGGAGCTACTGGACCAAAGAAATACATCTTGTCATCTTTTTTAATTGCTTGAATTACTAAATCTTCAACATTGTCACCTGTGTTGTCGATATTTATTTCAATCATAACATTTTCATCAAATGCAGCAGCAGCAGTTGCGTTTGGACTTAACAATCCCTGTGTATTTACAGCAAATACTAAATTGTTTGAATCTTGTCCCTGAAAAGCAAATACATCAGTTATATCTGAAGCATTACCCATTACAGCCGGAGCATCAATATGATCGGCAGCTACTAAAATTAAGCCTGAAACCGCAACCAGCGATAGACCTAATATCATTTTTGTTTTTTTCATTTTGTTAATTATTAAAAGGTTATAAATGCATTTACGGGATTGGATTCGTTTTGGTTTTAAAAATTTTGAAAAAAAATTAAAAAAAACTTAATTTTTAAGTTAAACACCATATATACAGCTATTTAATTATTTAAAAAAAATATAAAATGTTTTGTTTTTAATTATTTTAAGGACGATTGTTATAAAATTTGCCAATTCTGATTAAGATTGTATAAGTTTGTAAAAGCTAAATAAAAAAGCATATGACCCAAGAGGAATTGTTAGTATTGATTTATAAGAAAGATGAAAAAGCTTTTACCTATCTGTATGATATGTATTCTAAAAGTTTGTTCGCGGTGATTAACGTTCTTGTAAAAAATAGAGAAGAATCGGAAGATGTGCTTCAGGAAGTTTTTGTCAAAATTTGGAAAAACATTGATTCTTACCATGAAAGTAAAGGCCGATTTTATACTTGGATTTTAAATATTGCTAGAAACACTTCTATAGATAAATTGCGTTCTAAAAATTTTAACAACAGTCAAAAAAACCTTTCTTATGATAATTTCGTACATCTATTTGACGACAGTAATAAACTGGTCAATAAGATTGATGCAATTGGAATTCAGGAATTTGTAAAAAAATTAAAACCAAAATGCATTCAAATAATAGATTTATTGTTTTTTAAAGGCTATACACAGCAAGAGGCATCCGAGGAATTAGAAATTCCTTTGGGAACTGTAAAAACACACAATCGAAACTGTATTAATGATTTAAGAAATTATTTGAAATTATAATGGATACAAAAGAATATATAGAATCAGGTATTTTGGAACTTTATGTCTACGGCTTATTGAGCGAAGACGAAAATGAGAAAGTGAGCCTTATCGCAAAAAATCACCCGGAAATTAACGATGAAATTATCGCTATAGAAAAGTCTATTGTTGCGTTGTCTTCTAGTTTTTCTCCATTTCATTCTGTAGCTAATTATGAGAAAATTAAGTCTAAGCTGGAACTCAAACATCCAGAAGTAATTGATTTTGAGCCTGGCAGAAATTGGATACAGTATGTTGGATGGGCTGCAGCAATTGTATTTTTTGCAGGTATTGCTTATCAGTACAATCTGTTGGATCAGACAAATACTCAGGTTACCAATGCAGAAATTGAAAAAGCAAAACTCAAAAAAGAATACAATGTTTTGAAGTTGCAAAATAAGGCAAATGAAACAAGCTTAGCAGTAGTCAGAGACAGCAGGAATACTGTTGTGGCTCTTGGCGGACAAACCGTAGCTCCAGAATCTTCTGCAAAAGTATATTGGAATAAAGAAACCCAAACGGTTTATGTTGATGCGTCAGGTTTACCAAAACCACCAAAAGGAATGGTGTATCAAGTGTGGGCGTTGAAATTGACTCCTTTGACTCCTACAAGTATTGGATTGTTAGAAAACTTTGATGCCAATAGTCAAAAAATGTTTGCTGTAAACAATATCGGAGAGGCGGAAGCTTTTGGTATAACACTTGAACCGGCCGGAGGAAGTTTAACCCCTACAATGGAGCAATTGTACACCTTAGGAAAAGTATAATAAACATTTTAAATTGAATGTTGCCCATTAAGATATAAGCGTCCTTAAGTTTTATAGAAATCAAAATAGTAAGATTAGATTTTAATAAGGGCTTAAAAATGAGATGATTTTATTCAGTAATAAAAAAGGTTCAACCGCAAAGTTGAACCTTTTTTATTAAAATAATTTAAACCTTATTTCTTATAATATTTTCTGTATTTTGGATAAGAAATCGCTCCAAATAACAATATTCCTCCCATCGAATACCAGATCCAGTTTAAGGAATGAGCCTCACCACTAGCATAGGAATGTAATCCTACTAAGTGAAAGTTTACGCCATAATAGGTAAATAAGATTGAAATAAAAGCAAACATACTCATCAAATTGAAAATCCATTTGCCTCGTAAAGAAGGTACAAATCGAGCATGAATCACAAAAGCATAAACCATGATACTAATTAAAGCCCAGGTTTCTTTTGGATCCCAACCCCAATAACGTCCCCAACTCTCGTTGGCCCATTGTCCACCTAAGAAGTTCCCGATGGTTAACATAATTAAACCAATGGTCAAAGACATTTCATTGATATAGCTTATTTCTTTAATATTCAAGTCCATTTTGGCTTTGTTTTTTTCATTGGTAAACAAAATCAAAAGTAAAGCAACAGCTCCTAAAATCATTCCCAAAGCAAAAGGTCCATAGCTCGCTACAATTACTGCTACGTGAATCATTAACCAATAAGAATTAAGTACAGGTTGTAAATTTGCAATTTCTGGATCAATCCAGTTCATATAAGCTGCCATCAAAATCATTGCGGTCACAAAGGCGGAAGAAGCAACTGTAAGTTTCGATTTTATATCGAAAGCCAAACCAAAAAACATCGTCGCCCAAGCTACATAAATGATCGACTCATAGGCATTACTCCAAGGAGCATGACCTGAGATGTACCAACGCGCTATAAGTCCGGCGGTATGTAAAGTAAATAGTAACGCAACAATAATATGCATTCCATTAACTAAATAGTTCAAAGCTTTTCTTTCCTTAAATATTTTAAGAATTGTAAATAATAGCATCAAAATAGCCGCCGTCAAGTACCAATACGGCAAGTTCTTGAACACATCGTATTTATTGTAAGCGATTTCTAAGGATATTTTTTCTTCACTCGGTCTTACTTTGGCACCAAATTTTTTCTGGAAACCATTTATACTTTCCAGTAATTCATCAGCCGATTTATAATCATTAGAGACAGAGGCATTGCTTAAAGTGCCGAAATACAATGGTAAAATACTTTTGGTGTAAGTAGAATCCATTCCTTTCATACCGGATTCATTCAGTTCCAGGTAGGAAATCCATTTGTCATTTTCATGATTTGGGATAGGAAAAATTTTCAAGATTCGACCGCTTAAAGCTGATTCCATCAAATTCACTTTTTTATCCGTTTCAATAAAATCTTTTTCGAATTGATTTGGATTGGCTGCTTTAAAAGCCTCTTCTAAATAAGAAGATAATTTGTAATTGCCTTTTTCATCAAAAAAGGCTACAAAAGGAGCGAATTCTGCCTCTTTGTCAATACCTATGATTTTACGGATACTGTCATTTCCGCTTTTTATATAAATAAGAGGAATCTCTATCCAAGCGCTGGCATATTGTGTCATAGACAAAAAGGCCTGATCAGAATTCATTCCGTTATAGGTATCAGAATGACTTACTTTTCGCAACAATTCTGATGAAAAAGTATTAATCGGTTTCATTCGTCCGCCGGCATCCTGAATAATCAAACGTCCAAATTTGGCAGCATGCGCTTCAGAAACTTTAAACTTATTCAACAACGAATCAAGTTGCTTTTGACTTAAAACTTGTTTAGTATGACTCGAATGATTTTCCTGGGCTGTTTCCGTTTCAGCGTGCGCATGTCCGTCGTGAGCGGAATGGTCATGTTCCTGAGCGAAACTGTTAAAACTGAATAGCAGCACTAAAATGGTCAACAATTTTGCTTTTTTGTTTTTCACTACTTCTAATTTTCGTTTTAAATCGGCAAAACGGGAATATTTAGTAAACATAATAGCCATCATACCAAAATACAACAGAAAATAACCAATATAGGTAAGCGTGGTTCCCCAAAAATCATGATTTACAGATAGTACTGTCCCCTTTTCATCCGGATCAAAACTAGATTGAAAAAAGCGGTAGCCTTCGTGATCCAAAACATTATTCATATATATTCTGGCATCAAAAGGTTTAACAGAATCCAAAACGGTAACCTGGCTTTCAAATGAGGAATAACTTTTTTCGGTTCCTGGATATTTTTGAGCGATAAAATCATTCAATTTTATCTTAAAAGGTAAAACATAGGCTTTACTACCGTAGAAAAAGCTATAATCTGTTTTTCCAATTCGTACTGTTTTCGGTTCTCCTATTTGACCTTTAGAACCCAAAATGGTAACTTCTTTTTCCTGTCCTTCAGCCGAAACCTTAACAGTCAAGGCGTCCTGATGATTTTTAGCTTTAAAGTCGTTATCAGACTCGTAAGCAATCACTCCTTTTACAGCCGGATTAGGGAAAACAAATCGTTTTTCACCAATAGTATATAAGGAACGCATCATTAATGGCTGTACAATATCTTTTGTCACCTGACCTTGTAATTTATCTGCCATACGCATGAAATTACCTTCAAATGGAGTTTGAATAGTGTATTCTTTACCTGTGGTGTTTATATTGATGGCGCCATCAGTTGGTTTATTTAAAGCAAATAAAACGTTGTGAATATTTTGAACTTCCCCTTCTTTCAGGAAATGCTCTTCACGGCCACCTTCTCCTGCTTCAACCAACTTTAGATACAAAGTACCTTTTTCATCAGCTTTGATGGTTTCTTTGGCCCCCATTACGAAGTCTTTATATTCCACTTCAAAAGGTGTTTGGTCAAACTGCCCCGAGATAGAAAAGTCATTGTTGGTAACTGGCGACATTAATAAAGGTTGTTCAAAAACTCGACGCTTCATTTCTCCCTTATATTCTCCGTCTACAAAGACAGTAAGAAAGGTTTTATCTGAATAGATTTGATTCTCGGCAGCTCCTTCGCGAATAGGCATCATACCTTCATAACTGATGTATCGAGTTACGAAAGCTCCCAAAAGAATAAAAATAAAAGACAAATGAAGTAATAAAGTAGCCCATTTTTCTTTTTTTAGCAATTGATAACGTTTAATATTACCTGCGAAATTAATCAAGAAGAAAACCATTATGGCTTCAAACCACCAGGAATTATAAACTAAAATTCGGGCAGTATCAGTATTGTATTTGCTTTCGATGAAAGTTCCTGCGCCCATTGCTATTGCAAAAGTTAAAAAAAGTAGGGCCATCAATCGTGTAGAGAACAAAATAGAAAATAATTTTTTATCCATTTGTAAGGAATTACGTTTTTTTAAAAGTGCAACAAAAGTACTTAAAATTGTTGACTTGTATGTGGGCACATTTGTTAATTTAATCCAAAAATAAGGACTTACCATTAGAAGGGATAAATTCTGTTTTCACTGGAATTATACTATAAAATCAATATAATTAATATCGAAACAATCTTCATTTTTTTGTTAATTTTGCCGTATGACTAAAGTAATTATTATTGGTTCCGGAAATGTTGCACAACACTTGATAAGCGCTTTCGCAAAAAGTACTGCGGTAGAACTGATACAAGTCTATTCGAGACAAAAAGAAGCTTTGTCCCACCTGCTCGATGCCGCTAAAATTGCTACTGATTTTAATCAATTATTGGAAGCCGATTTATATATTATTGCGGTATCGGATGATGCTATTGCAACAGTTTCGTCACAACTACCTTTCAAGGATCGCTTTGTGGTTCATACCTCTGGCAGTGTCGCTTTAGATGCTTTGGATACTAAAAACAGAAAAGGTGTTTTTTATCCGTTGCAGACATTTTCAAAAGATAAACCCGTAGATTTTAAAACGATTCCAATTTGTTTAGAAAGCGAAAATGCAACTGATTTTCAATTATTGGAAGAAGTCGCAAAGGATTTATCTGATAAGGTTTTTTCAATTAGTTCAGAACAACGAAAAGCACTTCATGTTGCCGCCGTTTTCGTTAATAATTTCGTTAATCATTTGTATCAAATTGGAAACGAAATCTGTAATGAAAACCAAATTCCTTTTGAGATTTTGAAACCTCTGATATTGGAAACGGCTCTAAAGATAAATACACTTTCTCCTGCAGAAGCCCAGACCGGACCGGCAAAACGAAATGATGTCAAAACAATTGAAGCCCATCAATTGTTTTTATCGAATGAAAAACAAGCAACTATTTATAAAATACTAACACAATCAATACAAGAGAATGGCAAAAAGTTATAAAGAAATAATGAATGAAATTACTACGTTTATTTTTGACGTAGATGGTGTACTTACGGATAGTTCCGTTTTTGTAACCAATGACGGAGATATTTTGAGAACTATGAATATCCGTGATGGTTATGCAATGAAAGCGGCGGTAGAAAGCGGGTATAATGTATGTATCATTTCAGGAGGTAGCAATGAAGGTGTTCGTGTACGTTTGAGAAATCTCGGAATAACAGATATCCATTTAGGAACTCCTAATAAAGTTGAAACATTTGACGAATATACCGATGTATATGGAATAAAACCGGAACAGGTTTTATATATGGGAGATGATATACCGGATTATCACGTTATGAAATTGGTAGGATTAGCGGCTTGTCCACAAGATGCAAGTCCTGAAATAAAAGCGATTTCTAATTATATTTCGCATAAAAAAGGAGGAAAAGGCGCTGCCCGTGATGTTATAGAGCAAGTAATGAAAGTGCAAGGAAAATGGATGGCTCATTTTGACGGGAAACACGATTAATAAAAGTATTACTGTTCGGTCTCAGTATTCAGTCCCCCCTTTATACTGAATATTGAGACTGAAAACTGAGACTGAAAACTAATAAAAACATGAAATACCTCAAACTCATACGTTACCAAAACCTACTCATGCTTGCGTTTATGCAGCTTATTTTTCGTTATGGTTTTTTGAAATTAGAAAATATCCCTTTGGCTTTGAATGATTGGCAGTACCTATTATTGGTGCTTTCTACTGTTTTGCTTGCCGCAGGCGGATACGTTATTAATAATATTTTTGATCAGGCTACAGACAATGACAACAAACCAGATCAAGTAATTATTGGCAGAGGTATTTCTGAAACCAATGCTTATAATATCTATGTAGCGTTAAATATTATTGGAGTTGGAATTGGGTTCTATTTATCAAATGTGATTGGAAAACCAGGTTTTGCTTCGATCTTTATCATGATTGCCGCGGCACTCTATTTTTATGCCACCAGCTTAAAGCAAATGGTACTTATAGGTAATATCATAGTAGCGGCTTTACTTTCAATTAGTGTTATTATCATCGGGATTTTTGACTTGTTTCCGGTGATTACTCCAGAAAACCAACCCATGATGGCAAACTTATTTTCGATACTTTTAGATTTTGCTGTTTTTGCATTTATGATTAACTTTATTAGGGAAATTGTTAAAGATTTAGAAGACGTAAATGGGGATTATAATCAAGGAATGAGTACATTACCTATTGTTTTAGGGATCTCCCGCACGGCAAAAATAACTTTTGGACTAAGCTTTATTCCAATTTTTGTGATTCTGATTTACATCAATACCTATCTGATTCCACTTTTATACGCAACATTGTATATGTTACTTTTTGTTTTGGGGCCTCTACTCTATTTTGTGGTGAAAATTTGGACAGCAAAAAAGCAAAAAGAATTTCGCAGCTTGAGTTTACTTTTAAAATGGATTCTCTTTTTTGGAATATTGTCTGTTCTTGTTATTAGCTTAAATATAAAATACAATGCTTAAAAATAAATTAGAAAAATACTCTTTAATTTTAGCTTCGGGTTCACCAAGACGTCAACAATTCTTCAAGGATTTAGACTTGGATTTTGAAATCAGACTTAAAGAAATTGAGGAAGTTTACCCATTGGAATTAAAAGCGGAGGAAATTACAAACTATTTGGCTGAATTGAAAGCCAGTGCTTTTGAAGGAGAATTGAAACCTCATGAAATCCTGATTACCAGTGATACTATTGTTTGGCATAACGAGAAAGCGTTAGGTAAACCAAAAGACGAAGAGGAAGCATTCACAATTCTTAAATCTTTATCGAATACCACACACGAGGTGATCACATCAGTTTGTTTTAAAACTACAGAGAAAACGGAAGTGGTTAATGAAATGACAAAAGTGACTTTCAATGAATTAAGCGATGAAGCCATTCGATATTATCTTGAAAATTACAAACCTTATGATAAAGCCGGTGCATATGGTATTCAGGAATGGATTGGTTTTATTGGTGTTTCAAAAATTGAAGGTTCTTATGCCAATGTTATGGGAATGCCTACAGATAAAGTTTACGAATATTTGAGTAAATTAGCATAAAACTACAAATGATGACTTTTTTCAATGATTTCACGCGGGAAATAATAGCGACCGGGATTCTATTTCTGTTCATTTTGGTGATGCGTGTGATGACTTCTAAATTAGTCAGACGTTATGCCAAATCAAGTCAGACAATAGAACGTCGTACGAATCTAGTTATCAAGTATATTCATTTATTGATTAATATATTAGCAGTAGCTGCATTGATTATTATTTGGGGGGTTGATACCAAAGATATCTTTATAACGCTTTCTTCAATAGCAACTGTCGTTGGTGTTGCCATGTTTGCGCAATGGTCTATTTTGAGTAATATAACTTCGGGAATTATTTTGTTTTTTTCTTTTCCGTTTAAAATTGGAGACACAATCAGAATTCATGATAAAGATTTTCCTATTTTAGGTGTAATTGAAGACATTAGTGCATTTCATGTTTATTTAAGTACCAAAGACGGTGAGAAGATTATCTACCCTAATAATTTGCTTTTGCAAAAAGGGATATCAATTTTGGGAAACCATTATGAACAAAAAGAATTTATGGATTAATTTAGTTTGACTCCCTGTGAAACTAAATTAATTCTCAAAGAAAAAGACTGGACATGATATTGTAGAGTAGTATCAAACACAATAAAAAAAGAAGATTAATATTTTAATTTTTAATTTTTTTGAGATGTTTCAAACGCAAAAACTGATTCTTTTTTTTCTGTTATTCAGTTGCTATCAGGTTTCTTTTTCGCAAATAGCCCAAATGAAATCAGAGCCTTCTGGAGAACGTGAAGATTTTCAGTTATATGGTACAAAAACATCGGATGAAAAAGAAAAGCCTGTCCGTAATAAATACAAAGAATTTGAAGGTAAGATTATTCGAAAAATAACGATCGAAACACTCGATCCTTTTGGATATTCAGAAATTGATTCTACCAAAAAACCTACTAAAAAGATTCTGGAAACGGGAAACAGAATGCATATTAGAACCAAGAAATATGTCATTCGGAATTTATTGATTATAAAAAGAAATACGCGCTTGGACTCCTTGTTGGTAAAAGAATCCGAACGTTTAATCCGAACCCAGAAATACATTCGAAGTGTTCATACTACCTTAACACTACCGAATGAGAAATCGGATTCAGTTGATGTTTATTTTCGGGTACTGGATTCTTGGAGCTTAATTCCAAAAACGGCTTTTTCAAGTTCAAAGGCTTCAATAGATTTCAATGAAAATAATTTCATGGGGATTGGCCATGAGTTTAACAATAAATACATAAATAATTACAGCGAAGGCAAAAACACCTATGCTTTGCTTTATATTATACCCAATATCAGAAATACTTTCATTAAGACATCTGTAAACTATGCTGTTGATTCAGACAATTATTATAGTAAAGGTTTAGATATAGACCGTCCTTTTTACTCTCCTTTTGCAAAATGGGCAGGTGGTATTACTTTCAGGCAACAATTTCTACAAGATACGCTTCAAGATTCCAATTTGATCTATGCCAAACAAAATTTCAAGTACAATTCACAGGATTACTGGGTTGGACTAGCTTTTAGAATCTTTAAAGGAAATACTGAGACCAAAAGAGTTAGTAATCTCATTGTGTCAGCTCGTTTTTTGGATATAAAATACCCGGAAAGCCCTACTGTAGAATATGATCCCATTGATTTTTATTCGAATGAGAAATTCATTCTTTCCGGTATTGGCATCACTTCTCGAAAATTTGTCCAAGACCGCTATATTTTCAGAAATGGAATTATTGAAGATGTCCCCATAGGAAGAATATATGGTATTACCGGCGGTTATCAATACAAAAACAATTTAGATCGCTACTATTTAGGTGGTCAGGTTTCTTTTGGAGATTATCATAAATGGGGATTTTTAAGTACCAATTTTGAAGTTGGTACTTTTTTTGAAAAATCAAAAACGATTCAGACAGCATTCACTTTACAGGCAAATTATTTTACGAATCTATTTGAATTTGGAAATTGGAAGTTAAGACAATTCGCTAAGCCGGAACTCATAATAGGGATAAATCGTTTAGATTCCAATGGAGATCAAATAACCATTAATGAAGGTTATGGGATTTCAGGTTTCAACAGTGCTTTATATGGTACTGAAAAAATGGCCCTAACATTACAGACACAAACTTATTCGCCTTGGAATTTATGGGGCTTTCGCCTGAATCCTTATTTGAATTATGCAATCGCTGTATTGGGAACTCCTGAAAATGGATTGTTTCAAAGCAGGGCCTATTCCAAAATTGGAATAGGATTTAGTTTTTCCAACGATGCTTTGGTTTTTAGTAATTTGCAAATATCCCTTTCTTACTACCCTTATATTCCCGGACTTGGTCATGACGTTTTTAAAACCAATTCTTTTGAATCCTCCGATTTTGGCTTTCAGCACTTTGAATTAGCCAAGCCAAGAACTGTAATATATAAATAAAGGCTACTATCTCTCGATGCCATTTTGTTTTCTAAAATTAGAGTTTTAACTCTAAAATAGATTAGGTGCTTAAATTGTTGAATATGTGAATTTTACAAGTTTTAGCAAGAAAAATGAAACAAAAGCAGTGCTATGTGTTTTTATCTTTACCCTAACAATAATGTTAGACTAAAAACCAAAAATAAGATGAAAAAACTAAGCTTATATTTAATGATGATGGTGTTGTCGTTAAGTATTTATCCGATGGAAATGATGGCTACTGAAAAAAATACAACGGCGATTTCAGATAATCCTAAAGAAGTTCCGGAGGAGGTTAAAGTATTGCTCAATCGCTTAAATGAAATTAAAGCAATGGACAAATCAGAACTAAAATCCTCAGAAAAAAAAGCATTGCGTAAAGAGGTTCGTGCCATTAATGCAGAATTAAGATCTACAGGAAACGGTGTTTATTTATCAGTAGGTGCCATTATCATTGTAATTCTTTTGCTGATTCTTTTATTATAAAATTATTTTTTTTGAGGCAGATAAAAACCTAAGCAATAGATATTTATCTTTTTATTCTTTTAAATATAGCAACTAAGTAAATTGGGAACATTTAGATTGGCACAGTTGTTGGTTTTAGAACCAAAGTTTTTCCCCAAAGACTACACATAAATTATTATTAATTAAAAACAAAAAAAATGAAAGCATTAAAATTAATAGCAGTAGGAGTAATTCTTTTAGTATCTAGTTCGATACATGCGCAAATTTCGGTAAATGTAAATATAGGAACACCACCAGCTTGGGGTCCAGTAGGATATGCAAATGTAGAATATTATTATTTGCCTGATGTCGAAGCCTATTACGATATTCGTGCAACCCAATTCATTTATTTTGGAGGAGGCAAATGGACTCGTTCAAGATACTTACCTGGTCACTACAGAAATTATGATTTATACAATGGGTATAAAGTTGTTTTAAATGATTATCACGGCTCAAGACCATACACCCATTATCATGACCATAAAAGAAAGTACTATAAGGGATATAAAGGGAAACCACAAAAAAATTATAGAGATGACCGTAACGATTATGATGATCATGATCATGACAACCATAAGAGTAAAGGAAATAATGGACACGGAAACGGGAATGGACACGGGAATGGACACGGAAAACACTAATTCCTTGTTTGTCTAAAGTAAAAAGAGAGTATTTAATCGATACTCTCTTTTTTTATGCCCTTTATTTTCGTCACAGATTTTTGTTCAGCCAATCAAAAACAATTCTGTAAACAGTAGCACGAACTGGCTTTTTTGAAAGGACCATATCGTGAACAGCTCCGTCTACCGAAATAATGTTTTTTTGAGGAGCTTCGATTTTAGTAGCTTTTTCTTGAATATCTTTTACATTCAAAATAGCATCACCAGTAAATATTTTTTCATCCCATCTATTAAGAAAAAATGATTTTTCGGAATGTAGTATCAAGATGGGTTTATTAATTTTTACCCCCTCATCTATTCTCAAATGACCTTGATGAATGGCATTAATCCAACCCGCAGTCAAATAAGGTGCTACATGAGGTTTCCAACTTAGATTATAATCCCATTCGCCATGATCATTTTTATGCAAACTTTTTCCATAAAATTCTGAAAAACCACCAGGTACAGGTAAATCAGGTAGCAATTTGCCTATAACGGATATTAAAGGAATAAGGATTTTTTTCTGATACAAAGGCTTGTTCATATCATAAAATGGACTGTTACAAAACAAAACATCAAATTGTTCTTCTCCTTTTCGATCCGCAGCATACAAACTAACTATCAATCCTCCGGTCGAATGTCCTGAAAGTACTATTTGTTCATTTCCCTCCTTTTTGAGAATTGAAAGAGCCTCATCCAAATCGGGATAATATTCCGATAAATCCCTCATCGTATTCATTTTCTGATGCGAAAGTATGGAGCGTCCGTATTTTCTCAAATCGATGGCATAAAAATTAAATCCATGTTGAATAAATTCTTCTGCCATTTCTTTTTGGAAGAAATAATCATTAAAACCATGTACATGAAGCACTGCTTTTGTAGTGGGACCCGAATTTCGTTTTCTAATAAGTGTTGCTATCACTTTACCTTCGTAATCATCAGGCTGAATGATAGTTGTTTGTTCAAAACCATTCTTTAAAACATCTTCAATATATTTTATTTCAGGCATAATCAAATAGTTATTTAGTATTGAAAACGATACAATACCAAATTTAGCATTCTACTTTTAGATTTTAATATTTTGGTCATGTTTTTTTGAACAATCAATGACTTACAAGACTTTCAGAAATCCAATGTAATTTTCCCGAATTACTCCCAAAATATTAACATAACCTTTTGAATATTGGTCTATTTTCCTATAATTTAATTAGTATTTTTGAAGCTAGTCCAAAAAAACACATACGGTATGCGAAAGATTCCTATAAAAATACTTTTCATTTTCTTATTTCCCTTCTCAATAGTTCTTGCGCAGCAACCTCCCAAACCCAATTCAGTTGAAATTTACAATCAAATCCGAAAGCTTAATTTTTTAGCTTCGGTCCTTTATATAGCAGCTCATCCAGATGATGAAAATACCCGATTAATTTCCTATTTGGCTAATGAGACCAAAGCTAGGACAGGTTATTTGTCTTTGACACGCGGCGATGGCGGTCAAAATCTTATAGGATCCCAATTACGGGAATTACTTGGGGTAATTCGAACGCAAGAGTTGATTGAAGCCAGAAAAATAGATGGTGGTGAACAGTTCTTCTCACGAGCCAATGACTTTGGTTATTCTAAGAATCCAAGTGAAACTTTGGAAATCTGGGAGAAAGAAAAAGTACTGGCAGATGTAGTTTGGGCCATTAGAAAATTTCAACCCGATGTGATTATCAATCGTTTCGACCATCGTTCACCAGGAACTACCCATGGTCATCATACCGCTTCTGCAATGCTTAGTGTAGAAAGTTTTAATTTAGCCAATAACCCAAACACCTATCCAGAGCAACTTAAGTTGGTACAACCTTGGCAGCCCAAACGTCAGTTCTTTAATACTTCATGGTGGTTTTACGGAAGTCAGGAAAAATTTAACAAAGCAGATAAAACCAATTTGATTGCGATGCAAACAGGAGTTTACTTTGCTTCGGTAGGGAAATCCAATCAGGAGATTGCCGCTCTAAGTCGCAGTCGTCATCAATCACAAGGTTTTGGAAGTACCGGAAGTCGTGGCGAAGAAACAGAATATTTAGAGTTTATCAATGGGGATCCTTTAAAAGATAAATCCTCACTTTTTGAAGGTATTGATACAAGTTGGAACCGAGTAAAAGGCGGAAAACCTGTCGGCGATTTGTTGGCAAAAATTGCTTCAGAATTTGACTTTAACAATCCATCGGCCAGTATTCCGAATTTGGCGAAAGCCTATACCATGATGCAGTCTTTAGGTGAAAATCATTGGACAACTTTAAAATCGGAAGAGATAAAAAAAATAATTGCCGCTTGTTCGGGATTATATCTTGAAGCGGTAGCTCAAAATCAGGAAGCAACTCCCGGAAGTATTGTAAAACTAAAACTGGAGGCTATCAATAGAAGTCCAATACCAATAGAATTGGTTCGTGTAACGACATTACCGGACGAAACATCAAGTATTCAGAATAAGACCTTAAAAAACAATATTGTAGAAAATATAAATCTTGATTTACAACTACATCCAGCTATAAACTACACACAGCCTTATTGGTTAGATGAAAAAGGAACTACTGGAATGTATACTGTAATCGATCAAAAAAATATTGGAATTCCGGATATTATCCGTCAAGCAAAAGTGTTGTTTTTTGTAAAAATCAACGGAATTGAAATACCGTATGAACGTACTGTTGTCTATAAATACAACGATGATGTAAAAGGGGAAGTATATAATTATTTGGATATTGTTCCGGACGTAACCTCTTCTATTTTAGACAAGGTTTTGCTTTTTAAAGATACGAAAAGCAAATCTGTAGGTGTAAGAATTAAATCAGGGAAAGATAATGTTAAAGGGGACTTACAATTAGAATTACCAAAGAATTGGATAGTTTTCCCAAAAGCAATTCCTTTTCAATTGGACAAAAAAGGAACAGAGCAAATCTTTTATTTTGATGTGACCCCTCCTAATAAATCGGATGAAGCTGTCGCCAAAAGCGTTGCCATTATTGATAACAGACGATACGATAAGGAACAGATTATTATTGAATACAGCCATATCACCAAACAGCAGGTGTTAAAATCTGCTGAAGCAAAATGTATCAAAATAGATCTGAATGTGAATGAAGAAAAAATTGGATACATTATGGGAGCTGGCGATGAAATCCCTAAAAGCCTGACACAAATGGGATATAAAGTAACGCTGTTAAAACCAGAAGAAATATCCGCTGAGAAACTTTCTAATCTGGATGTGGTTATCACAGGAATTCGTGCCTATAATACAGTACAGACATTGGCAAACAAGCAAACCATTCTTTTTGATTTTGTAAAAGAAGGAAAAACTATGCTGGTACAATACAATACACCTGACGATTTGGTGACACCTGCTATTGCTCCGTTTCCAATGAAAATTTCACGTGATCGTGTGACAGAAGAAAATGCAGAAGTACGATTCTTAGCTCCTGAACATCCTGTTTTGAACACACCGAACAAAATTACAGCTAAAGATTTTGAAGGATGGAAACAAGAGCAAGGTCTGTACTATCCGAATGAGTTTGATGCTGCCTTCACTCCTGTTTTATCATCTAATGACAAAGGGGAAAAACCTAAAAACGGTGCTTTATTGGTGGCTCCTTATGGGAAAGGATATTATATTTATACCGGTTTAAGTCTTTTTAGAGAATTGCCTGAAGGTGTTCCCGGGGCTTACCGACTATTGTCAAATATCATTTCCTTGAAATCCCCAGTTGTATTGCCTGCCCAAAATATAAAGCCTTAACACATTCAAAAAAAATGGAAACTAAAAAAATAAAAACCTGGAAAAGAAGCTACACTTGGGTTTTGGTAGCGAATGTTATTTATATTTTGATTTTTTGTCTCATTATGCAATTATACTCTTAACCTATGCAATTATTTGATTGGATCGTACTTATAGTCACACTACTGTTTATTGTTATTTATGGCTCTTGGAAAACCAAGGGAAGTAAAAATGTCGAGGACTTTATTTTAGGGAATAATGAAACGCCATGGTACACCGTAGGACTTTCTGTAATGGCAACACAAGCGAGTGCGATAACCTTTTTGTCTACACCGGGACAAGCCTATCATGACGGTATGGGGTTTGTGCAATTTTACTTCGGACTGCCTATTGCCATGGTGATTATTTGTGTCACTTTTATTCCGATTTATCATAAATACAAGGTTTTCACCGCTTACGAATACCTCGAAAAAAGATTCGATTTAAAAACACGTTCCTTAGCAGCCTTACTTTTCTTGTTTCAAAGAGGATTGGGAACCGGACTTACCATTTATGCGCCAGCCATCATTTTATCAGCGATATTGGGTTGGAACCTTACATATATGAATATTGTAATAGGTGTTTTGGTGATTATTTATACCTTTTCGGGAGGAACAAAGGCGGTAAATGTGACCCAAAAACAGCAAATGTTTGTCATAATGTCTGGAATGTTTATCACTTTTTTCCTGATTTTACATTACTTGCCAAACGATATGACCTTTAACAGCGCCTTACATATCGCTGGAGCAAATGACAAAATGAATGTCGTTGATTTTTCATTTGATCCTGAAGAAAAATATACGTTCTGGAGTGGTATTACGGGAGGTTTTTTCTTGGCCCTGGCATATTTTGGAACGGATCAATCTCAGGTGGGCCGATATTTATCCGGAAAGTCGGTTAAGGAAAGTCAGATGGGATTAATCATGAATGGCTTATTAAAAGTACCTATGCAATTCTTCATTTTGCTTACCGGAGTGATGGTTTTTGTTTTCTTTCAATTTAATCCTGTTCCTTTAAATTTTAATCCGAATAATAAACAGATTGTTGAAAAATCGGCATTCAAGGAAGAGTATCATGTTCTGGAAAAGAAATTGGAAGCATTATCGGAAGACAAAAAAGTGATTAACTTATTGTATATCGAACAGTTGAATCAAGATTATGACAATCCTATTCTTCGAAAAGAATTAGTGGCACTTTCTAATAAAGAGAAAGATTTGAGGGATCGTGCCAAAGAAATTATCTCAAAAGCGGATAGCAACAGTGAAACGAATGACAAGGATTATGTATTTTTTCACTTCATTCTAACTTACTTGCCGAAAGGACTTATCGGATTATTACTTGCTGTAATCATCTCTGCTGCGATGTCATCTACAGCATCCGGATTGAATGCCTTGGCGTCTACAACGGCTATTGATATTTACAAACGCAATCTCAAAGAGGAAAAATCAGAAAAGCATTATCTGAATGCGACCAAATTTTTCACCTTAGTTTGGGGAGTCATTGCTATACTCTTTGCATGTATTGGCACCTTGTTTGAAAATTTGATTCAATTGGTTAATATCATTGGTTCTATTTTCTATGGAACTGTTTTAGGGATATTTTTGGTTGGTTTTTATATGAAACAAGTACAATCCAAAGCGATTTTTTATAGTGCGGTTTTTAGCCAACTCACGATTTTTGTAATCTATTATTTTGCGATTTATATTTATCCAAGCGGGGAAGAAAAATTGGGTTATTTGTGGCTTAATTTTATTGGTGCGATGCTTACAGTGCTAATGTCATTGTTGTTGCAGTGGACAATTTTCAGGAATGAAAAAGAGTTGTCATAACTCTTTGATTTTTTAGTATTTCTATCTTTTTGGGATTTATTATTGGTAGAAAAATAGGACTCGTTGCTTTTTGTCCAGTAAAGGATTATTACATTTAACCTAATTGGTTTAGTTCCTTACGATAGAAATACCGACCCTATTTGATAGCATGGTATTGAAACCCTTGTAAAAAAAAAAATGGGGAATCGGACTCAGGAAGTTATTAATTTAATGGATAGTGTAAATAAAAAAATCCCGTCTCAAAATTTATTGAGACGGGATTTTTAGTATTAAAAAAAGACAAATTATTACTTACTCCATTCAGCAATACTCTCTTTATTCATTTTTACATAATCTTGATTTTTGGCTACTTCTGATGCTGCAAGGGATAATTTAGCAGTTTCGATAGCTCCTTTTTTGTCACCTTGTCTGGCCTGAATCAATGATTTCAAACGTAGATACCAGAAAGGTTTTTCAGTACTCATATCCAAAGCTTTGTTTACATATGTTAATGCTTTAGTATTATCACCATTTGATTGGTATGTAAATTGAGCTGCAGAAAAATAATCACCTGCTGTTGGGCCGGCTAATGCTTTCTCGATGTTTGCGATAGCTAATTGTTGCGTTGGAACTTCAAATTTTAAAGCTACATGAGAATTTTCCCAAGAAATTTCCAAAAAAGCATAATTAGCATCCAATCCGTTAATGCCGATAGTAAGTGTTTCCACTGGTTTTGGCAAAGCTTCTTCTTTTACTGTAGTTCGAAGAGCAACATTTGCTTCATTAAACTCCGGTGGTAATCCCCAATTATTAGTTTCTGTATAAAAAATTATTTCCCAGCTTTCAATTTTAGGAATAGTATACAAAGCATATTTTCCTTTTTTTAATGTTTTTCCGTCAATAACCACATCATCGCTGAAAGAGATAGTTGTGTTTTCATTGGCTCCGGTTCTCCATAATTTTCCAAAAGGAACCAAATTTCCAAAAACAGCTCTACCTCTGGCACCAGGTCTTGAATAGTTCACTTCAACATCTGTTAAACCTACCGTTTGAAATACTGTAGCTTTAGGACTGGCCTGCGGTGTTTTTACCTGTGCCTCAATAGTAAAGTTGGCAATAATAATGGCCAATGCGATAATTATTTTTCTCATAAAGTATATATTAAGTTATCTTTCAAATTTACAAATTCAGATAGTTCCAAATGTTAATTATTACTTAATTTAGAATCAATCTTTGCGACTTCCTCAAAACTCAATTCTGCAAAATGATTAATAACGATATCTGCTTCTGTTAAATCTTGATCTTTAGAGTGAAGACTGTTGTAACCCACACAAAAAATTCCTGCAGCTTTTGCAGCTTTCACTCCATTGGTACTGTCTTCAATCACAATGCAGTTCTCTTTTGGGGCAATTGACAATGAGGCGGCATGCTCAAAAATAGCTGGGTGTGGTTTCGATTTCGGGAAATCTTCGCCGCTCACAATGTGACTAAAATATTCATGCAGACCAAAACGGGTGAATACACGATCAATAGTAACCTTTGAAGCCGAAGAAGCCACAATTAATTGCATACCGTTGGCATGTAGGTCTTGGATTAAATTTTTAACGCCTTCCAATAAATCTAAATCTTCTTTACTGTCGAAAGCATCGTTAAAAATAGTTCTTTTTCTTTGAATCAAATCTTCCACTTCTTGTTCCAATTGAAAAGCTTCTTTCAATGTCTGAAAGGTGTTTCGGGTTGAAAATCCTGTAAATGAGGTATACATTTCATTAGGAACTGTAATATTCAATTCTTTAAATTGTTTGTAATAGGCATAATGGTGTACCGGCTCTGTGTCTACAATTACACCATCCATGTCGAAAATTACTGTTTGTATCATTTTTTTAGATTATGTGGGTCTAGGCATCGAAGCTTTTGAGTAGCTAAGATTCAAAATCACCAAGTTTTTTTTTAAATTATTATTATCATTTTTATCTGTTTACTGAGGCTGCAAACTCTGCATTCTTTTCTAATCACTGGCTGCCACAACTGAGACTGTAAACGGAGACTAAAAGCTAATTATTCTTTCTTAAGCAAATAACGGATTACAGTTTCTGCGGCATACAGGCCGAATAATCCAGGCATATAGCTGTTGGTACCGTAAAAAGATTTTTTGAAATTTTTCCCGTCTGTCATTCTAAGACTGCTTTCGTCTTGAATTTCAGAAGAAAAAACCACTTTCAATTTATCAATTTTCACTTCTTTTAATCGTCTTCTTATGGTTTTTGAAAAATAACAGTTAATGGTATTGGATATATCTGTTACTTTCACTTTTGAGGCTTCCATTTTACCACCGGCGCCCATACTGCTTATGATTTTAACTCTTTTTCGTTTGGCAGCGATAATCAAATTCAGTTTGGGTGTCACACTGTCAATACAATCCAAAACATAATCAAAATCTTCTGTGACGATATCAAAAGCACGCTCTGGTGAAAGGAATTCTTGTACACGTGTTAATTTCAATTCGGGATTAATATCCATTAATCGGTCACCAACGACCATCACTTTAGGCTGTCCAACTGTAGAATGCAAAGCAGGTAATTGTCTGTTAATATTAGTAATATCAACCACATCACCATCTACAATCGTCATATTCCCCACTCCTGCCCTTGCCAAAAATTCTGCAGCAAAGGAGCCTACACCGCCTAATCCTACCACTAATACGTTTGCATTTTGCAATTTGTTTAATCCTTCTTTTTTAAATAAAAGTTCGGCTCTCTCTGTCCACTCTGCCATAATAAAGTTTATTCGTTAATTTGGTTATCTCTTTATTTGTTTAAAAACAGTTTCAAAATTACTGTTTACTTGTTTTTGAATTGCTTCTATCGTAATTCCTTTATATTTTGCTGCTAAAGCGTATACTTCCTGAATTCCTTCTTCTACAGTATCTGTTTCCAGAAAAAAACGGTCGTCGGGCATGCTTTTAAAAACCGATTCCAATTCCGGATTAAGTAACAGGTACTTTCCAAAGGAAATATAAAATCCATTATCCAATAATTGCTTAGCCAATTGTTCCTTTTTTGAAAATCCATGAATCAATATAGGAACAGTAATTTGCAGCCTATTTACGGTATCAATCAGTTCCTGAAAAGCAGCCACACAATGGATAACGACAGGTTTTTGGTATTTCTCGGCCAAAAGTAATTGTTTTTCAAAAACAGATTGCTGCAATTCCATTGGGATATCGATTCGTTTGTCCAATCCACATTCTCCCGCAGCCAGACAATTCGGTTCCTGTAATTTACTTTCAATAATCTGTAAATCCGACTCCAGACGTTCCTCCACAATAAACCAGGGGTGAATCCCTATCGAATAAAAGGCTATCGATGCATCAAATTCCTGCGGATATTGATTAACTAATTCCAGTATATTGGGTTGGTTCGTAAAAACGTGTGTATGTAAGTTAAAAAACTCCATTAATCGTGAAATTTTTTGACACCTGCATTTATTTCGATATTCAAATCATTTTCTAAAGGTACTTTCGGACAGGAATATTTATGATTATACGCGCAATACGGATTGTATGAAGTATTAAAATCAATGGTAATCGTATCTCCTTTTGGAACTCTGGTGTCAATATATTTTCCTCCGATGTAACTTTCTTTTCCAGAACTCAAATCAGAAAATGGCAAAAACAGATAGTCTTTGTATTCTTCTTTTTTCGAAAGTTCAATATTTCTGTAAATATTCAGCTTAAAATCAGAACCATCGATCGTGAAATAGGCCTCTCCATATTTTACATACATAGGTTTCCTGTCGGTCGAAGTTGGCATTTCAAACGGTTTTTCATTTTCAGTTCTGACAAACTTAGCGGTCACAAAGAATTTTTCATTGATGGGATAATAATCCAAACCTTTAAAAGTAGCCAAGTCTTCTGCTGTTAACGGACTTGTTTTGGCATCAGCATATTCCGAATTCAATTCTTTTTGGAATTTTTCGACCAAAGCCATGTCAAATTTATCTTGGCTAAAGCCAAAATGAAATACCACCAAAAAAAACAAAAGGACTATCTTTCTCATTTTTTATATTTTACGCAAAAATAGTTTAAAAGTTGCAATGCCACAAAGACGCATAGCCACAAACTTGCTTACCTTTGCAAAAATTGAATTTTATACATGCTTAAAACCGCAATCCATCGCTACATAAACAACTTCAAAGGTTTTTCAAGAGAAGTTTGGATCCTGGCTATTATTACTTTTATCAATCGCGCCGGTACAATGGTTTTGCCTTTTTTATCTAAATATTTAAAGGAAGACTTAAATTTCACCTATAGTCAGGTGGGTTGGATTATGGTGGCATTTGGTATTGGCTCCATGCTTGGTTCTTGGTTAGGAGGTAAACTATCAGATAAGATAGGGTTTTATAAAATAATGATTTTCAGTCTTTTTACTAGTGGAGTTATGTTTTTTGGTATTCAATACATTACCAGTTTTTGGGGATTGTGTATCGGAATGTTTGCTATCATGACTATTGCAGATATGTTTCGTCCGGCTATGTTTGTTTCACTTGGAACCTATGCCAAACCCGAAAACAGAACAAAGGCATTGACATTAGTTCGTTTAGCAGTGAATCTCGGTTTTACGGCCGGCCCTGCACTGGGAGGTTTAGTTATTATGGGATTAGGTTATAAGGGTTTGTTTTGGGTAGATGGAACCACTTGTATCGTTTCGATTTTGATCTTTGCATTTTTGATAAAAGAGAAGAAAGGAACGGTGGAATACGAGCGTGAAAACGAAAAGAATGTCGAATATACTTCTGTTTTCAAAGATAAAATATTTTGGATATTTCTGTTTATATGCTTTGTAACAGCGGTCCTTTTTTTCCAGATTTTCACTACTCTGCCTTTGTACCACAACGAGAAATTTGGACTGACCGAATTTCAAAGCGGTCTTTTATTATCGTTGAACGGTCTGATTATTTTTCTTTTGGAAATGCCTATTGTAAGTATTGTTCAAAGAAAGAACATCAGTAAGCTTAAAGTTATTCTTTACGGATGTCTTTTGATGGCTATCAGTTTCTACATATTACTGATTAATATTTGGGCTGGAATTTTAATCGTAAGTATCATTTTTGTTACGTTTGGAGAAATGTTTATTTTTCCGTTTTCCAATTCGTTTGCGTTAAGCCGCGCGCCCAAAGGTCATGAAGGACGTTATATGGCTTTGTTTACCATGAGTTTTAGTTTGGCGCATATTGTGAGTTCCAAAACCGGAATGGATATCATCAGTCATTTTGGATATCAGATCAATTGGCTGCTCATGGGAACTTTGGGGCTTATTGCCTTGGCTTGTTGCATCTGGTTGCAAAAGTTATTGTTTGAGGAAAATAAGTAGTCCAATTTTTCACCTTTTTACCTTCCATTTTCCTTTCTAAAGAATGAATTTTTCTGATGAAACTTAAATTTTAGTTAAATAACTATATTTTTAGTTTGCAAACTATAAAAATAGTTGTAAGTTTGATTCAAATTTAGAAATCATGCAAAAACTAACTAATAAAGAAGAAGAAATCATGCACATCTTATGGAAGCTTAAAAAAGCATTCGTAAAAGAAGTCATGGCTGAAATCACTGAAGAACAACCACATTACAACACCCTTTCTACCATTGTACGCAATTTGGAAGAAAAAGGATATGTAGCGCACAATGCCTTTGGGAACACCCATCAATACTACCCTATCGTAAGTATTGAAGACTACAGAAAAAAATTCATGAATACAGCAATTGATAATTTTTTCAATAGTTCCTATAAGAATATGGTATCCTTTTTTGCCAAAGAAGAAAAGATTTCAGCTGCTGAATTGCGTGAGATTTTGGCAATGATTGAAACTCAAAAGCAAGAGAAATAATTCTTTTGTAAAAAATTAAACTTTAGTACAGCGTAAATAGTATAACCTTCGAAGAAACCACAGCTATGGAAGCATTGTTTATATATCTTATCAAATCAAGCGGATTAATTGGACTGTTTTATGTGGCCTATTTTTTTATGTTGCGAAAAGAGACCTTTTTCAATAGCAATCGTTGGTTTTTGTTGGCGGGCCTATTTACTTCGGTTATTTTGCCATTGGTTTTTATCACCAAAATAGTGTGGATAGAACCAGCGCCAACCGATATCGATTGGTCCAATGTTCCTATGAACACATATGCCGAAGAAAAATCATTTGAGGATTATTTGCCTATGATTACAGCGGCCGCTTACGGAATCGGGCTACTACTTTTATTGGCTAAATTTGCTTTCGATTTTTATAGTTTGAATTCCGTATTAAAAGGTAAAACTATTCAGCATCAAGCCGATTTTAAATTTGTAGATGTTAGAGAAAATTTGGCTCCTTTCTCTTATTTTAATACTATCGTTTACAATTCCACTTTATATAATGCTTCCGAATTAGAAAATATTTTAGAACACGAAAAAGTACACAGCGAACAAAATCACACGGCTGATGTATTAATTTCAAGATTGTTTTGTGTTGTTTTTTGGTTCAACCCATTCATCTGGTTGTATAAAAAAGCAATTCTTCAAAACCTTGAATTTATTGCTGATAGCGAAGCTTCCAAAAAAATATCAGATAAAAAAGCCTATCAAATCACGCTTTTAAAAATAACAACACAGGAAAATTGTGTTGCCATCACCAATCATTTTTATCAATCATTAATCAAAAAACGAATCGTTATGTTAAACAAAAATCAATCAAAAAAGAGAAATTTATGGAAATACGCCTTTGTATTACCGGTCTTAGTCGCCTTTGTGTTTTTATTCCAAATAAAAGTTATTGCAAAGGAAAGAGAGAGTCAGACTGTGTCAAAAACTGTATTGGATGTCGTTACCACTATTAGCAAGAATTTTTCAGATGAAGATTTAAAAAAGAAAGCTGAATTTTTCAAAAAAGAGTTTAATTGTGATTTAGTCTTTTCTGAAATTGAACGCAATTCCAAAAATGAAATCATTGGAATAACAGTAAACTATAGTGGAAGCGAGTACGGTAATGGTACTTATAAACAACATAGTTCGAATGCAATCAAAGATATTTACATCAAGCATGACGGATCAGGAAAAATCAATATCACTGATGCTGAAATCGATGCTAGAATTAAAAATAATGATGCTAAGATTGCACTTTCAGAAGCTCAAGAACTTGCTGTTGAAAAAGAAATCTTTATTAATGGAGAAAAAGTAAGTCAAAATGATTTGGATAAATTAGATCCGAATGAGATTACCACTATAAATGTCAATAAGAATGATGACAAACAGGAAATCCGAATCATTACGAATAAGTATGCTAAAATGGCTAATGAGAATGACATTTATATCAATGGTCAAAAAGTATCTCAAAATGAGTTAGATGTTTTAGATCAAAATACAATTGAGAGAATGGATGTGAATAACAATGAGAAAACCATCCGAATTGTAACCAGAAATGGAATACAACATCCTCAAGACAGAAATTTGCCAGTTCCCCCGACTCCTCCAACCCCACCAGTTTTAAATATTAAAACTCCTGCTCCGCCTGCGTTTCCAAAAGCGCCCAAAGCACCAAAAGGAGATCCAGTGAATGGTGATAAAAAAGCTTGGAAAGAGTTTGAAAAGAAAATGGAAGACTACGAAGCTAAGATGAAAAAATTAGAACCTCAGATGGAAGCTTTCGATAAAGAGATGGAAGAATTTGATAAGAAAATGGAGCCATTCAATAAAGAAATGGAGGCTTTTGAGAAAAAAATGAAAGTGTACGAACAACAAATGGAAGAATATCATTCTAATTTGGAACACGAAAGAAAAAAATAGAATTCTTATAAAAACCCAAAAAGACGGTCCCTCATCAAGACCGTCTTTTTTTATATCTTTGAAAAAAAAAATAACTATGTTTAAAATCCTGGCTCAAATCAACAAAATAATTCTACCCAGTTTTACCAAAAAAAGATTGGATGTCTCCAAAGCTAAGAAATGGCAATTGGCTATTATTGGCTACCGATATTATGTGACCTCTCGCGCTTTAGATTAAGGAAAATTAAGATGGATGATTAACGTCATGAAGCTTCGGAATTGGTTTCGGATTTAAAACGTCCTCTAATTTTATACAATCTTAATTTTGCACCACATTCTGAAAAACGTGGAATCGGTAATCTGATCACTGACCAGTTCTTAATAGGTAATCGCCGCAAAAATATCATTTCCTTTGATCTTTGCCCTACCATTTAGGAAAGCGAGCTCCATCAGGAAATTGCATTGTACGATTTCACCACCCAACCGTTCGACCAATTCGCAAACGGCCTTGGCTGTTCCTCCTGTTGCCAAAACATCATCATGAATCAGGATACGGTCTCCTTTTTGAATGGCATCCACATGAATCTCTAAGGTGTCAGTACCATATTCTAAATCATATGTGGCAGAAATGGTTTTATAGGGTAGTTTTTTAGGTTTTCGTACCGGAACAAAACCCACGTTCAGTTCCTGGGCGATTAGCATTCCGAAGAAAAAACCCCGACTTTCCACTCCTATTACCTTATCAATTTTTTTATCCTTGAGGGTAGAAACCAATAATTTTAGGCATTTATTTCTGGCTTCGGGATTAATTAATAAAGGAGTGATGTCTTTAAATAAAATTCCTTCTTTTGGAAAACCTTGAATATCACGTATATAATTTTCTATTGGCATATTTTTTTGATTTTATCTAAAATTTGACTTGCAAGTTACACAATTATCCCTATATTTGCACCCGCTAAGACGATCAATAACGACTGAATTAGCAATCATTAAGGCCTCGTGGCGCAACTGAATAGCGCATCTGATTACGGCTCAGAAGGTTACTGGTTTGAATCCAGTCGAGGTCACTCTTAAAAAAAGTTAAAACGAAAGTTTTAGCTTTTTTTTTGGCCTTTCCCTATCTATTTAACCAGTTAATACCACTAAAAAGAAATGGTTTGGGTGTCCTATAGAGTTGACCTTATTGGATTCAAACCGCTTCCAAAGCCTGTAAATATGATACTTGCAGAAATTCCTTGTCTTTATATTAACAATAATTTAGGTTTATAGAATCTGAGGAAGAAAAGGTCATAGGAAAATTACACCCTCAGAAGGCTCAAAAAAATGCTTAATGATGAAGGAATGAATGTTACTTTGGAATAAGCTGTAGAAATTTTGAGTTTCTTAAAAAACATGGCAAATGCTGTAGTAATAAAATTTTTAAATGAAAAAGACAAAGATTTGTAAACATGAATCACATAATAATTTACATAGCTGAATGGTCTATTTTTTTTTAGAATTAAAAGGACTGTAATGCAAAAACTGTTATAGACATGTTCAAATATAAAACTTGCTTCAGTAAAGTTATTTACTCTATATAAATAAAGCAGGATATTATTGAATGTGTTAGCTTAGCTTGTGCTCTGAATTTTGCTTGAAAATTCAGTTAGGAATTTTTATTTGTAATCTTTTATTATAAATTTACGCAACTGTCACAAAGGGCAAACCGTTAGTTAGAATTCAATAAAGAATCAAAAAAATATGAAATCAATTCAATCAATAACTTTTATTTTATTATTTATAACACAATTGGTTTTTGCACAAAGTAAGAAAGAAAAATTAGAACAACTTTTTGAATTTTACAATCAACAAAATCTATTTAACGGTTCTGTTTTTATTTCTGAAAAAGGAGAAACTTTGCTAAATAAAGGTTATGGACTATCAAATGTAGATTTAAAAAAGGAAAATAACGCTAACAGCATTTTTCAAATATATTCCATTACAAAAACTTTTACAGCAACGGTAATTTTAAAGTTAGTAGAAGAAAAAAAACTTTCATTACAGGATAAACTTTCAAAGTTCTATCCAGATTATCCCGATGCAAGTGCTATTTCAATTGAAAGTTTGTTAACCCATACCTCTGGAGTTTATGACTATACCAGAGGAAATGATATGAAAGACCAAACGGAAAAATCATTTATTGAATTTCAAAAAACAAAACCTTTGGATTTTCCAGTTGGAACTGATTGGAGTTATTCTAACTCGGGATATTATTTTCTAGGCTATGTAATTCAAAAAGTTACTGGAATGAGTTACGAAAAAGCAGTTGAAAAATACATATTTAAACCATTGAAAATGAAGCAAAGTGGTTTTGCTTTTAAAAATCTAAAAAGTGAAAATAAAGTCATTGGCTATGAGATTTTTTCTGAAAAAGAACAAAAACCATCGATTGTTTATGATCCACCTATGCCTTTTGCAGCTGGTGGAATATACTCAACTGTTGAAGATTTAAACAAATATTATAATGGACTAAAAAATTACAAAATTATCTCCAAACAAAGTTTAGAAAAAGCATATACACCTTTCAAAAAAAATTATGGTTATGGTTGGATTACAATGCCAATGTTTAAAAAAATGACAGTTGGTCATAGTGGTTATGGAGCCGGTTTTTGTAGCAATTTTGTCCAAATTCCCGAAGATGATATCTGCATTATACTGCTTACAAATACAGAAAGAGGTTTAAACACAGCCACTTATGCTATTATGAAAACTTTGTATAATTTATATGATAAAGATTACAAAATTCCAGTTGTAGCCAACATAAGCTCAGAAACTTTAAAGCAATATGAGGGAACTTATCAAGTAGAAAACAATTTTGTAATTTACCTTACAGTTGAAAACAATAAATTAAAATTGCAAAGTGGAAACGGACCCACAACTATTCTATATCCTGTAAAAGAAAATTTATTTTTCGCTGAAGAATTAATGGGTGATGTAATTTTTGAAAGAGACAAGACTTCACAAATAGAGTCATTAAGTTTTCATGTAGGAAATCAACTAAAAAAAGCAAAAAAAATATTTCCTTCTTGGGGAATTGTAGGAAGTGCCACAGAAAAAGGCTGGGAAGGTCCTGATGCAAAACTTTTTGAAACTGAAACAAAAGGAATTTGGACAATTAAAAATGTAGCTTTAAAAACAGGAGAGCTTAAATTTCGTTTTAATGACGATTGGACTTTAAATTTTGGAAAAGATATGAGCGACGGAATAATGCCAAAAGGAGATAGTATAGAAATTTTAACAGGCGTTTATGATATTATTTTGGACATAGCTGATTACGAAAAACCAAAATACAAAATTTTCAAGAAAAGTTAAAAAACAGCCTACAACAGCTAAGGGATTCGTTGCCGTGCGTAGCACGAACAATGATGGACTTGATACTATTTCTGCCACAAAAAGCTAAGGCGAATTAAGGACAAATATGTTGCAATTCTATACGTTTTTAACTTTCTTGACAAAATCATGGCACACAACTTAATAAATATTTATAAATGCAACTTAGTCATGGGGCAAATGCTTAGGTTTCGAATCATCCTCTCTACTCTAAACCTTAGCCATGGGTAAAAAAATAAAATTGTCATCAAATTTTGACTTGAATAGTTTAATGATAATAGTTTAATTTTACTTGATCAAGGTAAATTCTATGAAGCATTGCTTTTCCTCAAGTAGATGTTTTTTTACTTGACTTTATTTAATCAAAAATTTTAATTTTAACTTTTTTAACATTTAATCCCTACGATACATACAAACCTCTCTTGAATAAAAATTCAAAATAATTATCTTACAAATTCACTTGAAAATAGGCTAATTTCTTTAAATCGTTCATAAAATGGTTTGTAAATTGTTCAGTTAGGGTCACAAATTTAAAGCCCATTTCATTACGAAATGGGCTTTTTTTATGTTTTTTTTTTAATATTATACATTTTTAATTTTTAGAGATCAAGTTCAAAAGTTGGGGATTAAATAAAAAGATTGGAAGAGACTCGATTTCAAATCTGTGTTATCTGCGTGCCGATAAGTATAAGGGGGTGAACCGTAACTAATTAATATATCGATAAACAAACAAATAAATCTTTCACAGGTATCGTAATTTATAATTAAGAACAATATCTTATATTGCGGAGCCATAAAATCAGTCACGATGAAAGATCTAAAAAATTACAGTAATAAAATAAAAGCTGCTTTTGTTTTATTGGTTGTTATGCTTATTATCCTATTGAGTAATTTCAATACATTACACAATTCCAAAAAAGCAAATGAGGATATCAATACCATCTATAATGACCGATTAGTTGTAGCTCGTTATATCTTCCAGTATGCGAATGAACTTCATTTCATAAAAACAAACGCAGCACAATCAGAACTAAATGATTCCCAAAAAAAAGATAAGATTACGGCTGCCTTAAAAAACATTTACAGCATAGATAAATTATATCTAAAAACTGTTTTGACGCCAAAAGAAAAAATATCATTTGAGTCATTTTTGGCTTCATGTTTTGAGATTAATAAACAGACCCAAAATAAAAATTGGACTCAAGTTGCTGACTCAAGTAATCAGGCTCTACAAACGCTGGAGCTGCTATCACAAATTCAAATCGAGGAAGGTAGATCAAAATTGGCTAACTCCAATTCCTTGCACAAAGGGAATAATACTCTAGGCGAACTTCAGATCGCTTTACTGGTAGTTTTGGGTGGTATAACCTTATATTTATTAATAGCTAAGAAAAAGAAAATAACGGTCAAAATACCTCAATCTCCAAGTTTGAATTAATAGATAACCTTTGTCTAAAATAAGGTATTGAATAATTAATCTGTCTTTTCATTTTTCAATACCCTAACAATACAAGCTTACTTCATGAATCTTTAAACAATTTGCGTGCAATAACCAGTTTCATAATTTCATTTGTACCGGCATAAATGCGAGCAACGCGATTATCGGCATACATATGGGCTATTGGGTAGTCCCACATATATCCGTAGCCGCCAAATAACTGCAAACATTCATCAACCACCTTTCCGCACATCTCGGTTGCTGAATATTTAATCATGGAGGCACTTTCGGCAGTCAATTGATGAACTGTTACTAATTCGATACAACGATCTAAAAAAGCCTGATGAATTTGTAATTGTGTAGCACATTCGGCCAGTTTGAATTGAGTGTTTTGAAATCCAGAAATGGTGGTGTCAAAAGCGGTTCTTTCGGTAGTATAAGCAATGGTATTTTCGATGGCTCCTTGGGCAGTCCCCACTGCTGTAATCCCAACAGATAAGCGTTCACGGGCCAATTCCTGCATCATAATTTTAAAGCCTGCTTTTTCATCTCCCAATCTATTCTCTTTTGGCACTTTTACATTATCAAAAAACAACTCTGCGGTATCCTGAGATTTCATTCCAATTTTTTTAAGAGGAACGCCTTTATAGAAACCAGGCATTGACGATTCAATAATAAGTAAGGTGACGCCCTCCTCCGCTGTGTTGTGATTGGTTTTTACGGCTACTATCGCCATATCGCACATAAAACCATTGGTAATGAAGGTTTTTTGTCCGTTGACCAGATAATGATCTCCTTTGTCTTCGGCTGTGGTGCGAAGCGCTTTCAGGTCACTTCCACAATTAGGTTCGGTCATGCCAATAGCAGTTATAATCTCACCTCTGGCCATCAGCGGCAAATACTTTTGTTTCTGTGTCTCAGTGCCATATTTCAATAAATAAGGCGCCACAATATCAGAATGCAGTGAAAATCCGGGACCGGTTATCCCCTTTTTGGCAAACTCTTCAATCAACAAGGCATTAAAGGTAAAATCCAATCCTCCGCCTCCATAGATTTCAGGCATATCCAAACACAACAATCCTAATTCTCCGGCTCTTTGCCAAATGTCACGGGATACCATTCCGTTTTTCTCCCACTCTTCTAAATGATCGATAATCTCATGGGCAATGAATTCCTGAATCATGGTCTGCATCATCTTATGCTCTTCGGTCGCATATATTTTTCGCTCGATTAATAGATTTTGTAGCATTTTTTTATACATTTTTGGTTGAGAGAATGCTTGAGGTTCTGCAATCTGAATGGTTGATTATTAGCCATAATTGCTTTCTAAAGTTACATAATTTTCGTTTTAAAAAATCTGTCAGGAATACAAAATAAAAAGCAATCATCAAATTAACTGATAATTGCCTTTTCACTGGGGATATTATTTACTAAATTTAGTTTCTTCCGCTTCAAAAGGAAGTGGTAAATTTATATTTTTGAATGCTAGTAAACCGATAATCAATTGTATAAAATCAGCGCTACCTTTTTTTTCTTTATACTCCTCCTTGTTTGGGAGATGCCTGTTTTTGGGCAAGTGCAAAAGGATACCATTGCTCTTTCGGAAGTTATCCTTCAGGCCCCTCCTATTAAAACTTCCATTCAAAATACGGCAGCTGCTGTTTCGCTCATTGAAAGAAAGGATCTGAATGAAATAGATGGCGTGATATTGACCTCTGTCTTAAATAAAATCCCCGGCGTTTATATGCAGCAAGGTTCTTTGAATACTAACAGAATTACGATTCGAGGAATTGGCGCCCGAACACAATATGGAACCAATAAAATAAAAGCCTATTTTGAAAATATTCCATTGACAAATGGCGAAGGCGAAACCGTGATTGAAGATATTGATTTGGAAACCATTGGAAGTATCGAAATAATTAAAGGACCAAATTCCACCGGTTTTGGCGCAGGATTAGGAGGTGTTATTCATTTGTCAGCAAGAGAAACTCCTTTTCAGGAATCCTTTGGAAAAACAGTAAGTACTTATGGCAGTTTTGGTTTGATTAAACAAACGCTTTCTGCAGGTTATAGTGACGCCAAATCCAATCTGTTTTCCGGTTATACCCATTTGCAAAGTGATGGATTTAGAGACAATAGTGCTTATAACAGGAAATCGTTTAACTTTCAGGGAAATCAAAAAATAAGTATGGATGGAACTTTGTCTTTTATTGGGATTTATACACGTTTGAAAGCTTTTATACCCAGTTCAGTAAATGAAAAAACGTACAATGAACATCCCGAAAAAGCGGCAGCCAATTGGGAAGCAGCCCAAGGATATGAGTCTTATGACAAATGGCTTATGGGAATTGGGTACAATCATCATCTCTCGGAAAAATGGTCTCTTAACGCCAGTGTTTTTTCAAATTTGAAAACCGGAGAAGAAGCCAGACCCTTTGATATTATAGAAGAAGAAAATACCTCCATAGGAGTACGTGCCACGATAAATTACAAAGACGATTTGTTTTCGCTCCCTTTTGAAGCTAGTTTTGGAACAGAAGTATTACTGGATAAGTACGCCTTTTCCCTATTCGAAAATTTATATTTATCGCAGCCTGGTCAGGGAAGTATTGCCGGTGATGAATTCAGTAAAATAGAACAAAGTAGGGACTATAGCAATTATTTTGTTCAAATAGGACTGGAATTTTTGAAAAATCTTTATCTGGAAAGTGGCCTGGCATGGAATACAACCAATTATTCTTTAAAAGATGTTTTGCAACCCAATACGATCAACTCATCTGATACTTTCGGAACGGTTTGGTCACCCCGACTGGCACTTTCTTATAAAGTAAGAGAGGGCAAAAACATTTATGCTTCTGTTAGTAAAGGATTTTCAATACCATCGGTTGCGGAATCCCTGACTCCAGAAGGAACTATCAATACCAATTTAAAACCGGAAATAGGTTGGAATTATGAAGTGGGTTTCAAAGGGAATTGGCTGGATACCAATTTATATACAGAACTGACATTCTTTAGTACACAAATCAGCAATTTATTGGTGGCCAGACGTACTGCTGAGGACCAGTATGTTGGAACTAATGCAGGCGAAAGTAGTCATAAGGGCATAGAATTTTTTATGAATTATAAACTTCTTGAAACATCCCAATGGCAAGTTATTTCCTATTTATCTGGGGCTGTTAATAATTTTAAATTCAAAGATTTTGTGGATGGAGATAATGATTATTCTGGCAATTCACTGACGGGCGCTCCTGATTTGCAATGGAGTTTGGGATTAGACTTGAGTATAGCCGCAGACTTTAGTTTAAATACTTCGTACAGGACTGTAGGTGAAATTCCGATGAACGATGCAAATTCAAAATTTACAGATACTTATAGCTTATTGGATATTAAAGCAACCTATAGATTTAAAATCTTAAAAAGCATCTACACCGAATTATATTTTGGAGTTAACAATACCTTAGATACTCATTACGCGGCCAGTATTTTACCTAATGCGGTTGGTTTTGGTAGTGCATCGCCCAGATATTATTATCCAGGAAATCCAAGGAACTTTTATGGAGGTGTTTCACTTTCTTATCTGTTTCTATAAGGATTTAAAAATTAGTAAAGTAGCCTTAAGGTAAAGCTTTAACAATGATTTAATTAAGATAAAAATAAATTTCATAACTTTATAATGAATTGTAATTTAAATAGTTATGAGTTATAATGATATAAAAGAAATACTGGGAACAGAAGCAGAAAGTCTTCTTGATTTTAGAAATCCAAAAATATCGAAAGAATTACTACATGAACCTTCAGCTGAATTTATCGATGCTATTTTTGGATTGAGTAATCGTAATCCTCAGGTTTTACGGAGTTTAAGTAGCTTATACAACCATGGAAGGCTGGCAAATACAGGTTATTTGTCTATACTTCCGGTTGACCAGGGTATCGAACATACCGCAGGCAGCTCATTTTCTCCAAATCCACTCTATTTTGATCCAGAAAATATTATAAAATTGGCCATGGAAGGTGGCTGTAATGCCGTAGCTACCACATTTGGGAACTTGGCAATGATGTCCAGAAAATATGCGCATAAAATTCCTTTCATTGTCAAAATAAATCATAATGAACTCCTTACCTATCCTACAAAATACGATCAGATTATGTTTGGAAGTGTTTTGGACGCCTGGAATCTTGGAGCCACTGCTGTTGGTGCTACAATCTACTTTGGATCTGAAAATTCAAACCGGCAAATCATAGAGGTAGCTGAAGCTTTTGAAAGAGCTCATGAGTTAGGAATGGCTTGTATATTGTGGTGTTATACGCGAAACAATAATTTTACAAAGGATGGCACAAACTATGAAGTGGCCGCAGATATTACGGGTCAGGCCAATCATTTGGGTGTAACTATTCAGGCAGATATCATTAAACAAAAATTACCAGAAAATAATGGTGGATTTACAACGCTAAAATTCGCGAAGAGTAATCCCAAAATGTATACGGAACTTTCCTCAGACCATCCCATTGATTTATGCCGTTACCAAGTCCTTAATTGTTATGCCGGTCGCGCCGGATTAATAAATTCTGGTGGCGAATCAAAAGGTGCCTCCGATTTGGCCGAATCGATTAGAACGGCTGTAATCAATAAAAGAGCTGGCGGAACCGGACTTATATTAGGAAGAAAAGCTTTTCAACGCCCCTTTAGCGAAGGTGTTAAACTCCTTAATAGTGTTCAGGATGTCTATCTAACAAAGGAAATTGATGTAGTATAGGATTTTCGCTCAGATAAAGTCTGCCTGATTTACAGTTTATCCTATTTGTTTTTCTTTTGGAATTATTCTTTCAAAAGGATTTTTAAATTCATTTGAATTCGATACGCTTTCAGTTGCAAAATTTTGTTTCTTTGTGGCGATACCAAAATCTAAAATCCTTAAATGCCAGAATATTTTCTTGACATAACTTACGAAAACATAATTTACGATACGGAAGAAGTCAATTTTAAGGAATTTGAGAACTGTACTTTTAGCAATTGTAATTTTTCTGACTGCAACTTTATAGCGGTCACTTTTATCGATTGTATTTTTAATGATTGTATTTTCAGTAATGCAAAAATTAATCATGTCGCTTTTAGGACTGCAACTTTTAATCGTTGTGAAATTAAAGAAGTTAATTTCGCTATGTGTGATAAATTGATTTTTGAAATTGCTTTTAACGACTGTGTTTTAGACTTTTCAAAATTTTACGCTTTAAAAATAAAGGGAACGGTTTTCACCAATTGCAGCTTAATCGCATTAGATTTTATGGCAACGGATTTGACCGAAGTTGTTTTTGAAAATTGTGATCTGTACCGCTCCGAATTTGATAAAGCAATCGCCAATAAAACCAATTTCAAAACCAGTTACAACTACTCTATTAACCCAAAAACTACCAAATTGAAAAAGGCGATTTTTGCAGTAGAAGGATTAAAAGGCTTGCTTTATAAACATGATATCATTGTAAAGTAATAAATTAGAGCGGCTTTCTGATCACCTATTTTTTGAAACCAGTAACTATTGTTCCGCTAACATTTTGTCAAATCGTTTTTGCATTTCCTCAAAACTCATATCTTCTTGATGAGTGGTTATCATCCACTTATAGCCAAAAGGATCCATTACTTGCCCGACACGATCTCCATAAAACATATCTTCAACTGCCATTACAACAGTGGCACCTGCATCAATCGCTTGTTGATATACTGCGTCGGCATCTTTAACATACAATCCAAAAGACATAGGATTTCCACCAATGGTTAAAGGGCTTTTGTTACCCCATTCCAGATTCTCGTCAGCCATCATTAGTAAGGAGCCTTCAATCACTATTTCTGCGTGACCAATTAGTCCATTGGGCATCAATAAACGACCCCGTTCTGTGGCACTAAATGCTTTCTTGTAAAAGTCAATAGCGTCACTGCATCCTTTGATGGTTATGTATGCATTCAATGTGTACGCTCCTGGGTAAATGTGTGAAGTTTGCATAAATTCAATTTTTTAAGTTTAATTTTTAGTTCATAAACGGAACATTAAAATTACTCATTTTATTGAATTACAATATATTACGATAAGCAATTTAACAAAAACATAAGCTTGTTTTTCCATGTTTCAAAACAAAACGGCAAAAAAAAACCGAGGCTTATCGGTTTCGTTTTTTTTGCTTTTAAATATATACATTCGATATTGGTAGCTTCAATAATTACGAAACCAAATATTAGATAGAAATTCTTTAAAATCAAACTAACGATTTTTTCACCAAATCTTTTTTATTACGTGAAACAGGAATCCTAATTTGATCATAAAGCAGCAAAGTATATCCATCTTCTTTTAGCAGGCTTTTTACATGTTTTTTATTAACCAAATGCGATTGATGACAACGAATGAATCCATAAATACTTAACATTTCGTCATATTCGTAAAGAGGTACCGTAGAAATTATGGTTTCTCCTTCATCAGTAAAAAATAAAGTATAGCTATTTTCGCTTTCGCACCGAACTATATTTTTCACATATACAAAACGGGTTTCTTTTAGCGATGAAATGGCAATTCTGTGTTCCGAACTATTTTTACTTTCTTTTAAATGATGAAGCAAATTTTGCAATTGCAAATTTTGATTTTTATGTTTCAATCGATCGCTTGTTTTACTAACCGCTTTTTTTAACTCTTCAATATCAATAGGTTTCAAAAGATAATCAATAGCAGAAAATTTAATAGCCTGAATTCCATATTGACTAAAAGCTGTCACAAATATCACTTCAAAATCATACGAATTAAGATCTTGCAAAACCTGAAAGCCATCCTTTTCAGGCATTTGAATATCCAAAAAAACCAAATCGGGCTGACTGTTTTTAATTAATGCTATTCCTTCATTTGCTTCTGTCGAACAACCAACAATAATTACCTCTGGACAATATTTTTCCAACAATCGTTGGAGATTGATAACATTATGTGGTTCGTCGTCGATGATGACACCTTTAATCATTTTTAAGCCAGTTTTTATAATAAACAGTAATTTGTGTTCCTGATAAATTACTTTGGATCTTCATTTCAATTTTCATCTTTTTTGTAGATTGATTAAATAAAGTAATTCTGTCTTTTACCAGTTTTAAACCAAATCCTTTTTGCTCCGCTAATGTATCAAATCCTTTTCCGTTATCGGCTAATTCATAAATTAAGTCATCTCTTTTCTTTGAAATTGTAAGTGTTATTTCAGCGTTTTCTTTATTTGAAATTCCGTGTTTTATGGCATTTTCTATCAAAGGCTGAATCAAAAGAGGAAGCGTTTGTACTTCATGAACATTGATTTTTTCATCTATTGTTAAATGAAACCTAAAAGGATTTCGCAACTGTTCTAACTCAATGTAATTGTTGATGCCTTTTATTTCTACTTCAAGGCTATGTGTTTCTTTTTCACTAGAAGTAAGTGTATTTCTAAGAAGTGAACCAAAACCTACCAAATATTGATTTGCTTTTTCTATTTGATTATCGTTAAGTAAACCCTGAATAGAACCTAAAGCATTGAATACAAAATGCGGATTAAGTTGAGCATACAGCATTTTTATTTTTGATTTTTGTTCCAATCGTTTTCTTTTAGTTGTTTTCCTCATCCATAAAATATAAATGACAGAAAAAATCAAGAGAGAAAGTATTCCAACAGTAATCTTAAACCATAATGTTTGGTACCAATTTGGTTCGGTAGAAAATTTATAGACAGCGACATGCTGTGGATTGTCTTTGTAACGGACTTCAAGTTTGTACTGCGTTCCAGGTTCTTTCAAATCCAAGAAAATGATACCATTCGAGTTTATCCACTCACCGGTTTTTGAATTTATGCTAGTATGGTATTCAAAACTATCATAAGTTCTTTTTTTACCGTTAGGCTTTCTAAAAACCAAACAAAACTTTTCGTTTTTAAAATGTCTGTTTGTATTTCCTATAATTCTTGGAGCATAATCTTCAGGCCAATCATCATAAAAATTTGATTTATCTAAAAATCTATCTCTATGTAATTTGTCTATAGATTCTTGAATAAAATTTTCAAAACTTTTAGGATTTTTTAAATCTTCCGAAATTGTGCTTATAATGAAAGGTTTTCGAGCACTTTCTTTCTTCTCAAGGTGCAATTTTAAAAAAATTTCCTGTCCTTTTTTTCTAAATAAAATCAGAAGTTTATCACCGTTAACTAATGAATCCGTGTAAGGGAAATAGCCTTTTTCAAAATACTCTTTCCCGTTAAAAACATTACTTTCATTATAACTTTTTGTTTGAGTAACTAAAGCCCAATTTTTAATTATTTTATTATTTTTTAAAATCTGAATTTCCAGATTTTCAATTCTATATAAATCTTTATTTGCTTTGAGACTATCAAGGTATATAAGTCCTATAATATGTGACTTAAAATCAGTTATCTTAAGATTAATTTTTTCTCCTAATACCGTAAAATAAAATTCTCTATCTGATAAATTAGTAAAAGGTGCTAAATTATTATAAAGTCCTCTACCTTCATTAGGCGAGATATATTTATTAAGAATGAAATTATTTTCAAATCGAACAGATGTTTTGTTTAAAACAAAATAAGCACTAGTTGCAGGCTTCTCAATTACCTCTTTTGATTGGGCTAAACATAGCGAAGAAATGAACACCAATAAATAAAGGAAATTTTTCATGATTTTGATTTTTTAGTGAATAATACATTTTTTATAAAGCAAATGTAAATGCACTATTGCTAAGAAATCTGGAGTTCTTGAATTGGGTAATATTGGTCTTGAATCAAACAAAATAATAATAAATTAGAGCTTTTTCTCCATTCGGTAGTCTTCCATCAAATAGCCATTGCCGATATCAATATTTTCTTCAGCAACGATTTTAAAACCTATTTTTTGATAAAAAGTCAGTGCTTTATTAAAACGATTCACGTTTAAAGAAAGTGATACCGAATTATTTTCAGTTGCTAATTTTTGTACTTCGTCAATTAATAATTTACCAATTCCTTTGCCTTGAGTTTCCGGCAAAATATAAATTTTGTGAATTCGGGTTACTGCTTCATTCTTATAATGATGCTCGATTGCTATAAATCCAACAACTGAAGATTCGTCATAAGCAATATAAAACAATTGTGTTTTTTTTTGAATTTGACTGATTAAAGACTCTTCTGAATAAATCAGATCCATCATATAGTCTAATTGCTCTTTCGACAAAATTTCACCATATGTAATTGGCCAAGTTTTATTAGCAATTTCTTGAATGGTCTTGATATCAGCTATTGAAGCTTCTTTGATTGTAATCATTTTTAGAATATTGTATTTTTAGATAATAAGATGAGCAGAAACCTATATCAGAGGTATTTCTCTGAATACTGCTACTGAAATTGTAAACTGCAACAATTTAAACCTAGCCGTGAATCGTTTCGCTTTTTCCGTAATTTGCAATAACAGATTCTTCAAATTCCAACCATTCTCTCCAACGTTTTTCTACATCTATTCCCACACCATATTTTCTGGCATAGGTAATAAAAGTAGTATAATGACCTGCTTCGCTTTCCATTAAATCTCTGTAAAAAGCAGAAAGCTCTTCATCCTTTATGTTTTCGGAAAGTACTTTGAAACGTTCACAACTTCTGGCTTCGATCATGGCAGAAAACAACAAGCGTTCTACTAATCCCGAAACTCTGCTACCGTCGCCACTTTTTTTCATGTATAAGTACAATTCATTGACATAATCGTCTTTGCGTTCGCGACCCAGTTTCAGACCACGTTTGATGATAATATTGTGAACCTGCTCAAAATGATCGATTTCTTCCTTGGCCAAAGCCAATAAATCCTGAACCAAATCCTGATGTTCGGAATTGTTTGTGATAATTGTAATGGCATTAGTAGCCGCCTTTTGCTCACACCAGGCATGATCGGTAAGAATTTCTTCGATGTTTTTTTCTACAATGTTTACCCATCTCGGATCAGTTGGTAATTTTAATCTTAATACTGACATTACAAAATTTGTTTAAAGTTTAAAAATAGTTTAAGGTTCAAAGTCACGTTAAAAACGAAAAAAGTTTAAAGTTCAAAATTTTGTGATACTATTCGAAGCACAAAACTTTAAACTTTAAACCTTAAACCTTTAAACTAAAAAAATTAGTATACGAAAATAGCTCTTTCGCTCATCATTTCGTTTACTGCAGCTGCTACTTCTTCGATAACATCTTCATTAGTGTGATCCACTAAAACTTTATCGATTAAGGCAACAATAGTTTCCATATCTTCTTCAACTAATCCACGAGTGGTGATAGCTGCAGTTCCAACACGGATTCCTGAAGTTACAAATGGTGATTTGTCATCAAAAGGAACCATGTTTTTATTTACGGTGATTTCTGCTTTTACCAATGCATTTTCAGCATCTTTTCCAGAAATGTTTTTGTTTCTCAAGTCAATCAACATCATGTGATTGTCAGTTCCGCCAGAGATGATTTGGTACCCTCTTTTTACAAAAGCATCTGCCATAGCATTAGCATTTTTTTGTAATTGTAAAGCATAAGTGAAAAATTCATCTTTCAAAGCTTCACCGAAAGCTACCGCTTTAGCGGCAATGATGTGCATTAATGGACCACCTTGATTTCCAGGGAAAACAGCTAAATCCAATAAAGAAGACATCATTCTGATTTCTCCTTTTGGAGTAGTTAAACCAAATGGATTTTCGAAATCTTTACCCATCATGATCAAACCACCACGAGGCCCACGTAATGTTTTGTGAGTTGTTGTTGTTACAATATGACAATGAGGTAATGGATCATTCATCAATCCTTTTGCAATAAGACCAGCAGGATGAGAAATATCAGCCATTAATATTGCTCCTACGCTATCAGCAATAACTCTGAAACGCTCAAAATCCATATCACGAGAATAAGCCGAAGCTCCAGCGATGATTAATTTTGGTTGCTCTTTAGTAGCAATTTCTTGAATTTTATCATAATCTAATCTTCCAGTTTCTTTGTCTACACCGTAGAAAACCGGACTATATAAACGACCTGAGAAGTTTACTGGTGAACCGTGTGTCAAGTGACCTCCGTGTGATAAATCGAAACCTAAGATTTTATCACCTGGTTTAAGACAAGCGTGGTAAACAGCTGTATTAGCTTGTGAACCAGAGTGTGGTTGCACATTTGCGTAAGCAGCACCAAACAATTCTTTAGCTCTGTCAATAGCAATTTGTTCAATAACGTCAACTACTTCACAACCTCCGTAGTATCTTTTGCCAGGATATCCCTCAGCGTATTTATTGGTTAAAACAGATCCGGCAGCTTCCATTACTTCGTCACTTACAAAGTTCTCTGAGGCAATAAGTTCCAATCCGTGTATTTGTCTTTCTTGTTCTTCTAGAATAAGGTCAAAAATTTGTTCGTCGCGTTGCATTTCTTTGATTTTCGTTAATTTGATGCAAAAATACAAAAAAACGTTTGGTAAACAGTTAGATTATAATATATTTGATGAGTATTTTTTAACAAAATAATTAACATTCAAATGCCGATAACAGCCAACAATACTAATAGGAAGTCATGGTTAGAAGTTTCTGACAAAAGCGATTTCCCAATCCAAAATATTCCTTTTGGTGTTTTTCTTACGAAAGAAAACATAGTAACTGTAGGGACTAGAATTGGTGATTATGCCATCGATTTAGGAGCTTTACAGCAACTAAATTATTTTGAAGGTATTGAATTGACTGATGATATGTTCATGCAGGACACCTTAAATGATTTTATTTCTGATGGAAAAAAAACATGGAGATTGGTGCGCAACCGAATAGCAGATATCTTTGATGAAAAGAATCCAAAATTACGTGATTCTATGAAACATCGTGATATTGTTATTTTCAATATAGAAGATGTTGAAATGCAACTTCCTGTTTTAATAGGTGATTATACCGATTTCTATTCCAGTAAAGAACATGCTACTAATGTGGGTAAAATGTTCCGTGATCCGGCAAATGCTTTATTACCGAACTGGCTTCACATTCCGGTAGGGTACCATGGAAGAAGTTCTACCATTATTCCTTCAGGAATTCCTGTACACAGACCTATGGGACAAACTTTGCCAAATGGAGAAACTACTCCTGTTTTTGGTCCTTCCAGATCAGTAGATTTTGAGCTTGAAACAGCTTTCATTACAACTGATGCTAATATTATGGGTGAAAACATTCCTATAAGTGAAGTAGAAGATTATATTTTTGGAATGGTACTACTAAATGATTGGAGTGCGCGGGATATTCAAAAATGGGAATATGTTCCACTTGGTCCCTTTTTGGCAAAAAACTTTGCTTCTTCAATTTCACCTTGGATTGTAACGATGGATGCTTTGGAGCCATTCAGAACCAAAGGACCTAAACAAGTGCCAACACCTTTTCCTTATTTGCAACAAAAAGGGAAACATTCTTATGATATTAATTTAGAAGTAGCTATTCAGCCTGAAAATTCAGAACCTACTGTCGTTTCTAAAACCAATTTTAAATATTTATATTGGACTATGAACCAACAATTGGCACACCATACATCTAATGGTTGTCGTGTAAATTCAGGTGATATGATGGGATCCGGTACTATTTCCGGTCCAACTGAAGATAGTTTCGGTTCTATGCTGGAATTAACTTGGGGCGGAAAAAATCCAATTAAAATGGCAGATGGAACGGAACGTAAATTTATAAATGATGACGACACTGTTATTATGAAAGGTTTTTGTCAAAACGGACAATTACGAATTGGTTTCGGTGAAGTTTCCAGTAAATTGTTACCTCCTTTTGTAAGAAAATAATATTCTATTGATTAACTATATGAAAACCTAACATTTATTCTATTCGTGTTAGGTTTTTTTATAGTACTTTTTTAAAAATTAAATAAAAACCCAAATACCACTACCTACACTAAGCATATGAAAAAAATTACCTTATTATTAAGTCTTTTTGTCTTGATCTCATCCTGTGGCGTAAAGCAGACACAAAACCAATTGAGTTCGGGAAATTATGATGAAGCGATCAATACAGCTCTTTCAAACTTGCGTTCCAATAAAGATAAAAAAGGCAAACAGGATTACGTTTATTTACTTGAAGAGGCTTTTGCAAAAGCCAAAGATCGTGATTTGAATACTATAAATCTTTTGGTTAAAGAAGCTAGTCCAGCGCAATTGGAAAAAATATACACTACTTATTTGCAATTAAATGACCGTCAGGAAAGAATCAAGCCAGTTCTTCCTTTGAAATTATTAAAAGAAGGGAGAAATGCAATATTTCCATTTGATAATTATAATGACGAAATTATTGCATCTAAAACAGCCTTGTCTAATTATTTGTATACGAATGCTAAGGGGTTAATGAAAACTTCAAATAAATTGAATTTTCGTGCGGCATATGATGATTTAGTTTATTTAAATGAGATAAATCCAAATTACAAGGATGTTTCCAAATTGATGGATGAAGCGAAATTCAAAGGATCTGATTACGTTACGGTTTATACCAAAAACGAAACCAATATGATTATTCCTGTAGCCTTGCAAAACGATTTAATGGATTTTAGTACCTATGGATTGAACGACAAATGGACCGTTTACCACAATTCAAAACAAAAAGGAATTGATTACGATTACACGATGCTGATTAATTTTAGACAAATAAATATTTCACCGGAACAGGTTAAAGAAAAAGAGTTCATAAAAGAGCGTCAAATTAAAGATGGTCAGAAGAAGCTGATTGATGCCAACGGTAAAGAAGTTGTGGACGAAAAAGGAAAAGTGGTAATGGTTGACAATCTTAGAAATGCAACTGTTCAAATTTATGAATTCAGACAATTTAAAGCCTGTCAGATTACTGCAAAAGTGGATTACATCAACTATAAAACTAATCAATTGATACAAACCTTCCCTATTGCCAGTGAGTTTGTTTTTGAAAATGTTTACGCTACTTATAAAGGAGACAAACGCGCATCTGACGATAATTACTATTCTTATTTTGATAAAAAAGCAGTTCCGTTTCCTAGCAGTGAGCAAATGGTTTACGATACCGGAGAAGATTTAAAAGCTAAATTGAAGGATATATTGAATAAGAATCAGTTCAGAAAATAAAGTATTTGATGTTTATTATAATCAAAAAAGCAACCCGATTGGAGTTGCTTTTTTTGTATCAAACAAAAAGATTTAAACCTACGCATACCCATAAACTATATTAAATAATCTGTTTTGATCAACTGGCTATTGATACATTTCTGGGGTCAATGTGATGTTAAAAAGTTTTTTTTGGTTTCTATCTTTGTAGTTGTAAATCACAGTGGAATTATTATCTCTAAAAAGTTCAAGACTTGGATTCGTTTTAGAAATCGCCATTATTTCTTTTTCCACTTCCGTTTTCAAGGCTTTGACATCAATACTTTCTTTTTGAATGTGTACTAATGTAAAATCGTATTGAACTATATTATTTGGAAGCGAATTTACACTCTCCATGCGAATATCATTACTAATCATTATTGGGCAGGCTGTATTGTATTTAGTCACCAATGAAGTAATTATTTCAGCTGACTTATCCTTAATAAAATAATGTTGAGCGATACTAATCAAAATCACAACAATGATGATTTGGACTATTTTTCGAATGAGTAGTTTCTTTTTTCTTTCCATTTTTTAAATTTTAAATGGGTGATTTATATTGATTTACAAGTCCTAGTATTCGCTTCTGCCTGAGTGAGCAATAGACTATCTGTTACCTAAACCTTAACTGATTAATTAAGTCTATTATCGGATTGTTTTAGTAAAATGCTAATTCACTTCTTCAAATATATCTAATATAGTAATAAATCTTAAAATGACCTTTTATTTATTATGCTTTATTGGTTTTAAAAAGTCATAATTTCTCGCTTCTTAAATACTGTTGTGTATGTCCGCCACCCGTGCTTTAACGAACTGACGAAGTAAATGATTTTGAATATTTATTTTCTAATTTCTATTGACCTCCTTCTTGAAAAAGAAAAAATAAGATGAGAAAAGAGTATTTCAGGGATGTAATTTCTTTTTTATTACAAAAACAACCTGATTTGTTAAAAAATTGACTTTTACAAAAAAATTAGTATTTCGTTTCAAAAATAGTTGTACTTTTGCGGTCGATGAATAAAACTAGTTTACATATAACTTCTTTATCACGGATAAACACACTTTCGACTTCTCCCGAAGTACGGACACTATTCCTATAGTATCCAATAGAGTGTTTTATTTTTTTATTCATTTTTCATTTTACCGTTTTGAAAATACCTCAATTTTATATTGGATTTTCATATCCTAAAAATACTTATATTAACAGCTTACTTTTACTAACATTCGTTTGTGGTTCAATGAGTTATGCTTGTCAATTTGTGTTTGGTTTTTTAAAACTCATTTCTATTCTATTTTTTAACTTAAAATTCAACTCTTGAAATGAATATTTCTATTGTAGTAACTCAGGAAGAACATTATAAGTATGCGCAGGAAATATGCGATACCATAGAATCATCTGCCCTGTTGAGAGGTACTGGAATTGCCAAAAGAACGCCGGAATACATCCAAAAAAAGATGGAGAAAGGAGATGCTGTTATCGCTCTTAACGATGGGAAATTTGCTGGTTTTTGCTATATCGAAAGTTGGCAGCACGGTCAGTTTGTGGCACACTCTGGTTTAATTGTACATCCGGATTATAGAAATTTGGGACTTGCCAAAAAAATAAAATCGTTTGTCTTTGACTATTCATTACAAAAATATCCCGATGCAAAAGTGTTTGGAATCACAACTGGCTTGGCAGTTATGAAAATCAATTCTGATTTGGGGTACAAACCGGTTCCTTTTTCGGAACTCACAAACGATCCTAGTTTTTGGAAAGGCTGTCAGACGTGTACCAACTTTGAGATCTTGAAAAGCAAAGATTATAAAATGTGTTTGTGTACAGGGATGTTGTATGACCCGAAAGAAAAACCAAAAGATCCACCAAAACACCCTTTCAACGTTAGGATTTGGAATCGTCTAAAAGAAATCAAACAAGCACTTTTCTTGAAAAAGTAAACAACCAAAAGTTAAAAATATAATTATAAAATCGGAGTTTTTGAAGCTCCAAAAAACAATATAAAATGGGAAGTAAAAAAGTAGTATTAGCGTATAGTGGAGGATTAGACACATCATACTGTCTAAAATATTTAAAAAACGAAAAAGGATATGAAGTTCATACAGTATTAATCAATACAGGTGGATTTGATGATGAAGAACTAAATGCGATTGAAGAAAGAGCTTACGAATTGGGAAGTGCAAAACATGCTAATCTGACTATCGTTGACAAATATTATGATAAAGCCATCAAATATTTGATTTATGGAAATGTATTAAAAAACAATACTTACCCATTATCGGTAAGCGCAGAACGTGTTTTTCAAGCTATTGAAGCTATTAAATATGCAAAATCTGTTGGTGCAAGTGCAATTGCACACGGAAGTACAGGAGCTGGAAATGACCAAATTCGTTTTGATTTGATTTTCCAAACTATTGCTCCGGAAATTGAAATCATTACTCCTATCAGAGATTTGAAATTATCAAGACAGGAAGAAGTGGATTACTTATCAAAAAATGGCGTGCATTATTCTTGGGAAAAAGCGCAATACTCAATCAATAAAGGACTTTGGGGAACTAGCGTTGGAGGTAAAGAAACATTAACTTCTAACCAAGCGCTGCCAAGTGAGGCCTACCCTTCTCAATTGCAAAAAGAGGGTGAAGAAAAAGTGACTTTACAATTTGAAAAAGGAGAATTGGTTGGCGTTAATGACATCATGAATACTCCTCCAAAAAACATTGTTATTCTTGAAAAATTGGCTAATGCTTACGCTATTGGTAGAGATATCCATGTGGGTGATACGATCATTGGAATTAAAGGAAGAGTTGGTTTTGAAGCTGCTGCGCCATTGATTATTATCAAAGCACACCATTTATTAGAGAAACATACTCTTGGAAAATGGCAACAATACTGGAAAGAACAATTAGGAAACTGGTACGGAATGTTATTTCATGAAGGTCAATTTTTGGATCCTGTAATGAGAAATATTGAAACTTTCCTTGAAGATACTCAGAAAACAGTTAATGGTACTGTGATCGTATCTTTGAAACCATATCATTTTTCGCTTGACGGAATAGAATCTGAAAACGATTTGATGAATACCGGTTTTGGTCAGTATGGAGAAATGAACAACGCTTGGACATCTGATGATGCTAAAGGATTTATTAAGATTCTTGGAAATGCCCAAAACATATTTTCATCCGTAAACAAACTGAGCCATGATTAATATTGGAATAATTGGAGGTTCTGGTTATACAGCAGGCGAACTCATCAGAATATTGATGTTTCATCCAAATGCAAATATTGATTTTGTGTTTAGTACCACCAATGCGGGAAAACCACTTTCAATAGCACACCATGATTTGCTTGGTGACATTGAAATGAATTTTACTGATACAGTCAATCCAAATGTAAACGTTGTTTTCTTGTGTTTAGGTCACGGTAAATCAAAAGCATTTTTAGAAAATAATCAATTTGCCAGCCATACTAAAATTATTGATTTAGGAAATGATTTCAGATTGCTAAAAGATAAGGTTTTTGACGGGAAATCGTTCATTTACGGCTTACCGGAATTAAATAAAGCAAGTATCAAGAATGCGCAGTTTATTGCAAATCCAGGTTGTTTTGCAACAGCAATTCAATTGGCTTTATTGCCGTTAGCTAAAAATGAAATGCTTACGACTGATGTTCATATTAATGCTACAACCGGAAGTACCGGAGCCGGAGTAACACCTTCAGAAACCACACATTTCAGTTGGAGATCCAATAATATGTCGCATTATAAAGCGTTTGATCATCAGCATTTGGGCGAAATAAACCAAAGTGTTAATCAATTGCAAGCGAGTTATACAGACGAATTGATTTTTGTACCTAATAGAGGTGATTTTGCCAGAGGAATTTTCGCAACATTATACACGACTATCGAGGAAAGTTTAGAAGATGTGGTTGCGAAATATGAGGCTTTTTATAAAGATCAACCATTCGTAACTGTTACTACCACCGCTATCAACATGAAACAGGTTGTACAAACGAATAAATGCATCATTAGTTTATTAAAAAAAGGAAACCGGCTTTTGATCACTTCTGTTATTGATAATTTAACCAAAGGCGCCTCAGGACAAGCCATTCAAAACATGAATTTGATGTTTGGATTGGAAGAAACCACAGGATTGCATTTGAAACCAAGTGGATTTTAAAAAAGTTGATTCGGTTAATCGGTTATTTGTTTAATCGATTAACCAAATCAACGACTAACCGATTAAACAATAAAAAAAAATGAACTTATTTGACGTTTACCCTTTATATGATATTACTCCAGTAAAAGCTGTTGATTGTACAATTATTGACAAAGATGGTGTAGAATATTTAGACTTATATAGCGGTCATGGTGTAATTTCCATTGGCCACACCCAACCAGATTATGTAGCCAAATTAAAAAATCAATTGGATAACATTGGGTTTTATTCGAATGCGATTCAGAATCCATTGCAAGTCGAATTGGCTGAAAAATTAGGCAAATTGTCAGGATGCGAAGAGTACAGCTTATTCTTGTGCAGTTCTGGGGCTGAAGCCAATGAAAATGCTTTGAAACTGGCTTCTTTCCACAACGGAAAATCAAGAGTAATTGCTTTTGACAACTCCTTTCATGGAAGAACATCTGCAGCGGTTGCAGTGACTGATAACAAAAAAATTGTTGCTCCAATCAATGCGCAACAAGTCGTTACTTTTTTGCCTTTAAACAACATTGATTTGGTGGAAACAGAATTGAAAAAAGGGGACGTTTGTTCAGTAATTATCGAAGGAATTCAAGGTGTTGGAGGATTAGACGAAGGAACAACCGAATTTTTCCAAGGATTAGAGAAACTTTGTAAACAATACGATGTAGTTTTAATTTTAGATGAAGTACAATCAGGTTACGGAAGAAGCGGGAAGTTTTTTGCCTTTCAACACCATAACATCAAACCAGATATTATTTGTCTTGCTAAAGGAATGGGGAACGGTTTCCCAATTGGAGGTATTATAATTTCACCAAAATTCACTGCCAGCCATGGATTACTGGGGACTACCTTTGGAGGAAGTCATCTTGCCTGTGCTGCTGGAATTGCTGTTTTGGATGTGATTGAGAATCAAAAACTAATAGACAATGTCAATGACGTTTATGCCTATTTCCTAGAAGCGATCCAACAAATTCCTGAAATTATCAAAGTGAAAGGAAAGGGATTAATGCTAGGTGTAGAATTTGATTTTGAAGTAGGTGCTTTACGCAAAAAACTGATTGTTGAGAAGCTGATTTTTACAGGAAGTGCTAATAATAAAAATTTGTTAAGAATTCTTCCGCCATTGACAATCAAGAAAAAAGACATTGATACCTTTATTATTGCTTTAAAAGAAAGTTTAGCAGAATTGAAAGCCTAGTAATTTAAATGTTATTATTTTTAAACCTATAAACTAACCAATTATCTTAAAATAGACTTGCATACTTAAATGGTTAAGTTTTATTTTTTGCTTTTGTAACCAAAAACCAATGAGTCATTTACTACCAATAGAAAAAAGAAATGCCGTTTTGAAACGAATGGCTGAACTGCTTGAACAGGAAAGAGAGAATATCAAAACTGTCAATCAACAGGATTTGAATAATTATTCTGGAGATGATTTGGCTATGGAAAAAAGGCTATTAGTTGATGATGGCAAGATTGACGGAATGATTCTTTCTTTGCAACAATTGTTTGTTCAGGAGGATCCTGTAGGTCAGGTCCGATTTGATTTCACACATGATAATGGTTTAAAAATCTACAATAAAACAGCTGCTTTTGGTACTATTCTGATTATTTACGAATCGAGACCGGATGTAACGGTTGAAGCTGGTGGAATTGCCTTTAAATCGGGAAATAAAATCCTATTGAAAGGTGGAAAAGAATCCTTGCAATCCAACTTAAAGATAGTAGAATTATGGCATCAAGCCCTGAAAGAAAATAATGTTGCTACAGAATGGGTAGAATACTTGAATTACAATAGAGACGAAACTCAGGCATTTTTAGAAAAGCCAACGCAAAGGGTAGATTTAATAGTACCAAGAGGAGGTGAAAATCTAATCAACTTTGTGAAAAAGCATGCTACTTGCCCAGTCATTGTTAGTGGAAGGGGAAATAATTTTGTGTATATTAATGCCGAAGCCGATTTAGATCAGGCTCTTGCTATTATCATCAACGGAAAGACCTCAAACATATCTGTTTGTAATGCTTTAGATAAAGTTTTAATTGATACTAATCTTGAGAATTGGGAAGTATTCGCAAAGAAAGTTATTCAGGAATTACAAAGCAGAAACGTAACAGTTTTGGGAGACCAAACCATTTCTAAAGTGGCAAATGTTCCTCAGATTGAGTCAGATTTGGTTTGGTATGAAGAGTTTTTGGATTATAAAATAGTTATCGGTACAATCAATTCTGATCAGGAAGCGATTGATAAAATAAATAAATATTGTGGAGGACATTCGGCTTCCATAATAACAAAGAATGATGCATTGGCCCAGGAATTTATGGAAAATGTGGATACAGCGGCTGTTTATCAAAACGCTTCTACCCGATTTACAGATGGAGGGCAATTTGGTTTGGGCGGTGAACTAGCGATCAGTACTGACAAACTACACCAACGCGGACCAATAGGATTGCAACATTTAGTTACTAATAAATGGTATATTTACGGAAATGGACAAATCAGGTAAGAAAAGAATTTTATTAAAAATTGGCAGCAATACATTAACCAAAGAAACCAATCATATTTCGAGAGGAAAGATTGAAGATATTGGTATGCAAATAGCTGCTTTGAAAGACGATTATGAATTTGTAATCGTAAGTTCGGGCGCTATTGCAGCAGCAAAACAATTTGTAAAACTGGAAGCACCAGATAACGAAATTTTTGTTAAACAAGCCTTAGCTTCTATCGGTCAACCTCACTTGATGCGGATTTTTCACGAAAACTTCAGCGATTTGGGTTTACATACGTCGCAATGTTTGCTTTCTTATTCTGATTTCGAAAAAAAGCAGACTAAAGTAAATATTGTAAACACGATAAATGTATTGGTCAAAAACAGCTACATTCCTATTATCAATGAAAATGATACGGTTGCAACTGACGAGATCAAGTTTGGGGATAATGATAAATTAGCGGCTTTAACAGCTGTTTTATTAAATGTTGACATTCTGATCATTGCTACGAACACAAACGGAATTTATACCAAAGCCTCCATCCATGATGAAGTTCCCGAAACGATTACTGTAGTAAACGATTTGCAATCGCTACAGAATGAAATTGGCGATTCTAAATCCTCACACGGTACTGGTGGTATGCAATCTAAAATTGATTCAGCAGCCATAGCCAAAGCAGCGAATATCGAAACTTGGATTGTCAATGGTCTGGAAGACAACTTTATATTAAAAGCATTAAAGAACGAAATATCTTTTACAAAGATTATTTAAAAAATGTTAATTTGATTAATCGTTAATTCGGTTAATCGATTAAACAAATAACTGATTAAAAAAATAAACCAATGAATTATACTTCCATAAAAAATATTGATTCGCTCTCCAAATGGGTGAAACAAGCATTAAAAATCAAAAAAAATCCGCTTAAAAACCAGAATCTGGGTAAAAATAAGACTCTGGGAATGTTGTTTTTTAATCCGAGTTTGAGAACCCGTTTGAGTACCCAAAAAGCGGCTTTAAATTTAGGAATGAACGTTATGGTAATGAATTTTACCAATGAAGGCTGGACACTTGAATTTGAAGATGGAGCAATTATGGATTCGGGTGCTTCAGAACACATCAAAGAAGCGGCGAAAGTAGTTTCACAATATTGTGATATCATTGCTATCAGAGCTTTTGCCGGACTAACGGATAAAGAAAAAGACAATGCAGAAACTGTACTTACAGGCTTCTTGAAATATGCCACAGTACCTGTCGTTAATATGGAGAGCGCTACAGGTCATCCATTACAATCACTGGCCGATGCAATTACTATGGAGGAACACAAAACCAAACACAGGCCAAAAGTGGTTTTGACTTGGGCTCCGCATCCTAAAGCATTACCTCAGGCTGTAGCCAATTCATTTGTGGAAATGATGCAGTTACAAGATGCTGATTTTGTGATTACACATCCTGAAGGTTACGAATTAAATCCTGAAATTACCAAAGATTCTAAAATCGAGTACAATCAGGACAAGGCTTTTGAAAATGCAGATTTTATCTATGCCAAAAACTGGAGTAATTACAAGGAATACGGAAAAATCACCAATTCCGATCCAAATTGGACAGTAACAGCCGATAAAATGAAGTTGACCAATAATGCCAAATTCATGCATTGTTTACCAGTTAGACGTAATGTAATTGTTACAGATGAAGTAATTGACAGCGAAAATTCTATTGTGATAGAACAAGCGAATAACAGAACCTATTCAGCACAATTGGTTTTGCAAAAAATATTAAAAAAAGCGGCTAAGTAGTTAAGATCCTGAGGAAATAAAACTTCAAGAACTTAAAGCCTTGGTAACAAAGAACTTTATTCAAATGGAAAATAAAAAACCAGTTACTATAATAAAAATTGGTGGAAATATTATTGATAACCCCGCCGAATTATCACAGTTTTTATCAGATTTTTCAAAAATAGAAGGCTACAAAATCCTTGTTCATGGCGGAGGAAAATCGGCTACCAAAATGGCACAAAGCATTGGTTTAGTTCCGCAAATGATTGACGGAAGAAGAATTACAGATGCGGCCATGTTGGATGTTGTTGTCATGATTTATGCAGGACAAATCAATAAAGATATTGTTGCCAAATTACAAGCCAATGGTACTAATGCAATGGGTTTTTCTGGGGCAGATGGAAATTTAATCCAATCAGACAAAAGAAATCATCCAACAATTAATTACGGTTTTGTAGGTGATGTGAAGAAAGTAAACACCAAATTATTGGCAACTTTACTTTCCGATGAAATTGTACCTGTATTTTGTGCCATTACGCATGATGCCAAGGGACAATTATTAAATACCAATGCGGATACCATTGCAAGCGAATTGGCTATTGCTTTATCTGAAGTTTTTGATGTAACTTTGAACTATTGTTTCGAAAAGCCAGGAGTTTTATTCGATGCTGAGGATGATAGCTCAGTAATTACAGCAATAAATCAAGAGTTGTATGCCAAATTAAAAGAAGAAAAAGCGATACATTCGGGCATGATTCCAAAGTTAGACAACTGTTTTAACAGTCTGTCCAAAGGAGTTCAAAAAATAAAAATTGGTCATCATCGTATGCTACAAGACAAAACGGCTTTGTACACCACAATTACACTATGAAGAGTATAGAAATCCTTACACAAGAAGCCATTGCGCTATTAAAATCCTTAATTGAAACACCTTCATTTTCTAGTGAAGAGGATCAAACGGCCCTTTTAATTGAAAATTGGTTTACACAAAATAATATCCCTTTCGAGAGAGAAAACAATAATATTTGGGCTTTCAATAAGAATTTTGATAAAAGAAAACCAACACTTTTACTGAACTCACATCACGATACTGTAAAACCGAATCAAGGTTATACTAACGATCCATTTGAAGCTATCGTAAAAGATGGTAAACTATTCGGATTAGGGAGTAATGATGCAGGAGGTTGTCTGGTTTCTCTTTTAGCCACATTTGTTCATTTCTATTCTAATGAAAATCTTCCTTACAATATTGTAATAGTTGCTTCTGCGGAGGAAGAAAGCAGTGGAAAAAAAGGACTTAACAGCGTTCTGAAACATTTGCCGGAATTAGAGTGCGCCATTGTGGGAGAACCGACTCTGATGCAATTGGCCGTGGCAGAAAAAGGATTATTGGTATTGGATGTTATTGTGAAAGGTACAGCCAGCCATGCTGCTCACAACAATCCTGACAATCCAATTTATAATGCGATACCCGTGATTGAATGGTTTAAAAACTATCAATTCGAAAAAATATCAGAGGTTTTAGGTCCTGTAAAAATGACTGTTACGCAAGTGTCAGCAGGAAAACAACACAATGTTGTACCTGCAGAATGTCATCTTGTAGTCGATATTCGAGTAAATGATTGTTATAGCAATCAGGAAATTTTGGATACGGTGAAGAAACATCTGACTGTTGAAATCAATCCACGCTCTATGCATTTGAACGCATCCTCTATTCCTGTTCACCACGGATTGGTACAAGCTGGTCTAGCATTGGGCAGAACCACTTATGGCTCTCCTACCCTTTCAGATCAATCTGTTTTGAGTTGCCAATCCTTAAAATTAGGACCCGGAGAAACTTTGAGATCGCATTCAGCTGATGAATTTATATTTATAAACGAAATAGAAGAAGGAATTCAATTGTATATCAAAATACTAACTGATTTTTTCAAAATATAAGTACAGCTTTTTTATTAGAAGCTATTCCCGCTATCCGTTGCAATCTTTTTATTTTTAAAGAAAAAATAAAAAGGATTTCCACTTCTATCGGGGCTAAAAACACATAACAACAAAAGTTTAGATCTAAGAATCTAAAAATCCAAACATCTAAAAATCCAATTATGAAACTTTGGGAAAAAGGAATACCAACTGATAAACAAATAGAACATTTTACTGTTGGTAACGATAGAGAATTAGACTTAGTTCTAGCTAAATACGACGCATTGGGTTCTATTGCTCATGCTAAAATGCTTGGTCAGATAGGTCTTTTAACTGATTCGGAAACTGTTTCTTTAGTTTTGGCTTTAGAAGAGATCATTAAAGATGCTGAAAACGGTAATTTCGAAATCGAGGATAGTTTTGAAGATGTACATTCAAAAATTGAATACCTGCTAACAGTAAAATTAGGAGATGCCGGAAAAAAAATCCATACCGCCCGTTCCCGTAATGACCAAGTTTTAGTTGATGTTAATTTATATCTGAAAGATGTTGTAAAGGAACTAAAGGACCAAGTAAAAACTTTATTCGATTTACTAATGCAATCTGCTGAAAAACATCAAAATGTTTTGCTGCCAGGTTATACGCATCTTCAAATTGCTATGCCATCTTCTTTCGGTATGTGGTTTTCTGCCTATGCCGAAAGTTTAATTGATGATATTACAATGCTGAATGCGGCGTTGAAAATTGTGGATCAAAATCCATTAGGTTCCGCTGCCGGTTACGGGAGTTCATTTCCTATCAACCGAACATTCACAACACAGGAATTAGGGTTTGAAACCTTAAAATTCAACGCCGTTGCTGCTCAAATGAGCCGTGGTAAGTCAGAGAAAACTGTTGCTTTTGCCATGAGTAGTGTTGCTGCTACCCTTTCAAAATTCTCTATGGATGTGTGTTTATATATGAGTCAGAATTTTGATTTCATTAGTCTGCCATCACATCTTACAACAGGTTCCAGTATTATGCCACACAAGAAAAATCCGGATGTTTTTGAGTTAATTCGTGGTAAGTGTAATAAAATTCAAGCTTTGCCTTACGAAATCACTTTAATTACAAACAACCTTCCTAGTGGTTATCACAGGGATTTGCAATTATTGAAAGAAGGGTTATTCCCTGCTATTCAAAATTTGAAAGCCTGTTTAGATATTGCTATTTTTTCGATAAAAGACATAAAAGTAAAAGAACATATTTTAGACGATAAGAAATATGATTATCTATTTACTGTAGATTCACTAAATGAAATGGTGGTTGCGGGCGTGCCTTTTAGGGATGCTTATAAAGCGGTTGCTGAGCAATTAGAAAATGGTACTTTCAAATCTCCAAAAGAGACCAAACACACTCATGAAGGAAGTATCAATAACTTATGTTTAGATGCTATAAAAGATAAAATGAAACGTTCTTATTAATTCAAATGATAAAGTTTTATTATAAAAAAAAGCTCCGATTTCTCGGAGCTTTTTTCTTTATGCTACTTTGTTTTTTACAACTAATCTAAAACCTTCACCGTGGATATTTAGGATTTCCACATCTTCGTCAGGTTTAAGGTATTTTCTAAGTTTGGCGATATATACATCCATACTTCTAGAAGTAAAATAGTTGTCATCTCTCCAAATTTTCGTTAATGCTAATTCTCTCGGCATTAAATCATTTTCATGAAGAACTAACATTTTCAATAGTTCATTTTCTTTTGGAGACAATTTAATAGGTTCTTCATCACCATAAGTCAAAAATCTAAGTTTTGAATTCAAGTGAAATTTACCGATATTAAATTCATATTGAACTTGCTCCGCTTTAGTATCAGAAGATTTTCTTTGTATAATAGCCTTGATTTTCATCAGCAATACTTCAGAATCAAAAGGTTTATTAAGATAATCATCAGCACCAGCCTTGTATCCTTTTAATACATCTTCTTTCATAGATTTTGCAGTAAGGAAAATGATCGGCACTTCATTATTTTTTTCTCTGATCTCTTTTGCCAAAGTGTATCCGTCCTTATAAGGCATCATTACATCAAGAATACATAAATCATAGGTGTCTTTCTTAAATTTTTCGAAGCCTTCCATACCGTTTTTAGCCAAAGTGACATCAAAATCATTTAGCATTAAGTAATCTTTTAAAACAGCACCAAAGTTAAGGTCATCCTCGACTAAAAGTATTTTTTTATTTACATTTTCCATATTCTAATTTATTAGTGGTATTTTTATTATAAAGGTACTGCCTTTTCCCTTTTCGCTTTCAACATAAACTTGACCATTATGGTCTTCTACAATTCTTTTTACATAGGCTAAACCTAAACCGTGCCCTTTAACATTGTGAATGTCTCCTGTATGTTCTCTGTAGAATTTCTCGAAAATTCTTTTTTGGGCAACTTTACTCATACCCAATCCATTATCTTTTACTTTTATGAGAATCATATCCTTTATGTTCTCCGTATATATGTCAATTTTTGGTTTATCAGGTGAATACTTGATCGCATTTTCCAAAATATTTACAATCACATTAGTGAAATGTACATCATTAATTAAAACTGATGTTCTGGCGGCATCAAAATGACTGGTTATCGTTCCTTGTCGGTCCTCCAGAATCAAATTAACATGCTCTATCGCATCATTTATAATATCTTCTATATTGCTGGATTCTTTTTCAATATCCAATTCTTTTTTCTCCAGTTTGGAGATTCTTAATACATTTTCAACTTGAGCATGCATTCGTTTATTTTCATCCCGTATCATTTGAAGATAACGTAAAACCTTTTCCTTATCCTCAATTATTTTTGGATTTTTTATAGCATCCAATGCTAAATTGATAGTGGCAATCGGCGTTTTAAACTCATGCGTCATATTATTGATAAAATCCGATTTTATCTCAGATATTTGACGTTGACGAATCAGTTGACTTAATGCACTCGAATAAGCAATAACAATAATCAAAGTAAAAATAATTGACAGTATTGTTATACTAACCAACTCTGACAATAAGAATTTCTTTTTATGTGGAAATATCACCAATAACTGGTATTTTTCATTTCCTTCATTATCTGTCAATATCGGAATGGAATAGGCATTATTTTTATCATAAACAAATTCATCCGACTTTACTTTTGTTGCTATACCATTACTATAAATACCAAACTCAAATTTGGTATTAACGCCATATTCTTCTAATTCTTTCTTAATGAGCTTTTTCAGTGTTTCTTTGGAAACCCTTTCCTGAAGCGGCATTGCTGATGTTATATCCTTATAGAAGATCTCGAATTGTGCATTATCTAAAATATCCAAATTTCCAGATTTTTCAATCCTTACATCAGGAGTCAAACTTTGATTTAGAATAGAATTGTCAATCTTATTATTGTTATATACTTCAGTTACTCGTTTGGAACTAAAGCTTTTAAACTTTACACTGTCAAATTTTTTATTAAAGAGCGAACCATTGATATTGTAATCTTCTGCTATAATACTGTTTGAATAAACAATCGTTTTATTGGTTCTTGGATTTTTCTGAACGTAATAAAACTCTAATAAATCATCCTTTTTTGGAACTTTCCCTATACTGTCTTTAAGATGATTGTATTTATCATAAAAACTGTAAGCTTCCTGTTTTTGTAGTTTATCGGCCACATTACCAATAACTTGCTTTACGTGAAATTTAAACTGTTCGTCATTGTTTTTAAACGAATTATTGAACCAATATACCTGAACAAGTATTATCCCTATCAGGGACAAACTCATCAACAAAACCAACAGCCTAAAAAAAAGTTTATTCATCGAAACAAAATTAGTATTTTAACAATATATTAAATAATACATTAACCAAATATTAACATCTAACATTCATATTGTTGAATCTTTAAAATTTTAAGAATTTTTTCAACTTCCAGTTTTGTGGTTTCAATCGTCGTGTTCTCAATTATAAAATCACTTTTAGAAATGCGTTGTTCATCATTCCATTGTGCTTCCATTCTTTTTAAAACATGTTCTCTATTAGTTTTATCTCTTTCTATAACTCTTTGAATTCTAGATTCTAAGGGTGCTATTACGGTAATTATTGAATCACAATTCTTATAACTTCCACTTTCAAATAAAATAGCAGCTTCATAAATTATAAATGGATAAAACTGATGATCCAAAAGCCATTTGTCAAAATGTCTTTTTACTGCAGGATGAACAATTGCATTAAGTTGTTTTAGTTTTTCAGGATTGTTAAAGACGATTTCGGCCAGCTTTTGTCTGTTTAACAATTCATTTTCAAATATAGTATCACCAAATGTTTTCTTAATTAGATTTAAAACTTCTGGAGTTTGCATGATTTTTTTTGCTTCATCATCAGCAATATATACTGGAATTCCCAATGATGAAAAATGATTGGCAATTGTGGTTTTACCACTTCCAATTCCTCCCGTTAAACCGATTATTTTTGTCATTTTAAATTTTGAAAAACAATTCAGGAAATGCTTCTTGAGGTTTTTGCTTCAAAATAATTACTTTTATATATGATTTCAAAAAACCGGTTCCATAACCATAAAATTGTTTCCAAACGGCAATCAAAGATAAATAGCCTATTTTTAAGCTCTTGTTTTGAATAGTAGACACCAAAAACAATACCACAAAATAAAGAAAATACAATTGAAGAAGGATATCTTGATTAAAAAGCAGTAAAACTATTGATAAGAAAAATCCAATAATAAACACAGATGGAAAGAAAAATGTCAGTTTGTTGTATTGCGGATACCAGCTATTCAAAATTGGTCTTGCTTTACCGAATTTATTAACCTGTACAGAAAATTTATCCCAGTCTATTCTTCTTTTATGGTAAACGTAAGCATTTGGAAAAAGTTTAGTTTCAAATCCTAAATTCCATAAACGAATCGATAAGTCCGGGTCTTCGCCAGGGTGTATGTTACCAAACCCTTTAGAAGCTTCAAATGCTTTACGGGACAATCCCATGTTAAAACTTCTGGGCTGAAATTTATCAATCTTCTCTGATCCTCCTCTGATTCCGCCCGTAGTAAGAAAAGAAGTCATTGCAAAATTGATTGCTTTTTGTATATCTGAAAAACTATCCAATGCTCGATCCGGCCCACCAAAACAATCTACATAATTTTGCTTTAGAGCTTTGTCAACTTCGGTTAAATACTGTTTAGGGATGATGCAATCGGAATCAAAAATGATAAAATAATCCCCACGTGCTTTTTTCATTCCGTAATTCCTGGAATCTCCAGGACCTGAATTTTCTTTATAATAATATGAGATATCTAACCTGTCACCATATTTTTGGGCTACATCTTGACATCTTAAAGTAGATCCATCTTCTACTAACACAATTTCATAAATTTCGGTATAATCAGATTTTGACAAGCTTTCTAATAGTTCATCAACTTCATCTGGACGATTGTAAACAGGTATAATTAAAGAAAATAGCATATTATTAAATGTGGTATTTTTAGATATTATTCGGTGATTTAAAAAATTTTAACAAAGATATGCTTTATCCATAAAAAAACCATCAACTATTAATTGATGGTTTTGTAAAAAATGCGACCCCGATTTCGTTTGTTATTCAAACATTTCCATAACTTCCTGACTAACTCCAATGTTTGAAAAGCCACCATCGTGAAGTAAATTTTGCAAAGTCACTTTTCTGGTGAGATCAGAGAACATAACGATGGCGTAATTAGCGCAATCTAATGCAGTTGCATTCCCTAATGGTGACATTTTTTCAGCAAAAGCTATAAAACCATTAAATCCTTTTACGCCGCTACCTGCTCTTGTAGGAGTTGGTGACTGCGAAATGGTATTCACCCTAACTTTTTTATCTTTTCCAAAGAAATAACCGAAACTACGGGCAACCGATTCTAAATACGCTTTGTTGTCAGCCATATCATTGTAGTCCGGAAAAACACGTTGTGCTGCCATGTAAGACAAAGCAATAATACTTCCCCATTCATTCATGGCATCTTTCTTATATAAAACCTGCATAACTTTATGGAAAGAAAGAGCTGATACATTCCACCCTTTTTCAGTATAATCATAGTTTTGATTAATATAGCGATTTCCCTTTCTGACATTTACAGACATGCCGATAGAATGAAGAACAAAATCAATTTTTCCTCCAAGTATTTCCATTGCTCTGTCAGTTAAAATTTCTAAATCTTCTATTGAAGTAGCATCCGCAGGGATAATTTGTGAACCTGTTTTTTGCGCTAATTCATCGATAGTACCCAATCTCATAGCAGCAGGAGCGTTTGAAAGTACAAAAGTCCCGCCCTCTTCATGAACACGTTCGGCTGTTTTCCAAGCTATTGAATTTTCATCTAAAGCTCCGAAAATAATTCCTCTTTTTCCTTGTAATAAGTTATACATATAAAATTATTTTATGTCTATTTATAAAAGTAATGCACCTTAATTTCTAAAGGATTAAACCAATATGAAATTAAGATGCATTACAGAAACTAAATTTTAATTTAGTAAAATATAATTATGCGATACTTGAAATACCAACCACTTCATTGGTATCGGCTAAATAATCAACTTCTTTAAATCCAAAACCAAACAGATTAAGGAAATCTTGTTTATAACCAGCTAAATCACCTATTTGCGGTAAAGTTTCGGTCGTTGCTTCCAACCATAATTTAGCTACTTTTGCTTGAACGTCTTCTCTCATTTCCCAATCATCGATGCGGATTCTTCCTTTATCATCTGTTGGAATTGGTTTTCCTGTATACAATCTGTCTTGGTACAAACGTTGAATTTGTTCGATACATCCTTCGTGAATTCCTTCTTCTTTCATGATTTTATACAACAAAGAAATATACAAAGGAATTACAGGAATAGCAGAACTAGCTTGTGTAACTAATGCTTTATTTACAGAAACAAATGCTTTTCCGTCAATATCTTTCAAGCTGTCTGCGATTGAAAAAGCAGTGGCTTCTAAATGATCTTTTGCGCGACCAATAGTTCCTTTTCTATAAACTGCTTCCGTTAATGAAGGTCCAATATACGAGTAAGCAACTGTTGTAGCGCCCGGTGCCAGTAAATTTTCAGCTTTTAAAGCATCCATCCACATAGACCAATCTTCGCCACCCATTACAGCTATAGTATTGGCAATATCTTCTTCATTACAAGGCTCAATTGAAATTTCAGAAACAATTCCTGTATGGAAATCAACCGTTTTATTGGTAAAGGTACTTCCTATTGGTTTCAAAACGGAACGATGTAAAACACCAGTAACCGGATGTAAACGAACCGGAGAAGCCAAACTGTAAATAACCAAGTCAACTTGACCTAAATCCTTTTTGATAAGGTCGATTGTTTGTTGCTTAATCTCAGTTGAAAAAGCATCTCCATTAATACTTTTTGCATACAAACCTGCTTTATTTGCTTCTTTCTCAAAAGCAGCAGAATTATACCAACCCGGAGATCCTGGTTTTCCTTCAACAGGAGGTTTTTCAAAAAACACACCAATAGTTGCAGCATCAGATCCAAAAGCACTTGCAATTCTGGAAGCCAAACCAAATCCGGTTGAAGCTCCAATTACTAATACTTTTTTAGCACCATCTATCGGTCCTTTAGACTTTACGTATGCTATTTGATTTTTAACATTTTGTTCGCATCCTTCTGGGTGAGATGTCAAACAAATAAATCCTCTCATTCTAGGTTCTATAATCATATCGGGCTATTCGTTAATTTATTTGTTAATCGGATGTAAGTAAATCCGTTAATTATATTTTACTTTTTTTGATTAAATTTTATTGAATTTGAATGGCAAATATAGCTCATTGTTTTTAGTTCAACAAGGCTTTTGCATGATTTAAGGCGGAATCAGAAACAACAGCTCCTGATAGCATTTGTGCTATTTCAACTACCCTTTCTTCGCTAGACAATAACTTCAATTCAGATTGTGTATCTTCATCAACAGTAGATTTATATACTTTGAAATGTGCTGTTCCTTTTGCTGCGATTTGAGGTAAATGTGTAATGGCAAATATTTGCATTTCGCTACTCATTTCTTTCATAATTTCTCCCATTCGGATTGCTATTTCACCTGAAACGCCTGTATCTATTTCGTCAAAAATCAACGTTGGTAACTTTGAATATTGTGCTAAGATTGCTTTTACAGCCAACATAATTCTTGACATTTCACCACCTGAAGCTACTTTTTTCAATAAACCAAAATCAGTTCCTTTATTGGCAGAAAACAAAAACTGGATTTCATCTTTACCATTCGGAAAATAGTTTGAAGTTTCGTTAACATCAATATTAAAACGAACATTAGGCATTCCTAAGGTTTCCAAAATGGTAATTAGCTTTTGCGATAAAACTGGAATGGAACCAACTCTATTCTTATGAATAGAATCAGCTAAAGAATCTAAGGCTGTTGTTTTTTCTTGGATTGAATGGGTTAATGCCAAAATCTCTTCCTCTAAATTCCCTATTTCTAATATAGAGTTTTCCAGTTTAGATTGAATTTCTAATAATTCATCAACCGTAGTGACTTGATGCTTCTTTTGCAAATTAAAAATTAGCTGCAGCTTCTGGCTAATTAAATCTAATTGTTCCGGATCATTAATTAGCTTCTCAGAACAACGAGTCAATTCATTTGCAATATCATCAACTTCAATAGTAACACTTGTTATTCTTTCAAACAACGAATGATATTCAGTAGAAAAAGGAGCAATCTTTTGTAAGGCTATTTTAATTTCTTTTAAATTATCAAGAACTCCAATTTGTTCTTCATTAGCTATAGCTAAAGATTTATCAATGGATTCTTTTATAATTTCAACATTGTTTAATTTCTCAAAATCAGCTTCAAGGACTTCCTGTTCCCCAGATTTTAATTTTGCAGCTACTAATTCCTCCAATAAAAAAGTATTGTATTCCTGTTCTTTGGTAGCATCTCCTTGTTTTTTAAGAAGTGAATTTAAAAGTGTTTTATCGGCCTTATAGCTTTTCAAAAGTGCTTGATAAGCCGTAATTTCTTCTTGATTATTTGCGATCGCATCAATTATTTTAAATTGAACGTTCTCATCCGAAAGTTCCTGAGTTTGTTGTTGCGAATGAATATCGATCAAGAATAAGCTTAATTCTTGTAATTCCTGAAGATTTACAGGACTGTCGTTTATAAATGCCCTTGATTTTCCGGAAGGCAGAATTTCACGTCTAATAATCGTTTCGTCTTCGTAATCCAAATCATTTGCTTCAAAGAAAGGAAGTAAATTATATTTTGAGATTTCAAAATGTGCTTCAATAACACATTTTTCTTCTTTGTTTTTTAGAGAGGTCAGATCGGCTCTTTTTCCCAAAACCAAACCTAAAGCGCCTAATATTATCGATTTACCAGCCCCTGTTTCTCCAGTAATTATTGAAAAACCTTTTGAAAAATCGATAGTTAATTTTTCTATCAGTGCATAGTTTTTTATCGATAGCGATGTTATCATTTATGTATTTTTTTAAGATGGGAAATTTGAATTTAGCAAATGATTTAAAATTAATTAAAATTTAATTAAGGCCCATTTGCTTGTGTTCATTGGAGACGTTTTATTAAGACTTTCGACTAAGTCTGATATTTGAATACTTGGACCACCTGAAAAAATGGATACAATCTCATCAGATTTGGCATCGAAAAAAACACGGGTTAAAAAAGCATTTGATCGTATAGCCTGTACTTTGTTGAGATTGAGTAATGAAGCTTTTATTTTTTCTTTTGCTCCTTTCAAATCCTGATGCATAATATCCAGTCCTGCATGGTAGTCGAAAGAAGTGTTTCTTACTTCATTAAAAGTTGGGGATAGCATATCATTTATTAGAAAATATCTGTTCTGAGGGCCGTCCATTTGATTCCATCCTTTATATCCGCCTTGTTGAGCAACATTGGCGATATTCTGGGCCACATTAAAATAGGGATTCCCTCCTAACGGTAAAAAAGTATCAGCGTCCATTCCTAGTATCATATAGCAATAATAAGACATAACAGAGACCAAATTTGACTCAAATACAGAGGGATTGAAAAGCAGAGATTCGAATTCTGTATAATTAAAATTAAAATCTTTATCGTTATAATTAAAAACTGGTGAAGCGTAAGTGGAATTAAAAACAAGTCTTGAAGATTGCACTTGAATTGTTGCAACAAATTCATCTGAATTATTTGATGAAATAGTGATATACATCGAACAATTTATTTTTTCATTTTGTTTCACCGATTGTCTGGTCCAATCCGTTTTATTTACAAATTCATTTAACGAAGTTTCCAGGGTTTTAAAGACTTGTTGATTTGCATTAGAAAGCCTCTCGGCATTTACCGTAACAGTACAATTTAATTGTTGTGCTTGCGAAAAACTGCAAACGAACAGTACGAAAAAAGCAACTATTTTATTCATAAAAAAAAGCTATTACTTTATTAAGTATATCATCTGCTACTGCTTCTTTAGACTTTAAATCCATAGGTTCGATATTAAAAAACTTATCTATAAAAGTCACTTTATTGGTAGGTTTGCCAAAACCGGCACCTATATCCTGCAGCGAATTTAAAACAATCAAATCTAAGTTTTTTTTCTGGATTTTCAGCTTTGCATTTTCGATTTCATTTTCAGTTTCTAAGGCAAATCCAATCAAAAACTGTTTTTTCTTAATAGCCCCTAAAGAGGCAAGTATATCTTTTGTTTTTTCAAGTTCTATTGTAAACTCTTCCGCTGCTTTTTTTATTTTTTGGGAAGCCATTATCTTTGGTCGGTAATCAGCAACAGCAGCTGCAGCAATCGCCACATCAACATCTGCATAATACTCATGACATGCTTTGTACATTTCTTCTGCTGAAACGACAGGAATCACCTCTATAAGAGAACTTTGAACCGTGCAATTTGTTGGTCCTGAAACTAAAATAACTGAAGCCCCTAAATTTGCAGCACTTACAGCAATATCATATCCCATTTTTCCCGAAGAATGATTACCTATGAAACGCACAGGATCTATTGCTTCGTATGTGGGACCGGCAGTAATTAGTATTTTTTTTCCTTTTAGAGGTAGTCTACTCTCTAAATCAGCCTCAAGAAAGGAAATAATGCTTTCTGGTTCAGCCATTCTTCCTTCGCCAGACAAACCGCTTGCCAACTCGCCGCTCTCAGCAGGAATAATGGTATTACCAAACTGCTGTAATGCTTCAAAACTGGCTATTGTTGATGGATGTTTATACATGTCCAGATCCATCGCTGGTGCGAAATAAACGGGACATTTTGCTGATAAATAAGTAGCAATCAAAAGATTATCGCAATTACCATTGACCATTTTAGACAATGTATTAGCAGTTGCAGGAGCAATAATCATTAAATCAGCCCAAAGAGCTAATTCGACATGGTTATTCCACTTTTCATTTTCTTCATCATTATTGTAGAAAGTGGAATGTACAGGATTTTTTGATAAGGTAGATAACGTAAGTGGCGTTACAAAATCCTTAGAAGCAGGTGTCATGACCACTTGGACATGTGCACCTGCTTTTATGAAAAGACGCACCAATGACGCTGTTTTATAGGCAGCAATTCCACCAGAAATTCCTAGCAAAATTTTCTTGCCGTTTAAAACTGACATGGTGACTATTATTTATTTGAATCTCTGTGGTAAATTTTACCGTCTAGCCATTCTTGAACTGCTAAAGCATGTGGCTTAGGCAATTTTTCATAAAATTTTGAAACCTCAATTTGCTCTTTGTTCTCAAAAACTTCTTCAAGACTGTCATTATATGTAGCAAATTCTTCCAATTTTTCAGTCAATTCTTTTTTGATTTCAGAATTGATTTGATTTGCTCTTTTAGCCATAATGGTTATCGCTTCATACACATTACCGGTTGGTTCTTCAATAACAGTTTTATTGTATGTTATTGTATTTACCGGAGCATTCGTCTTTTTTAAATCCATGACTTTATTTATTTAGTAAATTTTTGTAAATCGTTTTCAATTCGGGCTAACATTTCGTCCGCTTTTCCTCTGTACTGAGTGTCAGTTTTGAATTTTATTAAACTAGTATACGCTCCTTTTGCAACGTTTAATCTTTCTTCCATTTTTGCAGGAATACTATTGATTGCCAATTGATATGCTGAATCTAGTTTGTAATACAATGCATCTTCTTTAAAAGGTGTTCCTGGGTAATCAGCAAGAAAATTATCAAAAGCAACTAGAGAAGCTTTATAATCCGAAATGGTATTATACTGCTTTGCATTTTCGAATACCTTTTTCTCTATTTTCTCATTTAACACTTTCATTGTAGCATTGGCCTCTGCCAAATACTCTGAATTTGGGTAATTATCTATGAACGTCTGCAATTTATCAATTGCTTTTGTCGTATCTGTTTGATCCAAGCTATAAACAGGTGATAACTTTGAATAACTTTTTGCTCCCAAATAAGCTGCTTCCTGTATTTTTTCACTTTTTGGATAACCTGAAACAAAACTTTCAAATTGATAACCCGCTAAATAATACTGTTCTGTCTTATAATACGATTGTGCAAACATGTAAAACAACTTTTCAGCCTGCGGTTTACCTCTGTAAGAAGGGGCAATTTGTTCAAACAGACGAATGGCTTTTGCATACTTTCCAGCATCATATAATTGAGTGGCCATTTCGAATTTTACTGCAACATCTTCGGTTTTTAGTGCTTTTTGATATTCGTTACAAGAACAAAAAAAGACAACAACAAGCAATAGAGATACTATTTTTTTCATTTTTTTACTTTTATTATGATTTTCCGGAAAAGTTTAACCTATAAAAAATCATACCGAAGTTTCGGTGGCAAATTTAGTTATTAATTTAGCTACTACAAAATATTTTTTTGCTTAAAAAAAAGCAATGATTTCGACCTTTATTTGATGATACTCTTAACAAATTGATCGATTCGATTTGCTAATGATTCGTCTACGGTCACTAGTGGTAAACGTACGAAATTTTCTGCTATTCCCAATGAGAGAAAGACTTGTTTGATTCCGGCCGGGTTTCCTTGTTCGAAAATCATGTCTATACAATCGGCCAAAAGATATTGGGTTTTGAAAGCTTCATCCACTTTTCTGTTCAAACCTAATCGGATCATTTCTGAAAATTCTTTTGGAAAACCTTGGCCAATTACAGATATAACGCCAGATCCACCTGCTAAAATCATTGGTAAAGCAATCATATCATCACCGGAAATTACAAGGAAATCTTTTGGTTTGTTTTTTAATAACTGCATGGCCTGTGCTAAATCTCCGGCAGCTTCTTTAATTGCAACAACATTTTTGAAGTCATTAGCCAATCTTAGAACAGTTGCCGGTAACATATTACTTGCAGTTCTGCCTGGTACATTATATAAAATAACAGGAATTGGAGACGCTTCTGCAACAGCTTTAAAATGTTGGTAAATCCCTTCTTGAGTAGGTTTGTTGTAATATGGTGAAACGGAAAGAATGGCTACAAATGGAGATAAATCTCTTGTTTTTAGTTCTTCAACCACTTTTAAGGTGTTATTACCCCCTACTCCAAGTACTAATGGCAATCTTCCATTATTAGCTTCGATTACAGTCTGGATTACTAGTTCTTTCTCATCCTGAGACAAAGTTGCATTTTCGGCTGTTGTTCCCAATACCACAAGATATTCAATTCCATTATCGATTGAAAAATTTACAATTCTTTTTAATGCTTCGGTATCAATTGAAAAATCCTCTTTAAATGGAGTTACAAGGGCAACACCAGTTCCTATTAATGATTGCATATTAGATTATATTTTGTTTAATATTTTTAAATATCTGAATAATTCGTGTACAAAAACTTTATAGTTTTCTGCATTGGTATTTATCATCAAATGATTCAATCTTTTGTCTATTGACGAAAACCCTACCTTAAATCGCGCTTTTGAATTATGAGTTATTAGAAGTAAAATTGCTTTCTCCACATCGTAATAACTAATTAATAAATCCAATTTTTCATTGATAAAATCATTTATTACGGTTTCTGAAATAGTTCCATTCCAACTGAGGTGCTTTGCTCCAAAAGTAGGTTGTGTGTAGACCTCATTTTTCTTGAACTTATCCCTGTAAACAATAATTTTAATGTTTTTCTCTAAAATTCCATTGGCGATTAGCTCTTTCACCAGGGCTTCCTTTTCAGAAAAATAACTTTCATCTATAAGCAAGCCAACTGTTTGAATAACATCTGAAATTGCATTAGTTTTTACATTAAGCAACTTGTTTTTTAATGTTTTTTTTACAATAAAATCCTTTATATAGTTTAAAAACATATTACTTTTACTCGTTTACAAAATTAATTAATTAAGTCGCATTAAAAATGGTAAATCTAAAAAAGTATAACGATGTTTTAAAACTTTTTGTTATATTCTTAACACTTTTTTTTGTTGTTTCTTGTAGCAAGCAAAATTATTATGTTACTAAAATAGAAGGAAAGCGAATTCCTATTACTGAAAAAGAAAATCAAGTTCTTCAAACGAGCCAAGAAGGTGAACAGCTGAAGCAAATAGAAAACTTTATTAAACCATACCGTGAACACATCAACAAAGACCTGGATAGTGTTCTGGCCTATTGCCCAGAAACATTGGATAAAAGTTCAGGGAAATGGCAGACAACCATTGGGAATTTGATGGCAGATGTAACTATGCAGCGCGGAAACATGGTTTTTAATGCCCGAGAGAAAAAGAATATTGATATTTGTTTACTTAATAACGGTGGTATTCGTGCTATTCTTCCAAAAGGGAACGTGACTACCAGAACTGCCTATGAAATTATGCCTTTTGAAAACAGCCTTGTTGTAATTGCTTTGAAGGGAGAACAAATTTTTGAAATAGCCGATTATTTCATAGCAGAAAAAAAACCACATCCATTAGCCGGAATGTCTTTTACAATCGGTCAAAATAATCTTGCCAAAAATATATTGATACAGGGAAAACCTGTCGAAAAAGATAAGATTTATTATGTTGGGACTAATGACTATTTAGCGAATGGGGGTGATAATATGAATTTCTTTAAAAAAGGAATTCAAAAGTTTGATTTGGATTACAAATTAAGAAATATTCTGATTGATTACTTTAAGGAAGTAGATACTATTGCAGTCATCAATGATACCCGAATTACTGTTGAATAAATAGAAGCGTATTAATCCCCAATTCCCAAGCCCCGATAGTAGCGGCATCCCACGCTTTTTTGCGTGGATATAGCGGATAGCGGGAAATAGCTCCAAAAAACACAAAAATGAAAAGAAGAGATTTTATAGAAAAAACGGCTGCCGGTACAGCTTTAATGAGTTTAGGATTATCGTTGAGTAGTTTTGAATCAATCGATAGTAAGCATTTGACCATTCTGCATACTAATGATGTACATAGTTATATTGATCCATTTCCTGCAGACCATCCCCGAAATCCAAATATGGGAGGTGTTGTCCGAAGAGCTGCTTTGATTGAAACCATAAGAAAAGAAAATCCAAATGTATTGCTGCTTGATGCCGGTGATATCTTTCAGGGAACTCCTTATTTCAATTATTATGGAGGTGAATTGGAATTTAAATTAATGAGCATGATGCAGTATGATGCCTCGACTATTGGGAATCATGATTTTGATAATGGCATAGAAGGCTTGCGTGCGCAAATGCCGCATGCTACTTTCGAATTTATTTCGGCTAATTATGACTTTAAAAACACCGTGATGGATGGTTTTGTAAAGCCTTACAAAATTTTCAATAAAAATGGGATAAAAGTGGGCGTTTTTGGCCTTGGAATCGAACTTGATGGTTTGGTAGATAAAAGAATGTATAAAGAAACTGTTTATAATAATCCGATTGAAACAGCACAGGATATGGTTCGCATTTTGAAGAAAGAACAAAAATGTGATCTAGTGATTTGTCTGTCGCATCTGGGATATAAATACAAGGACGATGCTACAAAACTTTGTGATTTAAAATTGGCCGAGCTAACCCAAGATATTGATTTAATCATTGGTGGACATACCCATACTTTTCTGGACAAACCGACAGTTGTGAAAAATCTTGCAGGCAATGATGTATTAGTCAATCAAGTTGGTTGTTATGGAATTAATCTGGGCAGAATTGATTTTCACTTTGATAATAACAAACAAAATAGTGCTCAAGGAAAGTCAATTATTGTTTAACTTTTTTAGAAATTTATCTTGTTCAATAAAATAGGTTACCAAAAAATAATAGGATAAAACTTGTGTACTGCTTCCTAATATCCTAAATGTTGATAATGTAAAGTAGAAATTATCCAGCATATAGAAAATATCCGAGATTATAAAGCAAGTTGACATCAAAATTAAATTCAAAAAACTGTAGGATGGTTTTGATATGAAGCAAGCAAAAGACAAAAAACTCAGGAAAGCTAATACAGAAGAGTAAATTACAATAAATGAAAAATCAATTTCCATTCGTTCAAATTGTAAATTTAAAATAGTGCAAAACAAGATAAGAATCAAAAGTACTGCAATCAGAATTGGAGAAAAGTCTTTTTTGTATAATTTAATTTTCTTAAAATCGCTGATGACATACTTCAAAATAAATATATAAACCAGCAAAAAACTTACAATAGGTATCATTTCGGTATAGGTGTTATCTATTAGAAAATAGACTTCACCACAGAAACTAAAAATAAAAATTAATATTTTTAGGAGATCAATTTTGTAATTATTGGTAATCAAATAATAGATAAAAATAGAAGGTACCAAAACTCCTTTTGAATAAATGGCAGATGTATAATCTCCCATCGCATTAAAGGATACTGCAGCAACACAACTAAAAAAATAAAGGAGTAAGGACGGTGTTTCAGGCTTCATTCAACATTTTTAAAAAGTCCTCTTCAGAAATGATAGGGACATTCAATTTATTTGCTTTTTCAAGTTTAGCGGGCCCCATGTTATCTCCTGCAATTACATAGTCAGTTTTTGCAGAAATAGAACTCCCTACTTTTCCTCCATTATCTTCAATTGCTTTTTTCAAATCATCTCTTGAAAACATTGAAAATACACCTGAAACCACAAAGGTTTTTCCGGAAAGTTTGTCTGTGGCATCCGGATTAATATTTTCAATAATTTCGAATTGAACTCCATGCTTTTTTAATCGTTCAATTGTATTTCGATTTTCAGGATTTTCAAAAAAGTCGATTACACTTTGAGCTATACGTTCACCGATCTCGTCTACCAAAATCAAATCCATTAAGGACGCCTGACTTAATGCATCTATGTTTTTATAATGCTTGGCTAATTTTTTGGCTACAGTTTCACCCACATAACGAATTCCAAGAGCAAACAAAACACGTTCAAAAGGAATCGTTTTTGAGTTTTCAACGCCTTTGACTAAATTTTCAGCTGATTTTTGGGCCATTCGCTCTAAAGGAAGAATTTGTTCAACTGTCAATTCATACAAATCGGCATAATTATGAACTAATCCATTATTATAAAGTAAGGCTACCGTTTCTCCGCCAAGGCCTTCAATATCCATTGCTTTTCTTGAAATATAATGCTGAATCCTACCAATAATCTGTGGCGGACAACCGTAAAAATTTGGGCAGTAATGATTTGCTTCCCCTTCTGTTCGTACCAAAAGAGTGCTGCATTCAGGACAATGTGTAATATATTTTGTTGGTTCAGTATTTTCAGGACGTTTACTCAAATCAACAGCTATAATTTTAGGGATAATCTCCCCTCCTTTTTCTACAAAAACTGTATCATTGACACGAATATCCAGTTTTTCGATTTGATCTGCATTATGCAAAGAGGCTCGTTTCACAATCGTTCCTGCCAATTGCACCGGTTCTAAATTAGCTACAGGTGTAATTGCCCCTGTACGTCCTACCTGATAGGAAATAGAATTTAATTTTGTTGAAACCTGTTCTGATTTAAACTTAAAAGCAATTGCCCAACGTGGAGACTTGGCTGTAAATCCTAATTCTTCCTGGTGTTGAAAAGAATTTACTTTTACAACGACACCATCAGTCTCATAAGGCAGATTATGTCTATGAATGTCCCAATAATCTATGAATTGGAAAACTTCTTCTAAACTATTGGCCAATTTTGCTTCTTTGGGAGCTTTAAATCCCCAATTTCTGGCTGTTTCCAATCCTTCAAACTGAGAATTAAAAGGCAATTTATTTCCGATAATAAAGTATAATAGACAATCCAAAGGTCTTTTAGCAACTTCGGCACTGTCTTGTAATTTCAAACTTCCAGAAGCTGTATTTCTTGGGTTAGAATAAGGAGTTTCTCCAATTTCTATTAATTCCTGATTCATTTTTTCGAAACCGGCAAAAGGCAAAATGATTTCACCACGGATATCAAATTTATCAGGAAAATTTCCTTTTAATTTTAGCGGAATAGATTTGATGGTTTTTATGTTATTGGTCACATCATCCCCTTGAAATCCGTCACCACGCGTAACAGCACGTTTTAAAGCCCCATTTTCATAGGTAATACTTATGGATGCCCCATCATATTTTAACTCGCAGGTATATTGCAAAGGAACATCTCCTAAGACTTTTTGAATTCTTTTTTCCCAATCAACCAATTCTTCTTTAGAATAGGAATTATCCAAAGAATACATCCGGTATTCGTGAGTAACAGTTTGAAAGTTTTTTGTGATGGTACCTCCCACCCTTTGGGAAGGAGAATTTTCATCAAAAAACTCGGGATGCTTATTTTCTAAATCTTGGAGTTGTTTTAATTTCAAATCAAATTCAAAATCGGAAATTGTGGGTTTATCCAACACATAATAATTATAATTATGCTGATTTAATTCTTCCCGTAGTTTTTGAATTGTACTTTGAATATCCATAGAAAATGTAAATTGGCAATTTTAGATTTTTGAAATAGGGCACGAAAATAACGTATTCCGTATTAATAAGTAATATAATTACGACTTAATAATTGAATTTATTTGTTGGTATAGTTGTCCGTCACTCAAAAAAGCACCTTGCTGAATTAATTGAAAAATAGATAAATTTCGTTCTTCCGTAAATTCTTTTTTCCCAATTTTCATTTCAATAGTATCAGTAAACATATTATCACTAAGCCATTGCAAACCTTCGCGGGTCAGAAAATCAGTTTCGGGAACTAGTGATTTTAAAACGATGGATTGAACATAAGTGTCAAAGCATTGAAAAAGAAAAATATGATTTTTTGAAAAATGTTCTAAATACTCTGCTTTTGAAAGAACACCTTCCCAAATCAAATCCGAAAAAACATCTAATTCCTGTTCAGCAACTTCTGGGGTTGCTGTTTTAATAGTATCCCATTCTGCTTTGTCAATTGCTTGAGTAGCCAGAAAAGTACTGAATTCCTGATTCAATTCCTCAAATTGTTCTTTAGTTAATCTTGTATATTTCATATATGCTGAATTTATTTCAGTTTCTTAATCTTAAAAGAATCTGAACCAAGTTCAGATTAAAAAAAAAGCCCTCTCAAACGAGAGGGCAAATTTAATATATTTTTTATTTTATTTTTTAGAAAATATATCTAATACCAAATTGTGCTTGCCATCTTGAAGCTAAACTGGCATCATAAGAAAAAGTTTTCGTTTGGGTACCGTTAAATGTATAGGTAGGAACATTGGTAGCTGGATCAACAGTTACACCAATTGGCTGTACACTTATAGGATTTTGAACCAATCCCCAGTCAGAATTTAACAGATTACTAAAATTCAAGACATCAATACTGAATTGAATTGTATTCTTTTTCTCAGAAGCAGATGAAACTCTGAAGTTATAATCTTGTAATATTTTTAAATCCCATTTTCCTCTCCATGGAGATAAGGCGCCGTAACGTTGTGCATATTGGCCTCTTCTGTCATTTAAATAATCATCTTGAGAAATAAAACTATCGTAAGCACTTCTTTGTGCAGCAATTTCCGTTGCACTACCAGTAAAAGTCATAGTCCCAATTTGTGCAGTAGTCGGAATAAAAATTAAATCATTGGCACCTGAACCATCAAAATTGATATCTCCTCCATAAGTATAGCTAAAACGACCTCCTTGAGCATATTCAAATACGGTAGAAACGGTTGTAGCCCATTTATCATTACCATATTTCCATTTTTTAGAACCTACACCAATGAAACGATTATTATCGCCATATTTTGAATTGGAAAGTACAGCATCATTTACATTTCCTAAAGCTGGATTAAATGCAAATGCATCACCCGTAATTTCAGCTTCAATAGAGTTTACGTCTTTAGATTTCAAGTAATTATAGGCAACACTGGCATACAATCCGTTATCAAAAGTTTTTTGCACTTTAACAGAACCATTGAAAGCACTGCCTTTGTCAGAATTTGTCATAACGTAAGCATTATTAGCTCCTTTATCTGCAGCAGTATAGATCATTCTATTATCAGCACCTGCCAAAGTTCCTGTTGGAGTTTTTAATCCCCAGTTTTGAACGTGAACTCCATTGATATCTTTGTTATAAGACATGTCGACAGTTACAATGTAATCACTATTAAACCTATGATCGTAACCTAAACTTGTTCTCCAAACTTGTGGCCATTTGTAATCCGGATCCATAATTTGGAAAAAAGAGTCATCCGCACCACTTACCTGATTTCCTAACCAAACGAAAGGAATTCTACCTGTAAAGATTCCGGATCCACCACGAAGTTGAGAAGTACTAGCACCATTAACATCCCAGTTAAAACCAATTCTTGGAGACCAAAGTAATTTATCAGTCGGTAATTCAGTAGAAATTAATTTTACAGCTTCTCCAGTTTCCGGATCAAAGTAATCAATAGTAGTATCTCTTACTGAACCGCTGGCAGCATTAACATCTATATATTTTTGAATTAAATCAGCAGTATTGAAGTATAATGGTTTATCTGCTCTTAAACCTAAAGATAATTTAAAATCATCATTGATATTCCAATCATCTTGAGCATAAAAAGCAACTTGTCCTACATTCAATTCAGATAATTTCCAACCATTGATTTCTCCTGGTTCAAAAGAATTTTTTGAATTAAATGTGTCTTGTGCATATTGTAAATTTTGCGCAACAATACTAGTTGCAAATGGTTGTGCAGCATCAGCTAAGAAAGCATCTACATTTGAGTAAGGAGTATAAAACAAACCTGCGTATCCGTTAGGGTTACCAAAGTTTTCATATCCTGTTAGGTTAAATGAATTTTTAAATTGAAATTTTTCAAAAGAACCTCCGAAAGTAAATGAATGATTCCCTACAGTATAACTCAAGTTATCAGTAATTTGAAAAACTTTTTGATCTAATGTATTGTGGATTGAAAATGGTTCATGTCCTGCAATAATATAGTTAGCACCTGCTCCATCCTGAATATTAATAACTGGTGCAGGAGAAGAAAATGGATTTCTAAAATCATCAAAATGAGTATACCCAGTTTGTAATTTATTAGAAACAGTTTCACTGAATTTTGAATTCAATTCAACCAAAAAAGAACTTAATTTATTGTTGATTTCGTAACCAGATTTTTCAAACTGAAGAATAGAGGCATTTGGTCCTCTAAATCCTAATGCAGTTGGGTGCGCAGGTTTATCTTTGGAAGCATCCAAGAAATTATAAATGACTGCCAATTTATGATCGTCATTAATGTTCCAATCTAATTTAATAATTCCTTTATTAGAATCTGAATCATGAGTGAATCCCTGATAAGCACCTGTATCATAACCTAAAGCAGCTAAAGCATTAGAAACATTAATTAAATCAGCTTCTAAAACTCTTGATTCGTTTACCCCTGTAACACCGTCTCCATTGTTTGCGACAAAGTTTGATCCTAAATCACTTCTGGTATCAATTTCATAGTTGGCGAAGAAGAATAATTTATCCTTAATGATCGGACCTCCAATACTAAAACCAGCTTGAGTTTGCTCTAATGAAGGAACAAATATTTTTTCCCCATGTACTTTGTCACCAGTCATATTTTCATTTCTGTAATAACCATAAGCTGTACCGTGAAATTCATTTGTACCTGACTTGGTAACTGCATTTACTGAAGCACCAGTAAAACCGGATAAGGTAACATCATAAGGAGCTGTAGCTACCTGAATTTGGTCGATTGCATCTAATGAAATAGGTTGTGAGCCAGTTTGCCCACCTGGAGTCGCAGCATCCAATCCGAAAGGATTGTTAAAAACGGCACCATTCAAAGAGTAGTTATTATACTGATCGTTTCTACCTCCAAAAGATCCACCACTAGCGGTTGGCTCCAAACGTGTAAAATCTTCCGCAGATCTAGAAATAGAAGGTAATGCAGACAATTCTTTTCTACCAATAGTAGTTTCTGCTCCTGTCTTGCTGTCTTGAAAAACTTTACTTTTAGAAGAAACTTTTACTTCTTGCAATTGTTGATTTTCATCTGCCATAAGAACATCAAGGTTAAAAGCTTTACCTAAATCAAGGTAAACATCATTGATTTCTTGTGTTTGCAACCCTACGAAGGTTACTACAATTTTGTACGGACCACCAATTTTCATATTCAACAGATTGAATCGTCCATCTGCGTTTGATAAGGCAGAATACTTTGATCCTGTTGGTGTATGGGTTGCCTGAATTGTTGCTCCTGGAAGCAACTCATTATTGGACATTTTTACAGTTCCTTTAATACTGGAAGTTGTAGTCTGTCCCATCATGGAATGAAGGCTGCATACAATAAATAATAAAGTAATGATTTTTTTCATTTGTTTGAGTGTGAGTTATTTTGGGTCAAAATTAGCCAAAAAAAAACCACCCTCAGAAGTGATTAAAATATTTTATTAACAAAATGTTAACGCAATGTTATTTTTATATAGTACTTTTGTAAGATATTTTTTATATAAATTCTTTAAATGAAAAAGTTATGAAAGAATGGTTACAATTTTTCTAGAGGTCAATTTTTAAAGTACTTAATTGATGAAGATTTTCAATTGTTACATAATTGTTATTCTTAATGGAGAAAAAATAATATAAAAAAAAATCACTCCTGAGTTAGGAGTGATTCTTATTATTTATCAAATAGTTTATCTGATATTATTTTTCAGCTACGATTTCGTAAGGTAATTCTACGATAACATCTCTGTGTAAACGAACGCTGGCAGAATATTTACCAGTACGTTTAACGATTCCGCTAGTGATGAATTTTCTTTCGATTTCTTGACCTCCTTTTGCTAAAGCTTCTGCGATATCAATATTCGTGATTGAACCGAATAATTTTTCACCACCCGCTTTTGCGAAGATTTTAATTTCGATAGCTTTTAAAGTTTCAGCCAATGCTTTAGCATCGTTTACTACTTTAGCTTCTTTGTGAGCTCTTTGTTTTAGGTTTTCAGCCAATACTTTCTTTGCAGAAGAAGTAGCTAAATGAGCAAATCCTTGTGGAATTAAAAAGTTACGACCATAACCGTTTTTCACAGTTACTACATCATCTTTAAATCCTAAATTCTGAACGTCTTTTCTTAAAATAAGTTCCATGTTGTTGTCCTTTATTTGAGAAGTTAGGTTTCATGTTTCAGAAAACCAACAACTGTTAATTTTTAATTATTTTAATAAATCGGCCACGTATGGCATTAAAGCTAAATGACGTGCTCTTTTCACAGCTACAGACACTTTTCTTTGGTATTTCAATGAAGTACCTGTTAAACGACGAGGAAGAATTTTCCCTTGTTCATTAACAAATTTCAATAAGAAATCAGCATCTTTATAATCGATATATTTGATACCTGATTTTTTGAAACGACAATACTTTTTAGTTTTGTTTGTTTCTATGTTCAAAGGCGTAAGATATCTGATATCTCCGTCTTTTTTTCCTGAAGCAGATTGTTGTAATGTTGCCATGATAATTAAGCTTTTTGAGATTTAAGTTTTGCTCTTCTTCTTTCAGCCCAAGAAATAGCATGTTTGTCAAGACTTACAGTTAAGAAACGCATAACTCTTTCGTCACGTCTAAATTCAGTTTCAAAAGCGATAAGAACTTCTCCTGATACTTTGAATTCGAACAAGTGGTAAAATCCACTTTTTTTGTTTTGAATTTCGTAAGCCATTTTTTTAAGGCCCCAATCTTCTTTCGATACCATTTCTGCTCCTCTGCTAGTAAGAAAATCTTCAAATTTGCTTACTGTTTCCTTCACCTGAACTTCAGATAAAACGGGATTTAAAATGAAAACAGTTTCATAATGATTCATAAATATGTATTTATTTGTTAAATTGGCTGCAAAAGTAATTCTTTTTTTTGATTTAGCAAGCGCTTTTTTACTTTATTCGTTGTAATGCAAAAATATCCAGTTAAACATTGGTATTTATGAAAATTTAATAGTAAGTTTACATATCCAAATCATAAAAATAGATAATTATGAAACTAAATTGTGTTGTTGTAGATGATAGCTCCATACAAAGGATGATCATTGCAAAATTAGTGAATAATCATCCTAATTTACATTTAATAGGCGATTTTTCTAATGCAATTGAAGCTCGAAGTTGTATGTCTATTCATAATGTTGATTTAATATTTCTGGATATAGAAATGCCTGTTATAAGTGGTTTTGATTTTTTAGATGGTTTAAAAGTAAAACCTCAGATTATTTTTATCACCTCCAAAGCGGAATACGCTATGAAGGCCTTCGATTATGATGCGACAGACTATCTTCAAAAACCAATTGCTGTGGATCGTTTTAATGCTTCTGTAAAAAGAGCCATTGACATGCATCTACTTAAAAGAGAGAACAAAGAAGATGAAGGAGAACATATTTTCATTAAAAGCAATCTGAAAAAATTAAAAATTTTTACGGCTAAAATAAAATGGATTGAAGCTTTTGGGGATTATGTTAGAGTCGTTACCGAAGAAGACAGTAACTTGGTTCTTTCAACCATGAAATCTTTTGAAAATGATTTATCGAAGGATAAATTTATCAGAGTTCACAAATCATACATTATTAATATAGATAAGGTAGAACGTTTCAATAGTAAATATGCTGAAATAGGAGTTACAAAAATTCCATTGAGCAGAAACAAAAAAGAAGATTTAGTAAAAGCACTTTCTTTTGCTTAAGGAAGCAATTGTTTTAGTAAAAATCTACATTGATCGTAACTTTTATAGCTCTATATAAAGATACAGCCTCAAAACTATTCAATATTTTTTGAATAGTTTTTTTTGTGCTTCCTATTGAAGTATTTTGAGGTATCTTGATCATTATTGTTCTAATGTACTCATTTCTTATTCTACTGATACCTGGTTCCTCAGGACCTAATACCGGCATATTTAGATTTTGACTCAATACCTGATACAACCACATGGAACCCTCCTTTAGTTTATCAAAGTCACGTTGTTTCAATGTAAGTTTTATGATTCTGAAATAGGGAGGATATTTATATATTTTTCGATCATACAACTGTTCCTTATACATTCCGGCATAATCATTATTAGTGACTTGCTGAATCGTATTATGATTAGGATTATAAGTCTGAATAACTACTTTTCCCTGTTTTTCTGATCTACCTGAACGCCCCGCTACCTGGGTCATCATTTGAAAACTTCTTTCGAATGCCCGAAAATCAGGATGGTATAACATATTATCTGCATTCATAATACCTACCAAACTCACATTGTCAAAATCCAAACCTTTGGCAAGCATTTGTGTACCAACCAAAATATCAATCTCTCTATTCTTGAAACTATCTATAATTTTTTCAAAACCAAATTTACCACGGGTAGTATCCTGATCCATTCTTCCTGTTTTTGCATTTGGGAAAATAGAGATCAATTCCTGTTCAATCTGTTCAGTACCAAATCCTTTTGTTGTTAAATCAACACTGGAGCATGAATGACAATGCGTCGGTTTTGCCATGGTATAACCACAGTAATGACAACGCAGTTGATTTTTATGTTTGTGAAACGTTAAACTCACGTCACATTGCTGACATTGTGGTACATGACCACAAGTTATGCATTCTATTATAGGAGAATACCCTCTTCTGTTTTGAAATAAAATTATTTGTTCGCCAAAAGACAAAGCTGTAGTGATCTCATCAATCAGCGTATCACTAAAATGACCCGTCATTTTTTTACGGAAATATTTATCCTTTAAATCGACCAATTCAATGTCTGGCATGCGTACATTTCCAAAGCGTGCCGACAGTTCAATCAAACCGTATTTTCCTGATTGGGCATTGAAATAGGTTTCTATACTTGGTGTAGCTGAACCCAAAAGCACTTTTGCTTTATGTGAATGAGACAAAACAATTGCCGCATCTCGAGCATGGTATCGTGGTGCAGGATCAACCTGCTTAAATGTTTGCTCATGTTCTTCGTCAACAATAATAAAACCCAAATTATGAAAAGGCAAAAACAAGGCAGACCTTGCCCCTATCACTACCTGAGCTTTAGGAGAATGTCCTAACACTTGATTCCATACTTCGACACGCTCATTGTTATTGTATTTCGAATGAAAAACAGCTACTTTATTTCCGAAATAAGCCCTTAACCTTCCCACTAATTGGGTAGTCAAAGCAATCTCCGGTAATAAATACAAGACTTGTTTTCCTGTGGCAATATATTCTTCAATAAGCTTGATATAGATTTCTGTTTTTCCACTTGATGTAACGCCGTGCAACAGGCAAACTTCTTTTTGAGTGAAATTATTTTTAATTTCGTCAAAAGCGTTTTGTTGTGCCGAACTTAATTGCAGTTGTTCCTCTTGTGCTTTCCCCGCAAAATTCACGCGGTCTTCCTGAAGAAAATATTCTTCAAATATTTCTTTTTCGATTAAGGCTTTTACAATTGCAGCAGAAGAATTAGACGCTTCAACCAATTTTTTTACCGTGATGGGTTTAGCTACGCTCAGTTCGGATTTACTTCGGGTCTTTTCAGACGCGCTGAGTTGAAAATAATTCATGACTATTTCCCTTTGTTTAGCAGCGTTTTTTAAAGCTTCCAATAATTCTCCTAAACCGGAATCTGAATTGTACTTAGGATGCAAGCGCACATAACGAACAAACTTTGGTTTGTAACTTTCCTGGATTTCTTCCTGCAGTACTAATATATTTTTATCAATCAATTTTTGAATAACTGGAAATATATTTTTCTTATTTAGAATTGCGATTATATCTTGCACTTTTAAAGAACTTTGCTGTTGCAAAGCTTCATAAACCAAAAATTCCTCATCAGAAAGTTGAGTTTCATCAACAAATACATCTTGTTTTTGGGAAATTAAGGTTTCGCTTTCCAATAATAATGCGCTCGGCATTGCTCCTCGATAGACATCTCCTATTGCGCACATATAATAAGAAGCAATCCATTCCCAATGAGCAATTTGAATTTCGGTGACAATTGGTTTTTCATCAAGAATCTGATGAATTTCCTTTGCCTCATAAAGATTAGGTTTGTTTTGATGAATTTCAATCGTCAGCGCTGTATACATTTTACTTTTGCCGAAAGGCACAACCACACGCATTCCTTTTTTGATATAATGGAATTCAGCTTCTGAAACCTGATAAGTAAAGGTTTTGGCCAGAGAGAGCGGTAAAATTACTTCGACAAAATACATTATTGGCTTTTAGGTGTTTAATAACAGGTCTAACATAAATACTAATTCTTTACTCTGTACCAATATTGTGTTCTTCCAAGTAATGATATACCATAAAAGCCACGGACTTTAAGTTTATCCTTCGATTCTAATGTGATTGTACACTTATAGAGATTTCCATTTTTAGGATCTAAAATTTTACCGTCGCTATATTCATTCCCATCTTTTGTTAATCCTTTAATAATAATCATACCTAAAATAGGTTTATTTTTATCCTCACCTGAACAATTAGTGCAAAGCTTTTTTTTATTTTCTTCTTCCAGAATTTCAATTACTTTTCCGTAAATTTTTCCTGATTTCTCATAAATTTCTATAATTGATTTTGGTTTGCCTGTTTCATCATCAATAGTTTTCCATTTTCCTAAAACAGTTAGGTTTTGAGCGTAAAAAAACGTTGAAAATAAAATGGCAGCAATCGATAAAATATATTTTTTCATGTTTATGTTTTTGAAACCTTCTGCGGACAGCTTTAGGTAAAGTTAATTTACTATGCACGCATAGAACATACAAATATAAAAGGTGAAAGCTAAAAATCCCTATAATTGGTGTTTATTTTTCTTTTTTAATTTGTTAATCGAAGCATTCAACTCGAATCCGAGCAACAAAATCATACAGTTTATCCAAATGTAAAACATCATAATCAACAAAGTTCCTATAGAACCATAAAGTTCATTGTATTTCGAAAATTTTATTACCCATATTCCAAAAAAATAGGATGAAATAACTATCAGTACGGTTGTAAAAATAGATCCTGTACTTATAAACGGTGGTTTATGGGATTGTTTGGTACCAAATCGCAACAGAATAGAAGATGTTACTAAAATCATAAGAATTACAAATGCATATCTTCCTAAAATAATTAGCGGAATACGATCACTTAGTACATCCTGAATAACAGTTATTTGAATAAAAACCTCGAAAACCACAATTATAGCGACGGTTACCAGTAATAGAAAAGAAAGAACTAATGACATTCCTAAAGCTACTAAATACTGGTGAAGGAATCCCCTTTTAATCAATACATGTTTTGATGATTCAAAACCACCAAGAATCCCTGATAAACCATTTGCCATCAAAAAAATAGATAAAATAAAACCTGACGAAAGCAAGCCGGTCTGACTATTATTCAGAATATCATTGATGATTTTATAAATTGCGTCATAGGTATTAGGAGGAACGCCTTCCTTAACAAATTCAAGAAAATCGTTTTGAAAACCTTCAATAGGAATGTAGGGAATCAAATTCAATATAAAAAGTGCAAAAGGAAACAAGGCCATAAAAAAACTAAACGCAACTGCACTGGCGTGGTATGAAAAAGCTCCTTCAATAATTCCCAGAACATATAATTCCAGTAAATCATAAAATGACATTCCTTCTAACCTCGCTAGTTTTATTTTTTTTAAACCACGGACAAGAGGTCGTACAATTGGAATTTTTTCGAGTTTAGCTTCAATTTCTACAGACATAAACTATATCGCTTTTAGGCTCAAATCCATATTAGACACAGAATGAGTTAAGGCACCAGATGATATATAATTAACGCCACATTCAGCATAATGACGAATCGTAGTTTCATTTATATTTCCAGAGGATTCTGTTTGACATTGGTTTCCAATCAAAGCCACTGCTTTTCGCGTATCCTCATAATTGAAATTGTCTATCAGAATTCTGTAAACCCCTTCGCTATCAAGTATTTCTTTGATTTCATCGAGGTTCCTGGCTTCAACAATAATTTTTAAATCCAGATTGTTTTCTTTAAGATATGCTTTAGTTTTGGCTATAGCCAACGTAATACCACCAGCAAAATCATTGTGGTTATCCTTAAGCATAATCATGTCATAAAGGGCAAAACGATGGTTTTCTCCCCCTCCTATTTTCACTGCCCATTTTTCGGCGGCACGAAAACCAGGTGTAGTTTTACGGGTATCTAGAATTTTGGTATTAGTACCTTCCAAAAGATCAACATATTCTTTAGTTTTAGTAGCAATGGCAGACATCCGTTGCATCGAATTCAGCACCACACGCTCAGATTTCAGAATGGATTGAGAACTTCCCGAGACATGAAAAACAACATCTCCTTTTTTTACTGCTGTTCCATCTTCAATAAATGTTTCTATTTGCAGGTTTGAATCCACATATCCGAAAATCATTTTAGCCAAAGCCACACCGGCAATAATTCCGTCTTCTTTTACCAGGAGCTTTGCTTTTCCGGTGGCTGTCGAAGGAATACAGGCTAACGAACTATAATCGCCAGGACCTACATCTTCGCGTATTGCATTAGAAATCAGGATTTGTAACTCATTCTTAAACTGGGCTTCACTAATCATTTTTTTGGTACTTTATGAAATGCTAAAGTAGGATATATTTTGCGAATTCTAAAATTTGTTAGCTTGCTTCTTTTTAAAAAACAAGAGAACAAATTGGGTACGGTTATTCAGAACTTTTAAAACGAAATGCTTCTGTATAACAAGTAACGGAAATGAAGTATTACGGAAAGATAAAACACATTAAAGGTATTTAATTAGATTTTTAAGAGAAAATTATTGGTGTATTTCTACTAGGAAATATTTAGTATTTATTAATCTATTACAAAAATTAAAAAATAATTTAAGTGTATTATTTAAAATCCTACATTTGAATTTCATACTAAAAAAACGTTTATGAGATCTTTTTTAAGCCTACTTTTTGTATCAGCAGTCCTATTCACTTCTTGTAAAAAAGAAACTGAAGCTGAAAAAAGCAACGTAACTAAAAACGTGGTTCCTTTTACTCAGATAAATCAGACTACTCAAACTGCTCCTGCCCCGGTTCAAAATCAATCTGTGATGTCGCCGCAGGTGCAACAAGATCCCAATATTGTAAATCAAAATATTGCTTTAGCGGCTTCGGCTCCTGTTGCGCCAGGAATGAATCCGGTGCATGGTAAACCAGGTCATCGATGTGATATTCCTGTAGGTGCGCCATTAAATTCTCCTTTAAAAACTGTACAAAGTGTACCGCAACAAAGCAAACCGATTACGACTGTTAGTCCTAGTCCAAATGTAAATCAGACTCCGGCACTTTTAGCGGCTCCTACTCCTGAAGGAATGAACCCTCCGCATGGACAAACAGGACACCGTTGTGATGTTGCCGTTGGTGCACCTTTACCGAAAGAATAAGTATTTTTAAAGTATAAAAAATAAAAGGGCAACATTTCAATTATTGAATGTTGCCCTTTTTGGTTTACTTCTCTTGCTAGTTCAAGAAGCGAAATTGGTAAGTGGTTAGTTGTGTGATTGTCTAGCTACTTCACCGTGGTAAAGAATATCTAATCCTACGGTTTGGTCCTCTTCGTTGATGCGAACTGGAATAAACGTATTGATGATTTTAAATAAGAAAACTGTAAAAACAAAGGCATAAGTAGTGGCAAAAAGGATTGCAGCACATTCTTTGAAAAGTAACCATCCATCACCGCCGTAAAACAGTCCATTAGGAATTGCTTCATTAATAGAGCTATTAGCAAAAAAACCCAAACAAATAGTTCCAATTATGCCTCCCATTCCGTGAACACCCCATACATCAAGCGCATCATCCCAACCTTTGTGCTCTTTAAATTTAACAGCTGCAAAACAACCAAAAGCGGCAATAATTCCAATAAGAGCAGCTGAGTAAATATCTACATATCCGGCAGCAGGCGTAATTGTAGCCAAACCTGCTACAGCTCCGGTCATTAATCCAATAAAAGTTGGTTTCTTTTTACCGGTATTCCATTCAATTAACAGCCAGGTAACAGCTGCAAAGGAAGCGGCAGTGTCTGTATTTAAGAAAGAGGAAACGGTAATAGAATTTACTGCCAATTCGCTTCCTGCGTTAAATCCGTACCAACCAAACCAGAGTAAAGCTGTTCCTATGGCTACCAAAGGAATGTTGTTTGGTTCATGCTTGTTTTGTCTTTTACCTACAAAATATACTGATGCCAAGGCCGCAAATCCGGCTGTTGCATGCACCGTAATTCCTCCTGCAAAGTCAAACACACCCCATTCAGCTAATATTCCTCCTCCCCAAACCATATGAACAAATGGATAGTACACTAATATCTGCCATAGAATAAGGAAAACCACATAGGACTTAAAAGAAACTCTGTTAATGAAAGCTCCTGTAATCAAAGCCGGAGTAATAATAGCAAACATCATTTGGTATGCTATAAAAATATATTCAGGAAAACGTTTATCTGGTGAATACAAAGTAGAAGGTGTAATTCCGTGATAAAAAGCTTTATCAAAATTACCTATTATTCCAAAAAAATCAGTTCCGGCTTCCATGTTTCCACTAAAACAAACTGAATAACCGAAAGCAAACCAAAGCACAGTTCCAATTCCCATAGAAACAAAACTTTGCATCATTATGCTCAAAATATTTTTATTACATCCCAATCCTCCGTAAAAAAAAGCAAGTCCGGGTGTCATCAGCATCACTAAACTAGTGGCAAGAATCATAAAGGTGGTTAATCCTACATCTAACATAATATATTTTTTTATTTTTTCGCAAAACTATACAAATCCTCCAATATTTTTTTCTCGATTTTTATCAATATTGTGATTTTTATAAAAAACAGGAGGGTTCTGAATTTTATTTTATATAAGATAAGATAGATACCCCCTAAAAATTAGTGGCATGTATCAAAAATACATGAACAGCAAAAAAGCAGAAGAACCGAATTTTTATAAGTCTTTCAAATCCTTTATATTTACCAAAATTTACTCTTTTTTTGTTTAAAAACCTTTTAAATTATACTTGTTCTGACAAAATTCACTACTATGAAATTCTTTTATACGCTCACTTTTTTTACTTTTATTCATCTTGGTTTTTCACAATCTGCAAATTCTTATTTTGAAAAAATCAGAAACAATGAAGTGGCTTTAACAGCATTCTTTTCGCAAATGCCAAAAGGAGGCGATTTGCACCATCACTATTCCGGATCAGTATATGCAGAACCGATTTTGCAATATGCCATACTTGAAAATTTCTATTTGAATACAGAAACCATGATGGTTGCCAGAGAAAAACCATTTAATGGGAATTGGGAACAATTTTCAACCTTAAGAAGCAAAGGACAATTGGAGGAATTCAAACAAAAAATTATACATAAATGGTCAGTGAAAGATTATAATAATGTAGATTATCCTTCCGATAAATTGTTTTTTGAAGCTTTCGAGAAGTTCATGCTCGCTTCAGACGAAATGTTCAAATCGGGTTTATTAGAGCTTAAAAACCGGGCTGTAAAAGAAAATTTAAGTTACATAGAAACGCAATTATCAACCATTCCTGCAGCAGTAAATATGGAGGAGTTGACCAAATTAGATCCCCAATTACGCACTATGGCAGCGGAGAAAGACGAAAAAGCCATCATGGAACTTTTGGATAAGGTTTATAAAGAGTTGATGAAGAAGAATGTTGGAATTTACGCTAAAGATTTCAATACTAATTTTGTTGGAAAATTACATTCCGATTTAAAGATTGACGATGATCGTTTTACCATGCGGTACCAGAATTTTGTATTACGGTTTATGGAACCGACAGAATTATTCAAGAATTTAGTTGTAGCATTTATTTCAGCCGATACAAGTCCGCTAATGGCCGGTGTTAATATTGTTTCTCCAGAAGATGGTGAAACATCAATGAAAGATTATTGGCTTCATATGATGATGTTTAAGTATTGCCATTCCCGTTTTCCAGATGTAAAATACACTTTGCATGCGGGAGAACTTACTTTGGGATTGGTACAGCCTGAAGATCTGACTTGGCACATTAGTTCGGCTGTTTATGATGCAGGAGCCAATCGTATTGGTCATGGCGTTGATATGGCATACGAAGAGAAACCCTATGAATTGTTGCGTTACATGAAAAAAAACAAAATTGCGATTGAAATCAATTTGGTTAGTAATGAATTTATTTTAAAAGTAAAGGAAAATCGTCATCCAGTAACTTTATATAAGGAATTTGGTGTTCCAATAGTTATCAGTACTGATGATGCAGGGATTTTGAGAACCAATATGACCGAACAATATGTGTTATTAGCCAAAAGATACAAAGATATTTCCTATTCGGATATCAAGCAATTTGTATACAACAGTATTAATTATAGTTTCATAAAAGAGGAATCCGTAAAGAAGGAACTGCTTAAAAATTTAGATAAAAGATTTAAAACATTTGAAGCTAATTTTGAAACCAAATAATTAAGGATCACTTTATTTTTGGCTTTTTCTATCTTTGTACTTTTGAAATATTACACAAATGAATATTAAACTCATCGCTATTGGCAAAACCGATAACAAAACATTGCAATCTTTAATAGACGATTACACCAAGCGTTTGTCTTTTTATATCAAATTTGAATTGGACATTATTCCCGATATCAAAAATGTAAAAAACCTATCCGAAAGTCAACAAAAAGAAAAAGAAGGGGAATTGATTTTGGCAAAAATAAGCCCGACCGACCAACTTGTTTTATTGGACGAAAACGGAAAAAACTTCTCCAGCGTTGGATTTTCAGAAGAATTACAAAAGAAAATGAATTCGGGTATTAAAACTTTGGTTTTTGTGATTGGTGGCCCTTATGGTTTTTCGGAAACAGTCTATGCAAAAGCACAAGGAAAAATTTCACTTTCGCTGATGACCTTCTCCCACCAAATGGTTCGTTTGTTTTTTATTGAGCAATTGTATCGCGGTTTCACTATTTTGAGAAACGAACCCTATCATCATCAGTAATTTTCAGCTTTTTGCAATTTATATTTTTTAATAAAAATTATATTTTGAATTTATTTTTTACTGATAATATGGTGTTTTTTAACTTCGCTCAAAAAACCCTAATAATTATTTTTTTTATTAACAATTTGGAAATAAGTATTTTAACTTAATTTTATTCCTGATTAAAGATTAAAACTTCTAACTTTATCATACACAATTGCAGATGTTTTGCAATAAACCGTTCATTAAATATTTGTGTTGCAAAAAATCACTTGCTTTCTAATCGCATTTGATTTATTTCTTTAACCTTTAAAATATTTTGTTATGAAACGTTCAATTAAGTTTTTAGTTATTTTTGCCATTTTATCAGCGTTTATTTCATGTAATAATGATGATAATAATGATCCTACTCCGTCGCACATTATAGTTACTTTTAATGCTGATTTAGATGGTCCAAGCGAAGTTCCTCCTAATACTACGACAGACGCTTATGGAACTGCTGTTCTTAAATTTGATAAAACCACAAAAATATTCACATTAAGAGTTATATATACAGGTTTAACTGTCACAGAGGCTCATGTTCATAAAGGAGCTGTAGGAGTTGATGGGGGAATTGTCTTTCCTATCACAGATTTAAGCTCTCCAATGGACTATACAAGCCCTCCTTTAAATGCAAGCCAAGAAGCTGATCTATTAGCCAATCTCTATTATGTTAACTTGCATAGTGCTGCATCCCCAGGAGGAGAAATAAGAGGGCAACTTATCACTACAAATCCAGGTGGTTCCGGTGGCGGTGGCGGAGGCGGTGGAACCTATTAGCTAATAATTCTGGCGCTAAAAAAAAAGGCTTTCTTTTACGGGGAAGCCTTTTTTTTATTTAGTAAACAAATTCTTGATTGATAATAACCGGTGTTAGTTCAGATTTTCTAAAATTCAAACTTCTAATAAAAATTTTATTTTGGATGTAACTTCCATACTTCAAGTTTTTATCAAAACAAAATATCGTTTTACTCTTTTTATCAATTACTAATGCACTGAGATAGTTTGCTAATTCTTCTCTTTTAACCGCTACATTATCCACTGAAATATCATTATTCTTGTCAAAAAATACAATAAGCCCAGATTTTGGTTTTTCTAATTTATAATACACTTCCGTGAAAGGAATAAAAGCTAAGTTTTTCCCAATACTATCTGCGTACGAATAATAATTCTGCGCTGCTTCGTTCTTATGTGCTTTTTCTCCGCGTTTTTTTTCTTGTAATTTCATCACTTCCGGAATTACCAATCGTAAAGGCAAACGTTTGTCAATATTCAAAATCCAATTGGTTGAAATGATACTGTTTTTTCTGTTTACCTCGGCCAATGTATCTTTGTCTTTAGTCCTGAAAAAAATATAGATAGGTGAATGATCCTGAATGTCTTTTACGATAGTCACATTTGACTTTGGTAATAATATCTCTTCTTTATTTTCGCAAGAAACAAAGATGAACAAAACCAATAGGCTTAAATATTTCATTTATTGACTGATTTTATTGAATAATGTAACGCATTCCATGGCTTGTTTCACATCGTGGACACGCAATATTTTTGCACCTTTAGTTAATGCTAAAGTATTTAAAACTGTAGTTCCGTTTAAAGCTTCTTCAGCATTGCTGCTCAGGGTTTTATAAATCATTGACTTTCTGGAAATCCCTATCAGCATGGGTAACTCTAAAGTTTCAAATAATTCCAATTTTTGAAAAACTTCAAAATTTTGTTGTAATGTTTTGGCAAAACCAAAACCGGGATCAATAATTAAATCGTTAATTCCCAAACGTCTTGCAGCGGCAACTCGCTCCGAAAAATAAAACAACATTTCTTTTACAATATCATTATAATCAGTAAGCGTTTGCATAGTTTGCGGTGTTCCTCTCATATGCATCATAATATAAGGGACTTTGTATTTTGCTATTATCTCCAACATGTTTTCATCTAAAAGCCCGGCAGCGATATCGTTTATAATTGCTGCTCCATTTTCGATACAAGCCTTAGCAACTTCACTTCTAAAAGTATCTATTGAAAGAATGGTTTCCGGAAAATGTTTTAGAATTAAATTCACAACGGGAACAATTCTTTCAATTTCTTCCTGCTCAGAAACAAACTCCGCACTGGGTTTACTGGAGTAAGCGCCAATATCTACAAATGTCGCTCCATCTGTAATCATTTTTTCTACCCTTGTAAGTATTTCACTTTCGTTTTTATACTTTCCTCCGTCAAAAAATGAGTTGGGAGTAATGTTTAATATTCCCATTACCGTAGGAGTGGTTAAATCTATTAGTTTGCCTTTACAATTTATAGTCATTCTTTTTGGGTTTTAAAACTTGAGCATTCAAAAATCGATAATCTTCAATCTTCATTCTTTTATCATTCTTCAATCAAAAAATTATCCTTATTTTTGAAAAAATTTGAATACAAATATACACCAATAATGAAGAATACTTCACAAGAATACGATTCTGTAATTGCAATTTGTCGCTCTTTATTTATCAACAAAATGAAAGATTATGGTAGTGCTTGGCGCATACTCCGTTTGCCTTCCCTTACCGATCAGATTTTTATAAAAGCACAAAGAATAAGAAGTTTACAGGAAAACGAAATCCGCAAAATAGACGAAGACGAAACTGGTGAATTCATTGGAATTATCAACTATTCTATCATGGCATTAATCCAATTGGAGTTAGGTGTTGTGGACCAGCCTGATTTAAACGTCGAAGAAGCGACTCAATTATATGATTCAAAAATAAAACTGACCAAAGAGTTGATGGAAGCCAAAAATCATGATTATGGTGAGGCGTGGCGTGATATGCGCGTAAGTTCTTTGACTGATTTGATTCTTCAAAAATTGCTTCGTGTTAAACAAATTGAAGACAATAAAGGAAAAACCTTAGTTTCAGAAGGAATTGATGCTAATTATCAGGATATGATTAATTATGCGGTTTTTGCCTTGATTTTAATGACCAAAAAATAAAATTCAAATAACTTCCTAAATCTATGATTAATCTAAGAAATCTAATTACCCAATTTTCTCGCATCTTCGTTGGTATTTTATTTATAATATCCGGTTTAATTAAGTTAAATGACCCTGTCGGCTTCTCTTATAAATTAGCAGAATATTTTAGTGAACCTGTCTTCAATCTGCCTTTTTTCGTACCATTTTCATTAGCTATAGCCTTGTTCATCGTTATTTTTGAAGTGGTTTTAGGGATAATGTTGCTCATTGGTTACAAAACAAAATTTACGGTTTGGAGTCTGTTGCTTTTAATCGTCATGTTTACTTTCTTAACCTTTTATTCTGCCTACTTTGATGTGGTAAAAGATTGTGGTTGTTTTGGAGACGCTTTAAAACTGACACCTTGGCAATCCTTCACTAAAGATGTTGTATTGTTGTTTTTTATTCTGATTTTATTTCGAAATAAAAAGTTAATCAAACCATTATTTAGAAATAGTGTTCAAAACATTGTCATTTACGCCAGTTTCGCCTTGTGTTCTTTCATGGGTTTCTGGGTTTTAAATCATCTGCCAATCATAGATTTCAGACCTTTTAAAGTTGGAAACAACATTCAAAAAGGAATGAGAATTCCTGATAACGCTCCAAAATCAGTGGTTGAAATGATTTTTATCTACAAAGTTAACGGTGTTGATAAGGAATTTACTGAAAAGCAATTAATGTCACTTCCTGCGGGAGCCACTTTTGTTGATAGAAAAGATAAAATAATCACTGAAGGTTACATCCCTCCTATCCATGATTTCACGATGGAGAAAGATGGTTCTGATTACAAAGACGAATTTTTAAATGAGCCTAAATTAGTTGTATTTGTTGCTTATGATTTGACGACTTCTGATAAAAATGGCTTATCAAAATTGGAAAAATTAAAACAGACCGCTACATCGAAAGGTTATAAAGTGATTGGAATGACTGCATCTACTCCAGAGCAAATCGCCAAAACAAAAAAAGAATTTGGTTATACGTTTGATTTTTATTTTTGTGATGCCATTGCTTTAAAAACTATTGAAAGAGCTAATCCAAGTATTGTAATTCTTGAAAAGGGAACGATCAAACAGAAGGTACATCACAACGACAGTAATGACCTGAAACTGTAAATAAATTAAGGTCATGCCTTTTAGGTGCTATTTTTTGGTTTTTTATTAACTATAACGATATTGCTTGGTATTTTTGAGAATCTGGTTTCAAAATTCATAAATCTACCTACCACTTTTCATATCTTTGATTAACTTTGTAAAAATAAAATTAAATGAAAAAATTACTAATCTTATTCATTGCTCTCATTACCTTTTCTTGCTCTAACGCACAAAAATCTGCCTTTTCAAAAGAAGCTTTAGCAGAGACATTATTAGCTGCTGACGGAAATCAAATAGCCTTTCAAGATATTATAAAAAAACATGAAGGAAAAACTGTTGTAATAGAAGTTTGGGCTTCCTGGTGTGGTGATTGCGTAAAGGCAATGCCCAAATTAAAAGAATTACAGGCGAACAATCCAGATGTGGCCTATATATTTATTTCTATGGATAAAACCGTTGATAAATGGAAAAGCGGAATTGAAAAACACCAATTAAAAGGAGATCAGTTTATGGCAAATGACCAAATGAAAGGTGTTTTTGCGAAAGCGATTGATTTAGACTGGATTCCAAGATATATCATTTTGGATAAAACTGGAAAAATTGTTTTGTATCGTGCTATAGAAACTGATTTTGACAAAATAAATGAGACATTAAAAAGCTTAAAATAAAAACTAAAATTTAATATAAACACAACTAAGATGAGAAAGAAGATTGTTGCAGGAAACTGGAAAATGCATAAAAACGCAGAGCAAACTGAAGATTTATTGAACGAATTGATAGAAAAAATACCAACTGACAGTAACGCACAAATAATCGTTGCGCCAACATTTGTTAACTTGGCTTCTGCAGTTGACCATTTAGAATTTACAAATATTGATGTTGCTGCGCAAAACGTACATCAAGCAGAAAGTGGAGCCTTTACAGGTGAGATCTCAGCTGATATGTTAAAAAGCGTTGGTGTAAATACAGTAATTCTTGGACATTCAGAGCGTAGAGCTATTTTTCATGAAACAGATGCTTTAATCGCCAGCAAAGTTGATACTGCTCTTGAGCATGACATGACTGTTATTTTTTGCTTTGGTGAAGAATTAAAAGACAGACAATCTGGAAATCATTTTAACGTAGTTGAAAACCAATTGAAAGATGGTTTATTCCATATCGATGCTAAAGACTGGGAAAACATTGTTTTAGCATACGAGCCTGTTTGGGCAATCGGAACAGGTGAAACTGCTTCTCCGGAACAAGCGCAGGAAATGCATGAATTCATTAGAGAAACTGTTCGTAAAGCTTACGGAAGTGATATCGCTGATGATGTTTCAATTCTTTATGGAGGAAGTGTAAAACCAGATAATGCAAAAGAAATTTTCTCTAAACCAGATGTAGACGGTGGTCTTATTGGTGGAGCAGCATTAAAAGCAGATGATTTTGTAGCAATTGTGAACGCTATCTAAAAAATAAAATACTTTTTTATAATTTAAAATCCTGTGTAACAACAGGATTTTTTATTTGCGACTATGCAAATTATGGAATTGAATAATTTTGCAATTCACTTGAAATTTTTGGATAAATGACTGAAATTTGCAGCATCTTAGAATTCTTTCCAGAACCTTATAAAACGCTATTTTAAACTCATTTTTATCTTTGCATACTCTTTAATATTTACAATTAATAATTCATGAATCTTCCCAACTCAGTTAAAAAATCATCAAGAAAAATTTGGCAAAAATGGTCCATTGCCATCCGAATCACCCCTTTTATCATTTTGATTGGTATCTTAAAAGCTCTTTCTCATAATTTTGCATTAGAAGTAATTGAGCTTAATGCCCTTTTTACAAGTCTGGTAGCCGGTACAATCTTTCTAATAGGGTTTCTTATTAGCGGCGTATTATCTGATTATAAGGAGAGTGAAAAACTACCGAGCGAACTTTCGGCCTCAATGAAGTCATTATTTGACGATACTTATACTATTTACAAAAGCAAGGACACCCAAACTGCTGCTGAATTTTTAGAATTTCAAAATTCTTTCTGCAGCTCACTTTTAGATTGGTTTTACAAAAATGAAAAGACTGAATCCATACTCTCGAAAATAAGTGATATGAACCATTATTTCATAGAATTAGACAAAGAGGGAATTCAGATGGGGTATATCATAAAAATGAAAAACGAGCAAAATAGCCTTCGAAAAATGATCTTAAGAATTGATACTATAAGAGATACGGATTTTATAGGGTCTGCTTATGCAATCTTAGAAGCGATGGGTATTTTGATAGGCTGTTGTCTTCTAATTATAAAAATTGAACCATTTTATGCGTCTTTGTTTTTCACATTAGTAGTTACATTTTTAATTACTTATATGTTTAAATTGATTAAAGATCTTGATAACCCGTTTGATTATTCCTCTAATGGAGAAAGTGGAACGGAGATATCCTTAAAACCAATTCATGATCTTAAAAAGGCACTTAACAATTTTATGAAGAAGATCTAAAAAGGGTATCTGTCAAATACTTATAAAGGTCTGAACATTTTGTTAAACCTTATGGTTATTACTGTTGTGCTTAAATTTTACTGGATTATTTACTTACCTTTGCAAAAAAAAACAAACATGTCAAACATTTATATTGGATATCATTTTGCCATAGAACCAAAAGAACTAGGTTCAGAAATATTAATAGCGGAATTGGGAGAAAAAGCATTTGAAAGCTTTACTGAAACTGAAACCGGAATTTCTGCCTTTGTTCAAAAGGATTTATGGGATGAGAACATTCTTGACGATATCTTCATATTACAATCAGAAGAATTTAAAATAGCCTATACTTTCGAAGAAATCGAACAAGTAAATTGGAATGAGGAATGGGAAAAGAATTTTGAACCTATTGATGTTGAAGGAAATTGTCATGTACGCGCTCCTTTTCATCCTAAAACCAATGCCGAATTTGATATTGTTATAGAACCAAAAATGAGTTTTGGAACGGGGCATCACGAAACAACTCACATGATGATTCAACATTTATTGGAAACAGATGTGACTGGGATGAAAACTCTTGATATGGGTTGCGGAACTGCAATTTTAGCTATTCTAGCAGAAATGAAAGGAGCTCAGCCAATTGATGCTATTGACATTGATAACTGGTGTTATCTAAATTCTATCGAAAATGCTGCACGTAATAATTGCAAACATATTAGCGTTTATGAAGGTGAAGCAGCTTTGTTAGAAGGGAAAAAGTATGATTTAATTATTGCTAATATCAACAGAAATATTTTGTTGAATGACATGCAAAGTTATGTGAATTCCTTAAATCCAAAAGGAACCCTACTATTAAGCGGTTTTTATGAAGAAGACATCCCTTTTATTGATGCTTCCTGTACTGAAAAAGGCTTAACGTATGTTAAAAAATTTCAAAGAAACAATTGGGTTTCTTTAAAATACGTAAATTAGTGTAAATTAATTAATTACGAAAGTACAAAAACCTACCAAAATGAGTACTAAAGAAAAAGTAAGAGAAAGAGTCAGTGTCAAAGAAATTACTTCTCTCGACAATGAGATCGTTGTTTATAACGACGATGTAAATACTTTTGATCACGTTATTGATACTTTAATCCGTGTTTGCAATCATACGCCCGAACAAGCTGAACAATGTTCATTGATTGTGCATTATAACGGAAAGTGTACCGTGAAAACGGGTCCTTATGATAAATTAAAACCACAATGCACACAGCTACTTGAAGCTGGATTAAGTGCAGAAATAGTATAATATCAGATTGGCATTGCATAAAAAATTAATTACTGTTAATAATTCAAAAAATATATACTTTTATTCTATATTTGAATAAAATTATATGAATTATGGAAGAATACGGTAAAATTTTGGTTATTGCAATGCCAATCTTTTTAATATTAATACTGCTTGAAAAACTATACGGACGTTACAAAGGAGAAGATACCGCTCCAAATATGGATTCTGTATCCAGTATAAGTTCTGGAATGGTCAATTCTGTAAAAGACGTCTTAGGTCTTAGCATTACTTTAATTTCATACGATTGGATTGTTTCCAAAATTGCTCTTTTCCAAATGGAGGCAACCATCCTCGCCTATATTGTTGGTTTTATAGCAATTGATTTTTATGGCTATTGGAGTCACCGCTTGTCTCATCAAATCAATTTCTTATGGAACAAACATGCCATTCATCACAGCAGTGAGGAGTTTAACTTGGCGTGTGCTTTGCGCCAACCTGTTTCCAGTTTTGTCAATTTATTTACTTTTTTACTGATTCCTGCAGCTCTTTTAGGAGTTCCTGCAAAAGTAATAGCAGTAACATTGCCTATTCATTTGTTTCTGCAGTTTTGGTACCACACCAAACACATCAAGAAAATTGGTTTTCTTGAAAATATTCTGGTTTCGCCATCTCACCACAGGGTGCACCATGCTATTAATCCTGAATATATGGACAAAAACCATTCGCAAATCTTTATAATTTGGGACAAGTTATTTGGTACTTTTCAGGAAGAATTAGAAACTGTTCCTCCCGTTTTTGGTATCACAAGACCTGCTCAAACATGGAACCCGATTCGGATTAATTTCCAGCATCTTTGGTTACTTATTACTGATGCCTGGAGAGCCGAAAATTGGAAAGATAAATTGACTATTTGGTTTAAACCGACTGGTTGGCGTCCCGAAAATTTCGAAGAAAAATTCCCGGTAAACAAAATTTCTAACGTATATACTTTTGAAAAATACGGAACTCAAAATTCTAATAAATTAATATTTTGGTCCATTTTTCAGGCTGTTGTAACACTATTATTTATTAGCTATTTATATAGTTCTATTGCGATAATTGGTTTACCTAACGTATTTATTTATGGTGCCTTTATTTTTATCTCCGTTTACAGTTATACCGAACTGATGGATACTCGAAAATTTTCTTTGTTTTGGGAAGGAATTCGTTTTCTGTTTGGAATTGCCATTATCGCTTATTTTGGAGATTGGTTTAAAATGAATGAACTATTCCCTTTCGCAAATTATTTGGTTATAAGTTATTTAATACTGTCTTTAGTAGTCAACATTTATTTCGTCAGCGTCAATTTCGAAAAAGAAAAACTAGCTTTAGCCTAATCTTAAAATTAATCCATGGAAAATAAATTAGTATTGAAAAGTTATATAGGTTTTAGTGTTCTTTATCTTTTAATAATTCTTTTCGGATATGAAAATATTGCTTGGTATTTGAAACCATTTTTAATTCCTTTTTTGATTTTAGCGGTCTATATATCTGAAAATTTTGCTTCAAAAAAAATTCTCATGATTGCTTTGCTTTTTTCTTGGATCGGAGATGTGATCTTAATGTTTTCTGATCGTGCTGAGTTGTATTTTATATTAGGATTAATTGCTTTTCTAATTTCCCATATTGTTTACATTTTGCTATTCAGTAAACAAGAAAAAGCCAGAACCATTGAAAATAAATCAAAATATTGGATTGGTATTTCTTTAATTCTTGTTTATTTTGCAGTGATGGTGTTTACCTTATTTCCTAAACTAGGTCCTTTAAAAATTCCAGTTTTGGTATATGCCACAGTAATCACCAGTATGCTTTATTTTGCATTTAAAGGCAGTTTTATTTGGGTAAAGTTATCTGACAATCCAATTTTAGTGGGCGCTGTTTTTTTTGTGAGTTCAGATAGTATTCTGGCTTTCAATAAATTTTACAGCCCAATTCCTTCGGGTTCTTTCTTAATCATGCTGACTTATATTGCTGCACAATATTTTATTGTGAATGGTATCTTAAAGTTAAATCAAAAAAAAATAGCATTCTCTTTTTAAGAAAATGCTATTTTGTAGCCCAAGATATATAGTTTTAATGTGGTAATTTATCTTTCAATAAGCCATAGATAAATGTTCCGATCAATGCGCCAATAAAAATAAAAATTACAGGAAAAAATCCAGCTCCAATAAGAATAAATATAGGTCCTGGACAAGAACCAACCAATGCCCATCCCAATCCGAAAAACAATCCTCCAATCCAGTATCGAGTGGATCCTTTTTCTTTATCAAGAATTTCTATTGGTAATCCTTTAATGTTTTTTAATTTATTTCTTTTTATTATTTGGATACCAGTCAATCCCGTTGCAACCGCCACTCCTATAATTCCGTACATATGAAAAGATTGAAACTGAAACATTTCATAAATTCTATACCAGGAAACTGCTTCAGATTTGGTCAGTACAATCCCAAAAACAAATCCAACAAGCAAATATTTTAATATATTCATAATTTAAAAAATTAAGGGTAATAAAAAATGAGCCATAATCAATCCGCCAATAAAAAATCCGATTACAGCTTTTAAAGACGGAAGTTGTAAGTTACTCAATCCTGAAATAGCATGGCCTGAAGTACAGCCGCCAGCATAACGTGTTCCGAAGCCAATTAAAATCCCACCAATGACCAATATTAAAATACTTTTTGGGGAATCCATAATCTGTTTTCCAAAAAGTGCGTCAGGCAGTAATTTCCCGTTTGGTGCATCTATTCCCAGTTCAGACAACTGAGAAATTGTTTTTGGATTAATAGTAACATTTGAAGGGTCGCTCATAAAATGAACTGCAACAAATCCTCCTAACATAGCGCCTAAAACTACTACCAAATTCCAACGTTGTGATTTCCAATCATAATTAAAAAATGGGACCCTCTTCCCTATTCCAGTCATAGAACACAAAGAATGCAAATTAGACGACATTCCGAAGGTTTTACCAAAATAAGTTAAACAAAGCATAATCATGCCGATTAAAAAACCAGAAACATACCATGGCCAAGTCTGAAAAATAAAATTCATGTGTATTTTTTTTGCAAAAGTAAGGAATATGTTATTTAATATTATCACAATTAGTCCGGCAAATTTAGTTTTGAGTAACCAACCTCAAAAAAGTTCTTTTATATTTGTAGTGTTGTCATGGCTTATGACTTTGCATTAAAAACGCTTTATCTAAAATTAAGGAAGAAAATAAATAAAACAATTATGAAAAAATCAATAGTTTTTATCGCTATACTACTCTTTTCCGCTTCTTGTGTAAGCACAAAATCAACTTTAAAAAATGTTGACGATAATGCTCCTAATCCTAAACTTACAGCAGAGAATACTTTTGTAATCACACAATTTAGCACTGATAAAAGATACGGTTATGATAAAGACTATCCTATTAATATTTTTTTCAGAAACAGTAAAGATGAAAGCATTAATCAACAACGCTATCTCAATGCGTTAGCAGGGCCAAAAGGTGAGAAATTAACCTATACGAAATTAGAAAGCTGTTGTCCATTTCCAACAAAAAGAAGTGATATGGGAGCCGGTTTTCTGGATGTTTATGAAGTAAAGTGGGAAGGTCAAAAAAGTCCTATCCTACTCTATTTGAATATTTATGAGAAAGGTGTTTTGATGGTACCGGTAGGTCTTAGCCTAAAAAAATAAAAATATTTTACTTATAATTTACTGCTTCGTTTGCTATAAATATACTCGTTATGAGCTGTCTTTTAAGACAATAAATAATTTCTAAATTTAATATAAATCTTTTTTATTATTATCTTTAGGACTGCTTATGACTACGGATATGCTTAATACGGCCTTCAAACTTTTAGCGGGTATCGGATTATTCCTTTTTGCCATGCATTTGCTTGAGGAATCATTAAAAAACCTTTCCGGCAGGAATTTTAAACTTTTTCTGCAACGCATTACCAAAAACAATATTGGTGCAGTTGCGGGTGGTGTTGTTATAACGGTTGTTCTTCAAAGTAGTTCCATGGTCTCTTTAATGGTCTTAGCTTTTGTAGGTGCAGGCGTCTTTAGCATGAAAAATGCCATGGCCATTATTTTGGGAGCTAATCTAGGAACTACGCTTGCCAGTTGGTTAGTCGCTACTTTAGGTTTTGGGGTAAACATTGAAGTTTTTGCTTATCCGGCTGTTTGCTCCGGAGGGCTTTTACTAATCTTTTTTGGTAATCGTAAAAAAATTAAATACCTGTCTTATTTTCTTTTTGGATTTGGATTATTATTTATCGGGATTTCCTTTATGAAAATGGCTATGGAAAGTCAGGTAAGAGATTTTGATTTTACACAATACGCACAAATGCCTCTGATTGTTTTCTTGATTATAGGTTTTATTATTACTGTACTTGTTCAATCCAGCTCTGTCACCATGGCACTTACACTTAGTGCCCTTTATGCCGGAGCTATAAACTTTCCTAATGCTGCTGCTCTTGTACTGGGTTCTGAAACCGGAACAATTATCAAAATTTTGCTCAGTGCTTTAGGAGGAAATGCATCCAAAAAAAGAGTTGCACTAGGTAATTTACTTTTCAATATTTTTATTACTGCTTTAGCTTTTCTGTTTCTAAAGCAAATCTTGACGCTAATTACGGATATTTTTAAAATTAAAGACCCACTGATAGGATTGGTTACTTTTTCAAGTCTAATTAATCTATTAGCCATTGTAATTTTTCTCCCGATACTGAATTTGTTTTCAAAGTTTTTAGAATATTTTTTCAAAGATACTGACTCTTCCACTGCCGCTTTTATTGGTCATGCCAATATCACCGAACCCGAAACAGCATTAGATTTATTTCGAAGAGAAACAAAATATTTCATTCATAATTCAATGATTTTTAATCTGGAACTTTTTAAAATTGATACAAAATCATTTCGTGAACAGGCTGATTTTAAGAAAATCAACGAAAAAAGAAACTATTTTTCGAAGAATGAGGAAGAAAAATATGAATTTTTAAAACAGTTGCAAGGAGAGATACAAACCTTTTATTTGAAACTGAGAATTAAATTGCAACCGGAACAAAACTCAGAGCTTAATCTGCTAATTTCGGCCGTACGAAGTTCTATGCATTCTGTAAAAAGTATAAAGGACATAGGAACTAATATTTCAAATCTCAGAAGTTCCTCAAAAGATATTAAATACAATTTTTTTATACATCATAAAAAAGAAACTGAAAAACTGTACCTTGAATTAAATGCTTTTCTAACACGAGAGGAATTGGTCAGTTTTGAAAAACTGCAGTCTATTTTTAATACTATCCAAAATAATTACACAAGTGCTTTAAACGATTTCTATCTAAAGGCACAACACGAGCCTATTGAAGACATTGACATAACCACAGTGATTAATTTTAACCGTGAACTTTTTACTTCAAATAAAGCAATGTTAATGTCTGTAAAAGACACATTATTGGATGAAAAACAAGCAGCAGAATTTAATGAGATACCTATATACAGAACCTAAATTCTGTACTATGAAAGCTCTTAATTTTTCAAATAAAAACAGCTAATTTATTTCCTTGTTGGAAAGTTAAATATGGCTCTTATAGTTTTAAAAAATCAGCGGTTTGCTTTAGCATTTAAAATTGCAATTTCGGTTTAAAATGGCTAATTTTAAACCTAAAATGTTTTCATTTGAAAAAGAACTTAAAGAAAATAGTAAAAATTTTCCTAAGAATAATAGCAGCGATTTTCGTATTGCTATTCCTGTTAATACTTGTAATTCAAATTCCTTCTGTGCAGCATTTTATTAAAGATAAAACTGTAAACTATATTGAAGGTAAAATCAAAACCAAAGTAAGTATAGATTCCCTCAAGATTGGCTTTCCGGAAAAAGTAATTCTTAAAGGTGTTTATTTTGAAGATCAAAAAAAAGATACGCTTTTGGCTGGCGAAAAATTAGCTATTGATATTAGCCTATTCCAATTGTTAAATAACAAAGTAGAAATCAATTCGCTGGAAATAGAAGGAATTACATCCAATTTAAAACGTGACGCAAAAGGTATTTTTAATTTCGATTATATTGTTAAAGCCTTTACTGCTAAAGAAAAACCTAAGAAAGAGGATGCTACACCCCTACAGTTTTCGCTGGGCGAAATTAACCTGAATCGAATAAAAGTAAATTACAAAGACGCTCTTTCAAAGGACTATTTTTATATTAACCTAAAACATTTCAATACCGCTATTGAAACTTTTGATCTTGATAAAATGAACTTTGAAGTTCCAAAAATCACAATCAATGGATTAGAATTAAAATTGAAGCAAGGTTTAGCTAAAACCGCAAACAAAACTATTCGGGATAGAGGATCCTCTAAAATTCCTTTAAAGTTACAATTAGGAGAAATTGATTTCAGGAGACTTGCAGTTGATTATTCGGATGAAAATTCAAAACTCAGCACTACAATAGCCTTAAAAAATCTATTGGTCAAATTTGATAAAATTGATCTCAATAAACAATTTTTGCTCATCAAAAGCATCGATTTGTTGGATACCAAAGGAGTTTTAGCATTGGGAGAAACAAATAAATCCAGTGCAAAGCAAGAAAAAAATGCAAATGGATCAAATAATTGGGAAATTAAAATAAATAAAACGAGTTTCAAACAAATTGATTTTCGTTATGATGATAATAATGCAATTGTCTTAAAAAAAGGATTTGACTACAACCATTTGAACCTTAAAAATCTAAATTTAGAAGTTGAAAATATCAATTACAATCCCGAAAATATTTCCGGAAATGTAAATTCTTTTAAAGCTGCAGAACAAAGTGGCTTGATTGTTCAGTCTTTTACAACTGATTTTTTCTACGGCAAAAAAAATGCTTATTTGAAAAAATTATATTTGAGAACTCCACAGACTTTATTGAAAGATGAGATTCTAATTGGGTATCCATCGATAGCATCCTTGACTAAAAAATTGGGAGAATTAAGAATCACGGCTACTTTGAAGAAAAGTAAATTGGGATTTAAAGACGTTTTATTATTTGTTCCCAAATTATCTGAAACCAATCCTTTTAAAAGTAATCCCACTGCTATATTGCTAATTAATAGTAAGGTATCCGGCAAGTTAAAAAATATTGAAATTCCGAATTTAGAAATTAGTGGAATTGGTTCAACCAAAATTGCTGCCAGTGGAAAAATAATTGGTTTACCCGATTTGAAGAAAGCTAATTTTAATCTGACTATTAAAGATTTCAAATCCAGTGCAAAAGACCTCGATGCGTTTGTGCCTAAAGGAACTATTCCAAACTCGATTCAATTGCCTCTACAATTTAGTGTAAAGGGAACTTTCAAAGGAACAATTGATAATTTTTATACCAATCTGAATTTGTTGACTAGTTCAGGTAATGCCAAAATCAAAACAAGTTTTGACCACAGAAGGAAAAAACTGGAAAAATACGATGCTCAAGCAGAGTTCGACAATTTTGATTTAGGAAGGCTTCTTAAAAATGATTCGATTGGAAAAATTACTTTAAAAGCAACTATAAAAGGAACAGGATTAAATCCCAAAACGGCAAATGCAATTGGAAGTGCAACCATCATTAAAGCTCATTATAATAAATATGTCTATCAAAATATAAACCTTAATGGAGTAATTAAGAACGGAGATTTTGACATGACAGCGGATGCAAAAGACCCAAATCTTACTTTTGGTTTAATTAGTAGCGGAAGTTTTAGAGATAAATATCCATCAGCAAAAGTAAAACTGAATGTTGATATTGCTGATTTAAACAAATTAAATCTTCATGCAGGACCTATGAAATTGAAAGGGATAATTGATGCTGATTTTCAAACTATTGATTTAGATTATCTAAATGGAAATATTAAAGCTAATACCCTATTCATTAGCAACGAAAAACATGAAGTTACACTAGATAGTATCACACTGGTTGCTACATCCACTGTGGATAAAAACACATTGCTTTTACAATCTTCTTTTTTGAATGCAGAAGTAAATGGTAAATACAAATTATCTCAGATTGCAAACGCATTCTCAAATTCTTTGACGAGATATTATGATACCAATCCAAAGTCAAAAAAATTAGGTACCGAAACACAACAATTTGATTTAAAAATGGAGATAAAACACCATCCCATTTTTTTGGTATTCTTGTCTGAATTGAAAAGTTTTGATCCGATAACTGTTGTGGGCAAATACAATTCTGAAAATGATTATATTATGCTAAATGGTTCAACTTCAAAATTAATTTATGGAGAAAACACCATTAACGGAGCGGTTTTAAATATTGATACCCAAGACAATAGTCTAGTATACAGCCTGCTTGTAGATGATATACAAGGATCTGCAATACAATCACCTTATACTAATATTTTCGGAAAAGTAAAAAATAACATTTTGGATTATTCCCTACAGCTAAAAGATTTAAATGATAAGAATCGTTATTTTTTATCGGGGACATTAAAGGCTTTGGACGGAAATTCAGAAATTACTATTGATCCTAAAACTCTTCTGCTTGATTACGATACTTACAATTTATCTGAGGGTAATGCGATTCGCTTTGGTAAAAAAGGACTTAATATATCTGATTTTGAAATAGGAAGTGATGGAAACACAATTAAAATACAATCTCAATCCGAAGATCCAGATGCTCCAATTGCAGTCGATTTCAAAAATTTTGAAGTAGGAACCGTTTCAAAAATGGTTTTAAAAAGTGATTTACAAATGAGTGGAAAAGTCAATGGAAATGCTTTATTGAAGACTGCAACAACAAATCCTGTTTTTATTTCTGATTTGACAATTGAAGATTTTCGTTTTAAAAAGGACACTCTCGGAACTATCGCCATAAAAGTTAATAACCAGACCGCAAATACTTACGATACAAAAATTGCTATCACAGGTCATGGAAATCAAGTTAATCTGGATGGTATTTATAATTCAAATGATAGAAATCTTGATATGAAGCTGCTCATTGAGAAACTAAATATGAAGAGTATTCAAGGGTTTTCAATGGATCAAATTACAGAAAGTACAGGTTTTTTGACTGGGAATTTTCAGATTATAGGGAACTCAAATAAACCAATGGTAATTGGCGAATTGCAATTCAATGATGTAGGTTTTAAAATAAAACAATTAAATGCAAAGTTCAAGTCAGTAAACGATAAAATCACATTTACAAACGATCTTATTTTATTCGACCGTTTTGTCATAAAAGACGAAAGTGATAATGAATTAGTAATAAACGGTAAAATCGATAGTCAGAATTACAGCAATTTAGGCTTTGATTTAGCTATCGATGCTGAGAATTTTAAGGCCGTTAACTCAAAAGCTAAAGATAATGATTTGTTTTATGGCGAATTATTTTTAGATAATCATCTAACGTTAAAAGGCACTTTTGAAAACCCTACAGTGGAAGGAAATATCAAAATAAACAAAGACACTAAATTAACCGTTGTTGTACCACAGTCTGCTCCGTCAATAGCAGATCGTGAGGGAATTGTCGAATTTATCGATCAGGACCATCCTGAATTTAATGAAACGGTTAGTATTGATACCATTAACAGTACATCTGATGTAAAAGGATTTAATGCTTATGTCAATATTGAAGTAGACAAAGAGGCCGATTTAACGTTAATTATTGATAAAGCCAATGGTGATTTTTTAAAATTAAAAGGGGCGGCAAATCTAAATGGAGGCATTGATCCTTCAGGAAAAACTACTTTAACAGGTAAATATGAGTTTAGTGAAGGATCTTATGAAATGACCTTTAATTCGATTAAAAAGAAATTTGATATCAAGAAAGGAAGTTATGTTATCTGGACAGGTGATCCAACAAGCGCCAACATTTCTGTTACAGCAATTTATAAAATCAAAACAGCCCCAATCGATCTGATGTATGATCAACTTGGAAATATTTCGGACCAAGCAAAAAATACGTACAAAGAAAAAATTCCTTTTGAAACAGAATTAAAAGTTAGTGGGGAATTAATGAAACCTGACATTAGCTTCAATATTGTTATGCCTGAAAACACTACCGTATCTGCTGAAGTTTCAAATACCATTAAATCTAAATTAGATCAATTACGCCAAAATCCGGATGAATTAAACAAACAAGTTTTCGCTTTGCTCCTGTTTGGTCGTTTTATGGGTGAAGATCCTTTTGCCAGTGAAACAGGAGATGTTACTGCGGCTTCTATGGCCAGGGAAAGCGCCAGTAAAATTTTGACCCAACAGATGAATAATTTTGCTGGAGATTTAATCAGTGGTGTTGAGCTAAATTTTGATTTAACGGCAACCGAAGATTACTCTTCAGGGCAACTAGAAAACAGAACCGATTTGAATGTGGAGGTTTCAAAGAAAATGTTCAGTGATCGTTTGAAAGTTACTGTGGGAAGTAATTTTGGATTGCAAGGATCAGAAGAGGCTAATCAAGGATCATCAAACATTGGTACAGATGTTTTTTTGGATTACCAACTTACAAAAGACGGAAAATATAAAATAAGAGGTTATCGTGTAAATAAATACCAAGTGGCACTTCAAGGTGAGGTTATCGAAACCGGTATTGCTTTTATCGTTACACTGGACTATGAAGAATTCAAAGAATTATTTCGTAAAAGTGAGGCGGAAAAGTTAAAAGAGAAAAGAGAAAAAGAACTAAAAAAGAAATCTGATGAATAGGTCTCATTTATCATATTTTCTTCTTTTGGTGTTTTTTGCCAGTTCATGCAGTAATACAAAGTATCTGGCTGAAGGGGAATTGCTATATACTGGTGCGAAAATAAAAATCGAAGGAGACGAAACTTCGAAGAAAGAAAACCTTGAATTGAAATCAGAGTTAAAGAAATTAGTACGTCCAAAACCAAATTCTGATATTCTCGGATTAAGACCGAAGTTATTTATTTATAATATTGCAGGCACACCAAAAAAAGAAAAAGGGATACGACATTGGCTCAAAACTAAAGTAGGTGAAGCTCCTGTTTTATACAGTCAGGTGGATTTAGAATACAACAAAAGTGTTCTTCAAAATTTCGCAGAAAATAATGGTTCTTTCAATACTAAAATTTCGGTGGATTCCGTTCATAGAGGAAAAACAGTTGAAGCAAATTATAATGTAAGGTCTATTAAAAAATTCAAAATCAGAGAAGTAAAATTCCCGGAAGATTCCTCGGCAATCTCTCGTGAAGTCCGAAATACTAGCCGTAGAAGCCTATTGAAAAAGGGTGACCATTATAGCCTCGACATAATAAAGAAAGAAAGAGTTCGTATAGATACCAAGCTTAAAGAAAAGGGTTTTTTCTATTTTAATCCAGATTATCTAAAAATTCAAGTGGACAGTACTGTTGCCAATCATGAGGTTGATCTGATTGTAAAAGTGAAGAATGAGGCGCCAAAATTGTCTACAGAACAATACAAAATCAATAAAATAATTATTTACCCGAATTATTCCATCAGTAGTGATAGTCTGGTAATAAAGCCTGATTCTATTACAAAACACAATGATTTTACTATAATTGGCGGGGAAAATTTATTTAAGCCAAAAATTTTTGATCGTGCTTTGTATTTTAAGAAAGATGATCTGTACAATCGTACAAATCATAATTTATCCCTAAGCCGATTGGTCAGTTTAGGTACTTTCAAATTTGTGAAAAACCAATTCAAAGTTGCAGATACTATTGGAAATTATTTAGATGCCTATTATTATCTTACTCCTTTTAAAAAGAAATCTATCAGTTTTGAAATTTTAGCCAAAACAAATGATGCAAATTATACCGGCACCGAGTTAAATGCAAATTGGAGCAATCGCAACGCTTTTAAAGGTGCCGAATTACTTACTGTTTCTGTTTTTGGGGGATTTGAAGTTCAGGTATCGGGACAAAATGAAGGATATAATGTTTACCGATTGGGTACAGAATCAAATTTGATTTGGCCACGAATCATAGCTCCTTTTCAAATTAAATCGTCGAGTGCTTTTGTACCAAAAACCAAAGCAACTTTTGGGTATGAATTCCAAAACAGAACGCAATTGTATACCTTGGCTACTTTCAATACAGCCTTTGGGTATTTATGGAAAGCAAACGAAAGAAAAGAACATCATTTAAACCTTACTGAAATTACGTATGCGAGACCAGAAAATGTAACCGCTCTATATGAAGAGCAGATGGAACAAAATCCCTCTCTTGAGAAAGTAATTGAAAAACAGTTAGTTTTTGGTCCTACCTATTCCTTTACCTATTCGAATACAATGAAGAAGAGATTGACAAACACTTTCTACAATAAAGTATCAGTTGATCTTTCGGCAAATATTACCGGTTTGCTTACCGGTGCAAACGGTAAAGCTGGTGATACCATCAAGGTGTTTGGCGTTCCGTTCAGCCAATTTGTAAAAATAGAAAATGAATTCAGGCATTTTTTAAAACTTTCGAAAGAATCTCAACTTGCTAGCAGACTTATTGTAGGAGCGGGATTTGCCTATGGTAATTTGGAGCAAATGCCATATATCAAACAGTTTTTTATTGGGGGGACCAATAGTATTCGAGCTTTTCGCGCACGTTCCCTTGGCCCGGGAAGTTATTATGATCCGGCAATGCAGACTGATTCCATAACAGAAGATCAATCAGGGGATATAAAATTGGAATTTAATACCGAATACCGGGCAAAAATATATGGAAAACTTAAAGGGGCACTGTTTGTAGATGCAGGTAATATTTGGTTACTAAGCGATGATCCAGACAAACCAGGCTCTAAATTTTCTAAAGATTTCATGAATGATATTGCAGTTGGAACCGGAGTCGGTTTGCGTTTTGATTTATCTTTCCTAATTCTCAGAACAGACTTCGCCTTCCCTATTAGAAAACCCTATCTACCCAATGGAGAGCGCTGGGTCATTGATGATATAAATTTAGGCAGCGGTACTTGGCGTAATGAAAATTTAATATTTAATCTGGCAATCGGTTATCCTTTTTAAAACAGCAAATAGTAATTCAAAACGGATTCCGCTAGGTAAAAAAAAATCAATTCATATTTTTAATAAGTTCAAATTCAGTAAATTTGATAGGAAAGTTAAATCTTTCTGTTTCTTTTGAATTCATTATTAACATCAAAACATTCAATATGGGAAAGTCTAAGTCATCAGAAAATGATAAGTCAAAAAAAATCAAATTCCCCGAAAAAAATCTTAAGAATTTTCAAAAACTGAGTCCTAAAGAGCGTATCGAGCACGCTAAAAAATTTTCAGGGCAATTTTGTGTTGGTGAAGGAAATTCTTTTCGCCTAAAAGATTATAAAAGCGATGTTGACTTTGATTTGGATAAAGGTGATAAATCATTGGTTGCTGATACCCTAGAATTAGGGGTCGATGCTTTAGCCACCATGCAGGAAATTTTATATGCTCAAGATAAATGGTCTTTGCTACTGATTTTTCAGGCGATGGATGCAGCGGGTAAAGACGGAGCCATTAAACATGTTCTTTCGGGTGTAAATCCTCAGGGATGCCAGGTTTCTTCTTATAAAGCACCCAGTTCAGAAGAATTAGATCATGATTTTTTATGGCGTTGCCAAAAACACTTACCAGAGCGCGGTAGAATTGGAATTTTTAACCGTTCCTACTACGAAGAAGTTTTGGTAGTTCGAGTTCATGAGCACATTTTAAAGGCACAAAAACTTGCCGAGGAATTAATTACCAAAAATATTTGGGACGAACGATTTGAAGATATAAGAAATTTTGAAAAATATTTACGCCGTAACGGAACTGTTGTGGTTAAATTTTTTCTGAATGTATCCAAAGACGAACAGAAAAAACGCTTTATAGAACGAATTGATGATGCAGATAAAAACTGGAAATTCAGCACTGCCGATGCCAAAGAACGCCAACATTGGGATGAATACATGCATGCCTACGAAGAATTGATTAAAAATACTTCAACAGAAGATTCCCCTTGGTATGTAATTCCGGCAGATAATAAATCCTACGCGCGTATCGCGATTGCTTCTGCAGTAATTCATACATTGGACGAAATGGGATTAGAATATCCAAAGGTAAGTGATGAAAAAGTTGCGGAATTAAATGAGATTAAAAAGGCACTTTTGTCAGAAGAATAAAATAAATAAAGCTCCTTTAATTTTTTTAAATAAAAACAAAGGGAGCTTTTATTTTGTCCAAAAATTGTCAGTAAAATTGGTTTTGGTCTATGATTTATTCTTGATTCTTGGTATTTATCCAAGCTATAAATAATTTATATCCAATGGTAAGAATAACTGAACCTAAGAAAAGCCCAATGAAACCATTGTATAGAAACCCCCCAATTGCGCCCAGAAAAACAACAGGCATTGGGACAGGGTTATTTGTTCCTAATAAAATCGGTTTCAATATATTATCAGCCATTAGAGTGATACCCAACCACACAGCCAAGATAGTGGCTGTTGTTGCGTCAGTAACTGAAAACATATAGATTGATAACGGAATTACAATAATTCCCATTCCTACCTGAATTACGGCAAGAACAAGACAAATCACGGTCCATAGCCCCGCAAATGGCACACCTGCTATAAAAAAACCGAGACTGGCCATAGTCGTCTGGATTAAGGCAACTCCCAGAAAACCTTTTACAACATTCCGAATAGTCATTGCAGTTAATAAGGAATAATTTTCTCCATTTTCCCCTGCTAATTTTGTAAATACTTTTTTAGAAACTTCCTTCATCGATTTCGAATAAGCTAAAAAAATACCCGCAATTATTATAGAAGCATTAAATTGTAAAATACCCTTTCCTATATCTGCAAAAGCAGCTAATGCCCACCTTCCAACAGCCGTTAATTCTTCCGAGTATAACAAAACCGTCTTTTGTAAATTATCAGAAGCCGATTGCCAGATATCGATAATTGGTTTTGTGAAAATTGGCCAGTTTGCCGTGTTTTTCCCAGGTGGTGGAATTAAATGCTCTCCTTTTTCATAAACTTCCCGAACATGGTTAACTCCTTCAAATAAAGACTTTGTAACCAAAAAACTTGGAACGATAATAACACTTAGCATTATAAGTATCAGCAAGACAATGGTTACAATTCTTTTCCCATATAAGATTTTAACAAAAGACAGATAAACGGGGTAAATGGCAATCGCAATTACAAATGCCCAAATCATAATTAATTTAAATGGATTTAAAATATCAAAACACCAGGTAATCAGCAAAAATAAAACTCCCAAACGGATCAGGATATCAACTATTTTTTCAAATTTATTGGGTATGGGATTAGCATCAGATGGTTCCATAATTTTTAATTTTTTAGTTAATACATAGTAAATTTATTGATTTTATTAATGTAATTACTAAATTAAACTCAAACTTTAGTTTTTTTGAAGCGCTAAAAAATCATCAATGTTTATTCTAAATCCTATTATTTTTTTGTCAAATTCTTATTTTTTTAGATGTAAAACCTAATTTTACATATCTCTTCATTTATATTTGTAACATGAAATTTAAAGTTATGGAAGAATGTATTTCTGTTTTTGATATGCTCAAAATCGGTATAGGACCATCGAGTTCTCATACCCTTGGACCTTGGCGTGCAGCAGAACGATTTTTGGGTGAAATACGCAGCGAAAACTTACTCGAAAACCATATTTACCAGATGATGAGCGTTGGGTTTTAGATCAAATAAATTTGGGAAATCGCTCATGGCGAAAAGAAAATTTGGTTTTTAGTTTAGCTATCGGGCATCCGTTTTAGTTTATCATTTCGACGAAAGAGAAACGTATGTTCAGCGGAGCTAAATCACATCAAGTCATTCAGATAACGTGACTTCTCCGTCGAAATGAAATGGCGGGTTTGTTTATTCCAGTAAATACAAACATAAACAGTATTAGTTTTTCACAAACTCACTCTGCCATTTATTCCCTCCTGAAATGGCTTGTATTAGATACATTCCTGACGCAAGCCCCTCAGTATTTACTTGCTTAGTATCCTTAGTTTGTTCCATGATTATTTTTCCGCTAAGGTCTATAATCATAATTTTATTAATTAGCACAATATTAGGTAATTGAAGGTTGAGCATTGATTTAGCAGGGTTAGGATAAATGACCATGCGCTCTTGTTGAAAATCGGAAGTTGACAATGGATCTTCTTCCAGTTTTACAATCCAATAATCATAACTTCCATTATTTCCGGTAACATCACCATCCGTAGAATTACTCATTCCTGCAATAATATAGCCTCCATCTGCGGTTTGTTGGATGCTGAAAGCTCTATCATCACCAGAACCACCCAATGTTTTTTGCCATTGTATCGTTCCTGTTACATCCGATCTTACAATCCAATAATCATAAGTTCCATGATTTCCTGTAACATCACCATCTGTAGAATAAGTTACTCCAGCTACAATATAGCCTCCATCTGCGGTTTGTTGGATGCTGAAAGCTTTATCATCACCAGAACCACCCAATGTTTTTTGCCATTGTATCACTCCTGCTGTACTCAATTTTACTACCCAATAATCATCAGCTCCATGATTTCCGATAAAAAAGTCTGTAGAATTACTGTTTCCCGCTACTATATAGCCTCCGTCCGTGGTTTGTTGGATGCTATATGCGTCATCAATAAAAGAACCTCCCAATGATTTCTGCCACTGAATCGTTCCAGTTGCGTTCAATTTTACTACCCAAAAATCATAACTTCCATGATTTCCGGTAACATCACCGTCATAAGAATTACTAGATCCTGCCACAATATATCCTCCGTCTGCGGTTTGTTGGGTGCTGGAGGCATAATCCTGACCGGATCCCCCAAACGTTTTCTGCCATTGAATTGTTCCTGTTGAATCCAATTTTACAATCCAATAATCAGTACCACCATGATTCAATGTAACATCGCCGTCTATAGAACCGGTATATCCAGCTACAATATAACCTCCGTCCGTGGTTTGCTGAACGCTTTCTACTCCATCCCAATTAGAACCTCCCAATGTTTTTTGCCATTGAACTGCTCCAGTTGCGCTCAATTTTAACACCCAATAATCAAGGTCTCCCGGATTTCCAGTGATAGACTCTCCAGCTACAATATACCCCCCATCCGTGGTTTGTTGGATGCTACTTACGTAATAATAACCGGAACCTCCCGAAGTTATCTGCCATTGAATCGTTCCTGTTACGCTCAATTTTACAATCCAATAATCAGGAGCTTCATAATTATGTATTGATCCAGCCACAATATAGCCTCCATCCGTAGTTTGCTGAATACAACTCGCATATTCATCAGACAAACCACCCAGTGCTTTCTGCCATTGTATTGCGGGCTGAGAAAAACAATTCAATTGAAATAGAATTGCGCCTAAAATAAGTAAAGTTTTTTTCATGATATTAGTTTTTTATATTTTATAAACTCATTCCGACATTTCTTCCCCCCTGAAATTGCTTGTATTATACCATTTTGTTTTAAATCTTATTGGAATAGTTGTCCATAAGTTTGTCATTCCAACGAAGGAGGAATCCCTTATTTTTATTCATGTCGTGAAGATTCCTCCTTCGTTGGAATGACAAATGATGGGTTTGTTTATTCCAGTAAATGCAAACATGAAACAGTATTGGATGCATTTTTGAAGTTGATAAGCGTACCAAAAAAACGAAAACACAGATCTATATTACATGCAACTAGCTGTATATCAAAGTTATAAAGAAAAAAATATAGTGATTAACAATTAATTGTTAACTTAATTGCTAAACACCGAAAAAAGTTAAATGAGTATCTATATAAAAACACTTCAAACAAAATAATTACTATAAAATAGCTATAAATTTTATTAAATTAATAGTATTAACCCATTCTTAACCCAAATTATTGCTACATTCGATTATATTTGCATTAAATAAAACCTACTATAAATATGGAAGAATGTATTTCTGTTTTTGATATGCTCAAAATCGGTATAGGACCATCGAGTTCTCATACTCTTGGACCTTGGCGTGCAGCAGAACGATTTTTGGGTGAAGTACGCAGCGAAAACTTACTCGATAGTATAGACCGAGTAAGAGTAGATTTATATGGTTCCCTATCCCTAACAGGTAAAGGTCACGCCACTGATTTAGCTATTATGCTAGGCTTAAGTGGTCAGGATCCCGAATACATTCCGGTTTCAAATATTGACAGTATTATCAAAACTATTAAGGATAAGAATGAAATTAATCTTGGAGATGAAAAACTGATTCCTTTTCATTTTTCACAAGACATTGTTTTTAATAAAAACTTCCTTCCTTTTCACGCTAATGGTTTGACTTTTACCGCTTATGCTAAAGACGGAAAGGAATATATTTCTACCTTCTACTCGATCGGTGGCGGATTTGTCGTAAAGGAAGAACGCGTTAATGCCAAGAAAAAAAATGCCATAAAATGTGCTTTTCCTTTTCCAATAGACAAGGCGACTGAACTTTTGGAATATTGCGCAAACGAGAATAAAAAGATTTCAGAAATTGTTTATGAGAATGAAAAATCGATGCGCTCGGAAGAGAAAATTCATCATGAATTAATGCGAATTTGGAATACCATGTTGGAGTGTATGTATATAGGTTGTCATTCTGAAGGGATTCTTCCCGGTGGATTAAATGTTCGCCGCAGAGCTTTTGACATGCATCAAAATCTTATCGGTTTATCTAATTATGACAGTCCACAAACTTGGTTAGAACAAATCAGACTGACCGAAGTGAAATTCCGTCAAATCTTAAAATGGGTAAGCTGTTTTGCCCTTGCGGTAAACGAAGTAAATGCTGCTTTAGGACGTGTGGTCACAGCACCAACAAATGGTAGCGCCGGTGTAATTCCAGCTGTTTTGATGTATTATTTAGTGATTGAAAATCATAAAGGAGGAGAAAAAGAGATTAAACAATTCCTGATGGTAGCTAGTGAGATTGGAAGTATTTTCAAAAAAGGATCAACTATTTCTGCGGCTATGGGTGGTTGTCAGGCAGAAATTGGGGTTTCTTCGGCAATGGCTGCAGCTGCTTTATGTGAGCTTATGGGAGGTACACCTGCCCAAGTTTTAATGGCAGCGGAAATTGCGATGGAACATCATTTGGGAATGACTTGTGACCCTGTCGGTGGACTAGTTCAAATTCCATGTATTGAAAGAAATACAATGGGAGCTATAAAAGCCATCAATGCCGCCGAATTAGCATTGGAAACAGACCCAAAAAATGCAAAAGTGCCTTTAGACAAAGTAGTAGATACCATGTGGCAAACCGCCAAGGATATGAATAATAAGTACAAGGAAACATCTGAAGGCGGATTAGCAATAGCCGTGAATATGGCGGATTGTTAAGTCGCATAAAGACAGTAAAGGTTTTAGATGGTCTGTATACTAATCTCCATTTAAAACCTTAATCACTTTCTTCGGGTATCAATAATATAAATGATTTTCCAATCTTCTTTTTCTTTAAAAAGAGTAAAAGCATTTACTCCTTTATGACTTAGTTTTCCATTGATATAAAATTCGTAAGGTGTCCAGGCGTGAGCCATTGAACCGTCTGTTTGAATAGTGTAATCTATTATTTTTTCATGGAAATTTAAGTCTGCTGAGATAGAAGCAATTGATTTGTAAAACTGGTTTGCTGATTCATTAGACAGGATATTGCCTTTAGCACTTTCAGATATCGATTGTAAAATGATTTTCGGATCGCAAACCGATTTAATTTTTGTAGAATCTTTTGCATGGAAGCCATCAAAAAAAGTTTCAATTACTTTTTTAATTTCCTGATTCTGAGATTGACAATAAGTTGTTGCCAACAATAAAACAATTAACGAAATATTTTTCATAGAAACTTTTATGATTAATTTGAACCAAAAATAATATTAACATTACATTTTAGAGTTAAAAATATACATTTTATTTCCTTTACAATTTCTGCTGTTAAACATTATAAAAAAGTATTCAGTCACAGTTTACGTTTAGATATTTATTATTGTGAATGGAGTAAACTGCAACCGAATATCAAAATTTATTTTTTCCTTTCTAATTCAAGTTTTGAAATAGGTTGATATACAAAAGGTACCTCCTCTATTTCGACATCACTCTTATCCAGCCCGAATGCTCTTGTGTCAGAAAGTGAACAATTTTTAAGCATATAATAGGAATTTAACAATAGCGAATCTTTAATAGTAAATTCATTTTCTACCGAAAGAAATTTTTCTAAAATCACAAATTTGAAATCAGGTTCGGTATTATATTTTGTGGAACCATCAGGACGTATATGGAGATTTAATTCTTTATTATCAACTAAATTTTGTACAATTTTTTTAAAGTACAATTCCACTTTAGGTTGTATTCTAAAACCAATATTCAGAATAATTTTAATCACTTTATCATCCAGCAATTCAATTACTTCATAATTTAAAGTAAAAGGATCATTGGTTCTGTTAATATGAAAAAACCAGTAAACATCAGCTCTTTTGGGCTTTTTAGAAAAAATTGATTTCAATATTTTCTCTTCAACTTCATAATTTCTATCTGCCTTAGACAGATAAATTAAATGCGTCGCATATTTTGGAATACTGCTGTCATTACTCAATTCTTGAAGTTGTAGAGTATGATCTGCTAAATTGGTGAACTTTAAAAATTTATTATTAATTTTTCTTGCAAAATACCAAGTATACATCGTCATGAAAATGAAAAGCTCAAAGAATAAAAACATCCAACGCTCTTTTATTTTTACAATATTGGCAATAAAAAATGCAATTTCTAAAACAATAAAAACAGTAATAATTAATGTAATCAAGATTCTATTCATCTTTCGAATATAAATTAAATAATAATTTAGAAGAACCGTTGTCATAAGCATGGCAATAGTTATAGAGAAACCGTAAGCAGCTTCCATATTCGATGAATTTTTAAAATACAGTATCATTAAAATACAACCTATCCAAAGAATTGTATTAACCGAGGGAATGTAAATTTGTCCCTTTAAATTGGTTGGATTTCGCATGGTCACACGTGGCCAAAAATTAAGTGACATTGCTTCGTTTATTAACGTATATGAACCACTTATCAATGCTTGAGAAGCAATAATAGCAGCAAAAGTAGCTATAATCACTCCCGAAATTAAAAACCATTGTGGCATAATGCTATAAAAAGGATTTCTGCCTTCCAGAAATGAATTTCCTTGGGTCATCAACCAAGATGCTTGCCCTAAATAATTCGCAATTAAAGCAATTTTCACAAAAATCCATGTGATTCTGATATTCTTTTTCCCGCAATGTCCTAGATCAGAATACAAGGCCTCTGCTCCAGTCGTACATAAAAAAACAGCTCCCAACAGCCAGAATCCATGAGGATATTCAACTAATAATTCATAAGCATAAACGGGGTTTAACGCCTTTAGAATGGCTGGGTGCTCTAATATCTGAATGAACCCTAACACAAAAAGCATTGAAAACCAAACCACCATAGCTGGTCCAAAAAAGAAACCCACTTTTTGTGTTCCAAATCGTTGAAAAAAGAACAAACCCGATAAAATAACAATCACAATAGGCAGTGTTGGAATATTAGGAACCACATCTCCTAAACCTTCCACTGCAGAAGCTACAGAAATTGGAGGTGTAATAATTCCATCTGCTAATAATGTTGTAGCACCGAGAATAGTTGGAATTACTAATTTACCTTTTCCAAAACGCTTCACTAATGCATAAAGTGAGAAAACGCCTCCTTCACCATGATTATCTGCCGAAAGTGTCAATAAAATATATTTGAAAGTAGTTTGAAAAGTAAGTGTCCAGAAAATACAGGAAATTCCACCATACACTAGCAATCTCGATATTTCTCTTTGCCCAATAATAGCTTTCATAACATATAAAGGACTGGTGCCTATATCACCATAAATAATTCCAAGCGCCACCAGAAGTGATGCTCCAGTGACTTTTTGAATAGTTGATTTATTCATTTTAACTTTGATTTTAAATTTTAATTATTATTAATTATTAGACAATAGAAATCCGTATCGAGATGTTTTGAGCATTCGATATAATGATTTTCTTCTTTTTCTGTAATTACTACTTAAACAGGAATCGTTTAAATATTATGAATATCAGCTGGTGTTAAAACGGTATCCAACACCGGATTCTGTAATTATAAATTTTGGCCGGTTGGGGTCTTCCTCAATCTTTTTTCGAAGTTGAGCGACAAAAACACGCAAATATTGGGTTTGATCAGAATAGCTGTGGCCCCACACTTCTTTCAGTAAATATTGATGGGTAAGTACTCTTCCTTCATTTTTTATCAAAATTGAAAGTAAATTATATTCTGTGGTTGTTAATTTCAGAATCTCATTTTTTGATTTGACACTTCTAGAAGTAAAATCGATTGTGTTTTCTCCAAATTCTATTACCGGTACATTTTCATTTTGTGATAAATTCCTTAAGGCAGTTCGAATTCTAGCTAATAATTCTTGGGTTCTAAAAGGTTTTGCTAAATAATCATTGGCACCATTATCAAGTGCTTTTACAATTTCTTCTTCGGTGTTTTTTACGGTTAAAATCAGGATGGGTTTTTTATACCATTCTCTTAATCTTTTTAAAACAATCTGGCCATCTTCGTCCGGTAAACCTAAATCTAGTATGATTAGATCCGGTTGATGATTAGCAGCAAGCATTATCCCTTCCTTTGCATTTACAGCAAAAATAGTTTTATATCCATTGGAACCTAAAGCGATTTCGAGTAGCTTCCTAATTTGAATTTCATCGTCTATGATTAATATTTCTGCTGAATTACTCATTTGAAATCTCTTTTGTATTCATTACTAATGCAGGGAAATACATTTTAAAAATCGATCCCCCCTCTTCTTTGTTTTCTAAGGTAATTCTACCATTTTGAGCTTCAACAAATCCCTTTACAATGGATAATCCCAAACCTGTCCCCCCTGTTTTTGAATTTTGCAATCTGTAAAATTTATCAAAGACTTTATCTATTTCGTCTTTAGGAAAACCTTTCCCATCGTCTGCAATGGTAATTACACATGGCATTAATTTTTCTGGATTATATTCAAAATCGGTATCAACATTATATTCTATTTTAATTTCAATTTTAGCCCCTTTTGGAGTGTATTGTGAAGCATTAAAAATCAAATTATAAATAATCTGTTCCATCAAACCATAATCCAACTTGAAAAGCGGTAAATTCTCATCAATAATAACTTCGGTTTTGTGAAATTGTAAATCTTCTTTCAAACTATCTAAAACATTGTAAACCAATTCTTTTAAATCACACCAATCCATTTTGGGTTTTATTACACCCGATTCCAATCTGGACATATTCAGTAAATTCTCCACCTGATGATTTAATCGCAAAGAGGCTTTTTCGATTTCTAAATACAATTTTTGTTTATTCTCTTCAGAAATAGTTAATGACTTACTTTGTATTGTATCTATTGATCCCATTATAGTCGATATTGGCGTTCGCAATTCATGAGATAGTGAATCTAATAATGCATTGTATAGTTTCATGGTATTTACCCTGAGTTCTTTAATTTGCAATATTTTTTCAGCCTTTCTTATTTTATGGGTCAAAACACCGTTAATCAGCGCAATTAGAAAAAACAAAAACAACAATAAAGAGTCTTCTGCATTACTAATATGAAATGTATAATACGGTTCTATAAATAAAAAGTTCAAAATTAAGGCACTCAGGAATGCACTCAATAATACAGGAAAAATATCGAGAAATATTGCCAACAAAGAAACTACTACCAATAGCAAATAGCCCACAAATTTATAATCCAGATAATCTCTTGTAAACAAACATAAAGAGGCTACTGTACATACTGAAATGATACTTATTAGGTATTGATTTTTTGTTTTTATTTGACTTAAAATACTTTTCACAATGACTATCTAAATTTAACAATACAAAGTTAAATGATAAGTTGTAAGTATTTTATAATATATAGAAGCGGGATATAAAGATTTTATAAAGATTTCTTTTGCTTATTTCGCAAAAAACAAATCAACTAATCCTCTTAATAATTCAATTTCACTACTTTTACAGCTTTAAATTAAATTTTTAATATCTGTAAATAGTAAATCACTATGTCTGTCTCAAAAAAAGATTACAAAAGAATAACCACCAAGTCCTTAATTGAAATGAAAGCCAATGGTGAAAAAATCTCCATGCTTACTGCTTATGATTATACCATGGCTAAAATTGTTGATACTGCCGGAATTGATGTGATATTGGTAGGTGATTCAGCTTCAAATGTAATGGCCGGACATGAAACCACTTTGCCAATTACTTTAGACCAAATGATATATCACGCTTCTTCAGTTGTTAGAGGGACTGAAAGAGCATTAGTTGTGGTAGATTTACCTTTTGGAAGCTATCAATCAGACCCGAAAGAAGCTTTACGTTCAGCGATTCGAATTATGAAAGAAAGTGGCGGACATGCAGTAAAACTTGAAGGTGGAAAAGAAATAAAAGAATCTATCAAAAAGATATTGAATGCCGGAATTCCAGTTATGGGGCATTTAGGTTTAACACCACAATCTATCTATAAATTTGGAACTTATACTGTTCGTGCCAAAGAAGAAGAAGAAGCAGAAAAATTGATGGAAGATGCTAAGTTACTTGAAAAATTAGGCTGTTTTGCACTTGTTTTAGAAAAAATTCCTGCTCATCTGGCCGAAAAAGTAGCCAAAAGTATTTCAATTCCTGTTATTGGAATTGGTGCCGGAGGAGGAGTTGATGGTCAAGTACTTGTAATTCACGATATGTTGGGAATGAATAATGAGTTTAGTCCAAGATTTTTACGTCGTTACATGAACTTATATGAAGGAATGACAAAGGCTATTAGTCAATATGTTGAAGATGTGAAATCGAGTGATTTCCCTAATGCGAGTGAGCAGTATTAGCATACAATATTCAATCTCGGTGTTCAGTTTAACATAAAATCAAACAGTTTTCCCTTGTCCAATAAAATAGTTTCCACAAAAGATAATTTACAAATTCTTCACGAAGATAATCACCTTATTGTGGTGAACAAACGTGTAGGCGACATTGTACAAGGAGATAAAACTGGTGACAAACCTTTGAGTGAGGTTGTTAAGGAATATATTAAACAAAAATACAATAAACCCGGTGAGGTATTCCTTGGCGTGGTTCATCGATTGGACAGACCAACCACCGGGATTGTAGTTTTTGCCCGGACCAGTAAGGCATTGACGCGAATGAATGAATTGTTCAGCAATCGGGAAACCCAAAAAACATATTGGGCAATCGTAAAAAACAGACCCTCAAAAACAGAAGATAAACTCGTTCATTTTCTGAAAAGAAACGAAAAAAACAATACTTCAAAAGCACATTTAAAGGAAGTTCCTGATAGTAAATTAGCCAGTTTAGATTATAAAATCATAAAGGAACTGAATAATTATTTTGCTTTGGAAATCAATCTTCATACAGGAAGGCATCATCAAATCCGAGCCCAACTTTCTGCTATTGGCTCACCGATAAAAGGGGATTTAAAATATGGTTTTGATCGAAGCAATCCTGATGGCGGTATCCATTTGCACGCCCGAAAATTGGTTTTCACTCATCCTGTTACCAAAGAAATTATAACAATCGTTGCTCCTACTCCCAATGAAGTAGTTTGGAATGCCTTGTGATTTTTTATGAATGAATAGTCTTTTATTTAAATTTTAAAAATTAACTTGCATGGTATAAACGAGCTGATTTTTAAGATGGATTATAAAACAAATGTCAAATACAGAAAAGAAGTCTTAATAAAGTTACTGAATACCATTCTCATCCATGAAAATGAAGTTGTTCAAGCTTTACACGATGATTTCAATAAACCTGCCTTTGAGGCTGTACTTACAGAAACCAATTATGTCATTTCAGAACTAAAGGACACCATAAAAAACCTTCATGATTGGGCGAAACCCAAAAGAGTAATTCCTTCCATACTAAATTTCCCGTCCAAAGATTATATTTACAAAGAACCGTACGGGAAAGTATTAATTATTGCGCCCTGGAATTATCCTTTTCAATTGGCACTCTCCCCGCTTATATCAGCTGTGGCGGCTGGAAATCAAGTAGTTTTAAAACCTTCTGAACTATGCCCCAAAACATCTGAAATAATTGCAAAAATCATTGGAAAAACATTTGACATCACTCATGTAGAAATAAAAGAAGGTGGTCATGAAGTTTCAAAAAAACTGCTTTCACAACGCTGGGATTATATCTTTTTTACAGGCAGTGTTTCAGTGGGCAAGATAGTTGCAAAGGCCGCTGCCGAAAACCTAACGCCTGTGACACTTGAACTGGGCGGAAAAAACCCTTGTATTATTGATGAAACTGCCAATTTAAAACTTGCTGCTAAAAGAATTGTTTGGGGAAAATTCATCAATGCGGGTCAAACCTGTATTGCTCCTGATTATATCCTGATACAGAAAGACATGAAAAGTCATTTTGTTGATTATATGAAAACCGAAATTACCAAAGCGTATGGAGAAAACCCTGCTTTATCACCTGATTTTGCCAGAATTATAAATGCTAAAAATTGGTTGCGATTAGTCAATCTGATTGATGAAAATAAAGTAATTTTTGGTGGCCAATCAGATATTGAGAATCGATACATCTCCCCTACTCTTATTGACGAATCAGATGTTGACAGCTTGATTATGCAAGACGAGATTTTTGGTCCATTATTACCAATTCTGACGTATGAAAATGAATCTGAAATAAGCAAAGTCATTTCCCGATATGAAAAACCTCTAGCTCTCTATGTATTCAGCGAAAACAAATTATTTTACAGAAAAATCATCACCGATTATTCTTTTGGAGGCGGTTGCATTAATGATACCTTAGTTCATTTTGCAAATAAAAGGTTACCATTTGGCGGAATAGGTCACAGTGGTATTGGTGCGGTTCACGGGAGTTTGAGTTTCGATGTTTTCTCACACAAAAAAGGAATTGTAAAAAAAGCCAATTGGTTAGATTTGCCAATGCGTTATGCTCCCTACAAGGATAAATTAAAATCAATAAAGAAACTACTAAAATGGCTGTAATCAACGAAAAGTCAGTGAGTGAGGCCATTCACTATCGGCGTTCTGTAAGAGTTTTCAAGAGTGAAACCATCGATGAACAAAAAGTTAGGGAATGTATTCAATTGGCGGCTCTGGCTCCAACCAGCAGCAATATGCAGCTTTGGGAATTTTACCATATTGTTTCCCCGGAAACTATCCAGCAAATCGCATCTGCCAGTTTCAATCAGAATGCGGCTAAAACAGCACAACAAATTGTTGTTGTTGTAGCCAGAAAGGATCTATGGAAAAAAAGAGCACAATCTAACATTACCTATTTGAAATCCAAATTTGGAGATAAACCCGAATCGGAATATTCTAAAAGAGAAAAATTTGCCATAAATTATTATCAAAAAATAGTTCCCTCACTCTATATTGACTTTTTAGGAATCTTAGGACTCCTAAAATATATCACTTTCCAATTTATTGGAATTTTCAGACCCATTTATAGAGAATCCAGAGCCAGTGATATGCGAATTGTAGCACACAAGAGCGCTGGTCTGGCCGCTGAAAATTTTATGATTAGTATGGCTGCTATTGGCTATGACACCTGCCCCATGGAAGGATTTGATTCCCTTAGAATAAAAAGAATAATTAATTTACCAACATCATCAGAAATAAACATGATTATCGGATGTGGAATTCGAGACGACAATGGTATTTATGGTGAACGCTTTAGAGTTCCGTTCGAAGAAATCTATTTCAAAATATAAACTTAAATTAACCTTAATAACTAATACCAAATTACCCCTATGAAACAAACTACAGAAAGAATTGAAGAAATCAAGAATAATGGTTACAACCTCGATTTTGGGGACGTTTTTAATCATGCTTTCGAGAATTATAAAAAAATAGCACTTTACGCCGGATTAGTATTATTTGTTTTTTCGGTTATTATTGGTGTCTTGGCTTTTGGAATAATAACTTCAATTTTTGGAATAGCAGCTTTGGACAAGACTTTTTTTGAAAGTTTCAGACTTGAAAACCTTTCCGGAATTTTCATAGTAGTTTATTTACTTATTGGGGCATTGCTAGCGGCACTATTAGGTCCTTTTACTGCCGGCTTTCTTAAAATGGCTGATTGCGCAGAAAAAGACAATGAATTTCACGTTTCCACTTTTTTTGAATATTATAAGGCGCCTTATTTTAAAGAAATTTTTACGGCTACTCTTCTGATTGGTCTTGCTAGTTCCGGTATTTCAACACTAGTTGAGCTTGCCAGTATTGAACTAGTTGGTATGTTAGTTTCAATAATAATCTCTTTTTTAACCTTCTTAACAATTCCGTTAATTGTTTTTGGAAATCTACAAGCAATCGATGCCATAAAAACCAGTTTTTCTATTGTTTTAAAACAGGCTTGGATATTAATTTTATTGTTATTTGTTTCTTTCATAGCTTCTATGGTAGGGTTTATCGGATGTTGCATAGGGATATTTTTTACCATCCCATTCATGTATTCGATGCATTATGCTATTTATTGCGCCATAGTTGGAATAGAAACAGATAGCGAAATTGAAGAAATTGGTTCTAATATGGAGTAATCAAAATAAAGAACCACATTGTATAATTTTTTATTATATTGTGGTTCTTTAAAATAGTATTGTAAGTACTTGAAAATAAAGATAAGACCTTAAATCAAATTTCTGAAAACCTAAGCCCGATATTTCTATGGTATTGTACTATAGCATATTATTCTTATCATCATGTACAGGCAAAACATCTCTTTGTTTTGCCCCTTATGCTGTCAAAATAAACTACATAGATTTAGTACATAATAATCCAAAATTATGGATTATGCTGCTCGCTTTGGTAAGCTCAATTATAGTATTGGTTTATTATGTTTTAAGAATTGAATCTAAATTAAAAAGTCAATTTATTGAAAATAAAACCGTTACTAATTCTCTCAATAAGGAATATCAGCTTTATCTCTTGTTTATTGGTCTGATAACCTTCATAATTGAAATTACTTTCGAAATTTTTAAAGTAAGGTCTCAAAGCTTTTTAATACAGAATACTTTTGTAGGTTTGTTTATTTTGTTGATTTATTACTTGAGTAAAAAATCCACTTTTTTCTATAATAATATAAAGTTTTGTTTCCTTAGCATTTATGTCCTGTATTACATTTTGGTGGCGCGTAATCTTATCGTATTTCCAAATGATATAATCCCTATTGTCTCCTTCGTAATATTCTTCTTTTTCTCCTATACGGTTTTTAGACCCATAAAATTATATTGGATTCTAGTTGGCTTTACCTTTTCTTTTCTGATTGCCATTTTCTTATTTGAATTAGTTCCCTTAAAAACGATTATTGTTCTAGTAAACTATTCGATAATTACATTAATTATCAACTACGTCAGACATATTTCTTTAGTTAACATAACTGATAAATTTCAATTCGCCAATGAGATTGTAAATAAGGGAAATTCGCTCACTATTGCCAGCAATAGAATGGGAGAAATTTCTTTTTGCAGTGAAACCGTGACCTCAATTTTGGGCTATACGACGGAGGAAGTTATGGGATTAGGTTTTTGGAAACTTACCGAAGATCCTGATTTTATAGGCCAGGATTATCATCTCAATTATACGGACGACAAGTTATATATCCGAAAATTAAAATGTAAAAACGGAGAATATAAATTCATTCAATGGAAAGATAAAAAATTTTCAGATGATTTGGTTATTGGTATTGGACAAGATGTTACAGAACAAATTCAAGCAAAGGATCAATATAAAAATTTAATTCAATCAGCAAATGATATTATTTTTGAAGTAAATGATGATGGTGATTTTACTTTCATCAATAATTTCACCATTAAATCTTTGGGTTATAAAGAATCAGAAATCATTGGCCATAATTACTCCGAGTTCATAAGACCGGATTACATCACCAGTATGATGTCATTTTATGAAAGCTTAGAAAAAAAGGAAAATGATTTCCCAACCGTTGAATTTCCATTAATAAAAAAGAACGGAAAGGAATTATGGATTTCACAAAAAGTAATTATTCGTAGAAATGATTTGGGTGAAATTATTGGCTATTCTGGTATTGCCAGGGATATAACCAAATTAAAAAATATTGAAGTCGAAAATAAAATACGTCAGAAAAAGATTGAAAAGTATGAAAGAACAATAAAAAAGTTATCCAACATTAATTTCAATAATTACAAAAGTCTTGATACCGTTATAAAAATTATTCTTGAAACTACTGCAAAAGCAGCTAATATAAACCGAATTAGTTTTTGGAAATATACAGAGGAAACCATTTCCACTAATCATTTTTATAAATTGGATTCTGATAGTTATGCCGATAAAATAATTTTAAAAAAAGAAAAATTCCCCATCTATTTTAATTCTATAAAAAACAAACCTTTAATAAGCGCCCCAGATGTCTTTAACAAATCAGATATCTCTGAATTTAAAGCAAAATATTTTCTGGAGAATTCAATCAAATCATTGCTAGATATTCCCATTCATATTAGTGGAGAATTGACAGGAATTATTAGCTTAGAAACCACATTGATCAGAAGAAACTGGGATAATGAAGACATCAATTTTGCCAGAACGATATCAGATATCATTTCATTAGCAATAACTTCACAACAACGCTATAAAGCAGAGAAAAAGCTCGAATACAAAACAGAACTTCTCTCGGCGATGGCTTTGTGCACTGAAAAATTTCTGCTAAGCAAGAGCCTTAGCGAAATGTTTCTGGAGACCTATCAGATTATTGGAGAAGCCACTAAAGCCGATCATATCTACTACTATACGAATGATCCTCAAACGAATTTAATCAATCAAAGATTCAAGTGGTCAAAGAAAGGCGTAACACTTCAAATTACTGAATTACAAAGTTTTACGCACGAAAACTTAAAGGAAATTATCGCTAAAGCAAAAAAGAGAAAGGTCTTTAAAGCTATTACACGTAAGCTAAAAGATTCCTTTTTTAAAAAATTATTAATTGACAATGAAATAAAATCCATTCTCATTTTACCTTTATATATAAAAGATCAATTATCAGGTTTTATTGGTTTTGATGATTGTTCCTTTGAAAAAAAATGGACGAATGAGGAAGTTTATATCCTACAAACGCTAGCCAATAACATTTCGTCGGCTTTGGAACGAAATAAAAATGAAGCCAAAATATACGAAAGCGAGGAAAAATTTAAATTAATCGCCAATAATATACCTGGAACTGTTTATTTATCAAAATTTGATGAGCAGTCTTCAAAAGTATTTTTGAATGACGAAATTGAAAGGCTAACAGGGTATTCAAAGAACGACTTTCTTGATAATAGATTGTCCTTTTTGTCTCTAATCCATCCGGATGATAAAGATAAGGTGATAGAAAATCAAACCCGTGACATATTAAATAATAAACCGATCCATTCTATTTATAGAATAAAGAAAAAATCCGGTGAATATATCTGGATTGAAGAATTTGGCGATGCAATCAAAAAAGACGGAGCAATTGATTATGTTGGAGGTATTTACTTTGATATAACCAATCAAAAAGAAACCGAAGAGGCCATTAAAGCAAAAGAATTAGCGGAAGCGGCAAATAAAGCAAAATCAGAGTTTCTCGCTAACATGAGTCACGAAATCAGAACTCCATTAAACGGTATTATTGGTTTTACTGATTTACTAATGAAAACAAATCTTGGAAGAACCCAGGAAAAGTATATGACAACCGTAAATCAATCGGCTAACTCCTTATTGGATATTGTAAATGATATTCTTGATTTTTCAAAAATTGAAGCCGGTAAATTAGATCTGTTTGTTGAAGAACATGAAATTGATGACATATTAAGTCAAATTATTGATCTAATTCTGTATCAATCCAATCAGAAAAAACTACATCTTGAACTAAAAATAGAATCAGATGTACCAAAATTTTTATGGGTTGATATTGTTCGTTTAAAGCAAATTCTAGTTAATCTTTTGGCCAATGCGGTTAAATTTACTGAAAAAGGATCTATAAAATTGGAAGTCTCCGTTATTAAAAAAATTAGTGATTTTGAAACGGTCATTCGTTTTGCGGTTATCGACTCCGGTATTGGAATATTAGAAGAAAATAAAAAGAAAATTTTCCAGGCTTTTTCACAAGAAGATACTTCGACCACCAGAAAATTTGGAGGTACGGGACTAGGTCTTACCATTTCAAACAAATTATTAGGGTTAATGAATAGCCATTTGCAACTTGAAAGCAGTATAAACCATGGAAGTACGTTTTACTTTGATTTAAATTTAAAAACAAGCAATAGAACCTCAGAGAAAGCAAATAAAACTGAAAATATCGTTGCTGATACTAAAACGACAAATGTTGAAATAGCTGAAATACAAAAAAAATTAAAAATACTGATAGTAGAAGATAACAAAATCAATATGCTACTACTCAAAACTATCATTAAAAATTTATTTTCTGATGCCACTATTTATGAAGCTCAAAATGGCAAAGATGCCGTCATTCAATTTGAAACCATCCGTCCCGATATTATTTTTATGGATATTCAAATGCCTTTCATGAATGGCTATGAAGCTACAAAAGCAATACGTAATTTAGAATTTGGTAAAGATGTCCCGATAATTGCAATAACTGCTGGCGCCGAAAAAGAAGAGAAAGACAAATGCAGAAATGCAGGAATGAATGATTATATTTCTAAACCTATAATGGAAGGTATCATCGAAAAAACCATCTTAAAATGGACAAAATAATTTTTTCTTTATGTTAATTTATGATATATACCAATATCTTTTTATTGAAAAATAGCATAACTTAGTGTTGTTTTCAGATAATAACTTCAAAATATAAAATATGAAATGGATAGGAAGACGTCAAAGCGATAATGTAGAAGACCGTAGAGGAATGTCAGCGGGTGGAAAAACTATTGTGGGTGGCGGAATTATTGGTATAATTATTTTATTGTTGAATCTTTTTGGAGGTGAAAATGCCCAAATGTTAACTCCAATATTAGAACAAATGAATCAGGGACAAAGTGCTCCTACAGAACAACGAGAATTGACAGCTAAGGAATTGGAAGAGCAACAATTTATAAAAACTATTTTAGCGGATAACGAAGATGTATGGACTAGAATTTTTCAAGAAAACAATATGCAATTTGAAAATCCTCGGTTGGTTTTGTTTAGTGGTGGGGTAGAAACTGCTTGTGGAGTAGCCTCATCAGCTTCAGGGCCTTTTTATTGTCCGGGAGATCAAAAAGTATATATGGACTTGGCATTTTTTGAGGAACTTAAAACAAGATTTGGCGCTGAAGGAGGAGATTTTGCCACCGCATATGTAATTGCTCACGAGATAGGCCACCACGTACAAACGTTATTAGGCACATCTAATAAAATGAGACAGATGCAGGAGGGAAAAAGTCAGGCTGAAGCCAATAAATTATCAGTAGCCTTAGAATTGCAGGCTGATTTTTATGCCGGTGTTTGGACGCATTATAATCAAAAAATGAACGATATATTAGAAGAAGGTGATCTGGATGAAGCCTTAAGTGCGGCACATGCCGTAGGTGATGACGCCATACAATCTAAGATACAAGGTCATATTGTTCCGGAATCCTTTACGCATGGCACATCAGAACAACGCAAATATTGGTTTATGAAAGGGTATAAAACTGGAGATATCAAACAGGGAAATACTTTTGCAGAAATTGATTAATCATAAAATCTATTTGAAAAATCGGGAATCAAAACCCGATTTTTTTATGCAGATTATTTATCAAAACTAAGTTTGCGCCAACCATCCGTCACGGTCTAAACTCCTGTATTGGATGGCTTCGGCAATATGCGAGGAAATAACTTGTGGTGCAGCATCCAAATCAGCAATTGTTCTGTCTTTAAGCAAACAAGTAAAGCAATCAAAGGCAGATCGAAAAAATTAGCACTACCTTTGCGCCAACTTAAAGAAGTAAACTAAATAATAGGGTTTACTTCATAATCACAATTTATGTCATTCAACTCATTAGGCCTATCTGATGCTTTACTAAAAGCCATCAGCAAAAAAGGATACACAACCCCTTCCCCAATTCAACAAAAAGCAATTCCTCCAATTTTAGAAGGTAAAGATGTATTAGCATCGGCACAGACAGGAACAGGAAAAACAGCCGGTTTTACACTTCCAATATTACAATTATTATCACAAGGGCAACACTTAAGACACAGACCCATCCGTGCTTTAATTTTAACCCCAACAAGAGAACTAGCGGCACAAATATTGGCCAATATAAAAGAATACAGTACATTTTTAGATTTACGAAGTACAGTAATTTTTGGTGGCGTAAACCAAAACCCACAAGTAAGCCAATTGCGTCAAGGAGTTGATATTCTTGTCGCCACTCCTGGTCGATTAATCGATTTGCAAAATCAAGGTTTAATTTCGCTTTCAAAAGTAGAAATTTTGGTTTTGGATGAAGCAGACCGCATGTTGGACATGGGTTTTTTAAAAGACATTGAACGCGTCATGAAAGTATTGCCTCCAAAAAGACAAAACTTACTATTTTCGGCAACTTTCTCAAAAGACATTAAGAAATTGGCAATGGGTATTTTGCACCATCCAATTCAAGTTGAAGCCACTCCCGAAAACACAACTGTCGATGCTATCATTCAGAAAATATATCCTGTCGCAAAAGAGAAAAAAACCGAATTGATAATTAAACTTATCACTGAAGGCAACTGGAAACAGATTTTGGTATTTACCCGAACCAAACAAGGTGCCAACAAACTGACTGAAAGCATGATTAGTTCCGGCATAAAAGCGGCGGCAATTCATGGCAATAAAGGTCAGGGCGCAAGAACCAAAGCTTTGGCCGGTTTCAAAAACGGAAGCCTAACCGCTTTGGTTGCTACAGATATTGCCGCTCGAGGCTTGGATATTCCACTACTGCCACATGTTATTAATTTTGAATTGCTAAATATTCCCGAAGATTACGTTCACCGAATTGGTCGAACAGGAAGAGCTGGTGCAAGTGGAGAAGCTATTTCGCTTTTTAGTCCGGACGAAACCACTTTTTTGCGCGATATAGAAAAATTGGTTGGCCTGAAACTACCCAAAGAAAACATAAAAGGTTTTGAACCGGATCCTAACGCATCAACCGAACCTATTAAACAAGGTCAAGGCAGACAACAGCGCAATTCAACTCCCAAAAAAACAAAAACTGGCAATACAAACAGAAGCAGTACTAATAGTTTTGGTTCAAGACGTCCCAATCAAAATAATGAGAGACGTTCCAATAGATAATTTCATCTGAGAAGTTGGGTTTTATTATTTTTTGGGAGCAGAGAATTTTCGTCTCTTTTGAAGATATGTCCCGCTTTACGTTGCAATCTTTTCCTTTTTAAACAAAAAAGGAAAAGGATTTCCACTGCAATCGGGGCTAAAATACACGTTTTTCTTTTTTAAGATCTTTGCATTCAAATGTTTTTTAAAAACAAAGTCGCTCTCGCGTTTATGGTATGGACACCGTTTGCAACACCGCACTATTCAACTTGATGTGTTTAGTGCTGTTCCGAGCGATCGGGTATATTATAAAAGACTTTCCAAAAATTCTTCAATAACCTCTGGCTGAATTTGTTTTTGCTCGATGTCCATATACCAATGATACCAAATATCTTCTTGGGGAATTAATCCATGTCCAGTAATAAGATATTCAGCGATAGGAATATTATTATACTGTAATTGTTTTGCAATATGTACAGTTAGTCTTTTAAAAATTTGAAGTTGCCAAAGAGACACTTCAATATCTCGCTGTGAACCACCGGTTTTCTTTGAAAGTAACATAGCTAGATTTTTATATTTTTCATCGATTGGATCCATAAAATCCATAAGCTTATCAAATTCAATACTATTTGATTGCAAAAAATCTCCTGTGGTACTTTTACAAGTACAATAAACTTTAAATCCTTTACGCCAATATTGAAAAACCACATTTAAAAGGATCATGGAATAATCTACTGAAGTCGAGAAGTGCTCTCCATGTTCCAAACGCTTTGGCCATTTCTCACCATCCATAACCATGTTAGTGGGCTCATATTTTTTTGGGTTTTTTGGATCCTCAAATTTATATTGTGTTGATTCAATAAATTTAACTTCTTTTGAAACATTTAATAAATTCGCTCGCAGTATGCATTTACCAGGCTGAGGATTTGATATGTAATTAAGAGAAAATTTAAAATCGGGGTTGTTTTCGTAGAATGATTTTTTATATTTCTTTTTTTTTCTTTCGTTTTTCCATTTTTTAAATCGATCTGTGATATTTAAGAAATTTGTAGTAATTGCAATAAAAGCAGCTATTCCCGTAATTATAGTGCCTCCGAAAATATAGTTTAATGTTTCTTCTGATATATTCATTTAACAAAAATATATAATAATTAATTAGTTAATCAATTTCACATATCAAAACTTCATCTAACACCTAATAAACCCGATAAGCGGGATTTGCAGTCCATGCACATCTCAATTTGGACAGCAATAGATATCAACCCAACCAACCATCTCTATCTAAACTCCTGTATTGGATAGCTTCGGCAATATGTGAGGAAATAACTTGTGGTGCAGCATCCAAATCGGCAATTGTTCTGGCTACTTTGAGAATGCGGTCATAAGCTCGAGCAGACAAGTTTAATCGTTCCATGGCGGTTTTTAATAATTGTTTAGAGTCATCATCAAGTGCACAATATTCCCGAATCTGCTTGGTATTCATTTGCGCATTGTAATGAATAGTATCCATCTGTTCAAAGCGAGTGGATTGGATTTCTCTTGCACAAGTCACTCTTTTTCTAATATCCACGCTACTTTCCGCTTTTCGGTCATCGGATAATTTTTCAAAAGGAACCGGTGTCACTTCAATATGAATATCAATCCGATCCAATAATGGTCCGGAAATTTTACTTAAATACCGCTGCATTTCATGCGGCGAAGAGGTTTGCGGCGCATCCGGATCATTAAAAAAACCACTAGGACTTGGGTTCATACTCGCAACCAACATAAAAGAAGAAGGATAAGTAACGGTAAACTTAGCTCTAGAAATAGTCACTTCCCTATCTTCCAATGGCTGGCGCATTACCTCCAAAACATCCCGTTTGAATTCAGGTAATTCATCTAAAAATAAAACACCATTATGTGCCATAGAAATTTCTCCGGGCTGCGGATAACTTCCTCCTCCGACCAGCGCAACATTTGAAATAGTGTGATGTGGACTCCTAAACGGACGTTGATTCATCAGCCCTACTTCTTTCAGTTTTCCGGCAACACTATGAATTTTTGTCGTTTCTAATGCTTCCCGTAAAGTCATTGGTGGTAAAATACTGGGTAACCGTTTGGCAAGCATTGTTTTACCGGCACCTGGCGGACCTATCAAAATAATGTTATGCCCTCCAGCTGCTGCGATTTCCATGCAACGCTTAATACTCTCCTGCCCTTTTACATCTGAAAAATCAAATTCCGGAAAATCTAAAGTCTTATAAAACTCAGCCCTCGTATCAATTATGGTGGGTTGTAAAGTTCCTTTTCCTTCCAAAAAATCAATGACCTCTTGCACATTTTCAACACCATAAACATTCAAACCGGCAACAATAGCAGCTTCTTTTACATTTTGTATTGGAAGAAAAAAACCTTTAAAACCTTCTTCTTTTGCTTTTATGGCAATAGGCAAAGCGCCACGGATAGGTTGTAAACTGCCGTCGAGAGAAAGTTCTCCCATGATGATGTATTTGTCAATTTCATCTGCTTTAATTTGGGCTGAAGCTACCAGAATCCCTATTGCTAAAGGCAAATCGTAAGCCGAGCCTTCTTTTCGCAAGTCGGCTGGAGCCATATTGATTGTAATTTTTTTTCCCGGCATGGCATAGCCATTATTCTTCAAAGCCGCTGCAATTCGATAACTACTTTCTTTAATGGCATTGTCAGGCAGACCTACTAAATGATAGCCTATACCTTTATCCATATTGACTTCGACAGTAATAGTCGTCGCTTCTACTCCAAAAACTGCACTTCCGTAAACTTTAATTAACATACAAAATAGTTTTGTCTAAATGTGAAAACAAATGTAGTCAAAACTAATAAAAAAGAAATAATTATCTTACAAAATAATCATTTAGGATACATCAGAAGGATAAACTAAACCTATTTTACTTCTGATTTCATCCACTATTTTGATAAGCTCCAAACTATTTTGATGCGACCATAGTGGACTTTCAATTCTATTTTCCTTTATGCATTTATGGCATTCTTCTATTTCGTGTGTATATCCTTTACCTCTAGTTGGTAAATTACACACAACTTCTACATCATCTTTGATTAAAGTATAGGATTGTGCTTCATACCACTTTGAATTCAAAATAATTCGGCCTTCACTTCCACTTATCGTTGCTTCCATATTCGAAGATGAAACAAAACTCGAATGCAAAATTGCCTGTGCATTTGGAAACTGCAAAATCATGGAAGTCTGTAAATCTGCACCTGATTCATGAAAATTAGCATTGGCAACTATTTCGGATGGTATTCCTAATATCAAATAGGCTAAAAAAAGAGGATAAACACCAATATCTAAAAGAGAGCCACCGCCTAAGCTAATATCAGTCATTCTGTCCTCCCCAAACTTTTTAACTTGAAAGGCAAAATCAGCATTAATATATTTAATTTCACCAATCTCGCCATTTCTTATTTTATCAACTGCTTCCTTAACTGAGGGGTTGAATCTTGTCCAAAATGCTTCCATTAAAAATTTACTATTTTCCTTCGATGCCTCAATCATTTTTAAAGCTTCCTCATATCGCAATGCAATAGGTTTTTCACAGAGTACATGCTTATTATTCTGTAATGCTTTAATGCTTAACTCAGCATGAGAGTTGTGTGGTGTTGCTATATATAGAATATCAATACTTTCGTCTATAAAAATTTCATCATAAGACGAATACGCTTTTTTGCAATTGTATTTATTAGCAAAATCAGTTGCTTTTTCAAGACTCCTAGATGCTACGGCAGTAATTTCTGCATCCTCAATAAGCAACAACTCTTTCGCAAATTGATGTGCAATTTTACCCAAACCTACTATTCCCCATTTTACTTTTACAGTATCTTTCATAAATTTTTTGTTAAAAAAAAGAAAACTTCACTATCTTTATACGTCATTTCAATAAAATATGCTTAAATCAGCATTTCATTAAGCCCGTCCGATTTGAATTCAAATATACAGTTTCGGCATTAATTATACTGAAATCAAATATTTAAAAAAACAAGAAAATTGGTTTGATTTGTTAAAGTTATCCTGTTTAAAACAAATACTTTTTAATTATGATATTCAATAATTTGCTATAAAAAAATTAGAATTTTATAAATGTATACTTCAAATTAGTAAAAGAATAGGCAGTGCAAAAGCTTATTTAATTTATTTTTGAATTAAGTAAATCTAAAAAAATAAAACTATGGGAATATTCAATGCCATTCTAGGCAATGCATCAGAAGTAAATATTGAAAACGTTGCAAAAGAGTTCGAGCCTATCCTAATTGAAGGGGAAACAATCGAAAAAGCATACAAGCTTATTAAAGACATGTTTATTTTTACCAACAAGAGATTAATCTTAGTAGAAAAACAATTAGTGGGCACTAAAGTAGACTATATGTCGATACCATATTTCAATATTAAAAAATTCTCAAAAGAAAGCGCCGGGATTCTTGATTTAGATGCAGAACTAAAAATTTGGCTCAATAATGATGACACTCCAATTGTCAAGCAATTTGGAAAAGGTGGCAATAACATCAATGAAGTTTACAGAATTTTAAGTCAGCATATCCTAAAATAAGATCTATTCGAAATGCAAAATAAATGTACTTATTGTTATTCTTTAATCAAATAAGTACATTTTTTTGTTTTAAAAGAGAGTATTCCCTATAAAATAAAAGAAAATAAGAGAAAAAATCATTATTTCATCGAACCTTCATTGACAAATTACAATTTTCAACATTTAATTATACTATACCCTTAAAATTTTAGGGGTCATATTGAAAAAATGGTAAAAATTAAATATTTGAGTTTGTTTTTAACCGGGTATATCAAAATCATTTTATACTTTTATCAAAATTTAAAACTAAAAACTATGCGAAAGATTATTTTAAGCGTGATATTAATCACAATTTTGGTACTAACCTTATTTTCTAATTATTTTGTTACAGAATCTGCAACATTAGGAGCACACATTGTTGAATTAAAATTAGATACTGGAGATACAGCTTGGATGATAGTTGCTTCAGCTTTGGTGTTACTTATGACTCCAGGTTTAGGATTCTTCTACGGTGGTATGGTAGGCAAAAAGAATGTAATTAGTACTATGTTACAAAGTTTTATGGCTATGGTAATTGTAACTGTATTATGGGTATTAATTGGATTTGGATTATGTTTTGGACCTACAATAGGAGGTTTCATTGGTGATCCGTCTTCAAATATGCTTTTTCAAGGAGTAGGTGCGAACACCGCCTGGGAATTAGCTCCAACTATACCTTTAATATTATTTGCATTTTTCCAAGCAAAATTTGCAATTATTACACCAGCTTTAATAACTGGGGCATTTGCAGAACGCGTTCGTTTTTGGGCTTACTTGTTATTTATGGTTTTGTTTATATTAGTAATTTATGCTCCATTGTGTCACATGACTTGGCATCCTGATGGAATGTTCTTTAAAATGGGAGTATTAGATTTTGCAGGTGGAACTGTTGTTCACATGAGTGCTGGTTGGGCTGCTCTTGCCGGAGCCATGTTCTTAGGAAAAAGAAAAGTACAAAAAGTTAATCCTGCACGTATTACTTATGTATTATTAGGTACAGGTTTATTATGGTTTGGATGGTTTGGCTTCAATGCAGGTTCTGCTGTAGGTGCTAGCGGACTGGCTGCTCAAGCATTAGGAACTACTACAGTTGCTGCTGCTGCTGCTGCAATGGCTTGGGTATTCCTTGATAAAATTTTAGGACACAAATTATCTGCTATGGGAGCTTGTATCGGTGCAGTTGTAGGTTTAGTTGCCATTACTCCTGCTGCTGGTTTTGTAAGCATCCCTCATGCAATCACAATAGGTATTATTGCTAGTATGGTAAGTAACCTTGTAGTAAGTAAATTTCCTAAAGGTAAAATTGATGACGCTTTAGATGTATTCGCTTGTCACGGTGTTGGTGGTATGGTTGGTATGCTTTTAACAGGTGTATTTGCTTCAAAATCCATAAACCCAATTGTTGGTGATAATCAAGGTTTAATTTTTGGTGATGCTACTTTGTTTTTAATCCAATTAAAAGCACTTGTTCTAGTTTCTATCTTTGCATTTGCTGCTTCTTACGCATTATTCTTTATTGTTAATAAAATTACTCCATTAAGAGTTAGTGAAGAAAAAGAAGAATTAGGATTAGATATTTCTCAACACGGAGAGTATTTGTAAACTCTTTTATAAATAAAAATAACAGTCTGGAAAATATTTTTCAGACTGTTTTTTTTTGTACTCAATTCTAAATTTCACAATGCAAAAAATTCAGACGTTTAAAAATCATAATCATTATAACTTATGTGAAAGATAAATAGTATTTGATACTCCTAAAAAAGCCATCCCTTTTTTAAGTGGAATGGCCTTATTACTAATTAAAATATGTGAAACAACCTTACTGTTTTATCAGTCTTTGTGTTTTTCTGTTAACACCCTGACTAGTTATCGCAATATAGACGCCATTTGGAAAATCTTCTCCAAACGAAATTGGTTCAGCGTCATTTTTCTCTATATGTTTTACCAATCTGCCTAGAACGTCATACACCACTACTTCAACTTTTTCGTTACTGGCTCCCTCTAATTCTAAAGTAAAATATTGGTTTGAAGGATTGGGGTAAGCTTTTATATTGAACAAAATTGGTTCCACCGTTTTTTCTGCAAGTGTTGAAACTTTTGTTGTTTTTTTCTTAACCTCATGTATTACAATAGAACCACCGCCAAGTGCTGTTATCGCATCTACATTATCGGCAGAACCAATCTGGTTATCATAAACCACTGTATTTCCGGTTGCAATATTCCATATTTTAATACGGAATTTATCAATACCACCACCACCTGTGATTTGTCCATCGATTGCAGAAACCATGAATCCATAATTACCAGAACCATTTACTGTTCCTACTCCTCTGTAGGTTGCTTTTGCACCAGAAATGACTAATGTCCCAGTATCAAGCGAATTACTTTTGAAATTGAAATTTCCTGCATTAAACTGGAATTCCGTATTCCCTTCTACTAGATTTGACCCTTTTTTGTATTTGGATACAAATCCAAAATTGGCTTTCCCTGTCAATGATTGATCTGCTACGTATGCTCCTGCAGGAGAGGTAATCCAACCACCACCAGTTATAAAACTTCCGTTAGGATCGTAAATTGTCATATATCCTGTTGATGAAGAGCAAGCTAAACCGGCTACTGCCTCTACTCTATAAAGTCCTATTGGTAAGGAAGATATATTTATATCCAGTGATGCTTCACCGTTTACACCGTTAACTCCAGAGATTGCAGATCCTGAAGCTACTGTTTGATTTATTCCGTCGAAAACTTTAAAAGAAACATTTACATTGTTAGCTGAATTTCCATTAGGTGACGCCGTTACAAAAGCTTTCAATGTAGCTGTTGTGCCCCCCGTCTGAACAGTAAAACTACTTCCGCTTGCATCCAAAAGCACACCTAAAACAGAAAGGTTATCCCCAATATATGTAATATCATAATTGTTACCTAATGTAAGTGAACCTTGTAAAATAGGATAACTTGGACCAGCGCTTTCTCCAAACTCTCTGGACAGTGAACCAGTAAAGACATCTCCAAGGACTAATGTACCGCTTGAAATCTCATAAGTAAATTCAGGATCATTTTGCCCACAATATTTTGATTGGGGGTTAGCAGTAATTGTAATTGGAAGAGCCATGATTGCTGCGTCATCTGTTGCAGTAGCTGAAACTGCCAATACATAATTGCCGGCTTTTGCTCCTCCAAGTGTCAACGAACTAGCGGTAACTGTTCTGGTGCCTATATTTGCATTGTTAAAACTTTTATCTCCTACAATTAAGGTAACATCCGTTTCATTGTTTACCATGCCCGTTACCCATTGTGCGCTCAAAGTTGCACTTGTTCCGCCATCATACGGCTTATCGTTTGCTGTTATATGAGGGATCAGTTCTACAGCTGTGATTGCTGCGTCATCTGTTGCA
>NZ_JBDLZY010000005.1:0-162809 GCF_040049085.1 Flavobacterium maritimum
ACCCTGTTCTAACGAACGGGGTTTTTTCGTTTAGAACGCTTTTTTAAATTAGACTATATTATTCCATAATCTGAACAAGAAGAGAAAACTTTAAGAGCGTAGTACTAATAAGTTAATTGCTAAGAGTTTATAAAAGTATTTTTTGTATGTTTGTAAGTGTAAAAAAAACACTTAATCATGAAAAAAATAATTTTTGTAGCTTTATTAGCGCTAACATTAACTTCTTTCGTTAGAAAAAAGACAGATTACTTTTTTGTCAATGCAGATCAAAGTATAAAAGTTGAATTTAATTTAAACCAAAATAATACGCCATATTACAAGGTTTTCTTCAAAGGTCAATTGGTTGTCAATACTTCTGATCTTGGAATCATAAGAGAAGATGCGAATTTCTATAGGGATTTGTCAATAGTGAAGGTTTCTAAAGCGCAAAAAATTTTCAATGAGTATTCAATGCTTCAAGGCAAACGAAAAAATATTGGGTATGCTGCCAACCAATACACCATTCAATTAAAAAATAAGGATGGAAAATTAATGAATATTATTTTTCAACTTTCTCATGATGGGATAGGATTGAGGTATCATTTTCCTGAAACTTCAAAAGAAATCAAGAAAATTGTGGAGGAAAAAACCACCTATAATTTTGACGGTACTACAAAGGCTTGGTTGCAACCGATGTCAAAAGCTAAAACAGGATGGAAGGAAACCAATCCATCCTATGAAGAGCATTATGCCATGGGTGTGCCCGTAAATACAAAACCAGAAATAGGAGAAGGTTGGGTATATCCTGCTTTATTTTATGCCAATGACACCTGGGTTTTGGTTTCTGAAACTGGTTTACGTGCGAATTATTGTGGTAGTAGATTAGTCCATAATGACACCGCAAAGGCTTTACAGGTAACTTTTCCTCAAAAAGAAGAAATCTTCCCAGGCGGAGCCTTAAATCCTGAATCTGAACTACCATGGTATACTCCTTGGCGAATTATTACAGTAGGGTCGTTGCAAACGATTACAGAAAGTACTTTGGGAACTGATTTAGCAGATCCATCAACTGTTGAGGATACTTCTTTTATAAAAAGTGGTATTTCATCCTGGAGCTGGGTTTTATTGAAAGACGAATCTGTAAATTACGAAACTACCCATAAATTTATTGATTATGCAGCAGCCATGAATTGGCCGTATTGTTTGATTGACGCTGATTGGGATACGCGAATTGGTGATGAAAGAATGAAAGAGCTATCGGCTTATGCCAAAGGCAAGAATGTTAAACTACTCGTTTGGTACAATTCGTCAGGGTCATGGAACAGCACAGAGTACCATCCTAAAAGCAAATTGATTACGCATGCCGACAGAGTTAGAGAGTTTACCAGATTGAATGAGATGGGAATCGCAGGAATCAAGGTGGACTTTTTTGGTGGAGACGGACAATCGATGATTGCCTATTATCATGATATATTGACGGATGCTGCCGCTCACAAATTAATGATTAATCTTCACGGCGCCACTTTGCCAAGAGGATGGCAACGTACCTATCCGAACTTGTTGACAACGGAAGCAGTTAAAGGATACGAATACATTACTTTTTTTCAAGATATTGCCGATTTAGCACCTACACATTGTGCGATGCTTCCTTTTACCCGTAATGTTTTTGATCCGATGGATTTTACTCCGATGGTTTTGGATTCGATTCCAAATATTACTCGTAAAACTACACCTGCTTTTGAATTAGCCTTACCCGTTTTATTCCTATCAGGAATTCAGCACATGGCCGAAACTCCCGAAGGAATGGCGAAAATGCCTGCTTATGTTGTGGATTATTTAAAGGATATTCCAACCAATTGGGATGAATCTAAATTCATTGACGGTTATCCCGGAAAATACGTCGTTATGGCGAGAAAAAAAGATAATGTTTGGCATATCGTGGGCATCAATGCTGAAAACACTGCAAGGGAGATGGAGATTGATCTTTCGTTTGTTTCGAATGCCTCTGGTTTTATGATTTCTGAAAATGAAAAAGGATTTCAACTGAATCTAGTGTCAAAAAGTACTAAACTAAAAGTTACGATGAAACCTCACGGTGGGTTTGTAGCGAAGCTGTAGTTCTATGTCCGGAATTCAATTCATTCAAAACCTCGAAAGTTGGCGCTTTCGAGGTTTTTTATTTTTTTTAAAATTCAAACCTAAAACCTACTTGATTGGTACTTGCTATTAAGGTTACTTTATGTGTCGAAATGTAATTGTCAGCTAAACCATCGTTGTACTTGCTAAGAGCAGATTTGATTTTTTTAGGATAACCTACTTTTATCGGTATTGAAGCAACCAAAAGAGCACCGCCTATTATGGCCGCTGTCATATCAGTACGTTCGGAACTAATAGAGGGAGAACTGTAGGGATTGCCACTATTGTATCCTGAAACAGTTGTGTTATCCGTATTGGCTCCAACAATCAAATTGGTTGCGATAAGGCCAAGTCCGCTATAAAATAGAACATTGCCCCATGTTTTTTTGTTTCGGCCTGCATTATAAAGCGCTAATGCTTCAGTATTGTCAGACAAAAGTTTTCGTACTTCGTCCGGTGATAATTTTTTATTATCTGCATTATAGACCGTTCCTCCACTTTTGTATTGGAGTTGTTGTGAGAAGCTTGCCAATGAGATTGTCAAAAAAAGCGCAACGATAATTTTTTTCATGGGGTTTTCTTATATTTAGTTTATTTCTTAAGGGAATTTTTAACAAAAAATTTCCAGTAAAAATAAACATTTAGCTTTAAAAAACGTAAGAAATTTAAATTGGTTATTAGAAGAATTGAGTCTAAATTATATAAGTATTACAAACAAAAAAGCCCGGAAGTATATCTTCCGGGCTTACTAACTAGTTCCATATTTAAACCAAACCATTTAACTTATTTATGGGTATAGAAAACTAATCTATTATAGTTAGTGTATTATTTAACTGAGAATTTAAAACTTGTTTTTGTTTTGTAGTTTTCTCCTGGATTCAAAATCGTAGATGGGAAATCTTTTTGATTTGGTGAATCCGGATAGTGTTGTGTTTCCAAACAAAAACCGGTTCTGTGGGCATATGTTCCACCATTTCTCATCGGTAAAGTTCCATCTAAGAAGTTACCTGAATAGAATTGGATTCCCGGTTGATCAGTATATACTTCCAATAATCTTCCGCTTCCTGCATCATAGGCCGAAGCTGCAAAACGATAGCCTTTGTCCTGATTGTTTAAAACCCAGCAATGATCGTAACCCAATCCTTTTTTCAACTGATCGTCTTTGGCTCCAATTTCTTTTCCGATGGTTTTCGCTTTTCTGAAATCGAATGGCGTATTGGTTACGTCTGTTAATTCACCTGTTGGAATAAGTGTTGCATCTACGGGAACTAATTTATCAGAATCGATAGTGATTTCATGATCTAAGATTGGCTTAGAAAAATCAGAAGACAAATTGAAATAAGAATGTTGTGTCAAATTCACAACCGTTTTCTTGTCGGTTGTTGCTTCATAAAGGACGTCTAATGAGTTGTCATTATTCAGTGTATACGTTACAAAAACGGTCAGGTTTCCAGGATAGCCTTCTTCCATGTCTTTACTCACATACTTCAGTTTTAGCGACGCGCTGTCTCCACCTTTTGCTTCTTCGGCTGTCCAAACGACTCTGTGAAAGCCTTCTGGTCCACCATGCAAAGCATTAGGTTCGTTGTTGATAGCTAATGAATATTGCTTTCCGTCTAAAGTAAATTTTCCTTTTGCAATTCGGTTACCATATCTTCCGATAAGGGCTCCAAAATAAGGATTGGCTTTCATGTATTGGTCCAATGAATTAAAACCGATAACAACCTCTTCGGATTTACCTGCTTTATTAGGTACTTTTAAAGAAGAAATAATACCACCGTAAGTGATAATATCCACTTCCATTCCTTTTTGATTTTTAAGTTTGTAACTGTCAATTTTCTCTCCTTTTGGAGTAGTTCCGTAAGCAGATTTTTCGATTGTTACCACTTCAGTGGCTTTTGCTTCTGCAGTAGTATCTTCCACTTTTTTATCGCTTTTACATTGAACATTCATACTTGCAATACTTATTATGGAAATTCCATAAATGCAACGTTTTAATACATTCATAATTCGTATTTTTTTTAGTTTTTTAAAAGCCTTAAAGTCGAAAGTTTAAAAATTAACCAAAACTTTAATCCTATACATTAGGACTTTAAGACTTTATGACATTAGACGTAAATTATAGACCATGTTGAAACAAATGATAGTACGCTTCGTTAGCATTAATTTTATCCTTGAATTCTCTAACGGTAGTTTTCTCATCGATAACAAGCAATTCTATGCCTGCAATATCGGCAAAATCTTCCATATATTCGGTAGTAATAACTTGACTGTAAACGGTATGATGTGCACCACCAGCTAATATCCATGTAGTTGCTGCAATATCTAGGTTTGGTTTGCAATCCCATAGGACGCGGGCAACAGGAAGTTTAGGTAAATCAGCCATAGGTTTTACTGCTTCAACCTCGTTCACAATTAATCTGAAACGGTTACCCATATCAATTAAGGAAGCATTGATTGCATTTCCGGCAGCAACATTAAACACCAAACGAACAGGATCTTCTTTTCCTCCAATTCCTAATGGATGTACTTCGCAAGAAGGTTTGGCATCTGCAATAGAAGAACAGATTTCCAACATGTGCGAACCTAAAACATATGATTTTTGAGGGGTGAAATGATAGGTGTAATCTTCCATGAAAGAAGTTCCACCTTGATTTTCAAGACCTACATTCATTACTTTCATAGCACGGAGTAAAGCGGCTGTTTTCCAGTCACCTTCACCACCAAAACCGTATCCATCCGCCATAAGACGTTGTACTGCGATTCCAGGAAGTTGTTTTAATGAACCCAGATTTTCAAAAGTATCGGTGAACGCTCCAAAACCTCCTTCTTCCAGGAATGCTCTCAGTCCTAATTCAATGCGGGCAGCTTCTACCAATGAATCTCTTTGTGCTCCTCCTTTTTGAAGTGCAGGAGCCAAGTTATAAGATGCTTCATATACTTCCACTAATTTATTCGTATCAGCATCGGATACTTTTTCAATTTGTTTGGTTATATCCGAAGAGTCGAAACCATTTACCGAAAAACCAAAACGGATTTGGGCTTCGACTTTATCACCTTCGGTTACAGCAACTTCACGCATGTTGTCTCCAAATCTTGCCACTTTTAAGTTTTGGAATTCATCCCAACCTAAAACGACTCTGGACCAAATGCCTAATTTTTTCTGAACACGTTCGTCTTCCCAATGACCAACTACTACTTTACGTTTTTTACGCATTCTTGACATGATAAAACCAAACTCTCTGTCTCCGTGAGCCGATTGGTTTAAGTTCATAAAGTCCATATCGATAGTACTCCATGGAATTTCAGCATTGAATTGCGTGTGCAAGTGGCACAACGGTTTTTTTAGAATACTTAATCCGCCAATCCACATTTTAGCTGGCGAAAAAGTATGCATCCAAGCCACAATACCAATACAGTTTTTGTTTGAATTCGCTTCTAAACATACGTTGGTAATTTGAGCTGGAGATTTAACGACATCTTTATATACTAATTTTACCGGTATATGTGATGACGCATCTAAACCTTTTGCTATAATTTGTGAATGTTCGGCTACTTTTCTTAATGTTTCTTCACCGTATAATTCTTGGCTTCCTACTACAAACCAAATTTCTTTTTGCGATATATCTATCATTATATTTTGTTTAAACGTTTATTTTTTGACTTATTTATTTGTTTAACTGTTTAATGGGCTTTGCGATTAAACGATTCAACAAATAAACGATTTGACTATTGCCCGTAATACGAATCTTTTCCGTGTTTGCGTTCGTAATGTTTTTTGATTAAGGAATCCTTTAATCTTGGGGCATTTGGGTTTATTTGTAAAGTCAGGTATGCCATTTCGGCCACTACTTCCAGAACTTTACTGTTATAAACCGCTTTTGCTGCATTCTTTCCCCAAGCAAAAGGACCGTGATTTCCTATCAGAACCATTTCTACTTCTTCATAAGAAAGATTTTTTTCTTTGAAGCAGTCTAAAATTTGAATTCCGGTATTGTGCTCATAATTTCCTTCGATAAGTGCATCACTCATTGGAGCTGCACAAGGAATATCGGATGTTAAGTGATCGGCATGTGTGGTTCCAAAGATTGGAATGTCTCTTTGTGATTGCGCCCAAGCAACCGAATAAGTAGCGTGAGTATGCGCCACACCGCCTATGTTTGGCCAGTTTTTATACAAATAAGCATGTGTTTTTGTATCCGATGAAGGACGCATGTTGCCTTCGATAATGTTATTGTCGAAATCTACGATAACAATGTCTTCCGGTTTCAAATCTTCATAAGGGACACCACTTGGTTTTATGGCAAAAACACCATTTTTTCTGTCAACGGCACTAACGTTTCCAAAGGTGTAGACTACCAAATTCAAAGCGTTCAATTGCATATTCGCTTCGTAGCATTCTTGTTTTAAATCTTTATACATAGAGCTCATCTTGTAATTTTTTAAGGGATGGATCTGCGAAATAGCTTAATTGTTCATAGGCCAAAAGTAATTTGTGATAAGCCGCTACTTTGTCTAATTGCGGAAAGTATTCACCATCAAAACCGCTACCCATTTTTTGGCTGGCTTCAATTACATTAGGATATATTCCTGCTGCAACCGCTGCATAGATTGCTGCACCAAGAGCTGGTGTTTGGTCTGAAGCAGCAATTTTGATTGGCTTATTTAAAACATTTGCCAAGGTTTGCATGATATAAGGTGATTTTCTGGCTACCCCACCAATCCCGATTACACTGTCTATTTTCACTCCTTCTTCTTCAAAACGATCTACGATTTTTTTAGATCCAAAGCAGATGGCGTTTACTAATGATTTGAATAAATGAGGCGCTTTCGTACCCAAAGACAAATTAGAAATAGCACTTTTGATTTCCTGGTTGGCATCTGGTGTTCTTCTTCCGTTAATCCAGTCTAAGGCGATTGGCACGCTTTCGGAAACTGGAATTTTCTCCGCCTCTTCCGTTAATTTCACGATTAATTTATCGCTGATTTCTTCTTTTAATTGTTCTTTTTGTGTGTCATTCAAAAGGGTAGAAGTAGCTAATAAATTTTCTGTTGGCCAAAGCAGTAATTCTTTGTACCAAGCCAATAAGTCTCCAAAAGCGGATTGACCAGCTTCAAGACCTACATAGCCCGGAATTACAGAACCATCTACTTGTCCGCAGATTCCACGAACTGTTTTAGTTCCAACTGCTTCTTCCGAAGCGACCAAAATATCACAGGTTGAAGTACCCATCACACGTACTAATGTGTTTTCTTCTATTTTAGCTCCAACAGCTCCTGAATGTGCATCAAATGTACCTACTGCAATAACGGTATCTGTAGAAAGTCCTAATCGGCTAGCCCATTCTTGGCTTAGATTGCCCGCAACAACATCAGAAGTATAGGTTTCATCGTATAATTTTCCGCGAAGTGCAGCTAGATAAGGATGCAATTTTCCTAAGAATTCTTCTGGTGGTAAACCGTTCCAGTCTTCATGCCACATCGCTTTATGACCTGCGGCACAACGACTTCTTTTGAAGGATTTTAAGTCTTTATTATCAATCAATAAATACGTCATTAAATCGCAATGTTCCATCCAGGTATAAGCAGCATTTCTTACGGCTTCATCTTCTCTTGCGATATGTAGAATTTTTGCCCAAAACCATTCTGATGAATAGATTCCTCCTTCATATTTGGTGAAATTTTCTCCACCCCAGTTTGCAGCTAATTCATTGATTTCGTTTGCTTCATTTATAGACGTATGATCTTTCCATAAGACCATCATGGCATTTGGATTATGTTCAAAACCTTTTGTCAAAGCCAAAGGTGTTCCGTCTTCGGTAACCGGTACTGGAGAGGATCCTGTGGTGTCGATACAAATGCTTCGTATAAGAGAAGGGTCTACTTTGCTGTTTTCAACAACATATTTTATGGTAGTTTCCAATCCTTCGATATGATCTAAAGGGTGTTGACGAAACTGATTGATAGAGGCGTTACAATATTCTTTATTTTTCCATCGCTTGTAGTGACAAACGTTTGATGCTAATTCTTGTCCATTCTCAGTGTCTATTAACATCGCTCGAACAGAATCTGTTCCATAATCTAATCCTATTACATAATTTTTCATCACAAATCTTTTTAAATATGTACAAATATAATATAATTATTTTATAAGTGTATAAAAAACACTTAATTTAATTTGGCAATATAATTTTTATGAAAACAGCAACATAACAGCTGTTTGCGTATAAAATAAAAAACAAATGTTGTGTTTACACTTATTGTGTTGCGATTATTTCATTTTTAGCTTCAAGACAGTCACAGAATAGGCAGGAAGGATCATTGTCGCTTTGTCACTTTTTAACTTATATTCGCTTTCCGTCGGACTTATTTTCTTTGGATTAGCAAAAGAATTCTCGTCTTGTAAATTTGGACTGGTAAGTGTTGTAAGTGTTCCTTTAGGTTGCAATTTGCTTCCTTTTAAATCAACACTAACCTCTTGTGCAGTTGCAGCAGTATTTACCAATTTTACAATTACTTCTTTGGTATTTACATCTTTCACCGCTGATGCATAGAGATTGTTTTGTCCTGTTACAGCTTTTCCGTCTTTGGTAATATTTATTAAATCGGTTCCTCTATTGGTTGCGAATAATTTTTGCACATAATAGTTCGCAGAACCATAGGCTTCTAAATTATTGAACCAAAGTAAATCCGGCGTCCACTGCCAAGCTTCTTCATGCGCCATCAAAGGAGCGTAGGAGGTAAGGTTAACCACTTCAGCATTTCTTTCTAAACCGGTCATAAAAGCAGCTTCAGAGAATGCGCATTCCCAGTTGTTCCTGTTGTCAGGACTTGCGATGGCTACGCTTTGTGCGGCATATTCTCCAGCAAATACTTTAGGTCCTTTTCTGTCGTATTTGTCATAACGGGTTGCGTTTTCTCTAAACCATTGTGGGCTCTTATAATAATGCTCATCTACGATTTCTGCATTCAATTTTTTAAGTTCTTGCATGCCATAGTCAAAATAGTCTCCTTCTGGAAACGGACCACTTCCGGAAACGATAATCATTTTTGGATATTTAGCTTTAATGGCTTTTTCAAATACTTTGTATCTTTCAATGTAATCTGGTCCCCATTGCTCATTTCCAACACCAATATATTTTAGGTTAAAAGGTTTTGGGTGTCCCATATCAGATCGCACTTTACCCCAAGGAGTGTCCACGCTTCCGTTTGCGAATTCAATCAGGTCTAAAGCATCTTGTACGTACGGATCTAATTCGGCTAATGGAACTAATTCTCCGGTATTAAATTGACAAGCCATTCCACAGCTTAAAATAGGTAATGGTTGTGCGCCTAAATCTTCTGAAAGTTGGAAATATTCAAAAAATCCTAAACCAAAAGTCTGGAAATAATCAGGAGCCGGCTTGTGGCTGAATTCGGTATTCCAACGGTTAATCAATGTTTCTCTTTTCTCAACATCGCCCACAGTTTTTTTCCATTGGTAACGCTGTGCCAAAGTTCTTCCTTCAACGATACATCCTCCAGGGAATCTCAAAAATCCCGGTTTCATATCATAAAGTAACTGAACAATGTCTTTACGCATTCCGTTTTTTCTGTTTTTCCAAGTATCTTCCGGGAATAAAGAAATCATATCCAAATCGATAGTTCCTGTTCCTTCAAAGGTAATTTTCAATTGAGCTTTTGCTTCGGTTTGCGTAGCTGTAAATGACGCAGTATATGCTTTCCAGTCATTAGCTGTTGGTACAATACTGGTTTCGCCTAGAACTTTTTTGTTTTTATCAATAAATTGGATGATGATTTTTTTGATGGAGCCGTTAGGATTTGCCGCTTTTAGCGAAAGATTGTATTTGGCATCTTTCTTAATTCCCATCCCACGGAATCCCTCATTAATCATTGAAAATCCTTTGTCATCATTGATCAATACTCTGCAAAAATTAGGATTGGTTTTGTTTTCCAATACTTTGATAGTGGTGGCAATACCCGATTGTTTGTTGAAAGAATGCTTGTCACTATTTGGTTGTTCCCAACCCATAAGTGGTGCTTCAAATTCAAAAGATCGGTTTTTGATCATTTCCGCATACAATCCTCCATCCGCTGCAAAGTTGATGTCTTCAAAAAAGACACCATACATCGTTGGCTGAATTTTAGTTACGGTATTGGTGATATCAACTTCTAGATTCGTTTTTTGCGCATTGGCATACAAACCATTTAGCAAAAGGCCGCAGAGGGTTATCTTAGTGATTAAATTTTTTTTCATGCTTCTTTATATTTATTTATTTTAAAAATCTTAGTCCCGATAGCTATCGGGATAGAATCCTAGTCTCTTAATTTATTTTTTCCCATTATAATTAATCCACACCTTCATTTTTCCTACGCCTCTGTTTGACCAGGAATAATATGGAATGGCTTTTAATTTTTCAGTTCGGATGGTATTTACACCTTCCAAAAGGGTTGGTTCGTTTGTTACTTTAAAAGTATCACCGGCATTAACAGTAATTTTATCAAAATCGGTTGCGTTGTCAATTTCTTCGATAGCATATACAATAGGGCCATATTCTAAAGCTACTTTTCCGACGTTTCCTTCTACTTTGCTGTTGGTAACCACTTCTTTTACTTCCATTGGAAAGTCAAGTGCAATGGTTTCTCCTTTTTTCCATTTTCTGGTGATGGTGATGTATCCTTTATCTTCTTGATAAGCGATAGGTTTTCCGTTTATGGTTACGGTAACTTTCGCGTTTGAAGCATTTTTATAAGTGTATAAATCTCCCGGTAAAACTTGGTTTCTGGCCCAACTCGGGATACGTAATTTCAGGGTGAATTTTGCTTCTTTTTTTGGTGTAACCGTAATGGCAACTTTACCATCCCAAGGGTAATTTGTTTTTTGAGCAATTTCTAAATTAGTATTTTCTAATGCTACTGAAGCAGTATTCGAAGCATATAAATTCACATATAGAACGTCTTTGCTTGTCGAATAAATCAATCCCGGAATAGAAGGAATGAAGCGGATTAAATTGGTAGGGCAGCAAGAACAGTCAAACCAAGATTGACGGGTGCATTCCCCACGGTTGAATTTATAAACCCCATCTGATTCTAATGCATTTGGATAAAAGAATTTTTTTCCGTCCAAAGACAATCCGGAAATAAGGCCGTTGTATAAAGAACGTTCGATTACATCAAAGTAATCGGAGCTTCCCGATAAATTATGCAGTCTGTGATTCCAGTACACATTTCCAATAGCCGCACAAGTTTCGTTATAAGCAGTAAGGTTTGGCAATTCATAGTTTTCACCAAAAGCTTCTCCATCATGCTTCGCGCCAATACCACCAGTTATGTACATTTTTTTGTTCACCATATTATCCCATAATTTGTTCACCGCATTAAGGTAGGCCGAATCGTTTTCTAAAGCGGCTATGTCAGTCATTCCGGCATACATATAAACCGCTCTTACGGCGTGACCCACAGCTTCTTTTTGTTGAATAACGGGAATGTCATCTTGTGAGTAAGCACCATATAATGCATGGTTTTTTGGATTTCCTCTGTTGTCCAAAAAGTATTTGGCCAAATTCAAATAAGCTCTGTTGTTGGTGATTTGATAGAGTTTTACCAAGCCTGTTTCTACAATTTGATGACCGGGAACACCATGAACTTGGTCGGCCTTGTCGCCGAAAGTATGCACCAACATATCGGCATTTTTGATGGCAATATCTAAGAAGTTTCTTTTTCCTGTCGCTTCAAAATGCACTACCGCAGCTTCAATTAAATGACCGGAATTGTACAATTCATGACTGATTTGCAGGGATTCCCAACGTTTTCCTTCTATTACGGGTACCCATGGGGCTGGTGGTTTGGCAGGATTGATGGTTCTCCAAGTGGTTATATAACCGTCTTTTTCCTGGCCAATTTTAATAATGCCGATGAGCGAATCTAATAGTGTTTCCAGTTTTGGATTTGGTTCACTGATTAAGGTATTCGAAGCTCCTTCGATAATTTTGTACACATCGGTATCGTCAAAAGGCATTTGACCTTTTACAGTTCCTTGCATTTTGCCCCCTGCAATTAAGAAATTATCCAGACGACCTTCTTCCTCACATTTGTGAATAGCATATTCTATGGTTTTTTCCTGAATCTTTTTTATGATGGGTAACCAAAAGGCATCGGTCACCTTAACATTCTGAATGTTCACCGGTGTGATGTTATAACTTAAGGTCTTTTGTGATGCGTCCGTTTTTTTGGTGCGTTGCTGCCCATGTCCGTACACGGTCATTAACAGGGAAACGGCTATTGTTGTTTTTTTGATGAATGTCATTTTTCCTAATATTAATCGTTTTTATTTCACTGGTACAACCAAAGGCCAAAGTGCATCGTCCCATTGTAATTGGTCTATTTTTAGGACAGGTCTTCCGTTTTGTTTGGCGTCATACGCATGAAAAACAATATAGTCTTTCCCGTCAAAAGTGTACGCACTGTTGTGCCCCGCTCCATACCAGTTTTCGTTTCCTTGAATAAGGAGTGTTCCGCCGCCTTCGTTTAATGATTTTCCATCTTTATCAAAGTATGGACCTGTAATATTTTTGGATCTTCCAACGACTACTTTGTAGGTGCTTTTTTCGCCTCTGCAGCACAAGTCCCACGAAAGGAACTGATAGTAATAACCATTCTTTTTAAATATAAATGGAGCTTCGAGTGCACCATCTCCGGGATCAGTATCAGCTAATTCGAAAGTTCTTTTACGTTTTGATATTGTATACCATTCTTCAGGCTGTGCCACTGATTTTAGATTGGCATTTAATTTTACCATTTTGAGACCATTCCAAAAAGAGCCAAAAGCCAACCAAGGGGTGTTGTTCTCATCAAAAGTCAAATTGGGATCTATGGCATTCCATAAATCACGATTTGGAACTGATTGGATGACAATTCCGTGATCGACCCATTTGTATGCCGGGTCTTTTGGGTCCAAAGTGGTATTGGTTGCCAAGGCTATCGCCGACGTATTTTTTGCGAAAGCAGAAACTGAATAGTATAAATAGTAGATGTTGTTGTGAAAGGAAACATCCGGTGCCCAAATATGATTATCGAAATTAGGGACAACTTTATCTACCCAGACTGGCTTTTCTTTGAATATAGCCGGTTCCGGTTTCCAGTTTTTTAAGTCCTTGGAACTAAAGACGCTGATTCCTTTTCCGGTGCAATACAAATAGTAAGTATCTTTTTGTTTAATCATTACCGGGTCATGAACGGTAATATCTTGTGCCATTGATGACGCCCCGATTAAAACAACTAGGGATAAGAATAGGTTCTGTATTTTTTTATGTAATTTCATGTTTCAATTTTTTAAACCATATAAGTCATTTGATAAAATGTTTAAATGGTTTTATTAATCGTTTATGTTTAAAGCAATTCCTGAAAACTGGAACTGCAAACGGTTTACTAATTTTTATTTTTAATCAATTCCTGAAAACTGGGATTGAAAACTGAAAACTGTCTACTGCGTTATCCCTTCGGTTGTCATAATCACTCGTTTCATTGTTCCGTCTTCATTGTAATACAAGCGGTCTATACAAACTGATCTTCTGAAACTGCCGCCATTAGGTTGGATGCTTCCATTGTGATAAATAAAATAATCTTTGCCTTTAAACTCAATAATGGATTGATGGTTGGTATTGGAGTTCCCTGCTATTTCATTCAAAATCCCTTTGTATTCCCAAGGTCCGTTGATGGATTTACTCATGGCGTAGGCAATTTTTTCGGGGAACTGATAAGCATAGGATAAATAATACCAATTATTTTTTTTGTGAATCCAAGGTGCTTCGGTGAAATTAGGTAAGGAGATGGTTTGTATTGGACCATCAAGTTCAATCATATTCGATTTCAATTTTGCATAATGACAAACGGTGTTTCCCCAAAATAAATAGGCTTGTCCATCATCATCAATCATCACGGTTGGGTCAATATCGTCCCAGCTAATATTGGTTTGGGTAGTCATGTCATTGGTGATAATTGCTTTTCCCAATGCATCTTTGAAAGGTCCGGTTGGACTGTCTGAAACAGCAACGCCAATCGCTTTTCCATTAATAGCTCCGTGTTCAACAGTAACATACCAGTAGAATTTTCCATTGCGTTCAATAACCTGAGCAGCCCATGCATCTGCTTTTGCCCATGCGAAATCAGTCACTTTTAGCGGTACCGGATGTTCTTGCCAATTCACCATATCTGAAGATGAATACACCAACCATTCATTCATTTTATAAAAATTAAAATCGTTTGGCGCTTCATCGTGACCAGCATACAGATACACCTTGTCTTTGTAGACTAATGCGGCAGGATCGCCGGTATATTTGTCTTTGATGATTGGGTTGTTGATCGCTGGGGTTGCAGTGCTGTTTGCTCCATTGGCGGAAGCCGAAACTCCATCTTGTCTGATTGTTTTACAAGACGATACCAAAGCCAAAAGAGATAGTGTAATAATTGTATTTTTCATTTTCATTTTTCTTTAAAAAGAATAAAAAGAAGGTGGTGTTGGTGATAAATGCCTTTTCCAGTGATTTAAAAAAGGCATTTGTATTTAGTAAAAAGACTAATTTATTTTTTTACCCCAGACCGGTTGTCCTCCTGAAGTCAATCCGGAATAGGTTAAGGTTACTTTTCTTGTAGCCGCTTCCCAATCCCAGGCGTCGCTTACTTTACATTGAATTCCGTTTACGGTAAGCACTTGTTTCGTACTATCGTAAGACCAGGTTCCTGTAACTGCGCCGCTTATTTTTTTATCAGCAGTTAAGTATATTGTAACTGATTTTTGAATCGTTTTATATTGGTAATTCATCGTAATCTGTTCCCATTGTCCTATAAAAGAGGCTTCAGTAACAGTTGTTTTTGGAACTCCTGCATAGCGTTCTGGAGCAATTACCGGCCATCCGTCTTCGGTCCATTGAATGGCTCGAACATGACCCATCATTAAGGCATTAGACACATTAATTCCCGGTACACCTTCCGGCAAACGAGCCTGAGAAGAGTAAAACCATTCTTTGGTATCCGGATTTTGGAATACGGAACAATGAGAGAAACCAACCCATCCGGTATGGTAGTTAAAGGAATACGGATGTGTAAGCATTGGCCAACAGTCGGCGCCATTTGTAACATCGCCACCATTGATGCCAATGTACGGACCGGTTATGTTTTTTGAACGGGCAACACGTGTGTTATAGGCAACAGATAATTCGTCATAAGCCATAAACAAATAGTAATAGCCAGTATCTTCATTGTAAATAATTTCAGGACCTTCCGAAGCTTGCCAGCGGCTATTTCCGCGTTTTGCAATACGGGTTCCGTAATCACTCAAAGTTTCTAATTTATCTGGTTTTCCTGTTGTCGGATTAAGTTTTAAGGCTGCAATACCTGAATGCCAAGAACCGTAAATTAAATAATGTTCCCCTTCTGGAGTTACTATAAAACTTGGGTCGATCGCATTGAATTTGAAATAAGCCTCCCAGTCATTACCACCGTTTCGTACATAGCTTTTTACACCATCCGGTTCAGAGCAAACGACCATTCCTTTGTCTGTCCAAACATTGGTAGCCAAATCATCGGTTTCTGCCAGACCAATAAAAGCTCGTTCTGACCATGAGGTGTTGTAGTCTGTTCCTACGATAGGTTCAGTAACCACAATACTGTAATACATTCTATATTTATTGCCTACTTTTTTAACATGAGGAGCCCAATACCCGTAAGATGGATTTTCTATTGGAGGAAGAGCAGGAACCATGCGGGCTCTCTTATTGTTTAAGGAATCTTTCACCCAGGCTGGAGCTGTAGTCATAGAGGGTCCCATGAACTCCCAAGTGATTAAGTCTTTGGAACGTCTGTAAAAGAAATGTCCATTTCCATCATGGGCATTTCCGTAAGAAGCATCTGTTTGATACATGTAATAATAATCACCACACTTTTCAACAGTAGGATCGTGCACATTAGCCAAATTCCATTGTGAACGGCTACCCCAAGAAGCAATCGAAGTATAATTATCCGAATATGTTGGCCCTTTAAATGTTGGCGTCGGTGTGGGTGTCGGAGTAGGGGTTGGCGTCGGTGTTGGTTCTGAAGCCGGATCATCACCAGAGCAGCTGCTAACGGCCACTGCGATTAAAAAAGGCGTCAGATACAAAACTAATGTTGAAAGGAATGTTGATTTTTTCATCGTAATGTTTTTTTATTTAGCTTCTAAAACCACCACTGAAAATGCAGGGATTGTGATTTCCAGTTTGCCCTTTTTTATTTCAAAACCTTTGAAAACGGTTGGTTGAATTTTTGTTGGATTATCAAAAGAATTGTAATCTTGAATTTTTGGAGATTTTAAAATACTTCCGCTAATATTTTTTAGCCCAAGTTCTTTTAGGTCAATTTCTATTTTCTGATCCTTTTTAGCGTCAATATTTACTAATGAAATATGAGTTAATCCGGTTTTGTCTTTTGATGCTGATACGGATAAAGCCGGAAGAGTTTCGCCATTAAGGGTATATAAAGGAGAAGTAAATGCAAGAGGTATTAATTGGGCATCTTGATGTACACGGTACATTTTCATGATATGATACGTAGGTGTCAAAATCATTTTGGCTTTGTCTGTAAGAATTACAGCCTGTAAAACATTTACACATTGCGCTAAATTTGCCATACGAACCCTGTCAGCATGATTGTTGAAGATGTTAAGAGTCGCTCCTGCTAAAACGGCATCTCTCATGGTATTTTGTTGGTATAAAAATCCAGGATTTGTTCCTTTTTCTACCTCATACCAAGCTCCCCATTCGTCTACAATCATAGCAACTTTTTTGTCTGCATCATACTTATCCATAATGGCCGAATGTTTGGTAACCAACTCCTCCATTTTCAAAGCTGATTTCATCGTTTGGAAGTATTGATCTTCTGTATAATCTACACCATCTCCTTTTTTAGCCCAATCGATTACTGAATAATGATGAACACCAACACCACCCAGCATATTTATGGGGATGTTTTTCATTAAAGTTTCGGTCCAATTATAATCGGCACTATTTGATCCTGAAGCAATACGGGTTAAACCACCTGTATTTTCCCAATCGGACATGAAAGTGGCATATTTACGGTATTCTCCAACATAATAATCTGCTGTCATATTTCCTCCGCAACCCCAAGCTTCATTTCCAATTCCCCAAAATTTTACTTTCCAAGGTTCTGTTCTGCCATTTTTTTTACGTAAATCACTCATCGGACTTTTACCTCCAAAGTTGGTGTATTGTACCCAATCAGCAAGTTCTTGAACAGTACCACTACCAACATTTCCTGAGAGGTAAGGTTCGGCTCCAAGTAATTCGCATAGGTTTAAAAAATCGTGTGTTCCAAAACTATTGTCTTCAGTAGTCCCGCCCCACCATGTATTTACGATTGTTGGTCTGTTTTCTTTTGGACCAATACCATCTTTCCAGTGATAGGTATCTGCAAAACAACCACCAGGCCATCTTAAATTGGGTATTTTTAATTCTTTTAATGCAGCAACAATGTCATTACGGACACCATTTGTATTTGGTATTTTCGAAGTATCTCCGACAAAAAAACCACCGTAGATCGATCTGCCTAAATGTTCTGCAAAATGGCCGTAAATGTTTTTGTTGATCGTAGGCGCATTTGGAGTATTTTTTAGGGATAGGACTGTAATTTCTTTTTGTGCAACAATTGTTTGATTACAAAAAGTAAAAACAAATAAGATAAATAAGGCTTTTTTCATGTTGTCTTTAAGTTATAATATCACGTGGCAAACTTTGTAGGGCTTACCACATGATATTAAAAATTCTAATTAATTCTAACTAATTCTAACTAATTCAAAAATATGTATGCTAATTAATAACTTGGATTTTGAACAGTTCCAGGGTTGTTATCCATTTCTAATTGTGGAATTGGGAAAAATTCTCTTCCTGCTGCATAAGAGTTGAATTCAACATCTCTTGCTTTTAACCAAGCTAATTTTGTTGGGTTTTCTAACCATCCCCAACGACGGATATCATCAAAACGGTGTCCTTCTAATGGGAATTCTAAGAATCTTTCGTGTCCAATTTGTTCTCTCATACCGTCTTGGCTTAAGCCTGGTTTTGCCGTACTTAAGTTAGGTAAACCTACTCTGTTTCTCACCATTTGGATGTAAGTGTAAGCTCCTGCAGTATCTCCGGTTTCATTCAAACATTCAGCATACATTAACAATACATCAGCATAACGTAATAAACGCTCGTTGATTCCTGAACGCCAGTCGTATTCGTTTGCGTATTCTCCGTCAGAATTTTGATATTTTCTACAAAATAAGTCATTCAAATCTCCTGGATTAGCTGCATAAAAAGTAGCGAAATCCTGTCCGTACAATTGCATTCCTCCTGGTTTGTTGTAGAACATAGTAGCGTCTAAACGAGGATCTACTGCTCCAGAAGTTGTTAATTCATCATGGTATTCATTAAACAAAGTCCATGTTGGTTGTACGTCTGTCCATCCAAAAGCTCTTGGTCCGTAAGTAATAGCTCTGGCAGAAGTTTTTCCCCAACCGGAAGCTGGAGCACCACCCCAACCTAAATCAACTCCACCTGCTTCTCTGCTGAATTGTACTTCGAATAGGGATTCTGAATTGTTTTCGTTTTTATCAGTAAAGTTATCACGATAATTTGATACCAAAGAGTAAACACCTAAATCAATTACTTTTTTGAAGTTTGTTTTTGCATTTTCAAAATCTTTAGTGAACAAATATGCTTTTCCTAAATATCCTAAAGCGGCTCCTTTTGTAGCGCGACCTTTTTGACCTGCATCTAGACCGGAAACATTATCATAAGATGCTGGAAGTAAATCGGCAGCTGCTTTAAAGTCCGCAATAACCTGTGCCCAACCTTCTTCGTTTGTTTTTTGAGGGTTGTATACTGCAATTTCAGTTGGTAATGGCACGTTTTTAAACATGTTTACTGCATGAAATAAGTACAATCCTCTCAAGAAATATGCTTGACCTAAAATTCTGTTTTTAAGTGTTTCGTCAGTCATTGCGATCCCAGGTACATTTGTCAAAACTTGGTTACAACGATAAATACCTTGATAATAAGTTTCGTAAGCCCAACCGTAGATAGCAGAGTTTGACACATTAGAGTTAAAACGTCCTACGTTATACATGGCATCCCATGGACTGTTACTTCTGGTATCATCTCCTTTTAAATCTAATAGCAAAGGAGTGCTTCGCATATAAGTACCATCGGTCAATAAACTTCCGTATGCTGCATTTATACCTTCGATGGCATCTTGGTCCGTTTTCCAGAATGACCCAGCTGTTTCTACATTAGGATCAACTTGAAGTAAATCTTCATTGTCAACGCAACTTGTTGTTACAACAGCCAGTGAAAGAAAACCAGCCAGATAATTGAATATTATTTTATGTTTCATTTTGATTCGTTTTTAATTGGTTTGCTAATTTTAAAAATTCAAGTCTACTCCTATAGAAATTGTTCTAGGATTTGGGAATGAACCTCCGTCGTATCCTCTGGAGAACAATCCGTCATTGCTGTTGAAATCAGGGTCGTATCCTTTGTATTTACTTAGGATCAATAGGTTTTGACCATTAACATACACTTTTGCTTTTTGAATAAAACTTGCTTCTGGAACCGGGATTTGGTATCCTAATTCTAAAGTTTGTAATTTTATGTAATCTCCACTTTCAATAAATCTGTTTGAATCTCTTCCGTTTGCATTTGGATCACCAATAATTGGACGAGGAACATTGGTATCTGTATTTGTAGTTGACCAGTAATCAAGCATATCTGTACTGTGATTTCCGTATTGTCCTACCATTAAATTACGGTACATAGCATTAAACACTTTGTTTCCGCCGCTTCCTTGCCAAAACATAGAGAAGTCCCAATTTTTGTATGAGCTGCTAAAGTTTAGACCGTAGCTGTATTTTGGAATAGAAACCCCTTGAAAAGTTCTGTCAAGATCACTAATCATTCCGTCTCCATTTGTGTCTTTGAATCTGATATCTCCAACTCCTGCATTAGTTTGTGTTGGGGCAGCAGCAATTTCAGCAGCATTTTGGAAAATTCCATCTGTTTCGTATGCATAAATCTCACCGATAGATCTTCCTACTTCTGTTTTGGAAGCCGCACCGTAGATTGGATTTCCATCAAGACCGATTTGTAATACTTCATTATTCATTGTTCCTAAGTTAGCAGAAATACTATACTTGAACGCATTAGTGTTGTTGTTGTAGGTTGCAGAGAATTCGAAACCATTATTTCTAACGGCACCTGCATTTGTAACTACACTGGCAGGGAAAGCTCCAGTTGAATAAGGTAACGGAACACCAATCAAAAGGTCAGTTGATTCTTTAACATAATATTCAGCAGTAAACTGTAAATCATTATTAAACAATCCTACTTCAAGAGCGACATTGGTTGTTTCAGTTTCTTCCCAGTGTACATTAGGGTCAATTGAACTTACCACAGTTGTACCAGGAGCCAATTCATTGTTGAAGTCATAGCCCGCAAATCCATTAATTGTTGGAGAATAAGCGTATGGACCAATTGTATTGTTTCCTAAGATACCGTAACCACCTCTTAATTTAAGATTGCTTACCCATTCTGGTAATTTTATGAATTTTTCGTTACTGATTTTCCAAGCACCAGAGAAAGAATAAAAATTACCAGTATTGTTTTCTGGGCTAAAAAGAGACGTTTTATCTTGTCTGAAGTTAGCAGTAAATAAATAACGATCATCGTATGCATAATTTAATCGGCTTAAGTAAGACACATTCGTAATCGTGTTTTCGTACTCACCTGCACTTGTAGCATCAGCATATTCTAAATGACTAATTTCACCCGGTTGGTAACCAACACCTCTTGACCAGTGGTTGTAGTTGTCGGCTCTTTCTTGTACCCAACCTGCCAAAGCATCAATTTTATGCTTGTCAATAGTTAATGAGTAGGTCAATAAGTTGTTAAGGAAAGTTCTTTGTTGACTTCCTGTAGACACGTCTAATGAAGCTTCGTCGTTTGTAGTAATATAATACCATCCTAAATCACTTGGCGGTACAAATTTTCTGTTTTGCCAATCTAAACGGTCAAAACTCGCGTCAATTTTGTATTTTAAACCTTCAACAATTTCAAGTTCTCCCCAAATATCACCAATGAAACGGTTTCTTTTTCCGTTGTTTGTGATTAAGTTATTGTATCCAATAACGTTCATGGAGATGGCTCTTTGTGTTAAGTTATCAGTACCACCGTATCCGCCTAATCTGTTTTCGTCATAAACCGGCATGGTAGGAATAGCACTTAATAAATCACCAATTGGAGATTGTCCGGCATTGTACTCGTTAAAATTTTCTTTATCTGATTGTGTAAATCCAATTTTAGAACCGTATTTAAATTTTCCTTTTTTACCGGTTAAATTTAAAGTAGTAGATAATCTTTCATAATCTTGTGGCGTTTTTAAGTAACCTGTATTTTTGAAATAATCCACATTCATGTTGTATCCTAAACTTTCAGCACCACCGCTAAAAGTCAACGAATGGTTTTCTATAACCCCAGTTTCAAAAGCAGCGTCTTGCCAATTTGTATCAACATTATTGATGTAGTAAGGGCTGTTAGGGTCGTTTCCTGGAGCGATTGTTAATCCGGCATTTTGCTCAGCTGCAGTAGTAATGTTTTGGTAACCTACTCTGTCTGTTACATCCCATTCTTTAGCAACGGTTTGAACTCCAAAAAGAGATTTGTATTTGATGTCAAATTTACCTGCTTTACCTTTTTTGGTTGTAATAATGATGACACCGTTTGCTCCACGAACACCATAAATAGCAGAAGAAGAAGCGTCTTTTAAAACTTGCATGGATTCGATTTCACCAGCAGAAAAATCATAAGGACTGTCCACAATCATTCCATCTATTACAAATAAAGGATTGTTATTACTGAAGGAGTTAATTCCTCTAATTTTAATATTTACAAATCCACCAGGTTCTCCTGAAGACTGCACTGTTACACCGGCAACCTGACCTTGAAGCATTTTTGCCGGGTCATAGGTAACGGTTTTTTTGGCATTCTCCATGTTTACCACACTGATTGATCCTGTAAGGTCAGATTTCTTTTGAGTTCCGTAACCAATAACAACTACTTCGTCAAGCTTAGTAAGATTGTCTTTTAAAGCAACATTTATTTTAGCTTGGTCTCCAACTGTAATTTCCTGGTTAACGGATCCTACATATGAAAAAACAAGAACATTATTTGAACCGGCCTTTATTGAATATTCACCATCAAAACCTGTAATAGAGACAGTTTTGGTTCCTTTTACTAAAACATTTACTCCCGGTAGGGGCATTCCATCTTTTTCGGATGTTACAATTCCTGTAATCGTCTTATCGTTTTGAGCCATAAGTACATTGGAAGAAAATAGCATAAAGACTATTGCTAATAGCCACTCTTTTTTTCGCAACAAAATATGGCAATAAAAAAATAATTGTTTGGTTGTTATCATACTGTTTTTATTTAGGTTAATTATAAGTGTGTGTTTTACATTTGTAAATTTAATTAAAAAAAATCTACATAAACAAATTAATATGATAAAAAAAATACTGAAAAATAATATATTCCATAATTTAAATGTAGAAACAACACTTAATAATTATAGTTTTCTAAAAAAAACAGAGGTTTTTGGAATTAATTTGTGTAAAATTCACACTTTTAGTTAAAAAAAACCATATTTCTATAAAAATCGGCTGATGTTAATTATTTGATAAAACAGCCAATTATTTTCGTTGGGAAGTAATTTTAAACTATGGCTGAGTGTGTTTTTGTAAAAAAAGTAGTGTTATTACAACGTTTTTTCTAATGGAAGAGAGAGATTTAAAGACGTTAAATCGCTAATAATTTTCTCAATCGATTGAAATTATAGAAAAATGCATTTTTAAGTTTGTTTTTTTCTTTAAAAATAGGGTTTGTTTTTCATTAATTGAAGGGCGCAACTCCCTATAAATGAAATCAGAATAAATCTGGAAGATTCTTTATAAAAGTAGGGTTAGAGAACTTATTTAAGTTAATTTTGAACTGTTATTTTTGGGTTTTAAATTACTAAGTGTAAAATCTACATTAATAAATTATGAAACCTATAAGGAAGTTTATATATTTACAAAAAAAAGAAGTATGTTAAATAGTTATAGTTCTGCCGATAAGGTCTTATTAGCAGTAGATTGTATCATTTTTGGATTCGACCATGAAGGATTAAAAATACTTTTAATTAAGAGAGATTTTGAACCTGAAAAAGGGAAGTGGTCTTTGATTGGAGGATTTCTAAAAAAAGAAGAAGTATTAGATAGCGCTGCAATAAGAATATTGAATAGTTATACAGGTCTTCAGGATATTTATATGGAGCAGTTGCATGCATACAGTGAAATAGATCGTGATCCAGTTGAGAGAACTATTTCGGTCGCGTATTATGCCTTGATTAACATCGAAAACCACAATGCAGAGATGATTCAGAACTATCATGCACAATGGTTTAGTGTTGCGAATGCACCCAAATTAATTTTTGACCACGATACGATGTTAAGGCATGCCATTAGAAGATTGCGTTACAGAACTTCCACTAAACCTGTTGGATTTGAACTTTTACCTGAAAAATTTACCATGCGTCAATTATTAGAATTGTATGAGGCTATTTTAAGTAAAGAATTGGATAAAAGAAATTTCATCAGTAAAATAAATTCCTTAGATATTCTGGTGAAACTGGATGAAAAAGACATGATGTCATCTAGAAAAGGCTCTTACCTGTACAGATTTGATAAAGAAAAATACGATGCAAAATTGTTGAATGATTTTGTGCTCAACTTATAAATGATTTAGATTTTTGTAATTCAATTATAAAAACACCTGTAATCAAAAAAGGAAGTCTCTAAAAACAGAGGCTTCCTTTTTTTTTAAAATTACTAACTAACTATGAAAAAACTATTCTTAGATTTTTGAGTACTACAATTTTAAATATTTTCAGAATAGTTTTATAAGGTGGACTGCTGAGAAAAATGACAAACAGCAGTCTGAGAAAATGTTTTTAACTATTCCCTTTCTTGTAATCCGCTAGAAATGTAGCCAAACCACTATCTGTAAGAGGGTGTTTCATTAGACCTTCAATTGCACTCAATGGACCTGTGATTACATCGGCGCCAACTTTTGCACAATTCAAGATATGCATGACGTGACGTACAGATGCAGCCAAAATTTCGGTTTCGAAACTGTAATTATCGTAAATTAATTTTATTTCTTCAATTAAGGCCATTCCGTCAGTAGAGATATCGTCTAATCTTCCGATGAAAGGGGATACATAAGTAGCTCCTGCTTTTGCCGCAAGTAAGGCTTGGCCAGCAGAAAACACCAATGTACAGTTTGTTTTTATTCCTTTATCCGAAAAGTATTTGATGGCTTTTATTCCTTCTTTTATCATCGGGATTTTTACCACAATTTGCGGGTGTAAAGCAGCCAGTTTTTCTCCTTCTGCAATCATTCCGTCAAAATCAGTCGAAATAACTTCTGCACTTACGTCGCCATCAACCAATTCGCAAATTTTTACATAATGTGCAATGATATTGTCTGCACCTGTAATTCCTTCTTTTGCCATAAGCGAAGGATTGGTGGTTACACCGTCAAGAATTCCTAAATCATTAGCTTCTTTTATGTCTTTTAAATTTGCGGTATCTATAAAAAATTTCATGTCTTTATTTATTTAATGTTTGTATTTGTTTTTTTGAGATGCTGAGGTTCTAAGATTCTAAGTTTTTGACCTCAGAGTATTACTACCTTAGCAGCTGAGTATCAATTTGCTCTCTTCTATGTATTTTACAATTTCTGCACAAACGCTTTCGCTGGTAAATCCAAATTTCTGATCCAAAACACTGGCCGGTGCAGAGTAACCAAAATGCTCTAATCCAATTACTTTTCCGCTATCACCAATCAAGCCTTCCAGGTTTACCGGAAGCCCTGCTGTCAGTCCAAAAACCAATTTCCCTTTTGGGATAATGCTCTCCTGATATGATTTTGATTGTTGTTTGAACAAACCTTCAGAGATGATTGAGGCTACATTTATATTTAGATTTTTTTCTTTTTCTAAAATCACGGCAGCATCCAAAAGTGTCGAAACTTCAGATCCGTTTGCGATTAAAGTGATGTCCGGATTTTGGGTTGCTTTTACTAAATAACCACCTTTTTTAGCTTCAGTCGCGTCTGTGTATCTTGAAGTTCCGTTGGCCGGAATGTCTTTGATGTTTTGTCTGGAAAGAATTAAAGCAGTCGGTGTATTGGTGTTTTTTAAGGCCATATCCCAAGCTACTGAAGTTTCAATAGCATCAGCAGGGCGGAGGGCTAACAGACTTTGATGACCAGCATGATTTTTTATTTTTTCCAACAAGCGCATCTGTGCTTCCTGCTCAATAGGTTGGTGGGTAGGCCCGTCTTCACCTACTCGGAAGGAATCGTGTGTCAGGACATATTTTACCGGTAATTCTTGAATTGCAGCCAATCGGATAGCTGGTTTCATATAATCTGAGAACACAAAAAACGTTGCCACTACAGGAATTACACCTCCGTGAAGGGCAATACCATTAGCAATAGAAGTCATGGTCAATTCTGCAACTCCTGCCTGTAAAAAGGCTCCGCTAAAGTCATTTTTTTGTAAAACAGATGATTTTTTAAGGAAGCCGTCTGTTTTATCACTGTTGGATAAATCTGCCGAAGAAACAATCATGTTTTCTACATGTTCAGCTAAATATCCCAAAACCGCAGAAGAAGCATCTCTGGTGGCTGCATTTGCTTTTTGAACCACATTGCTTAAATCCAGTTCAGGCAGTTTGCCGGATAAAAACGAATCCATTTTTTGTGATAATGCTTCATTTTCTTTTTTCCAAGCGGCTACATGATGCTTTTTGTAAGCAGCATCTTCCTCTTTTTTAGCCAATATTTTTGAATAATGCGTTTGAACCTCTTCGTAAATATCAAAAGGACTTTCAGGATTTGCTCCCAGATTGATTAGGGTTTTTACGTAATCTGCTTTGGTATCACCAATAGGTTTTCCGTGTAATTCGCATTCTCCTTCATACATATCGCCAGTTGCAGTAACACAACCTTTACCCATAATGGTTTTTCCAATTATTAAGGTTGGTCTTTCCGATTCTTCCTGTGCTTCGTTTAATGCTTTTCTGATTTGTTCGTGGTCATGACCGTCTATAGTGATAACTTTCCATCCCCAGGCTTCATATTTCATGGCGGTATCTTCAGAGGTAACTTCATCCGTCATCGATGAAAGTTGCACATCATTCGAATCATAAAACATGATGAAATTATTTAGGCCTAAATGTCCAGCAATTCTACCGGCTCCTTGAGAAATTTCTTCCTGAACCCCACCATCAGTGATGAAACCGTATATTTTGTGATTGAAAAGTCCTTCGAATCTGGCATCCAAAAATTTGGCTGCAATAGCCGCACCGACACCCATTGCATGTCCTTGTCCTAACGGTCCTGAAGTATTTTCTATTCCTCTTAGTACATCAACTTCCGGGTGACCTGGTGTAACAGAACCCCATTGTCTGAAATTTTGTAAATCGTCTTTTTTGTAATTCCCCAATAAATAATATTGCGCGTACATTAAAGCAGATAAGTGTCCTGCATCCATAAAGAAACGATCTCTAAAAGGCCAATCCATTTCTGTTGGATCAAAGTTTAAATATTCTGTATATAGAATGTGAAGGAAATCGGCACCTCCCATGGCGCCTCCCGGATGTCCTGAATTTGCTTTTTCTACCATCGAAATGGCCAAAGCTCTTATGTTATCAGCAGCTAAATTGTCAATTTTTTTATTCATGTCTAGATTATAAAATTATATATGCTTGGATAAGATTCGTTGTAGCTGAATCTTGAACTATTGTTATGCTAATTTTTTTTGCAACAGTAATTTTTTTACGGCAAATTTAGTTGGGGCATAAAAAAAATTATACGGACACTTGCCAAAGCTAATGGTGCAGATTAAATGATATTTTTTACGTATAGACCTGAAACGGTTAATTAACTGCTTGTTTGTGAGTCATTATATATATGTAACAATAATAAGTGTAAAAAATACATTTACAAATGTAAACAAATTTTTTATACAAAAACAAATAATTTTATTTTCTTGTTATTTTTAAATGGGAATCGTATTTATTTTGCCAAAAAAAAATGGCAATACTATTTTTTTCAAGGTAGTATTGCCATCAATTAATAGTTATTTATTCATAGCGATATATTCTGAAGGGGTCATTGTAAAATGCTTTTGAAAATTTCGACCGAAGCTTGTCTGCGATTTATAACCCACCATTTCGGCAATTTCGTACATTTTATAATTCTCGTTCAAAAGTAGTTCTGCGGCTCTTTTTAAGCGCACAATATTGATTAATTCATTAGGACTCAAATTCGAAATATCTTTAATTTTTCGATATAAAGTCGAGCGGCTCATGTTCATTATTTCGGCCAAAGACTCAACGCTTAAATCAGAATCAGTAATGTTGTTTAGAATTTCCTGGTCTAATTTTTTTAGGAACTTTTCATCGGTTTTGCTGTGCCCAATACTTTTGATGTGCGAAAGAGGTGAACTAGCATAGTAGTTCATAATTTGTTTTCTGTTTTGTATTAAATTATCTGTCTGAACTTTTAAATAATCCATCGAAAAAGGTTTTGCAATGTAAGCATCGGCTCCCACTTCAAGACCGTCAATTTGTGACTTCAGTGAACTTTTGGCGGTAAGCAAAATAACTGGAATATGGCTTGTTTCTAAATTTGTTTTAATTTTTTCACATAAGGTAATTCCATCCATAATAGGCATTGAGACATCGCTTATAACAAGTTGAATATTTTCGCTGTGAATTATTTTCAATGCATTTTCGCCGTTATCAGCTTTAAAAATAGTGTAAAGCGGAGATAATTCCATTGAAATAAAATTCAATAAATCTGCATTGTCTTCTACAACTAAAACTTGCGTTTTTTCGTGTTTACTTTCAATTCCAACAATTTTAGATTCCCTTCTATTTTCCTCTTTTTCAGATTCATTGTAAAGCATAAACGCTTCTTCCTGATGAAGTGGGACTACAAGTTCAAAAACATTGAGGGTTGGATCTGCAATTAATTGCAGATTCCCGTTATGTAATTGTGTTAGCGAATGTGCAAGCGAAAGTCCAATTCCGGTTCCGGAAGAACCATCCATATTATCAACCCTGAAAAAAGGTTCGAAAATTTTATCTTTTAAGTGAAATGGGATTAGATTTCCGTCATTTTTCACGATTAAAGTTAGTTTGTTTTCATCTCTAAAAAGCGTAATTGAAACTTTGTCTTTTGAATATTTAATGGCATTACCCATCAAATTGCTCAGGATTTTTTTGAACGCTTCTTTGTCAACAAAGGCAAAAATATCCTTTTGGCCCAGTTCCAATTCAAATTTAATGCCTTTTTCTTCAATTAATTGGCTGAATCTCAAGTGTAATTTTCTAGCCATTGAAGAAATATTTGTTTCTACAAAAGTGAGTTTCAATCCGCCAATTTCTGTTTTTCTAAAATCTAATAATTCGTTGACTAATTTTAACAATCGCGACGTATTTTTCTTCATTATAGAAAGATTTTGAGGAACTTCTGGTGATTTGTGTTCCATTGTCAAAAGTTTTTCCAACGGACCTTTTATCAGTGTTAGTGGTGTTCTAATTTCGTGTGCAACATTCGTGAAAAAATCAATTTTTGCCTGATAGATTTCTTTTTCTTTTTCGTCGTTTAAATGTTTTATTTTTAGGTTGTTTTTAATTTCTGTCAAGTTTTGCGAATAACGAATAATGTAATAAAGGAACCCACAAATAAGCAGAAAATAGAAAATATAAGCATAAGTACTGGCCCAAAATGGTGGTAAAATTTTAACTTTTAATTCAATTTCTTTGCTCCAAATGCCAAAACTATTTAACGATTTTACTTTAAAAACATAATTACCGGGTCTTAGGTCAGTAAAGAACACTTTATTGTTGTGCCCCAGATAGACCCAATCATTATTTACGTTTTCAAGTTTGTACCAATATTCTGTAAGCTCTGTAGCCGTGTAGTTTAATGATGCAAATTCAAGATTAAATGACGATTGGTTGTTGTTTAGTTTTAGTTCGTCAATATGCGAAATAGATTGTTTTATGGGAGAATCATTTATACTGGCGTCAATATCTTTATTGTTGATTTGAAGATTAGTAATAAAAATTGAAGGGGAGTGTTTGTTTTTTGTAAAATTATTTGGATTAAAACTAATCATTCCGTTTAGATTTCCAAAATACATGTCGCCGTTCGTATCTTTAAAAGCCGATGCATAATTAAACTGATCGCTCAACAAACCATTCGCTTTTGTATAAACTTTAATACTTTTATGATCTGAACCAAATTTTACCAGACCTTTAGAAGTGGTTAGCCATAAATTTTTAGTGTCATCTTCTAAAATCGCATACACTACATTACTCGGAAGTCCGTCTCTAGTGGTGAATTTTTTAAAAGTCCTAGTTTTTTTATCAAATAAATTCAGTCCATTTTCGGTGGCAAACCATAAATTTTTAGAACTGTCTTCAAAAATATAATTGATTGAATTATCGCTGATTCCTTTAGTGTCTTTATAATGATAAATAAAGACCTCTTTCTTTTTGGTTTTTGGATTGTAGTAGAATAGACCATCTCGAGAACTTCCAGCCCACAAATTTCCATCGATATCTTCTATGAAAGTGGTGTAAAATATAGTTGTTGGAAATGTTTTTAAAGGCTCAAAATTATCCTTTTGTTCATTATACAAATAAAGTCCTAAATTGGTAACTACGATCAATTCATTTTTTTTGGTTTCATAAAATGAGAAAATAAAATTACTGCGTAAACCAGAAGATGGATTATTGGCACTATAATGTTTTATAACCTTACCTGAATTTTTATCTAAAATATCCAAGCCATACTCAAATGTTCCGACCCAAATTTTGTCTTTTCTAGACATTAAAGCGTGAATGTTGTAATAGGGGACACTGCTTTTGCTGCCGTTTGGCAAATACGAAGTAAACTGTTGCGTTTTCGGGTTTAATCGGTTTAAACCGGCATCTTCAGTACCAATCCAAAGATTACCATTGTCATCTTTAATAATTTTTCTTACGGCACCTCCGCTAATGGAGTTTTGCCCTTTTTGAGGGAAATATTTTTTGAATTGTGTGTGTTGTTTTTGATAATAATTGATGCCGCCAAAATAGGTTCCAATCCAAACTCCGTTTTCTTTATCAATCGTTATTGAATAGGCCGCATTATCTGAAATTGCATAGGGATCATTATAGTTTTTTTTGAGATTAACGGTTGTTTTCGTTTTCAGGTTGTAAACATACACTCCGGATTCGCTTGCAATCCATAGCTCGGTATTATTTCTTTTTCTGAATTTTCGTACATAGACTGGGTTTTTAGTCGAAAATTCTAATCTAGAAGTTGTTTTGCCTGGAATATTGTAAACTAGAACGCCATCAGCATGTGTACCAATTACAATATTATTTTTGTCCAAAGCATAAATAACAGAAATATTTAAGTTGCCTGAAGTTGCGGGAGTTATAAGTGGTTGATTTTCAAACGAAAGGCTTTCGTTAGAATAATGATAAATTTTGTTTGAAGAAGAAACCCAGATTTCGCCATTTGCATCCTGTGAAATTGAAGTCGCAGTAAAATATTTGTCTGGATTAAAAGTTTCGGTTTCTTTTTTTGTTGTTGAATATTTGTATAGAATGTTTCCTGAAATAAACCAGATATTCCCTTTTTTATCATGATTTATGTCGTTAATTCTATTGTTTATGGCTTCATTCAAAATCGTAAACCGATCTGTTTTTCTATTGTATTGATACAAACCTTTATCGGTACCAACCCAAATTATTCCTTTGTATTCATGTAAAGACCTTATGAAATTACTTCCTAAGCTATGAATTGGGTCTCCATTGCTCCGATACGTTTTAAAACGATAACCATCAAATCGGTTCAAACCATCCTTAGTTCCAAACCACATAAAGCCATCTTCATCCTGCAAAGAGGTTAAAACAGTGTTGTGGGAAAGGCCTTCTTCGGCTTGAAAATGTTTAAAATAATAGTCTTGTGCCTCAATAAAATTTGAAGAAAAAATTAAGGGAAATAAAAAAAGAAAGAATTTACGCATCGTTATGTTTTTTTATAATTAAACCTATGTTCAGCAAATTGTGTCAAATTTCAACAGAATGTTGCAAGGTGTTATTTACTTGATCTTTTTTATGCAATTTGAATCATTTTATATTAAAAATGACACAAATGAAGCATTTTATTTTGAATTAAAAGCATCTACTTTGTCTTTTAAATAAATGAATTTGATATTTTTTGTGCTAGATAAAAAGCAAAGTATCAATAGAATAAAGTTTTTTGAAAGCATCATTACTAATCTTATAATATTACCCTAAAATATAAAAATGAAAAATATTCAGATGACTTCGGTTATTACGTTGGTGCTTTTTCAATTTAGTTGTAAAAACCACAAAGAGGAAACTATAATAGTAAAAAAAGGTTCAATAATAAGCAATGATTTTAGTAGAAAGAGAGCTTGACAGTAGAAAAATGGATAAAATAATTGACGGTAAAAGAGTCAATTTATATTGCAAGGATTGTTTCGAGCTACGCTATAAATGAAGATATTATTTGAATAAGAACCCAAATTACAATTAATCAGTATTGAATTATGAAATATAAACTATTATTATTTATTACCCTATTTTCTTTAAACGGTTTTGGACAAGCCAAGGGAAAAGAGGTTCAAATTGAACCAATCAATTTTTCCAAAGTAAAAATTACCGATTCTTTTTGGCAACCTCGTTTGAAAAACCATGCAGCAAGTACATTGAGCACTTGTATTTCCCAAATTGAAAGTCAAACAGGGCGTATAACTAATTTTGTAAATGCAGGGAAAAGGTCAGGAAAACATTCCGGGATTTTTTATGATGATTCGGATGTATACAAGGCATTAGAAGGTATTGCATACACTTTGATAAATAATCCCGATCCAAAATTAGAGAAAACAGCTGACGATTGGATTGATAAGATAGCAAGTGCCCAATTAAAGGATGGTTATATTAACACTTACTATACTTTAACAGGATTAGATAAGCGATGGACCAATATGGACAAGCATGAGGACTATTGTGCGGGACATCTTATAGAAGCTGGAGTAGCTTATTATCAGGCAACTGGAAAAACAAAATTGTTGGATGTTTCCAAAAAGATGGTAGATCATATGATGTCTCTTTTTGGAGAAGGAAAACGCCACTGGGTAGCTGGACACGAAGAAATAGAATTGGCTTTGGTAAAACTCTATACCATCACTAACAACAAAAAATATTTAGATTTTTCGAAATGGTTGTTAGAAGAAAGAGGACATGGATACGGAACTACGGGTGTAGCAGGGGAATGGGATATCAAATATTACCAAGATGTTAAACCTGTAGCAGAACTGACTGATATTTCTGGACATGCTGTTCGATGTATGTATCTTTTTTCGGGTATGACTGATGTGGAAAAATTGGAAGGGAAATCAAGATATTCCAAAGCATTGAGTTCTGTTTGGGATGATGTGGTTTTACGAAATATGTATATTACTGGAGGTATTGGTTCTTCTAGGGCAAATGAAGGATTTACTGAAGACTATGATTTACCAAATCTGGATGCTTATAGTGAAACATGTGCTTCAGTGGGTATGTGCTATTGGAATTCGAGAATGAATCAATCATCTGGTGATTCTAAATATGTGGATATTTTAGAGCGATCTATGTATAATGCTGTTTTGGCAGGGGTTTCTATTAGCGGAAATAAATTTTTCTATGTAAATCCATTAGCATCTAAAGGGACTCACCACCGAAAAGCGTGGTACGGCACCGCCTGTTGTCCAAGTCAAATTTCACGTTTTATGCCTTCTGTTGGAAATTATATTTATGGAAAATCGGACAATGTGATTTGGGTAAACTTATACATAGGTAGTTCGGTGGATATTTCTGTTGGGAAAAACAAAGTCGTTTTGCAACAAGAAACCAATTATCCATGGAATGGCGACGTGAAACTTAAGGTTCAATCCTTGTCTTCTCCCTTGAAAAAAGAAATGAGACTTAGAATTCCTTCCTGGTGCAAAAAATATACTCTTTCATTAAACGGAAAAGAAATTGTCAGTCCAGTTTTAGAAAATGGATATGCTGTATTAGAAAACGAATGGAAAAAAGGAGATGAAATTAGAATCTCCATGAATATGCCTGTTGAGGTGGTTAAAGCGGATGATCGCGTGAAAGAAAATACCGGAAAAAGAGCCATTCAAAGAGGGCCAATTGTGTATTGTTTAGAAGAAATAGACAACAAAACTAATTTTGGTTTTGAAAGTGTTTCTGAGAAAACAAAGTTTGAAACTGTTTTCAATCCCAACTTATTAGGTGGAATTATGGAAATAAAAACGGTTTCGGATCCCAAAAATGTCATAAAATTTATTCCTTATTATTCTTGGGATAACAGAGAGGATAGTAAAATGAAAGTATGGATTGATTATAAGAATAATTAATTTTTTTTTGAAAGCAGCATATTGTTTTTCAAAAAATATTTAACTGTTTTTCAAAAAAAATAAATTTTAAATCAAACTATGTTCATAAAAAATTAAAAAACAAAACTATGAAAAGAGTAATACTGGTGCTGCTGACTTATTTAGGAACAATTAATTCAAATGCTCAAAAGTCTGAAAATGTAATAATTATAACGACTGATGGATACCGAAATTTTGAAGTTTTCAATGGAATGGATATCGAAATAGCAAAAAATAAAAAATTTAATCAAAATGACAGTACTTATATTTTTAATAAATATTGGGATGATGACACAACAAAAAGAAGGGAGAAATTAATGCCTAACTTTTGGTCAATTTTTGGAAAACAAGGACAAATTTTTGGAAATATAAATTACGGAAATAAGGTTAACAACGCTAACCCTTATTGGATAAGTTTTCCCGGATATAGTGAAATTGCAACCGGTTTTGTGGATTTGAAAATCGACTCTAACCAATATCCGAATAATCCTAATTTAAATATTTTACAGTATTTAAATTCTAAAGATAAATTTAAGGGAAAAGTAAGTGTTTTTTCTGCGTGGGAAGCCTTTGATAGAATTTTGAATGAGGAAGCCTGCGGTTTCCCTATTATTTCTGCATTTGACCACGTCGGAGGTGATAACCCCACTAATAATCAAAAACTCATCAACGAAATGCTTTCAGATTCTCATATTGATTATCTCAAACCATGGTACAAGATGAGTCCTGATGTATTCGCTTTTAGTGAAGCGATGGAAGAATTAAAAGTAAATAAACCGAATGTATTATGGATTTCTTTTCTGGAAACAGATACTTGGGCACATAGGGGACAGTATGCATTCTATTTGAATGCAGCTCATCAGGTAGATATTTATATTAAGAAAGTATGGGATTTTATTCAGAATGACCCAAAATACAAAGATAAAACTACACTGTTTATAACTACGGACCATGGTAGAGGCAATATTATAAAAGAGGAGTGGACTAGTCATGGGAAAAATATTCAAGATGCTTCACAAATTTGGTTTGCTGCGGTAGGGCCACAAATTAAGCCATTAGGGGAAATTAAAAAGGAAAATCAAATATATATTGAACAATTTGCTCAAACAGTTGCTAATCAGTTAGGGGAAATTTTTAAATCAACTCATCCTGTAGCTAAAAAAATTGATTTCGAGTGATTTCGCTTACGTAAAACTATAAAATAATTTAACATTTAAATTCGCTTCCACTATGAAAGATCCATAATTTATTGAATGTAGGCTGCTCATAGTAGTTCCTGCAGTAGAAGACAAATACATTTAAAAAAAATATAAAATGTAGTCTGTTTTTTTTATCAAGATTCTATAGCTGTGTGCAGTTACTGATGAGTAACGGTTAAAGCCACAGAAAAAATTAGTTTTCAAATGATTTGATCTTATTTTTTAGAATTTGCGTCTGTCTAAAATAATTTGTGCGTTAACCAGATAAGTAAAAACAAAAGAAAGTAGTAATACTTATACCGAAAGACTTTATATGAAAGTTTGCATTTCCTTATTCTTTTATAAATGAAAAAATTAAAGTATTAATAACTAAATACAAACCTTTGATAGATTTCAAAGCAACGAATTAAATTACGGAATAAGGTTTTAATATGTTGCTATTGATTTCACTCAAAATAATAAATAATTAAGCATATTATGAATAAAAAATCAGTTTATTTATTAGTTGTATTTTTCTCAATGTTCTTAGCAGGACAGGCTTTTTCACAAGAGAGAAAAATTCAAGGACAGGTAATTTCAGAAAAAGATGGTTTACCACTGCCTATGGTAGACGTCGTTGTGAAAAATTCAAAAATATCACAAAGTACAGATATGGATGGGGGGTTCAGTTTGACAATTCCTGAAGAAATTAAAAACATTATTTTAGAATTTTCTTTTATTGGGTATAAAACTAAAGAAATCAAAATTGAAAATCAAAGCACTGTAAAGATAACTTTAACCGAAGAAGAAAACAAATTGGAAGAAGTTGTAGTTGTTGGTTATGGGACACAACGTCAAAGCGAACTTACATCCTCTGTTTCTAAAGTCAAAAGTGAGTCGTTCAACAAAGGAATGGCTACTGATGCGGGTCGGTTAATTCAAGGAAAGGTTGCTGGTGTGGGAGTTATAAGACCAACTGGAGATCCAACTAGTACTTCTCAGATAATGTTAAGAGGTGTTGGGACCCTAAAATCAGGAACTGCTCCTTTAGTATTAATTGACGGGGTTCCTGGAGATTTGAATACTATTGCCGCCGAGGATATTGAATCTATTGACGTATTAAAAGATGGCTCTGCTGCTGCAATATACGGAACAAGGGGTAGTAATGGTGTTATTTTCATAACTTCAAAAAAAACAAAAGCAAATACCCCGTTGACTTTAGAAATAAGTCAACTTACTTCTATTCAAAGTATTGTTAACCCTTTGAATATGATGAATGCAAGTGAGTATCGAAAATTGGTAGATCAAAAAAAGCCTGGAGCTGCCGATTATGGATATAACACTAATTGGCAGGAATCTATTTTGCAGACTCCCGTTTCTAATGTTACAAATTTTAGTATAAAAGGAGCCAATAGTGAATCAAATTATGTTGCAAATGTTAATTACATTGCAGATGAAGGAATAGTTAAACGATCTGATAATAGTGTTTTAAATTCTAGAATTGAAGTAAATCACAAAATGTTTGATAATATTCTTAAATTTAATTTTAGTTTGATTGGTAGAGAGCAGCAATACCAAGCTTTAGGAGATGGTCAAAGTTTTCAAGGAGAAATTTATCGTAATTCACTTACACACAATCCAACAGATCGACCTAAAGATGATAATGGTGTATGGACAGAGCGATTGGCTATTAATGCGTATATAAATCCTCTTGCTGCATTGTATGAAACTAATGGAAAAAATATGAACAGGCAATTAAAGTCCATCGGCTCTGTAACTATTACTCCTATTGAATCTCTGTTTTTTAAAGCTTTAGCTTCACGTACTGGTTTTAATGAAACGAGAGGTTATTCTGAAACCAAGAGACATATTTCTACAGTTAAATTTGGAAAGAATGGATATGCCTCCCGAGGAACTACTAGTTCTGTAGATGATTTATTAGAACTTACTTCACAATACAAAAAAAGGTTTGATAGTCATGAAGTAACAGGATTATTAGGATATTCTTATCAATCGAATATTTTTGAAAATTATTATATGAATAACTGGGATTTCCCATCAGATGTTTATACATACAATAATATTGGAGCTGGAGCAGCTTTGAAAAGAGGCGAGGCAACGATGTCTTCTTTTAAAAGTGAATCTACATTGATTGGTTTTTTTACAAGACTTAATTACAATTTTGAAGATAAATATCTTTTTTCTGCCAGCTTTAGAAGAGAAGGTTCTTCAAAATTTGGAGAGAATAATAAATGGGGAAATTTCCCTGCAGCATCTGTCGGGTGGAATCTAGCTAAAGAGAATTTTATTAAATCGGCTAATGTTTTTGATAAATTAAAATTAAGGGTAGGATTCGGAGTGACGGGAACTATTCCAACCGATCCTTATATGTCTATGCTGCAACTCTCTACATCTGCTAACTTCTTAAATAATGGAACTTGGGGTCCAACATTGCAGCCAGCATCTAACAGTAATCCTAATTTGAAGTGGGAAACAAAAGAAGAATGGAATTTTGGTCTTGATTATGGAATTTTAAAAGGAAGAATTTCAGGAAGTATTGATCTATACCAAAGGACTACTAAAGATTTGCTTTGGAATTATCAAGTACCGGTTCCATCTTATCTTTATCCAAATATTATTGCAAATGCAGGAACTTTAGAAAACAAAGGAATCGAAGTACAACTGAATTTTGTTCCTCTTCAAAATGAAAATTTTACATGGAACGGTAATGTCAATTATTCGACTAATACAAACAAGTTAGTTTCTTTATCGAATGACTCTTTTCAATTAAAGTCTGGATTTATTGATGCGGGAACTACCTTAGATCCAATTCAACAAACTACACATCGTGTTGTTGTAGGGGGACAGATAGGAGATTTTTATGGGTATAAATCCATTGATATTGATACTAACGGTAGATGGATAATTGAAGGGCAAGATGGGAAACCAAAACCGATTTCTCAACAGTCACCTAATGATAAAAAAGTACTTGGAAATGGATTGCCAAAACATTTATTAAGTTTTAACAATAGCTTTATCTATAAAAATTTTGACTTAAATGTTGGAATGAGAGGTGCCTTTGATTATAATATTTTAAATTTTCAAAGAATGTATTTTGAATCGCCAGTAGCTTTAACAAGAGGGAATATTTTGTCGGATGCGTATCATCTAAGATACGGGAAAACCGTTTTGAGTGATACCCAGGAATTACAATATGTAAGTTATTATATTGAAGATGGAAGTTTTTGGAAAATTGACAATGTAACTTTGGGATACAATTTAGATCTTAATAACAAAAGCATTAAAGCCATTAGATTTTATTTAACTGGAGGTAATTTGATGACCTTTACTAAATACAAAGGTTTAGATCCTGAAGTAAATGTTACAGGACTTGATCCAGGGAATGATGTGATTGATAGATACCCATCGATGAGAACTTTTGCACTTGGGTTGAATTTTAATTTTTAAGAATTAGAAAATGTGTTTTAATAAAATAGAAAAGAAATGAAAACAGTATTAAAAAAAGGATGTTTCTTCATAATTATAATGCTAGGTAGTTTGCAGGCTTGTACTAATTTAGATGAAGAAGTTTTTTCAAGTGTCACAGAAAGTAGTTATGTACTCTCTCCTGGTGATGCAACAAAATCTCTTGGAGCAGTTTATGCGAACTTAAGACCCCAGATTGGATTTTATACCACTTATATTCAAAGTATAACAACAGACGAGGCGGTAATGCCAGCAAATGCTTCCGGCTGGAATGATGGTGGTATTTATCAACGTATGCATTTACATAGTTGGAACTCAGCACAAGCTCATTTGATTCCTCTTTGGAATATTAATTATAAGGGGGTTTTATTGTGCAACAAATTGATTGAACAATTGATGGGAGATGAAATACCCCTTTCGTCCACTGAAAACAAGTTGCAATTGATTGCCGAAGCGAAAACTTTAAGAGCTTATCATTATTGGCAATTATTTGACAATTTTGGAGATGTACCTTTGGTTACGGATACCTCTTTAGATTTACCTGTTACATCCCCTAGAGAAGATGTTTATAATTATGTTATTGCAGAATTATTAGAAGCAATAAATGATTTGTCGCCTGAAAAAACGACAGCCAATTATGGGCGAATTAACAAATGGGGTGCAAAAACTATTTTAGCAAATATCTATCTAAATGCTGAAGTTTATACGGGAACTTCTCAATATCAAGCTTGTCTTTCACAATGTGACGATATAATTAACTCCGGAAAATACCAATTAGACGCGAATTTTTCGGATCCATTCAAAGCTAAAAATGAAAATTCAAATGAAAATATTTTTGTAATTGCATTCGATGATATTTATGGTACGGGTTTTAATGCTTACCATGTTACTTTGCATTCTGCGAATAAAAGGACATTTAATACTGCAGACAGCCCATATGGCGCAGGATGTTATAAAGCAGTTCCTCAATTTATTGATACTTACGATTCAGAAGATACGAGACTTAAATCGACTTGGTTATCAGGGATCCAATATGCTTCCGATGGGACAGTTTTAACTGGTGCGTATGAATCAAAAAATAAACCTTTAGATTTTGTTAACTCAATGCCTGATGGATTGTATACAGCAGAGGCAGATGGATATCGATTTAATAAGTATGAAATTCCGTTGGGATCTAAAACTAATTTAAGTAATGATTGGGTACTTTTTCGTTATGCTCAAGTGTATATGATGAAAGCGGAATGTTTACTTAGAACGGGAGATGCAAGTGGAGCAGGTGTATTAGTTTCTCAGGTTAGACAACGAGCTTTTAAGTCCACAAATCCTGCCAAAGCTACAGTAACCGGGTCTGATTTGTTGGGAAAATCTTCTTATGTTTATGGAAATGTTGCTAACTATATTTTGACACCTCAGGCTTCATCTTTTCCAGAACAATTCGGACGTTTTTATGATGAATTAGGTTGGGAATTTGCAGGGGAAATGTTTAGAAGAAGAGATATGATTAGATTTGGACATTATACCAAAGCTGAATGGTTATCACATAAACCGAGTGAGGCTTATCGTACTATTTTTCCGATTCCCCAAACTGTTCTAAATACAAATCCTGATTTGAAACAAAATTCAAATTACAATTAAATTGATATAGCTACTAATTAGACTACCTGATAAGAATCAAACTAATTTGTTAATTCGCATTAGGTAGTCTTAGTAGTTTTCAAAGCTCGGAGCATAAATTTTTAATTTTTGTTTAGATTTTTCTATTAATGTTTAGCTTAGTTCGTTTTTGACTTTTATATGTTGAGTGAAATCCGATTGGAGTCAACTAGTAAATAAAATATTAGGAAAAATCGTGTTAATAAAATTATTTTATCAGAGAAATATTCAAAACAGGACTCCCAAGACTTGAATTAAATTTTTTACCAACTTATTATTTATTCTAAAAAAATCAAACAAAAACAAACATGAAAAAAATCGCGTTGTTGCTTACTATTTTATTTTGTTCAAATGGTTTTGGACAATCCAAAGGACAACACATCCAAATTGAACCAATCAATTTTTCTAAAGTAAAGATTAATGATTCATTTTGGCAGCCTCGTTTGAAAAACCATGCAGCAAGTACACTGAGTACTTGCATTTCTCAAATTGAAAGTCAGACAGGACGTATAACTAATTTTGAAAATGCAGGAAAAAGATCAGGAAAGCATTCTGGGATTTTTTATGATGATTCGGATGTATACAAGGCATTAGAAGGTATTGCATACACTTTGATAAATAATCCCGATCCAAAATTAGAGAAAACAGCTGACGATTGGATAGCTAAAATTGCAAGTGCCCAATTAAAGGATGGTTATATTAATACTTATTATACTTTAGCAGGATTAGATAAGCGATGGACTAATATGGATATGCATGAGATGTATTGTGCTGGCCATCTTATTGAAGCCGGAGTAGCCTATTATCAGGCAACTGGAAAAACAAAATTGTTGGATGTCTCTAAAAAGATGGTAGATCATATGATGTCTCTTTTTGGAGAAGGGAAACGTCATTGGGTTGCCGGACATGAAGAAATAGAATTAGCTTTGATAAAATTATATAATATCACTAATAACAAGAAATACTTATATTTTTCAGAATGGTTATTGGAAGAAAGGGGGCATGGATATGGTTCCAAAGGGGATAATAGGAAATGGGATACTGAATACCACCAAGATGTTAAACCTGTAGCGGAAATCACCGATGTTTCGGGTCATTCTGTTAGAGCTATGTATCTTTTTGCAGGAATGGCTGATGTCCAAAGTATGACTGGAAAACCAAAATATTCCAAAGCATTGAGTTCCGTTTGGGATGATGTGGTTTTACGAAATATGTATATTACTGGAGGTATTGGTTCTTCTAGGGCAAATGAAGGATTTACTGAAGACTATGATTTACCAAATCTGGATGCTTATAGTGAAACATGTGCTTCAGTGGGTATGTGTTATTGGAATTCGAGAATGAATCAATCATCTGGTGATTCTAAATATATGGATATTTTAGAACGATCTATGTATAATGCTGTTTTGGCAGGGGTTTCTATTAGCGGAAATAAATTTTTCTATGTAAATCCATTAGCATCTAAAGGGACTCACCACCGAAAAGCGTGGTACGGCACCGCCTGTTGTCCAAGTCAAATTTCACGTTTTATGCCTTCTGTTGGAAATTATATTTATGGAAAATCGGACAATGCGATTTGGGTAAACTTATACATAGGTAGTTCGGTGGATATTTCTGTTGGGAAAAACAAAGTCGTTTTGCAACAAGAAACCAATTATCCTTGGAATGGTGACGTCAAACTTACGGTTCAATCCTTGTCCTCCCCTTTAAAAAAAGAAATGAGACTTAGAATTCCTTCCTGGTGCAAAAAATATACTCTTTCATTAAACGGAAAAGAAATTACCAGTCCAGTTTTAGAAAATGGATATGCTGTATTAGAAAACGAATGGAAAAAAGGAGATGAAATTAGAATCTCCATGGATATGCCTGTTGAGGTGGTTAAAGCGGATGATCGCGTGAAAGAAAATACCGGAAAAAGAGCCATTCAAAGAGGGCCTATTGTGTATTGTGTAGAAGAAATTGACAACAAAACTAATTTTGGTTTTGAAAGTGTTTCTGAGAAAACAAAATTTGAAACTGTTTTTAATCCCAACTTATTAGGTGGAATTATGGAAATAAAAACGGTTTCGGATCCAAAAGATGTCATAAAATTTATTCCTTATTATTCTTGGGATAACAGAGAGGATAGTAAAATGAAAGTATGGATTGAATATAAGAATAATTAATTTTTTTTGAAAACTATCTGCAAAAAATGAAAAAAGCATTGACCATATTGTTGCTATTTCCAGTTCTATTAATGGCACAAAAGGAAATAGTCCAGGCAAATTATACAAATAATCGTAGCCCATTGGTGGCAAAACCATATATCGAATTACCACTCGGAGCCATAAAACCTATGGGTTGGCTTGAGGAACAGATGAAGCGAATGGCAAATGGAATGACAGGGCATCTAGATACAAAATATTCAAAAGTGGTTGGATCCCGCAACGGATGGCTGGGTGGAGATGGAGATGTATGGGAACGAGGTCCATACTGGATTGACGGTCTTTTGCCATTGGCTTATATTATGAAAGACCAAAAATTAATTGAAAAAGTACAACCATGGATAGAATGGACTCTTGCCTCACAAAAAGAAAGCGGTTATTTTGGTCCTGATACGGATCGTCCTAAAGAAGCAGGTTTGCAGCGTGATAATGCAAAGGATTGGTGGCCAAAAATGGTGGTGCTCAAAATAATGCAACAATATTATTCGGCAACAAACGATAAAAGAGTAATTCCGTTTTTGACTAACTACTTCAAATACCAGTTGAAAGAATTACCTAAAGATCCTCTTGGGAGATGGACTTTTTGGGGAGAACAAAGAGGGGGTGATAACCTAATGGTAGTCTACTGGCTTTATTCCATCACAGGTGATAAATTCTTGTTGGATTTAGGCGAGTTAATCCACAAGCAAACATTTGATTGGACAGATGTATTTATGAATCGAAACGATTTATCAAGTCAGAATAGTACGCATGGAGTAAATTTGGCGCAAGGTTTTAAAGCGGCAACAATCTATTCTCAATCCAATAATGATTCTAAATATGTGTTCGCTCCTAAAAAAGCAATAAAAGATATGCGTTCCACCATTGCTTTCCCGACGGGATTATGGGCAGCTGATGAAATGTTGCGTTTTGGAAATCCAACGCAAGGTTCTGAGTTATGTACTGCAGTAGAAATGATGTTTTCATTAGAAAAAATGCTTGAAATCACTGGTGATGTGCAATGGGCGGATCAATTAGAACGTATTACATTTAATGTTTTGCCTTCTCAAATTAGTGCTGATTTTAATGAAAGGCAATATTATCAGCAAATCAATCAAATTGCCATAACAAAAGAATCAAGGAATTTTGTAACTGTTCATAAAGATACGGATAACTTGATGGGCTTGCTTACAGGATACCCATGTTGCACTACGAATATGCACCAAGGTTGGCCAAAATTCACTCAAAATCTTTGGTATGCTACGGCTGACAATGGTATAGCAGCGTTAATTTATGCGCCTTCTGAGGTAGTGGCAAAAGTGGCAAACGGCACTAAGATAAAGATTACAGAATCAACTAATTATCCATTTAAGGAAAACATAAATTTTAAATTTGAATTTGTTGATAAAAAAATAAAACAAGGTAGTTTCCCTTTTCATCTTCGAGTTCCATCTTGGTGTGAAAATCCAGAGATTTTGTTGAATGGAAAAAAACTGGAAGTGTCATTTCAAGCCGACAGAATTATAAAAGTTAGCAGAGATTGGAAAAATGGAGATGAGTTGTTAGTTAATTTTCCAATGAAAGTGGCAGTAAGTTATTGGTATGACGGTGCTGCGGTTATAGAAAGAGGTCCGTTATTATATGGTTTAAAAATGAATGAAAAATGGGAACAAAAAAATGATCCTGTCAAGTTTGGGGATTACCATGAAATAACTTCAGATTCACCTTGGAACTATTGTTTGTTAAAAAAATATTTGAAAGAAGAAACGATCCAAACATCAGTTGGAATAACCCAGAAATCAGTGATAGCTTCTTATCCTTGGACTTTGCAGGATGCTCCCATAACACTTAATGTAAAAGCGAAACGAGTAGTATCTTGGGAAAAATTCAAAGGCTCAGCTGGGGCAATTCAATATTATTCGCAAATAGGGGATCAATTATCTGATGAAATAGAGGCTCTTCAAGAAGAGACAATTGAATTAATTCCATTTGGTTGTACCAAATTAAGAATTACCGAATTTCCTGTACGTTAGTTTTTAGATCCCAGAAGTTTTTTATTTTTTATTTATAACACTATAATATAATTCGTGGGCTAAATTAATTTTGTGCCATGAGTATAAGAATGAATTAAAGTATTTTATGAAAGTCTTTAAATTATTTAGTGAAAGTCTGAATTAGTAAATAAGCATAGTTAAAAGTTATGTTTTAATATTTTATCTACCCTCATTAATAAATTTATTTAATATTAATAAAAATGAACATCTATAGAAAAATGAAAAAAATCCCTTTTATTCTAACAATCTTTATGAGTGTTGTAATGGTATCGTGTAAAGAATCCGATAAAGATATTTTGCCTAAAGAAAGTTTTGAAAAAGAATTTGAGGGCAAACAAATCTCTCTTTATAACTTACAAAATAAAAATGGCATGGTTTGTCAAATAACTAATTATGGCGCTCGTGTAGTTAGTTTGTTGGTTCCCAACAAAGACAAAAAACGTACTGATGTTGTCCTAGGTCTTGAATCAATAGATCAATATCTTAAGAATGGAGAATACCTTGGGGCTATAGTGGGGCGTTATGGAAACAGGATTGCCAACGGTAAATTTAACCTGAATGACCAGACATATACTTTGTTCAAAAACAATGGGCCGAATTCACTTCACGGAGGTAAGAAAGGATATGCTGACGTGGTTTGGGATGCGCATGCTTTTACTACTAAAAAAGGAGAGAATGCCATTGAATTGAGCTATCTGTCAAAAGATGGCGAAGAAGGTTTTCCTGGGAATTTACAAATAAAAGTGACTTATACTCTTACGGATGAAAATGAGCTAAAGATAGATTATTGGGCTCAGACCGATGCTGCGACAGTAATTAATTTAACCAATCATGCTTATTTTAACTTGAAAGGCGCAGGAAATGGCGATATTTTTTCTCATAATCTAACGCTTTATGCTGATAATTTTACACCTACAAACAGTACTTTGATCCCTACAGGTAAAATTCAAAAAGTTGCAAATACTCCTATGGATTTTAGAACACCTCATACAATCGGAGAGCGCATAAATGAAAATACTATCGATTTAAAATATGGTTTAGGATATGATCACAACTGGATTTTAAACAAAAATCCTGGTAAATTGACTCTTGCCGCAAATGTTTCTGAACCTTCCACAGGTATTGAGATGAAAGTTTTGACGACGGAGCCAGCTATTCAGTTTTACAGTGGTAATTTTTTAGATGGGAAAATTATAGGAAAAGGAAAAAAGCAGTACAATCATCGTACAGCATTTTGTTTGGAAGCACAGCATTATCCGGACTCTCCTAATCACGCCAATTTTCCTTCAACAGTATTAAAACCTGGCGATACTTATACTCAAAGTACAATTTATCAATTTGGTTTAATGAAGTAATAATGGAATAATTTGTGAAAACATTGGTTGCGGGTGGTTTTTTTTTTGGTTAGTTAATTAACTGCCCGTACCAATGTTTATTTTGCAGAATTTTTATAGTTATATTGCCATCTATGTCATTAGTTAGACCAATATAAGAAACAAAAATTGAATTGATAAACGAGCTAAGAAATATAAAATTTAGCGAAGTTTATAAAAGTAAAAGAATTCGGAACCAAGTTTATTATATATTGTTTTACAAAGAATTTCGAATAATCAAAGCACTTTTGTTTTCTATTTGTTCTTTTTTTCCTTTCAAAATCATTTGAGTCAAAATTTTTCCCATGGCTTCAAAGTTGGTCGAAATAGTGGTGATTCCGTTTTCAACTACCTTTTTTAATGGGGTTTCATTATAGGAAATAATTCCGTAATCGCTACCCAGTTGAAGGTTTTGAAGTTTGGCTTTTTCAATTACCCGAACCAAATCTCTGTCACTTGGAATAATATACACTTCCCCTTTTTTTATTTCTCGATTACTGAATTCAGTGATGATTTCGTAATCTAGTTTGTAATCTTTGCAAAAATTCTCAAAGCCTATTTTCATTCCTAGAGGCTCCCTGAATCCTGGAAAAATCATGATTAATTTTTCATATTTGCTTAATCTTGCTTTTCCTTTGTATAAACCTTCGTAGATATCTTTTTTATGATTTTGATATACTGCGGGATAGGATTTCAGTTCAGGATTAGTTTGGTCCAATATATAAACTTCGTTTACTGGTAGGGTTTTGATTATCGAAGCTGCTGCAACTAAGTTGGTTGGCATAATGATGTATTTTGTGTAGTTGCCATTACTGTCATTTATTAGTTTTTGGAATACCTGGGTGTTGAAATTATGAAAGAAAATATCCACCTGAACATCTTTTCCAATGTTTTCTAAAAAGGAATTATAGAGGTCTTCTTTGAAAATATTTAACTCATCGAAAAGCAGAAAAATCCGTTGTTTAATTCTGACTTCAGTACTTTTTACATAGTATCCTTTCCCAAGAATAGCATAGATTATTCCTCTTTTTTTTAATTCTTCGTAGGCCTGTAAAACCGTATCGCGGGACAGGGAAAATTCCAGACATACTTTGTTTATGGAGGGGAGTTTTTCATCTTTTTTCAAATGGCCTTCCTCAATCGTTTTCTCTATGGATAAAATGATTTGTTTGTACTTTGGAACACCCTGATTGTTCTGAATATTTATGATTTTCATGAGTAAGCTTTTTTGCAAATATACAAAAACCGGTAGGTACCGGTATGTTAAATTTAACTTTTATTTTACATTTGAATTTTAATATTTCGTAAAAAATTAATGTAAAAAAAACACATATCATATTTTATATCAAATTATATTAAATAAATAATTTGATTTTAAGTATAAAATAAGGCATTTTTTTTTGTGAATTAGTCAATAAAAATGAAATTGAAGATCATTGAATGTGTCCTTGAAAAGCGAATGGATAGATAGTGACATTTAGCCAGAACACCCCAAATAAGGGTTAATTTAAGAGAACAACCGAACGTACAGAAAGATTTACTTTAAACTAAAATGAAGAATAGTGATAATTCCGAATGAACTGATTTAGAACCCAATTTCAGGTTTATTCATCTACAATTGAAACCACTATTTTTTGTCTTTTTTAAAGGATAATAGATTGCCAAGAATAACTAACCAATTTTTAAAAACTATGAATTTATGAAAAACATGAAGAATGTAAATCAGATGTCAAGAATAAAAACATTCTTAACATCTAAACTCACTCTGTCATTAGTCGTTATGGTCTCTTGTATTAGCTTGCAGGCTCAAAATACTATTACAGGTTCTGTTGGAGATCAAACTACATCCCAGTCAGTCTTTGGAGTTTCAGTAACTGTCAAAGGAACAAAAAATGCAACCATAACAGATGTTGATGGTAATTATAAATTAAATGTTTCGGATCCTAATGCTACATTAGTTTTCTCTTATATCGGATATGTTACAGTTGAAGAGGCTATTGCAGGCAGACAAGTGATAAATGTTTTACTTAAAGAAGAAAACAATACGCTAAACGAAGTAGTGGTAATTGGGTATGGTACTGTCAAAAAAAGCGATTTGACAGGAGCAGTTGGAGGACTTAAAGCCAAACAATTAGACGCCCAAAGTAACACCAATTTAGGTAGTGCCATACAAGGTAAAATTGCAGGTGTAACTGTAGAGTCTGCAGGAGGAGCTCCTGGTTCTGGAACTAGAATTCAGATTAGAGGTGCAGGGTCATTAAACAATAATAATCCTTTGATATTAGTAGATGATATCGCAGTTGCTTCTATGAACAATCTGAATCCAAATGACATTGAATCAATACAAGTGTTGAAAGATGCTTCTGCCGCTGCAATTTATGGGTCAAGAGCAGCAAACGGTGTGATTTTGATTACTACAAAGAGTGGTAAAAAAGGAGAAATGAAAGTTACTTTTGATACTTTTTATGGTGTTTCCGATGTTACTAAAACCTTAGATTTGTTAAATCAGGAAGAATGGGCAAAGGTAAGTAATGCTGCTTATAGTGCTGCTGGAAAAGCTCCTTTGGACATTGCTTTAAATCCCCAAGTGCCTGGTGCAGGAATTGATTGGCAAGATGAAATATTTAGATCAGCTTCTACACAAAATTATTCATTAGGACTTTCTGGGGGTTCAGATAATTTAAAATATAATATGTCATTAAGCTACTTTGATCAAGAAGGAGTAGTAAAAGAAACAGATTATAACCGTGTCAATCTAAGGGTTAAATCGGATTACAAAAAGGGTATTTTTAAAATTGGGGAAACAATAATGTTGACCAAAGAAAACAGAAATGATTTGCCGGGTGTACCTGGACAAGGAAGAAATGTTGTCGGATCTGCTATATCAATGCTTCCAGGGTTTGCAATTTATGATGAAAATGCTGTAGGTGGATATGGAGGTGCATCAGGTGCGGTTACAGATATATTCAATCCTGTTGCGGCTTTAAACCTTTTTGATGTAAAAAACGACTATTATCAAGCATTGATAAATACCTACGCTGAGGCAACTTTCTTGAAAGACTTTAAATATAAGTTAAATGTGGGAGCAACATTTTCTGAGCATAAAAGTTATGCATATACTCCACGTTATGAAGTAGGAGGCTTTTTCAAAAATTTGAAAAATGTTTTAAGTGAAGGTAGTGATTTGAACCAATATTTTCAAGTAGAGAATACCTTGAACTATTCAAAACAATTCGGTAAACATTCTGTAAATTTACTTGTTGGGCATACTGTTTATGAAAACAATTTCCGCTCTATTTTTGGATCAGTACAAGGAATGCCGGATGGTATAGAAGTTCTGGCTGGTGCAGAATTACCTGCAGTTTCAGGTTACGCTACCGAGAATAAACTGATCTCCTATTTAGGACGTGCAATATATTCTTTTGATAATAAATATATTCTTACGGCGACTTTTAGACGTGATGGGTCATCTCGTTTTAGCCCGGAAAATAAATGGGGAAATTTCCCTTCAATTTCAGCAGCATGGGGAATAGATAAAGAAAAGTTTTTTTCTGATCTAAAATTACCGGTATCTGAATTAAAGTTACGTGCCAGTTATGGAGTATTAGGGAATCAAGAAATAGGAGATTACCAATATCTTGGACTAATTACATCAGGGATAAGCTATGGTGTAGGGGAACCTAATACACTTTGGATAGGTAATATTCAAACAGATTATCCTGCCATTGGTTTAAAATGGGAAGAGACCTCGACAGCTAATATTGGTTTAGATTTAGGTTTATGGGATGGTAAATTGACTTATACCTTTGATTATTTTCAAAAGAATACATCGGATTTACTTTTACGTGTGCCAATTCCATTGTCAGTTGGTTCAAGTACTGACCCTTATACTAATGCTGGTGAAGTATCAAACAAAGGTTTTGAGATGGGATTAACTTATAATGAAAAAATAAATGAGGTTAATTTCTCTGTAACGGCAAATATATCAAGCATTAAAAATAATGTTGAAGAACTTAGTACCGGTAGTCAGATTTTGGCTGGTTCTAGTGGATCATTCCACGGTGCTCCTGTGACTTACAGTAAAGTAGGGTATCCTATTTATTCATTTTTCCTTGTTAAGACTGATGGATTGTTCCGATCTGAAGCTGAACTGGATGAGCATAGTGTAAATGGTACCCGAATCCAACCTAGAGCTGAAGTGGGTGATATCAGATATGTTGATTACAATGGAGATGGACAAATTAGTGAGGCAGACAGACAATACAGAGGAAGTGCTTTTCCTGATTTTGAATATGGTGTACGTCTTCAGGCTGATTGGAAAGGTTTTGATGCGTCTCTTGTTGTTCAAGGTGTTGAAGGAAATGAGATCTATAACGGTAATAATACTGACTTAGCAACAGTAAGAGCGAATACTAATTATTCTAGTGCAACTTTAGATTCATTTACTTTCAATCCGAACTCTAATTTTCCTAGATTGAATATTGATGATCCAAATAATAATGCGGCTGATTTTTCAGATCGTTTCCTTGAAGATGGTTCTTATCTTAGATTAAAAACGATTCAAGTAGGATATACGCTTCCAAGTGATATGACTAAAAAAATATCAATTGAAAAATGTCGATTATATCTTGCAGGTGATAACCTTGTTACTTTCACTGATTATACAGGATATAATCCAGATGTTTCAGCGGATGGACTTGGCGGTAGAGGGATAGATTACAAATCTTATCCATTAAGCAAAACAGTTGTTTTTGGTGTACAACTTAACTTTTAAATCGAAAAACATGAAAAATAAATTAATCATATTATATTTTATCGGAGGATTGGCTTTGTTTAGTTCTTGTTCTGATAACCTTGAATTAGAGAATCCAAATAAATTAACAACCACTTCTTTTTGGAAAACTGAAGCAGATTTGGAGTCTGGATTAGCTACTGTTTATAATGTATTGGTAGATAACAATAACGCAGGTTATTGGGAAATCCAAGCGATGCAATTGAAAGAAAACAGAACAGAAAACTTTGTTGCAAGAAATGATGTTCCAGGACGTTATGCCGTTTCTAGCTATAAGAATACTCCTAGTACAAATGAGACTACAGGAATGTATAAAGCGATGTATATTGGTATATTTCGTGCTAATCAAGTAATTAGTTATGCTCCTCAAATCACAGGTATTGATGAAACAAAAAGAGCGCAATTAGTTGCAGAGGCTACTTTTCTTCGAGGATTGAATTATTTTAATTTGGCAATTGAATTTGGAAGTGTTCCAATTTTTACTGAATTAGCAACAGAATCTTCAGATTATTTTAAAGAAAAATCAACAGAAGAAGAAGTTTGGAATCAGGTAATTGCTGATTTTCAACATGCTGCCACTAGTCCGCTGCCTGAAATTTATCCTGCAACTTTAAAAGGAAGAGTGACAAAAAATACGGCAATCGCTTATCTTGGAAAAGCTTATTTATATTTAGGAGACTGGGCAAAAGCCGAAGAGCAATTTTCTAAATTAGTAGATAATGAAGTGGCTAATGGGTTTGGTCTTTTGGATGATTATGCACAATTATTTGATGGTAAACATGAAAATAGTAAAGAATCAGTATTTGAAATTCAGTTTAGCAGACAAGGTGGTGCAACTATCTGGGGAGGAAATCCATCAGAAAGAACAAGAGCAACAACAATGGCTCAAGAATTAGCTCCTGGAGAAGTGGGAGGATGGTTTGAGTTATTGCCAACTAAAGTATTGTTAGACGCGATGACCAAAGAGAAAACGGTTGACGGCGGTTTTGACCCTAGAGCTCTAGCTACTTTGGCTTGGAACTATCCGGGCAGTACGTACTATAACTATGATTTTGCATCAAAGTTTGGGGCGAATGCGATATGGATAAGAAAAAATCAAAACTGGTGGAACAATGATGAAGGAGATTGGAAATCTGAGTTGAATGAATATGCAATGCGTTATGCTGATGTGCTTTTAATGCTTGCTGAAGCAAAAACAATGCAAGGAAAAGTTGCTGAAGCCATACCTTTGGTAAAAAGAATTAGAGATAGAGCGAAATTGGCTAATATCACAATGACAGGATGGAGCCAAACTCAAATGATGGATGAAATCATGCACCAAAGAAATGTTGAATTCGCACGTGAAGGACTTCACTGGTATGATTTAAGAAGATGGGGAACATTAGAAACAGTAATCCAAGAAAGTCAAGTTGGCGGTTATCTTAATTACACACCTAAATACAACTATTTCCCAATTCCGGAAAGTGAGTTAAACAATAATCCTAAGATGACCCAAAACGGTAGTTGGTAATAAGGGTTATATCTTTTAATAAATAAAAGATTAAAATAAGAATTTGACAAATGATTAATGGCTACATAGTAGTGTATTAATCATTTGTCATCTCTTATAAAAACATCACCATTATTTAATGTTTATTTGATAAAAATAATCAGATTACAAAAATTCATTATACATGAAAAAAGCAACAATTTTAACCTGCGTTTTTACATTTTTTTCTTTAATTGTAAGTGCGCAAGAAAAACCAAGCAGTAATGATTGGGAAAATCCGGCAATATTTCAGATTAATAGAGAACCGGCAAGAGCCGCGTTTTTGCCTTATGCTGATGAGGCATCGGCAATTGCAGATGATTATACCCGTTCCCCTTGGTTTCTTACCTTAGATGGGAAATGGAAATTTAATTGGTCGCCAACACCAGACCAACGCCCGAAAGAATTCTTCAAAACAGATTTTAATACAATCAATTGGAAAGAGATTACAGTTCCTTCTAACTGGGAATTAAATGGGTATGGAATTCCGATTTACACTAATATTATCTATCCATTTGTTAAAAATCCACCGTTTATAGATCATGCAGATAATCCAGTAGGGTCTTACCGTCGTGCTTTCGAGTTGCCAGAAAACTGGAACGGACGCCGTGTTTACCTTCATTTTGAAGCAGGAACTTCAGCGATGTATATTTGGGTAAATGGAGAAAAAGTAGGGTACAGTGAAAACACAAAAAGTCCAACTGAATTTGATATAACTAAATATGTAAAAGAAGGTAAAAATCAGGTTGCGGTTGAGGTATATCGCTGGAGTGACGGCTCTTATTTAGAAGATCAAGATTTTTGGCGCCTGTCAGGAATTGACCGTGATGTTTATCTTTATAGTACGGCTAATACCCGTATTGCAGATTTCTTTGCACGTCCGGATCTTGACGATTCCTATAAAAACGGGAGTCTGTCTGTTGATGTCAAACTCAAAAATATGAATGCGGTTGCAAAAAACAACCAAACTGTTGAAGCTAAATTAGTAGATGCAAATGGAAATGAAATTTTCAAAAAAGCAATAAAAATAAATTTAGGGGCTAATTCAACAGAATCAACCACATTCACACAAAATGTTTCATCGCCTAAATTATGGAGTAATGAAACGCCAAATCTTTATACTTTATTACTTACACTAAGGGATGAGGAAGGAAAATTTATTGAAACGCTTTCTACGCAAATCGGCTTCCGAAAAGTAGAATTGAAAAATGGACAATTATTGGTTAATGGTGTTAGAATTATGGTTCACGGTGTCAATATTCATGAGCACAATCCTAAAACTGGGCATTATCAGGATAAAGAAACCATGATGAAGGATATCAAGATGATGAAGCAACTAAACATTAATTCAGTGCGGTGCAGTCATTATCCAAATAATTTAATGTGGGTTAAACTATGCAATAAATATGGTTTATTTCTCGTAGACGAAGCTAATATAGAAACTCATGGCATGGGAGCTGAATTACAAGGTTCCTTTGACAAAACAAAACACCCTGCGTATCTGCCTGAGTGGAAAGCTGCTCACATGGATCGTATTTACAGCTTAGTCGAACGCGATAAAAATCAACCATCTGTTATTCTTTGGTCTTTGGGGAATGAATGTGGAAATGGACCTGTTTTTCAAGAGGCTTATAATTGGATCAAAAAGAGAGACAAAACAAGACTGGTTCAATTTGAACAAGCTGGAGAAGAAGAAAATACCGATGTGGTTTGCCCAATGTACCCAAGTATGGAATACATGAAAGAATATGCTAAACGCAAAGACGTAAAGCGCCCATATATCATGTGTGAATACTCGCATGCTATGGGTAACAGTAGTGGAAATTTTCAGGAATACTGGGACATTATCCATAGTAGTAAAAATATGCAAGGAGGGTTTATCTGGGATTGGGTAGATCAAGGATTTGAAATGACTGATGAGGTAGGACGTAAATATTGGGCTTATGGTGGTGATATGGGAAGTCAAAATTATACGAATGATGAAAATTTTTGTCACAATGGATTAGTTTGGCCAGATCGCACGCCTCATCCGGGTGCTTTTGAAGTAAAAAAGGTGTATCAGGATATATTATTTTCAGGGGTTGATTTGAATAATGGACTTATTCAGGTAGAAAATGGATTTGCTTATACAAATCTTGATAAATACCTTTTTAAATATGAGATTTTAGAAAATGGATTGGTTATTAAGAGAGGTACTGTTGATATAAATCTTGCACCGCAATCCAAGAAGCAAATTCAAATTGAATTGCCAAAATTACAATCAAAAGATGGAGTTGAATATCTTTTGAATATTTATGCTTATACTGTTGAAGGTACTGAAGTGTTGCCTCAAAATTTTGAAGTGGCTAGAGAACAATTTTCAATTAGTGAGAGTAAATATTTTGTTAAAGCAGTAGATAAAGGGTCAAAACCTACTGTTAAAGAAACTAAAGATGGTATTACACTTAGTGCGTCTGGTGTTGAAGTGACAATAAACAAAAACACAGGTTTGATTCAGGATTACAAATCTAGTGGAGAACGTTTTTTCAATCAGTTACCGGTTCTTAATTTTTGGCGTGCTCCAACGGATAATGATTTTGGAAGTTATATGCAAGTAACCAGTAATGTGTGGAGATCGGTGGGAAGATTCAGCAGTTTGAATGCTATTGAGGTTAAAGAAGAATCAGGTAAAACAACTGTTGTGGCAACCCTTTTCTTAAAAGACGTAGCGTCTACATGTACTATTACTTACTCGATGAATTCGGATGGAAGTCTGACCGTTCAAAACTCTTTCAAAGCAGGAAATAATCCATTGGCAGAAATGCCTCGTTTTGGGATGCTGTTCTCTCTCAAAAAAGAGTTGGATAATTTTAGTTACTATGGAAGAGGACCTTGGGAAAACTATCAAGATAGAAATACCGCTTCTCTAAAGGGAATTTATCAAAGTAAAGTTGCAGATCAATATGTTCCTTATACGCGCCCTCAGGAAAATGGATATAAAACGGATGTTCGTTGGTTAACACTTACAAATAATTCAGGGAATGGAATTGAAATAGAAGGTTTACAGCCGCTAGGAGTTAGTGCACTGCATAATTATCCAGAAGATTTTGATCCGGGTTTAACCAAAAAATACCGTCACACCAGTGATATAACTCCTCGTAAGGAGGTTATAATCTGTGTTGATTTAGCTCAAAGAGGTGTGGGTGGAGATAACAGTTGGGGAGCTTTACCGCATGAACAATATCAATTGAAAAATAAAGAATACAGTTATGGGTTTGTTATCAAACCTAAAAAAAATTAAAGGAGTTGAAAAATTATGGCTTTCTTGGAGTATATGAAAAGTCATAAAAAGAAGTAAGCCCATTAAAGATGATGACATTTAAAACAAGAATTATGAAAGAAAAACTAAACTCCAATTTTAATAAGAAATACATGTTCACTTTATGTTTCGTTCTAAGTGTCATCAATCTGTCGGCTCAGAAAGTAACCATTCCTATAGCGACTGACAGCAATCTTATTCTCTTGCAGACGGATGCTTCTAATACATTGAAAACAATTTATTTTGGCAAACCTCTCGAAAATGAAAGTGAGTACCCTGGTGTTCTCGATGCCTATAATTTTAACGATTCCAATGCAGGAGTCTACAACGGTGCTTATACTCCGGCAGGAACATGGAACTTATCTGAACCGGCTATACAGGTCAAGCATGCTGATGGAAATCCTTCTTTAGAACTCAAATATATCAGTCATAAAAAAGAAAGAGTTGATAACAATGCTACACTGACAAGAATTCTTTTGAAAGATCCTGTTTATCCATTTGAAGTTACCTTGTGCTATAAAGTTTGGGCAAAAGAAAACATCATCGAACAGTGGACGGAAATAAAACATAGTGAGAAGAAAGCTGTTTTACTTCAGAAATTTGCATCGGCTAATTTATATTTCACCAATAAAGACTTTTATCTTACCAGTTTTCAAGGAGAATATTTAAAAGAAATGCAACCTGTTGAGTCTAAGCTTTTGCAAGGGATCCGAACTATCGATTCAAAAATGGGAACTAGGGCAATGCTACTGCAAACACCAAATTTTATTCTATCCTTTGGTAAACCCGCTTCCGAAAATCAAGGAACGGTAATGATGGGACAATTGGCTTGGAGCGGGAATTTCAAAATGGATTACGAAATCGACTCCTATAAAAATCTTCGCCTTATCGCAGGAATTAATCCATTTGCATCCGAATATTCGTTACAACCTAATGAGGTTTTCAAAACTCCCGCTTTACTGTATGCCTTATCTAATAATGGGACAGGAGAAGCAAGTCGAAACCTTCATGATTGGGCAAGAAAATACCGATTGCTTGATGGGCAAGGTGAAAGACTTACCTTGTTGAATAACTGGGAAGCGACCTATTTTGATTTTGATGAAGATAAAATAAGCGCTTTATTTAAGGATGCCAAAGATTTAGGGGTTGACATGTTCTTGCTGGATGACGGATGGTTTGGTAATAAACATCCCCGAAATAATGATGATGCTGGTCTTGGAGACTGGCAGGAAAATGTTAAAAAACTACCGCATGGTTTAGGTCATCTGGTAAAGGAAGCCAAAAAAGAAGGTGTTAAGTTTGGTATTTGGATTGAACCTGAAATGGTAAATCCAAGAAGCGAATTGTACGAAAAACATCAGGATTGGGTGATTCGTCAGCCTCAAAGACCTGAAGTGTATTATCGAAATCAGATGGTTCTTGACTTATCGAATCCAGAAGTGCAGGATTTTGTATTTGGAATTGTAGACAATTTGTTTGTCAAAAATCCGGAACTGGCTTTTATAAAATGGGATTGTAATGCTGTAATTTACAACGCTTATTCGGCTTACCTTAATAAAAAAGGAATTCCACAATCTAATTTGTATATCGATTATGTCAAGGGATTGTACAAGGTTTTGGAACGTATTCGCGCCAAATATCCAAAAGTACCCATGATGTTGTGCTCTGGCGGAGGTGGTCGTGCTGACTATGAATTTTTGAAATATTTTACCGAATTCTGGCCAAGTGATGATACGGAGCCTGTAGAACGCATATTTCTGCAATGGGATTACTCTTATTTCTTCCCTGCAATTGCCACCGATAACCATGTTACCGACTGGGGGAAGCAACCTATTAAGTTTAGAATTGATGTAGCGAGTATGGGTAAATTAGGTTTTGATATTGTTGCCAGTCATTTGAATGAAAAAGACAAAACATTCTGTAAAGAGGCCATCGCAAATTACAATTCTTTCAAAGATATTGTTTGGCACGGTGATTTATACCGCTTAGTAAATCCTCATGAAAATGATATTTCGGCGGTAATGTATGTCAATCCTGAAAAGAGCAAATCAGTCGTTTTTAATTATTTGGTAAACAACCGTTATAAATTAACGGCAACCCAACGACCTGTTGTTCTGGACGGATTAAATCCAAAGAAAAAATACACAGTAAAGGAAATTAACTTGTATCCGGGAACTACTTCAACGATCGCTTCAGATAAAGTATACACAGGAGATTTTTTAATGAAAGTTGGAATCAATCCAAATGTTACCCTGCAAAGAACTAGTGTTATTCTTGAAATTAATGAAGTAAAATAGGACAAAAAACACAATTAGAATATACGTTTTGATTTAGTAATCAAACCTCGGATGGTAAACATTCGAGGTTTTTTTTATACGACTCAAAAACTGGTAGGTACTGGTATGTATTATCGAACAATATTTTTTAATTTTGGTTTTCACATTTGACAAAAAAACAATGAAATTAAAACGTATATCACATTTAATAATCGATTCTATAATGGAATTATTTGGGACAATGCCTGATGGGGAAGTTGTGAATTCCTATGAATTAACGAATAAAAAGGGAGCAAAGTTGAAAGTTATCAATTATGGTGCTACCGTTACATCCTTAAAAATGCCATTGAAAAATGGAGAAATGGTTGATGTGGTTTTAGGTTTTGACACTTTAGAAAATTATATAAACTCCTTTGATTTAGCGAGTGCACCATATCTTGGAGCTACTGTTGGCCGCTATGCCGGCCGAATTAGCAATGCTGTTTTTAACCTGAATGGAGAAACCATCCATTTAGATAAGAACAACAATGGGCATTCTTTACATGGTGGAAAGAATAATTTCAGTCAAAAAGTTTGGGAGGTAAAAAATCTAAAAGAGGGTTTCAGTCCATCTATTACTTTTAGCTGTTTAAGTCCTGCCAATGAAGGGAACTACCCCGGAGATTTGTCTGTAGAATTGACCTATACTTTATCTGAAAACAACGAGTTAATCATAGAGTATAATGCGCAAACAACCGAAGATACGGTACTGAATTTAACCCACCACAGTTATTTTAATCTTGATGGTCATGATTCAGCTGTCTCAGAACAGGAATTAATTGTGAATTCTGATAAGATGTTGGAAACTACAACCGAAAATATCCCAACTGGTAGGGTTATAAATTTAGAAAATAATGCTTTTGATTTTAATCAGCCCAAACCCTGTCCTTCAAAAATAGACAATACGTTTGTTATAGAAAAGAAAAACGAATTGGCAGCTTCACTCTTTAATAAAAAGAATAATTTGCGAATGTCGGTGTATACCAATCAACCGGGTGTACATATTTATGTTGGGGGTAATTGCTTCAATGCCATAAAAGGGAAAGAAAATGCAGATTATCATTCTTTGAGTGGTATTTGTTTTGAAACCCAAAATTTCCCGGATGCACCTAATCACGATCATTTTCCATCTTCGGTTTTAAGAAAAGGGGAAATTTACTTTCACAAAACCATTTATAAATTTCAATCTTTCTAGTATGAAAAAATACATTTCAGTTTTGGGATTATTTGTTCTGCTGGGAATGTTTTTTTCTTGTTCAAGCAGTGACACAAATGAAGTGCCTGTTGTTGAGCCGCCAGTTGCGGAAGATACTTTTATTAGAGCTGCAGATATTTCTTTTTTACCTGAGATAGAAAGTTTAGGTACCATTTTGTACAATAACGCTAAAGCGGAAGGGATGCTGACGACCCTGAAAAATGCAGGTTGTAACACTGTCAGAATTCGTCTTTGGAAAAACCCTGTCGGCAGTCATTCAGGTATGGCTGAGGTAAAAGCATTGGCACAAAGGGTAAAATCAGCCGGAATGAAAGTATGGTTGACGGTGCATTACTCAGACACATGGGCCGATCCTGCCGTTCAAACTACACCGGCCGAATGGAAAAATTTATCATTCGCTGATTTGAAAACAGCGGTTGCAGGCTACACATCAACTATTATATCAGAAATTAATCCGGATATTATTCAGATCGGAAACGAAATTAATAGTGGATTACTTTGGCCAGAAGGACATTTAATTAATCAGGAAACACAATGTCTCTCAATACTGGCAACGGCAAGTGCCACGATTCGTTCTAAAGCGCCGAATGCTAAAATAATGATTCATTACGCAGGTGTTTCTGCTTCAGATACCAACTGGTTTTTTAATAAACTTAAAACTATCGATTACGATTATATAGGATTGTCGTATTATCCTATTTGGCACGGAAAAGATTTGACAGTCGTAAAAACTACTATCAATTCATTAGGGAAAACTTTCAATAAAAAAGTACTGATCGCCGAAACAGCTTATCCGTTTACGCTAGGGTATAATGATTGGACGAACAACATTATGGGCCTAGAGTCGCAATTGGTTTCAGGTTATCCGGCGACTCCTGAAGGTCAAAAAAGTTTTGTGTTAGCGATTAAAGAAATAGTAAAATCATCTGCATACGGACAAGGTTTTGCGTATTGGGGAGGTGAATGGATTTCTTTCAAAGGCAATGAAGCTACAAACGGTTCTACTTTCGAGAACCAGGCTTTTTATGACTTTAATAACAAAGCATTACCTGTTCTGCAGGCCTTTAATAACTAATTGAGCTATGAAAAACAGACCAATACAATTCCGATTCGTTTTAATATCCATAATGGTATTGCTAATGTATTCCTGCGGTAATACCAAGAATATTAACCAATCTTCCCCAAAGAATTCTTTTGCAAAAGGAGCTGATGTAGGATGGTTACCACAGATGGAAGCTACAGGATACAAATTTTATGATACTGATGGTTCCCAAAAAGACTGTTTGCAATTATTGAAAGACAGAGGAATGAATACCATTCGTCTTCGTGTGTGGGTAAATCCAAATGATGATAAAGCTAGCGGACACTGCAGTAAAGAAGAAACAGTTGAGATGGCTTTATGTGCTCAAAAAATGGGAATGCGTATCATGATTGATTTTCATTACAGTGATTCGTGGGCAGATCCCGGAAAACAATTCAAACCAAAAGCATGGGAAAACCATTCTTTTCCAGACTTGTTAAACGATGTGTACAGTCATACTTACGATGTTTTGAATGCATTGAAATCGGCTGGAGTAACACCGGAATGGGTGCAAGTTGGTAATGAAATTCCGGGAGGCATGATGTGGCCGGAAGGCAGTACATCAAATTGGGGACAATTAGCACAATTGCTTAATAAAGGATATGAGGCGACCAAAGCAATTGATAAATCAATCAAAGTAATCGTTCATCTGGATGAAGGAAATAACAGTGAAAAATTCAGAACTTTTTTTGACAATGCAAAAGCAAATAATGTAAAGTATGATGTAATTGGAATGTCCTATTACCCTTTTTGGATCAAGAAAGACTATACCGAAACTATTGCAGATTTGGCAAATAATATGAATGATATGGTTTCCAGATATAATAAGGAAGTGATGGTTGTAGAAGTAGGTGGTGAATATGACAAAGTGCAAAACACCTATGATATGTTGGTCGCAACAATTAAAGCGGTAAAGGCCGTACCAAATAATAAAGGCTTGGGTGTTATTTATTGGGAACCACAGGGAGAAAAAAGTTGGAGTCAATACTCGTTAAGCGCTTGGCAGTCTGATGGAAAACCTTCGCCGGCTTTGGATGCGTTTAAAGAATAGTTTTGATTAGTGAAACTTAATTGCATAGATATTAAATAATTATATAGGTTTAAAAATGAAGAAACTGATAAGTATTCTCGTTATATTTTTAGCATTTACACAAATGGCTTTGTCTCAAACACGAGAGGTTAAAGTGTTAGATACCAATTGGAAATTCCAAAAAGGTGATTTTGATGGGGCGTATAAAGTAAATTTTAATGATTCGAAATGGGAATCCGTAACCGTTCCGCATGACTGGGCAATTTACGGGCCTTTTGATAAAAATGTAGATATACAGAATGTGGCCATTGTTCAAAACGGAGAAAATATAGCTACCGAAAAAACTGGACGAACAGGGGCTTTACCTCATATTGGAACAGCGTGGTACCGCAATACATTTACATTGCCTAAAGATTCAAAAGGGAAAAAAATACTCTTGCTTTTTGAAGGTGCAATGAGCGAACCTCAAGTGTATTTAAACGGTAAAAAAGTGGGTGAATGGGCGTATGGCTACAGTTATTTTTACTTTGATGTTTCCCAATTTATTCAAGAAGGAGCCAACACATTGTCGGTAAAGCTAACAAATAAAGAATTTGCTTCACGTTGGTATCCTGGTGCTGGTTTATATCGAAAAGTAAGTGTTATTATAAAAAACAACGAAAGCATTGAGCAATGGGGGCAGTTTGTAACCACTCCTTTTATAAGTGAAGATGTTGCCAAAATAAATATTAAAACTAAAGCTTCTGGCGAAAACAGCCGTTTAGTCACTACTATTTTTGATGCTGACGGGCACAAATTAAATTCAGAAGAATCGACTATTCAATTCGGAAAGGAATTCGATCAAAATATAAAAGTTGAAAAGCCAAAATTGTGGAGTCCCGAAACCCCTTATTTGTATAAAGCGGTTTCGCAATTGTATGTTGGAAAAGAACTGAAAGATGAGATTTCCACACGTTTTGGAATTAGGGAAATAAAATACGAGGCCAATAAAGGCTTTAGTCTTAATGGAAAGGTAACCAAATTTAAAGGAGTTTGCCTTCACCACGATCTTGGTCCCCTCGGAGCTGCAGTAAATAAAGCTGCATTGCGCAGACAAATGGTGATACTAAAAGATCTCGGCTGTAATGCGATACGCAGTTCACATAATATGCCTTCTTTCGAGCAGCTTGAGTTGGCAGATGAAATGGGTTTTATGTTTCTAGCTGAGAGTTTTGATGAATGGGCAAAGCCAAAAGTAGAAAATGGTTATCATCGTTTTTTTGAGGATTATGCCGAAAAAGACATCGTGAATTTAGTGCAGGCAACAAGGAATCATCCTTCTATTGTGATGTGGAGTTCTGGAAATGAAGTACCCGATCAATGGGGGGAAGCTGGTGTAAAACGAGCCAAGTGGTTGCAAGAAATTTTTCATAGAGAGGACCCAACACGTCCGGTAACTGTTGGTATGGATCAAGTAAAAGCGACTATGGAATCTGGTTTTGGAGCGCTGCTGGATATTCCGGGATTGAATTACCGTGTGCATTTATATGATGAGGCGTTTAATAAATTTCCGCAAGGGTTTATTTTAGGTTCAGAAACAGCTTCGACTGTTAGCTCCAGAGGGATTTATAAATTTCCTGTGGTTCAGGAAAAAAACAAACAGTATCCAGATTTTCAGTCTTCCTCTTATGATTTGGAAGCCTGCAGCTGGTCTAATGTACCTGATGAAGATTTTGTGCTTCAAGATGATAAACCTTGGGTAATTGGCGAATTTGTTTGGACTGGTTTTGATTATTTAGGAGAACCGACGCCTTATGACGAAAGCTGGCCGTCTAGAAGTTCTTATTTTGGAATTAACGATTTAGCCGGTTTGCCTAAAGACCGTTATTATTTATACCGAAGCCGTTGGAATGCGAAGGAATCAACTCTTCACATCTTACCACATTGGAACTGGGAAGGACGTGAAGGAGAAACAACTCCCGTTTTTGTATATACGAGTTACAACAGCGCTGAACTTTTTATAAATGGCAAAAGTATGGGAGTGCAGAAAAAAAATAAAAATACACCTCAGAATCGCTATCGTCTGATGTGGATGGATGTGAAATATGAGCCAGGAACGGTAAAAGTTGTGGCTTATGATGACAATGGTAAAGCTGTTGCTGAAGAAGAAGTGCATACTGCCGGTAAGCCTTATCAAATTGTTCTAGACGCGGACAGGAAAACAATCACCGCCAATGGAGAAGATATATCCTTCGTAACAGTATCTGTAGTTGATAAAAATGGAATTCCTTGTCCTACGGCAACTAATCAGTTAAAATTTAAGGTTACAGGAGCGGGTACTTACAGGGCTGCCTGCAATGGCGATGCCACTTCACTCGAAATGTTTCATAAAGATACCATGAAACTTTTTAGCGGAAAATTGGTAGTGCTTGTAAAATCTACAACAACAGCCGGTGATGTAAAACTTGAAGTAAATGGTGCTGGGCTTAAGAGCGGTAAATTAAACTTGGTATCTACAAAATAATAAAAAGCTGAAGATGGAATCACAACCATCATCCTTGAAACAAAAAAATTAAAAACAAACATACAGCTTAGTGCTGCAACTGAAAATTTACAAAAGGGTACTCTTTTAATTCAAAAACAATGAACGATATTTTAATTAAAAAAACAGTCTCTTTCTTTAAAGAGAGTTTTGGTTCTGAACCAAAAAAAATTGTTCTTTCTCCGGGAAGAATTAACATCATTGGTGAACATGTCGATTATAACGACGGTTATGTTTTGCCTGCGGCGATTGACAAAATCATTTGTTTTGCTTTCGAAAAAAACTATACCAATACATCAAAAATAATTGCCATAGATTTGGATGATTCTTTTGAAGTTGATCTTACAACTGACATGGAATTAACCGATAATGTTTGGACAAACTATTTGCGCGGTGTCATCAACCAATTGAAAAGTAAGGGTTTTAAATTTGACGGATTCAATTGCGTTTTTAGCAGTAATATTCCTGTTGGTTCGGGATTGTCTTCCTCTGCAGCACTGGAATGTGGATTTTTGTTCGGAATCAACGAGCTTTTTGACCTGAAAATAAAACCGGTTGATATTGCCTTAATGGGGCAAAGCGCCGAGCATTGGGTAGGAATCAATTGCGGAATTATGGATCAGTTTTCGAGTGTCATGGGACAGGAAAACAAAGTGATAAAAATTGATTGCAGAACTTTAGAGTATGAATATCATGATGCTGATTTTAATGAGTATTCTTTGATTTTATTTGATAGTAATGTGAAACATTCGCTTTTTTCTTCGGCTTATAATACCAGAAGGGAAGAGTGTGAGGAAGGGCTTTCCATTCTAAAAAATAATTTCCCTGAGATAAACAGTTTTAGGGATTGCACAGAAAGTCAAGTACTCAGTGTAAAGGATAAAATGAGCGAGAATGTATTCAAGAGAAGTCTTTTTGCGGTAAAAGAGATTAAACGCGTAACCCTGGCTTGTGAGGCTTTGGATAAAGGCGATATTCAAACTTTAGGCAAATTAATGTTTGAAACGCACGAAGGATTATCGGTGGATTATGAAGTGAGTTGTGCGGAATTAGACATGATTGTCGATACACTTAAAAAGGAGGAAGCGGTAGTAGGTTCCCGATTAATGGGCGGCGGTTTTGGAGGTTGCACAATCAATTTGATTAAGAAAGGACACGAAGAGCGAATCAAAGAGCAACTTAAGGCACTTTATTTCGATACTTTTGGAATAGAATTAAAAATTTATGATGTTAAAATCGGAAACGGAACATCATTATATAAACCTGTAGGGTAAATAATAATTTTAACCGAAGGAACGCAAAGGCTTTTTTTTGAAAAGCGCAAGGAACGCAAAGCTTTGCGACCCTTGTGGGATATAAATAATAAGTAAAAATCATTGCGCGCTTTGCGGTAAAAAACATAAAATGAATAAGATGAAAAATTTTGATATCAACGAAGATCCACACAGACGTTTCAATCCATTGATTAACGAATGGGTTTTGGTGTCTCCGCACAGGGCAAAAAGACCTTGGCAAGGACAAAATGAAAAAATTCATACGGATGCGCTTCCACAGTACGATCCTACCTGCTATTTGTGTCCGGGGAATGTTCGTGCCAATGGGGAAACCAATCCAAACTATGAATCGAGTTTTGTTTTTGATAACGATTTTGCGGCCGTAAAACAAGAACCCATTTTGTTTGAAGAAGAGTCTAATCCTACTTTTTTCAAAGCAAAACCAGAACGCGGTATTGCCAGAGTGGTTTGTTTCTCGCCTAGGCATGATTTGACTTTGCCAGAGATGGAACTTCCCGCGATTGAGACCATTATCAGAACATGGCAAAAAGAATACACCGATTTAGGAAATGTAGACTACATCAATCATGTGCAGATTTTTGAGAACAAAGGAAGCGTAATGGGATGCAGCAATCCACATCCGCACGGACAAATATGGGCGCAATCTTCTTTGCCTACCCAAGTGGAGAAAACACAAAACAGTTTGAAAGCCTATTTCGAAAAGAATCAAAGCAATCTGTTGCAGGATTATTTACAGGAAGAATTAAAACTGAAGGAGCGTATCGTGATTGAGAATGATCATTTTGTGGCTTTGGTTCCTTTTTGGGCTATTTGGCCGTTTGAAACGATGATTATCAGCAAACGTCATATCTTGAGAATAACCGATTTTACTCCGGAGGAAGTTTCGGATTATGCTGCTATTCTTAAACTAATTACGATAAAATACGATAATCTTTTTGAGACTTCGTTCCCGTATTCTTCTGGAATTCATCAAGCACCAACGGATGGGGAATTGCATCCGGAATGGCAATTTCACATGCATTTTTATCCACCTTTGTTGCGTTCAGCTTCTGTAAAGAAATTTATGGTGGGTTACGAAATGATGGGAGAAGCACAAAGAGATATTACACCGGAGAAAAGTGCTGCCGTATTGAAAGCACTGTCGGACGTACATTATAAAAACAAATAGGATGAGTAAGATAGTTGTTACAGGAGGTTTAGGTTTTATAGGATCTCATACCGTTGTGGAATTGCAAAATCAAGGTTTCGAAGTAGTGGTAATCGATAATCTATCCAATTCTTCGATTGAAGTTTTAGATGGTATTGAAAGAATCACAGGAAAGAAACCTGTTTTTTCAGCCATAGATTTAAGAGAGAAAAAGGATGTTCAGAGTTTCTTTAAAGAGCATGCTGATGTGGCAGGGGTTATTCATTTTGCCGCTTCAAAAGCAGTAGGGGAAAGTGTCAAAGACCCATTATTGTATTATGAAAATAATATTGCGTCACTGGTTTATATTTTACAGGAATTGCAGCATAAACCAGAGGCGAATTTTATATTCAGTTCTTCTTGTACGGTTTATGGTCAGGCAGAAGTAATGCCAATTGCAGAAACGACACCTATTCAACCGGCTATGTCGCCTTATGGAAACACCAAGCAAATCGGAGAGGAAATTATTACGGATGTCACTAAAGTAAGTGGCCTGAATGCGATTTTACTTCGTTATTTCAATCCGATCGGTTCACATCCCTCTGCTGAAATTGGGGAATTACCTATTGGAGTACCTCAAAATTTGGTTCCTTTTATCACTCAAACCGGAATGGGCTTGCGAGCAGAATTATCAGTTTATGGAAATGATTATCCAACGGTTGACGGAACCTGTGTTCGTGATTATATCCACGTAGTCGATTTGGCGAAAGCCCATGTAATCGCCTTACAGAGGTTATTGGACAAAAAGAACGCAGAGAAATTAGAAATTTTTAATTTGGGAACAGGAACAGGAAGTTCGGTGCTGGAAGTGATTAACGCTTTTGAAAAAGTTAGCGGACAAAAACTGCCTTACAAAATTGTTGACAGAAGAGAAGGAGATGTTATTTCGGCTTACGCCAATACTGACAAAGCGAATCGTATTCTGGGCTGGAAAACACAATCAACTCTGGAAGAAGCCATGGCCAGTGCCTGGAAATGGGAACAAAAGGTTCGAGGAAAGGAATTGGTTTAAGAAAAAAGCTGTTAAAGGTAATGAAATCAGTTGATGAGGTAAAAAACAGTTGTGAAATCAAGCCCTAAATTAGGGACTTTTTGGCTTAGTTTTTAAGATTTAACTGATATAATGAGAATAAATGTAAAAAACACATTTATAAATGGTGTAAATAAATATTTTTATTTTACTTTTGACTTTAATAATTCATAAAATAATAATAAAATTAAAACACATATCATATTTTAAAACTAATTCCATTTGGAATTATATAGTTTCCTAAGAATGTTGATGTGTAGTTTTAAAGAATAACAAATAAAAAAACGGTGCAATTGCTTTATTAAAACAATGATAATACACGACAATCCCGTATTCATTAATATATTAATTTTCTAAAAAACCAAAAGAACCATGAGCCAAAACCTTGCTTTTGCAGATTATGCAGTATTTATTATCTATTTTATCGTGGTATCCGTTTATGGATATACCATCTATCGCAAACGTGAAAAAAATGAACACGACGCCAAAGCTTACTTCCTGGCAGAAGGAACACTGACATGGTGGGCTATTGGAGCTTCATTAATCGCTTCTAATATTTCTGCTGAGCAGTTTATCGGAATGAGTGGTGAAGGATTCTTTTTAGGAGTTGCAGTTGCCGCTTACGAGTGGATTGCTGCTATAGCCTTGATTATCGTGGCCGTTTGGTTTATTCCTGTTTATTTAAAAAACAAGATTTATACCATGCCTCAATTTTTAAAAACAAGATATAACGAATCGACCGCTTTGATTATGGCTGTTTTCTGGTTGTTCTTGTATGTGTTTGTTAACTTGACTTCAATTTTATATTTAGGAGCTGTAGCCATCAATGGATTAGCAGGCGGCGAATATTTGCACGCTATCATGATCGGTTTGGCAGTTTTTGCCTTATTAATCTCTTTAGGAGGTATGAAAGTGGTTGCTTATACAGACGTAATTCAGGTTGCCGTTTTGATTATCGGTGGATTGGTTACCTCTTATATTGCTTTGACTACCGTGGGACAATACTTTGGTGTGGGTCAGGACGCTATTGCAGGTTTCAAAGTATTGATGAGAGAAGCTCCGGAGCATTTTAAAATGATTATACCGGAACCAACGGCGACTTCTTCTCAAAATGATATTAATAAGTATTTAACTTTCCCGGGAATGATGTCTTATTTGGCGGGTATCTGGATTATCAACCTTAACTACTGGGGATGTAACCAATACATTACTCAAAGAGCTTTGGGAGCAGATTTACAAACAGCACGTACAGGTATTTTATTCGCTGGATTCTTGAAATTATTGATGCCGCTTATTGTTATGTTACCGGGTATTGCTGCTTACGTTTTGTATGAAAATGGACATTTACCTCAATTAGTTGGTGGAAAAGACGGAGCGTATTCTGCGATGTTAACCTTCCTTCCTACAGGTTTGAAAGGTTTGTCTGTTGCCGCTTTAACTGCAGCTATTGTTGCTTCGTTAGCTGGTAAAGTAAATAGTATCTCTACTATTTATACATTAGACGTACACAAAAAATACATTCAAAAAAGTGCTACTGACAGAGCTCAGGTAAACATCGGAAGATATGCCGTTTTCGCAGCGATGCTTTTGGCTGTTTTATTTACTTGGAATGACTTGTTAGGAATTGGTGGTGTAGGTGGATTCACTTACATTCAAAAATATACCGGATTTATTAGCCCGGGTGTATTTGCCATGTTCTTCCTTGGGATGTTCTGGAAAAGAACTACAGGTACTGCTGCAATAGTAGGGGTAATCGCCGGTTTCTTATTATCGGTTTTATTCAATGAATTTGCACCAGCTTTATTTGGAAATGAAACATTATTGTACACGGCTTACGCTAATGGAAAAGGTGGATTCGAAATACCATTCCATATTTGTATGGGATTGTCATTCATGTTTACAATGCTTATAATGATCGCGATCAGTATGGCAGGACCAAAAGTGAATCCTAAAGCATTCGAATTGGATACAGAAATGTTTAAATTAAAACCTCAAACGACTGTATTAATCGTAATCACATTGCTAGTTATTTTTGCATTGTATGCTAAATTCTGGTAATAGTTAGTAATTAATTTGTTTATTAAAAAGTGTGAAACTGAATTCGTTTGGTTTCACACTTTTTTATGATATAACGCGCCCGTTCCCTGGGGGATTTTGCGCTGAAAATTCATAGTTAAACTAAATATTTAAATCTTGTTAATGCGAATCAGCAGTTTAAATGGGTTGTTTGGAACTAAATATTGGTAGAAAAATAATTTCATCCGTATTTTTGTCCCGTTAGGGACTAAACGACTCTTCTCAATATCGCACAAAAAAGATTTCCAATTCTTGTTCGCATGAATAACATAAGTCTATGAAATCGACATTAACAACAAGTCTGCAAGCAAACATTAAAAAGGCGATAACATGCAGTACCCATAATAAATAAATTTACAGATATGAAGCTAATACGATTTGGAGAATCGGGAAAAGAAAAACCAGGTGTTTTAATTGGAGACAAACGAATAGATGTTTCCTCTATTGTTGCCGATTATAATGAAGCTTTTTTTGATAATGACGGTTTATCGCAACTAAAAGAAGAACTAAAAAACAGTGCTTCATTCCCTGAAATAAGTAATGAAATTCGGTTAGGGTCGCCTGTGGCAAGACCATCCAAAATTGTTTGCATTGGTCTTAATTATGTGGATCATTGCGAAGAAACGAATGCTCCGATTCCAGACGAGCCCATTATCTTTTTTAAATCGACAACCGCTTTGTGTGGACCAAATGATAATCTGGTAATTCCAAAAGATAGCCAAAAAACAGATTGGGAAGTGGAGTTGGCTTTTGTCATTGGTAAAAAAGCCAGTTATGTTTCAGAAGCCGATGCGATGGATTATATTGCCGGTTATTGCTTGCATAATGATTATAGCGAAAGATCCTATCAGCTGGAACGTGGTGGTCAGTGGACAAAAGGGAAAGGATGTGATACGTTTGCACCGCTTGGTCCCGTTTTGGTAACACTAGATGAGGTTGCTGATGTCAATAATTTGTCAATGTGGTTAACCGTAAATGGTAAAAAATATCAAGATAGTAATACCTCAAATTTGATTTTTAAAATTCCTTTTTTGGTTCATTATCTAAGTCAGTTTATGACCCTTTTACCGGGAGATGTGATTAGTACCGGAACTCCTCCAGGAGTTGGTTTGGGAATCAAACCAGAACCTGTATATGTTAAAGCTGGAGATGTAATCGAATTAGGAATTGAAGGTTTAGGGAGTAGTAAACAATTGGCGGTTGCTTATTTGTAAACGCAGAGGATGCGTAATTTCTAAAGAAGAAAAAAAATCTGCCGAATCTGCGTAGGAATAATTTTGGGGAAAGAATGCGATGCGTTTTCAGAATTCATAAAAAAGACCCGATAGTTCATTTAAACTATCGGGTCTTGCCGTTAAATGGGATTTATACCCAAAAATATTTGTTTAGACTAAAACTCAAAATTGAATCCTTTCTTGGTCAGCTTGTCATAAATTTCAGGGTCGAATTTATACAATTGAGCTGCCCTATGGGAAACATCTTGTTGTTTTTCGTCTAACGGAACTAACAATTTCATGTGTAGAATCTTTCTGCGGAAATTAGATTTATCCATCTCTATCCCTAATATTTCTTCGTAAAGATGCATGAGTTGCAATAAAGTGAATTTTTCTGGTAACAGATTGAAACCTATTGGCGCCTGACGCACTCTATTTCGCAGGTGCTGTATGCTGTAAGCAAGAATTTCATTATGGTCGTAAATTAAATCAGGTATTTCATTGATTTTATACCATTTTGCATCAGATGCCGTAAAACCGGCCTTAATATTATAGTCTTCTCTTTTTACTAAAGCATAATATCCGATGGTAATTACCCTTCTCAACGGAAAACGGTCTGGTTCTCCAAAAGCTTTTAGCTGCTCCAGGTAAATATTGTCCATTCCGGTAAGTTCTGCCAGCAAACGGTGCGCAGCATTATCGGTACTTTCTTTCTTTTTAATCCAACCTCCAGGAAGTCCCCATTTTCCTTTACTGATACCTTCAGCATGTTGCACCAAAAGTACTTCAAGAATTCCATTGTCAAAACCAAATATAACGCAGTCGATAGTAATGGCATTCATGGCAGATTGCTCTACAATTTGTATTAAATCCCTGTCAATTATTTTATCCCCCATAGCCTTACAATATTTAGTACTAAATTAATATTTTTTCAAAGAGTAGAATCGTGTTCAATAAGATATTTGTAAAATAATTGTGATTAAACCAAATCCTAGCTTCGAAATTCTGATTATTTTTTATTTTTTAATTTATTTATTTTCAATACGTTGAAATTCAATATTTTGAATCTTTTATACCCGCAAAAAACCGAATAAAAATCCTTTTTTCACATAGTATATTAATAAAAATATTTTCCATTTTTTATTGATTACAAATATTTAATTACAATTTTTTGTTAATATGAAAAATATGTTTTATACTTGTAGTCAAATTAACCATAACGTTATGGTTTGTTTGACCAAAAGTACAAAAAACAACAAGAAGTTAATCATATAATTACAAGAAGATGTATTTTTTAGGAATTGATTTAGGAAGCTCGTCTATAAAATTATCAGTATTTGATGCTGATAAAGGAATTACCGTTGCGGCGGTAACTGTTCCTGAATTTGAGATGGATATTGTGGCTCCTAAATTCGGCTGGGCAGAACAAGATCCTGCTAAGTGGTGGGAATATGTAAAAACTGGAATTCAATCTATAGGATCAAAACAGCAGATCGATTTAAAAAAGATTGCAGGAATTGGAATTGCCTATCAAATGCATGGTCTGGTATTAACCGATGAAAATTGTAATCCGGTTCGTTCTTCTATTATTTGGTGCGACAGCAGAGCAGCTAGTATTGGTAATGAAACCTATGACCGTATGGGTCAAGAGTATTGCCAGCAACAAATACTTGGAAGTCCTGGGAATTTTACAGCTTCCAAATTAAAATGGGTTCAAGCCAATCAACCTGAAATTTTTCAAAAAGCGGCATTCATGATGTTGCCGGGCGATTTTATTGCTGCCAAACTTTCAGGCAAAGCACAAATAAGTACTTCGGGGGTATCGGAAGCCGCTTTATGGAATTTTACCAAAGGTGGTTTGGCGACTGAAGTATTGCAAGCCATGGGACTTTCTGAAAAAATGATTCCTGAAATCGTGCCCAACTTTGGGTATCAGGCTACTGTAAGCGCTGATGTCGCGTCGGAATTAGGACTTAATCCGAATGTAAAAATAACCTATCGTGCCGGTGATCAACCTAATAATGCATTGTCTTTAAATGTTTTAAAACCAGGAGAAATTGCTACAACGGCAGGTACTTCTGCGGTGGTTTATGCAGTAAGTGATCAAGATATATATGACAAAGAAAACCGCATTAATACCTTTTTGCACGTAAATAATACTGAAGCTCAAAAAAATAATGGGGTAATGCTTTGCATTAATGGTTCCGGAATTTTATACCAATGGTTACGTAAAATAATGTCGGTTGGAAGCCCCGATTTAATTGCATACGAAAAATTAAATGCTGAAGCTGCCAAGGTCAAAGCAGGTAGCGAAGGCTTGCGATTTTATCCTTTTGGTAATGGGGTGGAACGTATCTTCAATAATAAAAATGTCAATTCCGGCATTCAAAATTTAAACTTTAATATCCATCAGTCGGGCCACCTTATCCGATCTGCCTGTGAAGGAATTGTATTTGCCATGAATTATGGTTTTGACGTAATGAAATCTGTGGGAGCATCAGGTAATGTAGTGCGTGCAGGAAATGCAAACTTGTTTCTAAGCCCTGTCTTTAGGGAAATTTTCACCAATACAACTCAAACGGTTTTGGAATTATACAATACTTCCGGGTCTGAAGGAGCAGCGCGTGGAGCAGCCTATGGTTATGGCTATTACGATTCGCTTGACCAAGCTTTTGAAGGCCTAAAGTGCATCGAACGAATCGAACCAAATCCTGCTTTGACTTCACAATATCAGGATATATATCAGGAATGGAAAAATCATATTAATATCGAAATATAATGAATACTACAAAACAAACTTATTTTAAAGACATTGATACCATAAAATTTGAGGGAAGAGAAAGTGATAATCCGCTTGCTTTTAAATGGTATGACGAAAACCGTGTGGTAGCAGGAAAAACATTAAAAGAACATTTGCGTTTTTCTATGGCCTACTGGCATACCCTATGCAACACCGGAGGAGATCCTTTTGGTAGTGCAACAGAAACTTTTTCTTGGAATAAAAACGAGAACGCTATTCTAAGAGCGCAGGATAAAATGGATGCCGCTTTTGAATTTATGAGCAAATTAGGGATGCCTTATTACTGTTTTCACGATGTAGATGTTGTGGACGAAGCACCAACTTTGGCAGAATTTGAAAACCGCGTGCAAGCCATGGTAGAATATGCCAAACAAAAGCAACAGGAATCAGGAATCAAACTCTTGTGGGGAACTTCAAACCTGTTCAGTAATCCACGTTACATGAATGGGGCTTCAACCAATCCTAACTTTGATGTGCTTGCTTATGCTGGTGGTCAAGCCAAAATTGCCATAGATGCAACGATTGCTTTAGGAGGTGAAAATTATGTTTTTTGGGGAGGACGCGAAGGCTATATGAGTCTTTTAAATACAGATATGAAAAGAGAGCTGGACCATATGGGACAATTCTTGACTACTTGTAAAGATTATGCACGCAAACAAGGTTTCAAAGGAACTTTTCTTATTGAACCAAAACCAATGGAACCGATGAAACATCAATATGATTTTGATGCCGCGACTTCATTAGGATTCTTGAATAAATACGGATTGCAAGATGATTTCAAATTGAATTTAGAAGTGAATCATGCTACTCTTGCTGGTCATACCTTCGAACATGAATTACAGGTGGCAGTAGATGCAGGCATGTTGGGAAGTATTGATGCTAACCGTGGAGACTACCAAAATGGTTGGGATACCGATCAATTCCCTGTTGATGTGTATGAAATTACACAAGCTATGTTGGTGATTTTGGAAGGTGGCGGAATTCAGGGTGGTGGAATCAATTTTGATGCTAAAGTGAGAAGGAATTCAATCGATTTAGAAGATAAATTCATATCACATATTGCCGGTATGGATGTTTTTGCCAGAGGTCTTATTTGCGCAGATCATATTTTACAAAATACAAATTATAAAAAATTACGCCAACAGCGTTACGAATCATTTGACAGTGGCAATGGAGCTAAGTATGAAAAAGGAGAACTCTCTTTGGAAGCGCTTAGTGAATTGGCACGTGCTAAAGGAGAACCACAAAGGATAAGCGGTAAACAAGAATTATTTGAGCAAATTATTGCAAATGCCTATTAACCTTAAAACTATTATTAACTAAACAAATTAACCAATTCCTTAATTATTATGAAAAGAAAATATTGTACTTCGACAATGCTTCCCTTTTGTATGACAATCCTGTTGAGCATTTTCATGATGCAATCAGGTTTTGCGCAACAGCGAACCCTTTCTGTAAGCGGAAAGATAACATCTAGCAGTGATGGCATGGGTATTCCCGGCACGAGTGTTATTGTAGAAGGGACTAACAGCAGTACCACCACAGATTTTGATGGGAATTATAAAATCGATGTAAAATCAGATGGCGCTTTAAAATTCAGCTTTGTGGGTTATAAAACGCAACGTATTTCAGTAAACAACAGAAATTCAATCGATGTTGTTATGCAAATTGAAACAGCTGATCTTAAAGAAGTAGTAGTCATTGGTTACGGAACTCAGAAAAAGAAAGTTTCCACAGCTGCCACTTCAGTTGTATCAGCCAAAGATATTCAAAATGTAGCCAGTGCAGATGTTGTTAATGCTTTGCAAGGACAAACTTCGGGGGTTAATGTTACTTCTACTTCTGGTCAACCGGGAGCAGGAATGGTCATAAACATCCGTGGTGTCGGGACAGCAGGAAACAATTCACCGCTTTATGTGGTGGATGGAGTTGTGGTAGATAACGGTATCGGATACTTGGATCCTTCCTCTATTGAGAGAGTCGATATCCTGAAAGATGCAGCTGCGGCCTCTATTTACGGAGCAAGAGCTGCCAATGGTGTTGTATTGGTTACAACCAGAAAAGGAAAAGACGGAAAAATGAATGTGGCTTTAAGCAGCTATACAGGTTACCAACAAATAGCAAAAAGATTAGATTTATTGAACACGCAAGAGTACACGACTATTGTGAATGAATCACGTGTAAATTCAGGCTTATCACCTTTGTACACACCGCAACAAATTGCTGCTTTCCCGAATCATGATTGGCAAGACGATTTGTTTAATGAAGGTGCGATGAAACAAAATCACTCTTTAATGATTACTGGCGGAGATAAAAAATCAACTCTTGCCACAGGATTATCTTATTATGGTCAAGACGGGCTTATTGGTAGTCAAACCAATCAATCCAAATACGAGCGTATTACTTTCAATGTGAATTCAACTTCTGAGGTTATCGAAGATCATTTAAAAATTGGAGAGAATTTTTCTTATGCCAATATCGAAAGCAGCGGTGTTTCTGATGATGGAATTTACAGTAACAGTATCAGAGGATTTTTAAATGCGGCTCCAATAGATGCAGCTTATGATGAAAATGGTGATTTTGCACATTCTGTTATTTCATCAGATATCAGCAATCCTTTAGGGTCTTTGTATTATAATAATTTCAATGAAAACAAAATTGACCGTTATGTAGGTAACATTTTTGCAGAAGCAAAATTTTTGAAAAACTTTACATTCAGAACCAGTTTTGGTGTTGATATTACAAATAGCACATACCGTTCTTATGTTCCGGTTTATTCTCTTTCTTCAAACACAAATAACACCGTATCCAATGTAACACAAAGTGCAAATAAAGGATTGGGTTGGTTATTCGAGAATACTTTACAATACAAAGCGTCTATCAATGATGCACATCATTTTGATGTATTGGTAGGTACATCTGCTAAAGAAAACACTTCAGAATACATGAGTGCTACTGGTAAAAATTTGAATTTTGATGATTTTGCACATGCTTATTTGAGCAATGCTACAGACCAAACTTCAAATACGGTATCAGGAAGTCGTTATGACTACTCGATTCAATCTTATTTTGGACGTTTATTATACGATTACAATAATAAATATTTGTTCTCAGCTACAATACGTAGAGACGGTTCTTCGAACTTTGGACCAAATAATAAATATGCAGTTTTCCCAGCGTTTTCTGCTGGTTGGAATGTTGACCGTGAAAGCTTTTTCCCAGAAAACAATGTTGTCAAAAGTCTTAAAATTAGAGCGAGTTGGGGACAAAACGGAAATGACCAATTTGCGGAACAATTTGCTTATATGTCAACAATAAGTTCTTATGATAAGAGCTACCATTTTGGTACAACTGATGAAACATTACAAGTTGGATCTAGTCCGGATGCGCTTTCTAATCCAGATTTAAAATGGGAAACTTCAGAACAATTGGATTTAGGTTTTGATCTTACTTTGTTTTCTTCTTTGACTTTCACATTTGACTACTATGACAAAACGACCAAAGATTGGTTAGTACAAGCTTCGGTTCCGGATATTGCAGGAGCTACAGCGCCTTTTATCAATGGTGGTGATATCAATAACAAAGGGTTAGAATTTGGTTTAGGTTACCGAACAAATTTTGGAGAAGATTGGACTTTCTCTGCAAATGCCAATGCATCTTTCAACGAAAACGAAGTAATTCGAATTGCGAATGCAGAAGGAATTATTCATGGGGATACAAACTTGTTGTTCCAAGGTTTGGATGAGATGAACAGAGTAGAAGTTGGACAACCGATTGGATATTTCTACGGATTAAAAACAGACGGAATTTTTCAAAATGCATCTGAACTTACTTCTGTTCAGCCTAATGCACAACCGGGAGACGTTCGTTTTGTTGACTTAAATGGTGATGGAAAAATTGATGCTAATGACAAAACTAAAATTGGGGATCCAAATGCTGATTTCACATATGGTTTCAATTTAGAAGTTTCTTATAAAGCTTTTGATTTCTCTTTATACACTTATGGTGTGGCAGGAAGCCAAAATGCTTTTGGAGTTCATGATTATACCCGTGCTTATAATAACTACACGACAAGTATCTTAGACAGATGGACTACTGAAGGTACTTCAAACTCAATTCCAAGAGTTACTTATGGTACAGATCCTAATGGAAATTATACTAAATTCTCTGATTTATATATTCAAAATGCTGATTTTTTCAGAATTAAAACGGCTACTTTGGGTTGCGATTTGACAAAATTGACAAACAACCTTGGGTTCTTCAGCAAATTCAGACTTTATGTAGCGGCAAACAACTTGTTTACGTTTACACAATACCAAGGAATGGATCCTGAGATTGGATTTGGAAACTCAAACCAATCATGGGCAAGAGGTATTGACGTAGGATACTATCCACAGCCTAGAACATACATGATGGGTCTTAATGTTAACTTTTAAAAAATGATAACGATGAAAAAATATATAAAATTATTTGCAGTTTCGACCTTATTCGTACTAGGGGCATGTTCCGATGAATTTTTGGAAAACGAACCTTATACTGAAAAAGTAACCGAGAATTTTTATAAAACGCCAAAGGACGCCTATGAAGGACTCGTGGCAATTTATGACATCTTACAACGTGAAGCGTATGGCGGGCCTTTATTGATCAGTGAGCAAGCTTCGGATGATTGTTTTGGAGGATATGGAATTGCTGATGGTCAAGGAGATTTAGAATGGGACCGTTTCTTATATGTTTCAGACAAAGACATGAATAAAGAGGCTTGGAAAACACCTTACCAAGGGATTTACAGAGCGAATATTCTATTAGAAAATTTAGACAAAGTAGATTGGGGAACAGATACCGCCCTTAAAACAAAATTCGAAGCAGAAGCCCGTTTTTTGAGAGCCCATTTTCATTTTCAATTGGCTAAAATGTTTGGAGATGTGGTAGCGCTGGACAAAACACTTACTTCAAACGAATTGTATTCTCCGAGAGTTGCTCCAGAAGTAACCTATGCTTTAATTGCTAACGATTTAAAATTTGCTGCGGATAATTTGGGTAATGAAAACTACTCGCAAGCAGGAAATGCGAATTACGGGCGTATTACAAAATGGGCTGCGGAAGCATACATAGCGAGAGCTTTTTTATTCTACACGGATTATTATGGTAAAGAAGATTTAGCAGGTGTTATCAGCAAAGCAGAAGCAGTAACTTATGTAAATGATGTGGTTAGTAATAGTGGCCACGGACTGGTTGCTGATTTTTCTCACTTGTGGCTTGCCGCTTCTCTGGAAGACTTTGCAGGCGAAGATAATACCGAAATGGTTTGGGCGATTCGTTTTAACGGATCGGGTAAAGGGGATTGGAATCTTCATGAAGGAAACCGTTTCCAAGTACTTATTGCTCCTCGTGGAGGAAGTATAGGACGCTACGCAACAGGATGGGGTGGTGCTACGGTTAACCCGGATTTGTATAATGCTTATGGAGTAGGAGATACTCGTAGAGACGCTACAATCATTGATTTCGAAGGAGAAGGTTTAGATTTTGATCCACTGACCAGAGAGCAACGTCAATATACAGGTTATGCTTGGAAAAAATATTGCCCAATTACCAATGAAGCAGGGACAGCAATTGTGGAAGCCAATGGTGGGAATTTCCAAATAGATAATTACCAGGATTTAGCTGTAATTCGTTTTGCGGATGTACTCTTAATGGCTGCGGAACTTAATTTAGGAACTAATGACGGACTTGCTCAAACTTTGCTTAACAGAGTGCGTGACCGTGCTTATCAAGATGCCACACACCGTGTGACAGTTTCTAAAACAGCTATTATGAATGAGCGTCGTTTAGAATTAGCTTTAGAAGGACAACGTTATTTTGACCTGATCAGACAAGGTACTGATGTGGCTAAAGCGGCTATTGATAATGTGGATAGTGATTCTCAGTTTAATGTGACTTTCAGAACAGAAACATTGGGTTGGTTCCCATTACCTCAATCTCAAATCATACTTTCAAACGGGACGATGTCACAAAACCCTGGTTGGTAATTTTAACTATTAAAAAGGAAAACTATGAAATCGCCTCTCACATCAAGTTTGCGCAAGCAAACATCAATAAATAAAAGGGCGATACCATATATGACCACTAACAAATAAATTTAACATATATGAAACGTAAACTATATGCACTTGTAGCAGTAATAGCGCTAGGGACACTATTTTCCTGTGAACCTGTAGAAGATCGTAATAGCCTTCCTGAGTTGACATTAACTCCAGAAACGCTTAAATTTTCGGTGGTACAAAATCCAGAGAAAAACAACGAAGTAAAATTGACAAATTTAGACCCTACGGTTATTCCGTATTGGTCCTATTCTGATGCAAATGGAGAATTGGGGCATTATAATACGAATGAGCAAATACTTTTTTTTCCATTTGCAGGGACTTACACGGTTGACTTTACTGCATTTACAAGAGGAGGGGCAGTATATGCAGATCCTGTAACAGTAACAGTAGATCAGAATGATCCAACCTATTTTAGCGATCCTACATGGGCAAAACTTACCAACGGTGAAGAGGGGAAAACCTGGGAGTTAGATATGAACGACCCTATTGCTTGGGCAGCTTTGAATTTTGTTGGTCCGGCACCTTACTCAGGAGACTGGTGGTGGATTCCAGGATCGTATCAAAGTTGGTCTATGGCAATGAAAGATTGGGGTGAAATGACTTTTGATCTTAATGGCGGATACAATGTGAAAGTGGTGCAAACAGCTTTAAACAGTATGGAGCAAACTACTAAAACTGGGGTTTTTAATTTAGATATAGCTAAGGATGCATTAGTTTTTAGTGGAGGACCTGAATTACTTTACGGTGGAGATTATCATCCGGATGTAAGTAACTGGACAAGTATTAAAGTTATTGAGATTAATGACAATCAAATGCGACTTTCAGTAGTTAGAGACCAAAGTAGAACGGGAGAAGGAAATTGCCAAATTATTTTTAATTACAAAGTAAAGCCAGTTTCAAATTAGATTAATTTGTGAATGAAATTTAAAATTAGGTTAGTTATTTTAAGTTTTTAAACAAGGTTTGCGTGTCGAGAGTCAGTTTGTTTTTTAAGACGCAACTGCTCTCGATACCATTTCCTTAAAAGGAATAAGTTTAAAAGCGAGAATGAGGCTTATCGGATAAATAAAACTTAACATACCGGTAGGGAGAGCTTTGCTCCCGGTGCACTTATCGGTATATTTATAGTATTTCACAAATCATCTATAAACTATAAAAAAATGAAATATTTAAGCAATTTTATACAAACGTTGGCACTGTTGGGAATAACAATCTTAGTAATGTCCTATACTGGAAAAGAAAAGGAAACTATATTCAATTCCAGAAAAGTGGCATTCAATTCGGGTTGGAATTTTCATTTGAACGACAGTATAAAAGACAAGGATACCATAAATGCTTCTACTGAATGGAGAACACTAAATTTGCCACATGATTGGAGTATTGAAGGTAAATTTGATGAAAAAAGCCCAGCAGGTTATGGAGGTGGTGCTCTGAATGGCGGCTTAGGATGGTACAAAAAGACTTTTAAAGTAGCGCTTGAAAACAAAGAAAAAATTACATCAATAGTATTTGATGGTGTTTATAGAAACAGTGAAGTTTGGATTAACGGACATTATCTTGGCAAACGTCCAAATGGATATATAGGTTTTCAATACGACCTTTCTCCGTATCTGAATTATGGAGATAAAAGCAATGAAATTATCGTCAAAGTTGACAATTCAAAACAGCCTAATTCACGTTGGTATTCCGGATCGGGAATATTTAGAAACGTATGGTTGGAAACAACAGACAAACTCCATGTTGACCTATGGGGAACTTATATTACGACGCCAAAGACCAGCTCTGAAAGCGCAACCATTAATCTTGAAACTACAGTAAAAAACCAATATGCAACTGCAAAAGATGCTCTGGTGATTACTACAATATACAGCAACGGTAAAAAAATCACCTCGGTTAATCAAAAGATTAGCATCAATGCCAATGCAACTCAAACCATCAAACAAGAAGCAACGGTTAATAATCCAATACTATGGACTGTAGAAAAACCGGAATTATATACGGCTGTCACAGAAATTAGTTTGGATGATAAAATTGTGGAGGAATACAAAACCACTTTTGGAATTCGAGATTTTAAATTTGACCTTAATAAAGGATTTATTTTAAACGGAAAACAAGTCAAAATTAAAGGTGTTTGTTTGCACCATGATTTAGGACCATTGGGATCGGCGATTAATACCAGAGCCATTGAACGCCAATTGCAAATCATGAAAGACATGGGAGTAAATGGTATAAGAACCTCTCACAATCCTCCAGCCTCGGAGCTTTTAGATCTTTGCGATAAAATGGGTTTCATTGTCATGGACGAAGCTTTTGATATGTGGAAAAAAGCAAAAACCAAATACGATTACAGTCTTGACTGGGATCAATGGCATGTCAAAGACTTGGAGGATCAAATTCTTAGGGATCGCAATCATCCGAGTATATTTATGTGGAGTATCGGAAATGAAATTCCAGAACAATGGAGCGATGAAGGCGTAGTAATAGCCAAAGAATTGGCCGCCATCGTAAAAAAATTAGACACTACACGTTTGGTTACTGCTGCAATGAATCCGGCCGTTAATATGGATATTGATGCGGTCACTCTGCAATTTGAAAAGTCTAAAACCTATTTCAATAAATTAGCAACTTCGGGAGCTTTGGATATTATTGGTTACAATTATGCCCATCAAACTTTTGAACACCATCAAAAAAATTTCCCTAATGTACCTTTCATAGCAACCGAAACCACCTCGGCCCTAGAAACCCGTGGATATTACGATGCCGTTTCGGATGTCATTAAGAAATGGCCGGTAAGATGGGATCTTAAATTTACGGATGGAAATCCTGGCAATACAGTATCTGCTTACGATCAGGTTCAGGCACCTTGGGGTTCTACCCACGAAGCGACTTGGAAAGTGATGAAAAAACACGATTTCCTTGCGGGAATGTACATCTGGACAGGCTTCGATTATATTGGTGAACCAACACCTTACGAATGGCCGTCAATCAGTTCTTATTTTGGGATTGTAGATTTAGCCGGTTTCCCAAAAGACGTTTATTATATGTACCAAAGTGAATGGACTGATAAAACGGTGCTGCACCTTTTTCCACATTGGAACTGGACAGCAGGTCAAAACGTGGATGTTTGGGCATATTACAACAATGCCGATGAGGTGGAGCTTTTTCTTAACGGAAAATCATTGGGTACCAAAAAGAAAGAAGGAGACGATTTGCACATTATGTGGAGAGTTCCGTTTCAGGCAGGAACTTTAAAAGCAATTTCTCGTAAAAATGGTAAAACAGTTTTAGAAAAAGAAATCAAAACAGCTGGAGCTCCTGCAACTTTAAAATTGTCCGCAGACAGAAAAACAATCAAAGCAGACGGGAATGATTTGTCTTTTGTAACGGTTGATATTACCGATGCAAATGGGGTGCTTTCGCCAAATGCCAATAACGAAATTCAATTTTCATTAAAAGGGAACGGAAAAATTGTAGGTGTTTGTAGCGGTGACCCAGTAAGTCATGAATCCTACAAAGGCGACAGACACACAGCTCTTAACGGAAAATGCCTCGTTGTAATTCAGGCAGGAGAAAAAGCAGAAAAATTGGAATTGACAGCCAGTGCCAGTGGTTTGAAAAGCAGTACAACAATAATTACGGTTAAATAAAGAGATGTTCAAACCCGATAGGTTTCTAAAATCTGTCGGGTTTGGCAAATCAACTAAAAAATAAAAACTAACAACGATGAAAAAACGACAATTAATACCACTTTCCATATTCATGGTGTTTGGCCTTTTTGTAACTCCTAAGGGGTTTGCCCAAATACAAAATGCAGATGTTTTGAATGCACCGATCGATATCAGTAAAGATTTTCAGAATTATCTGAACACCTTTTATTTTGCTGATGAACTTACCAATTTTGACCCTCAAACAGGAAAAGGAACAGTAAAATACATTAGGAATACTTATCAAACCCGCCAGGCTTTTAACAATATGATGATGAAACCGGGGGTAGTTCCTGCCAATGAGTTTCCGGCGACCGAATATGCGGTTTCTCCCGAATTGCCTTTCCAAATTCAATTTGTTTCAGACCGAACTTTGAGAATAAAAACTACTTCAGGACCGCAATTTCGCCCTGAAAAAGAATCCTTAATGTTGGTTGATGGAGTGGCTCCTAATCACCCGGAGTTATGGAAATATTCTAAAATTGAAGGCGGTTATAAATTTACCAGCAAACATGGCTCGGTTGAAATTCAAACAAAACCTTGGCACGTAAAAATTTACGATGAAAAAGGGAAATTGTTAACCGGTACATTACACGATTCCGATTTTAAAAATACCTACACACCAACACTTCCATTTTCCTATGTGCGCAGAAACAGCGATTATTCCAGAAGCATGGGAGCCGCGTTCAGTTTAGAGCCGGACGAAAAAATATTTGGTTGTGGGGAATCATTCACCCAATTCAATAAACGCGGACAAAAAGTGGTTTTATGGACAGATGATGCCAATGGAATCCAAAACGAAACCATGTACAAACCTGTTCCGTTTTATATGAGTAGCCGTGGTTATGGGGTGTTTATGCATCATTCTACTCCTATCACTGTTGATTTTGGAAGATATTACGCTAGTGCCAATGAAATGTATATTGGTGATGATGAAGCCGATTTGTTTTTCTTCATTGGTGAACCAAAAGAAATATTGGATGAATATACCAATTTGACAGGAAAAGCTGCAATGCCACCACTTTGGTCATTTGGTTTTTGGATGAGTCGTATCACTTATTTTTCGGAAAATGAAGGGCGTCAAGTAGCTAAAGATCTACGTAAATATAAAATCCCAACTGATGTCATTCACTTTGATACTGGCTGGTTTGATGTGGACTGGAGAAATAATTATGAATTTTCTAAAGAGCGTTTCCCGGATGCAGTGAAAATGATGTCGGATATGAAAGATGATGGTTTCCATGTGTGTTTATGGCAATTACCATATTTTTCTCCAAAAAACACCTTGTTCAATGAAATCATGGACAAAAACCTGGCGGTAAGAGACCGTAAAGGAAATTTGCCTTATGAAGATGCTGTTTTGGACTTCTCGAATCCAGCGACAGTTATTTGGTATCAAGCCAAATTGAAACATTTATTTGACCAAGGAGTTTCTGTATTCAAAGTGGATTTTGGAGAAGCTGCACCACCAGACGGAATTTACAATTCTGGTCGTACTGGTTTCTATGAGCACAATTTATACCCATTGCGTTACAACAAAGCTGTTGCCGAAATTACCCAAAAAGAAAAAGGATATACTTTAATCTGGGCAAGAAGTACTTGGGCAGGTAGCCAAAGGTATCCATTACATTGGGGTGGTGATGCCGAAACAACGAATGGTGCAATGTCAGCCGAATTAAGAGGAGGACTGTCATTAGGATTAAGCGGATTCAGTTTCTGGAGTCATGATGTAGGAGGATTTGCAACCAAATCACCTGAGAATTTATACAGAAGATGGGCACCGTTTGGGATGTTAACCTCACATGTGAGAAGTCATGGTGAGCCTCCAAGAGAACCTTGGTTGTACAGCAAAGACTTTTTGGAAGGATTCAGAAACGCCGATAATATGCGTTACGAATTAATGCCTTATATCTACGCGCAAGCCAAAGAAAGTTCTCAAAAAGGATTGCCGATGATGCGTGCTTTATTTTTGGAATATCCAAATGATCCAGGCGCTTGGTTGGTTGACAATGAATACTTATTTGGATCCAGCATGTTAGTCGCTCCTTTATTCGAAGAAGTAACCGAAAGAGATGTTTATCTTCCTGCGGGAACTTGGATTGACTACCAAACTAAAAAAGTATACCAAGGCGGATGGCACAAAATCAAAGCAGGCGATATTCCAATCGTAGTTTTGGTTAGAGACGGTTCAGCAATTCCTCATATTGGATTGGCACAGTCTACAAAAGACATGGACTGGAGCAAATTAACTTTAAAAGTGTATGCTACAGATGCGACGACAACGGCTACTGCAAAAGTATTTTTGCCAGAAGGAGATGCAGTACAAACGGTTACAGTTTCTAAAAAAGGAAACAATTTTGAAACAACATCAAATCCATTAACTGGAAAAACCACTTTCAAAACCGAGTGGATAAAATAAATGAGTTGAGTTAGGTTAGTTTTTTAATCGGGGATTTAGAAAAGTCTGGCCCCCGATTAATTAAAATGAATCAAGCCATAAAAATAAATTACAATGATAAAGAAACTAATACTTCCCGTTCTATTACTATCCATAAGTATAAGTAATGCTCAAGGCAAAAAAACAAAAACCTACGAACTGGCTTCTCCCGAAGGGAAAAACAAAATTCAGTTTCAACTGGTGGATAGCGCACCAAAATATGCGGTTACTCATGGAAAAACTCAGGTGATTACGCCATCCGATATGGGTTTTATGCTTAAAAACAATGATGATTTAAGCAAAAATTTTGAGGTTGTTAAAGTTGAGAATTCCACTTTTGATGAGACTTGGGAACAGGTTTGGGGAGAAAAGAAAAAAATTAGAAACCACTACAATCAAATGGTGGTGAAATTGCAACAAAAAAACAAAGAAAAACGTCAACTCGAAATTCAGTTCCGTGCTTTCGATGACGGTGTTGCCTTTAGATATGTGTATCCTAAACAAGGGACAAAAGACAGTATTTTTATCATGGATGAAAAGACGACTTTTAATCTGAAAGAAGAAGGAAAAGCATGGTGGATTCCCGCTTACAGAGAAAATCGTTATGAGTACTTGTATCAAAATTCAAGTATAAATGCCATAGACACTGTTCATACACCATTGACAATCGAAAGCAAAAGCGGTTTGAAATTGAGTTTTCATGAAGCAAATCTGATTGATTATGCCAGTACAACATTGGTGAATAACACGGGAACACAATTAAAAACTGACCTAGTGCCTTGGGCAGATGGAGTTAAAGTTCGTGTCAAAGATACCTTTACTTCTTCTTGGAGAACCATCCAAATAGGTGAAAAATCAGGTGATTTAATCGATTCTTATTTGATTTTAAATCTGAATGAACCGAACAAAATGGGGAATCCATCTTATGTAAAACCGTATAAATATTTCGGAATCTGGTGGGCAATGCACATCGGGAAATATACTTTTTGGGAAGGGGATAAACAAGGAGCAACAACCGCTCATGCAAAAGAATATATAGATTTTACTGCCAAAGAAGGTTTACATCATTTATTGATCGAAGGTTGGAACAAAGGTTGGACACCTGCTTGGTATGAAAACCGTATGCACATGTTTAGTTTTACACAACCTGCTGATAATTTTGATTTGGAAAAAGTGGTTGAATATGGTAAAGAAAGAGGTGTTGAACTTATAGGATATCATGAAACAGGATCGAATTTAATTAACTATTTGAAACAAATTGATGAAGGTTTTGCTTTGTACAAAAAATTAGGAATTCACACGGTGAAAATTGGACACGTGGGTTCAAAATTAAATATGAAAGAATGGCACCATGGACAGTTTGGAGTAAACTATTTCAGATATGTTTTGGAAAAAGCTGCACAATATGATTTGGCCGTTTTCTATCATGAGCCAATAAAAGATACAGGAGAAAGAAGAACCTATCCAAATATGTTGGCCAGAGAAGCTGCTCGCGGACAGGAATACAATGCATGGAGCGAAGGAAATCCGCCAAATCACGTAGTTATTTTACCATTTACAAGAATGTTGTCCGGGCCAATGGAATATACACCTGGGGTTTTGGATGTTGAAATCAAACAAGGTTATCCGGGGAAAAGAGTACACGGTACAACTGCACAACAATTAGCAATGTATGTGTGTTTTTATTCGCCAATTCAAATGTTGGCTGATCTTCCAGAAAATTATAACGTTCCTGCTTATCAATTCTTAAAAGATGTTCCTGCAGATTGGAGAGACACCAAGGTGTTGAATGCAGAAATTGGTGAATACCTAACCACAGTTCGTAAAGATATAAACAGTGAGGATTGGTATTTAGGAAGTATGACTAATGAAAAAGGCAGAGAATTGACAGTTTCATTATCATTCTTAGATCCAAAAGCAACTTACGAAGCTCAAATTTATGCTGATGCCGAAGGAACCGACGAAACACACAATCCATCAGCGGTTGCTATTTCCAAAAAAACAGTAAAAGCCTCGGATGTATTGAAATTGCATTTGGGCGGGGCAGGAGGAACGGCCATCCGATTCAAAAAACTTTAGAGTTTGGGCGTGCCCCAAGGGTCGGGCTGTACGTTCCCGCTTTTTTATTGTCCCATAAAAAATGGGACAATAAAAAGAGCTCCACTGCCATCCCTCACGCAATTCTGCATTAATCAAGACTATTTGTGTTTTCAAAAAGATACCTAGCCAGTAATTAAGATGAAAAATTTTATATTTTATTTATTCTTTATATTATCTGTTGTTCCAGTTTTGGCACAAAAAAAACAGCAATACCCTTTTCAGAACTCCAATTTGGAAACTGAAAAGCGTATTGACAATCTGTTGTCGTTAATGACTTTGGAAGAAAAAGTGGCGGTATTAAGTACCAATCCTTCCGTTCCCAGATTGGGAGTCGTTGGCACAGGACATGTCGAAGGATTACACGGTTTGGCTTTGGGAGGTCCTGCCGGTTGGGGAGGAAAAGGAAAAGAACCAATTACCACAACCACTTTTCCGCAAGCTTATGGTTTGGGAGAAACTTGGGATGTCGATTTGATTCAGAAAGTCGCACAAGCGGAAGGTTACGAAGCACGTTATGCGTTTCAGAAATACAATCGCGGAGGCCTGGTCATTCGGGCCCCAAATGCCGATATTGCCAGAGACCCACGTTGGGGACGCACCGAGGAAAGTTACGGAGAAGACGCTTTTTTTAATGGAACGATGACCGTCTCTTTTGTAAAAGGACTTCAGGGGAATCATTCTAAATATTGGCAATCGGCTTCTTTGATGAAGCACTTTTTGGCCAACAGCAACGAAGATGGCAGAACCTACACTTCATCCGATTTTGATGAGCGACTTTGGAGAGAATATTATTCCGTTCCTTTCAGAATGGGGATTGTCGAAGGCGGTTCGCGTGCCTACATGACGGCTTACAACAAAGTAAACGGAATTCCGGCAATGGTACATCCAATGCTGAAAGAGATTACAGAAAAAGAATGGGGGCAAAACGGAATTATCTGTACCGATGGCGGTGCTTTCAAGTTATTACTTTCCGACCATAAATATTATGCCGATTCGTATTTGGGAGCGGCTGCAGCCGTAAAATCTGGAATCAATCAGTTTTTGGATGACTATAAAGAAGGTGTTGATGGCGCTATTGCAAAAGGCTATCTCAAAGAAAAAGACATAGACGAAGTGATTAGAGGTGATTTTCGGGTGATGATTAAACTGGGAATGTTGGACGCGACGGAAGCCAATCCCTATGCGAAAATAGGAACCGGCAAAGACACTATTGATCCTTGGAAATCCGATGCCCATAAAAAATTGGCATTGGACGCAACCTTAAAATCCATTGTTTTATTGAAAAATGATCCTGTCAAACAGTTATTGCCTTTGGAAAGAGAAAAAATCAAAACCCTTGCTGTAATTGGCCTCCATGCCGATGAGGTACTTCTGGACTGGTACAGCGGAACACCTCCCTATACGATTACTCCTTTGCAGGGTATTAAAAATAAATTGGGTTCGAATGTCGAAATTTTATACGCCAAGAACAATGCCGACGGAAAAGCAGCCGCAATTGCCAAAAAAGCAGATGTGGTTATTGTAATAGTGGGGAATCATCCGGTTTGCAATGCCGGTTGGGCCGATTGTCCCGTTCCGAGTGAAGGAAAAGAAGCTGTCGATCGCCAGTCTTTGACATTGGAACAGGAAGATTTAATCAAAATTGCATATCAGGCCAATCCCAAAACGGTAGTAGCGCTTATTAGCAGTTTTCCGTATGCGATTAATTGGACACAAGAAAACATTCCCGCAATTGTGCATTTGACACAAAATAGTCAGGAATTGGGAACTGCTTTGGCTGATGTTTTGTTTGGGGATTATAATCCTGCAGGCCGATTGACACAAACTTGGGTAAAAGACATTACGGATTTACCTGATTTATTGGATTACAATATCCGCAACGGAAGAACCTACATGCATTTTCAAGGAAAACCTTTGTATGCTTTCGGTCACGGATTGAGTTACACCAGTTTTGCGTACAATTCGATAAAAACAAACAAGGAAATTTTAGAAAAAGATGCAGCCCTAACAGTTTCGGTTTCGGTTACCAATACCGGAAAACGAGATGGGGAAGAAGTAATACAGTTGTATGTGAAATCAATCAATTCGACTATTCAACAACCCATAAAAGCATTGAAAGCTTTTCAAAGAGTAGCATTAAAAGCAGGAGAAACCAAAACAGTTGCCCTGACTTTAAAAGCTAAAAATTTAGAATATTGGAACACCAACAAACAACAATTTGAACTCGAAAAAGGACAAATTGAAATACAGGTAGGAAGTGCTTCCGATGCAATTCACCTGACCAAAAAAATAACTATGAAATAATTGCAATGAAAAAATATTTATTAGTACCAATTATTCTATTATCGCTAATCAATGTCCCATTGTTTGGTCAAGATACGAATTGGAAATTAGTTGCTGCAGATCGAATTATAAAAGTCGATTATAATAAATCAGCGGGGGAACTGAATACCATGTTCAAAGAGTGTATAGGAGCAGGAAGAGCCAATGAAGGATTGCGTGCCGATTGGCAACAGCAACTGGCAATGGTCAAAAAAGAATGCGATTTTAAATACATTCGGATGCATGGTTTGCTAACAGATGACATGGCCGTTTACCGTGAAGACAGTAAAGGAAATCCAGAATACAATTACCAATATATTGATGCTTTGTATGATTTTATTTTGAGCATCAAGATGAAACCTTTTGTAGAATTAGGCTTTATGCCTTCGGCTTTGGCAAGTGGCAACCAAACTATTTTTTGGTGGAAAGGAAACGTAACCCCTCCCAAAGATTATAAAAAATGGGAAGACTTAATTCGCAACTTAACACAACATTTTACAGAACGTTATGGTGCCGATGAAGTAAAAACCTGGTATTTCGAGGTTTGGAACGAACCTAATTTATCCCCAGGTTTTTGGACGGGTACTCAAGCCGAATATTTCAAACTGTATGATTATACCGCAAGAGCCATCAAAAGTGTAAATGCAGCTTATAAAGTGGGAGGTCCTGCAACAGCCGGAGCTGCCTGGGTTCCTGAAACCATCGAATTTTGCAGTAAGAATAATGTGCCTTTGGATTTTATTTCGACACATACTTACGGAGTGAAACAAGGTTTTTTGGATGAGTTCGGAACTTCGGGAACCGTATTGAATAAAGACGATTCGAGTGTTAGTGGAGAGGTGATCACTTCTCGTCAGCAAATTTCAAATTCGGCTATGCCAAAATTGGAATTACATTATACCGAATGGAGTTCGTCGTATACACCGGCTGATCCAATCCATGACAGTTACCATTCGGCTGCTTATATTCTTCAAAAACTAAAACAAGTGGGGAATGCCGCAAACTCCATGTCGTATTGGGTTTTTACCGATATTTTTGAAGAGCCAGGCCCACGATTTACACCTTTCCATGGAGGTTTCGGATTGTTGAATACACAGGGAATCAAGAAACCAGCGTATTTCTCCTATTATTTGCTGAACAAATTAGGAAAGACAGAACTTCAAAACAACGACACTTCCTCTTGGGCAACCAAAAATGCAAAAGGAGATGTACAATTGCTGTTTTGGGATTTTACCCATACGCTTCCAGATGCTTCCATCAACAATCAGCAATACTACATTAAAGACTTGCCATCTAAACCAAAAGGCAGTGTAAAAATTGAAGTAGCAGGATTACAAAAAGGAAAATATAATTTGGAAATATACAAAGTGGGTTACAAAGTGAATGACGTGTACACCGATTATTTGGGTATGAATAAACCAAATCAGTTGACATTGCAACAAGTAAATACCCTTAAACAAAAAAATAATGATGCTCTGATTGCAACGGAAAAAGTGACAGTCGATTCTAAAGGGATGTACAGCAAGGATTTTAATATAAATGAAAATGATGTTTTACTGCTGAATTTTGTAAAGCAGTAACGGCAATTAAAAGCGCACGGAAAGTGTTTCAGACTAAATCCTATTTCACTAAAAAGAACAGTAAATAAATATATTAACACCCAGAAATTATCGATTTTTTAGAAACCTTAAAATCGTTAAAGTCTAAAAATCTAACTATCTAATTATGAAAAACAAATTAATATACCTGTCAGTGGCAATGGTTTTTGCGGTCTTTACTTCTTGCAAGAATGAAGTGAGTACTGATTCAGGTTCAGTTGAGCCAAAAGTCTATGAAGGAAAAGAAATAAGTTCAGAATTTGATGCTGAAATTGATAAGTTGATTGCTCAAATGACAATTGAGGAAAAAATTGGAATGCTACATGGCAATAGTATGTTTACCAGTGGTGGCGTGAAACGCTTGGGTATTCCTGAATTAAAAATGGCGGATGGTCCATTAGGAGTTCGTGAAGAAATTTCTCGTGATAGCTGGGCTCCAGCAGGTTTAGACAATGACTTTGCTACGTATTATCCGGCCGGAGGTGGGTTGGCTGCTACCTGGAATGCTGATTTAGCGTACACCTTTGGTAATAGTGTCGGTCAGGAATTGCGTGCCAGAGACAAAGATATGTTGCTTTCGCCTGCGATTAATATTATCAGAACGCCGCTTGGAGGGAGAACATATGAATATTTAACCGAAGATCCATTTTTGAACAAAAAAATCGCGGTGCCTTTAATTGTTGGTTTACAGGACAATGATGTTATGGCTTGTGTCAAACACTTTGCGGCCAATAACCAAGAAACCAATCGTGATTTTGTCGATGTACAAATTGACGAACGTACCCTTCGTGAAATTTATTTGCCGGCATTTGAGGCTGCAGTAAAAGAGGCTAAAGCATATAGTATCATGGGAGCTTACAATAAGTTTAGAGGAGAATATTTATGCGAGAACGATTATATGCTAAACAAAGTATTGCGCGACGAATGGGGGTTTAAAGGGGTTGTGGTTTCAGACTGGGCAGCTGTTCATACGACAGTAAAAACTTTAAAAAACGGACTGGATATTGAAATGGGTACACCAAAACCTTTCAATGAATTTTTCTTGGCCGATAAACTAATCGCTGCTGCTAAGGCCGGTGAAATTTCAGAAACAGAAATCAATAAACATGTAAAAAGAATTTTACGTGTTTTGTTCCAAGTAAAAGCAATGGGAGGTAAGGATCGCGCTAAAGGTAGTATTGCAACCGAAGCACATTACCAGGATGCCTACAAAATTGCATCAGAATCAGTGGTTTTGTTAAAAAACGATAACAATGCGTTGCCTTTAAAATTAGATGGAGTGAAGTCTATAGCTGTAATTGGGAATAACGCAACCAAGAAAAATGCCTTGGGCGGATTTGGTGCTGGGGTTAAAACCAAAAGAGAAGTCACACCTTTAGAAGGTTTAAAAAATAGATTGCCGGGATCAATCAAAATTAATTATGCAGAAGGATATTTAGAGCGTTATGATGAAAAAAATAAAGGAAAATTAGGAGATATTACCTTGAACGGCCCTGTAACTATTGACCAATTAGATCCAACTAAATTACAAGAAGCTATAGATGCTGCTAAAAAATCAGATGTAGTAATCATTTTTGCGGGTTCTAACCGTGATTATGAGACCGAAGCTTCTGACCGCAGAAACTTAAAGTTACCGTTCGGCCAAGAAGAATTGATTAAAAAAGTAATAGCAGTGAATCCAAAAACCATTGTGGTTATGATTGCCGGAGCTCCTTTTGATATTCAAGATTTAAGTAAAAAAACCTCGGCTTTGGTTTGGAGCTGGTTCAATGGTTCTGAGGGAGGAAATGCCTTGGCAGATGTGTTGTTAGGAAAAATAAATCCTTCAGGGAAATTACCTTGGACCATGCCTAAAAGCATTAACGATTCACCGGCTCATGCTACAAACAGTTTCCCAGGAGGAACTTCAGTAAACTATAGTGAGGGAATTTTGGTGGGTTACCGTTGGTTTGATACTAAAAAAATTGAACCACTTTATCCTTTCGGATACGGATTGTCCTACACCACTTTTGCTTTCGATAATGCTAAAACAGATAAAAAAGAATATGCAGCAGAGGAGACAATAGCCGTTTCAGTAACAGTTAAAAATACCGGTAAAGTGGAAGGGAAAGAAGTGGTGCAATTATATTCATCAAAATCCGATTCGAAAATTACCCGTGCTGACAAAGAGTTAAAAGGTTTTCAAAAAGTAATGGTTAAAGCAGGAGCTTCAGAAACGGTAACGATTAAAGTTCCTGTAAAAGAGTTGGCGTATTATGACGTAAAAACTAAAAAATGGATTGTGGAGCCAGGAAATTACACTTTGAAATTAGGAAGTTCTTCCAGAGATATCAAAAAAGAAGTTGTTGTGACGATTAAATAGATACTAAGATACTGAGATTCTAAGTGACTAAGACTTAAGGAGTCAATTTTAAAAATGATAAAATAATTATAAACGAGGAATTAATATACTGAGTTAAGAAAATAGCATATGACTTTTTTTAAACTTAGAATCTTAGTCACTTAGAACCTTAGTATCTAAATAAGAGTATTGAAATATAACAACTAACCAAAAAACTAAAATTGTGGAAATGAAAAAAACAGTAAATAGTCGCCTACTCAGTGTTCTTTTATGCTTAGCTTTTTTAGGTATTTGGGCCTGTAGTTCTGATTCAGGTACAGAGGAGGAAAAACCGGCAGCAATAACGCTTATTGCAGATACCAATAAAATCGATTTTCAGAATAAAGGAAATGTTGCCAATGTAAAGGTTACTACTAATGCAAATGCTTGGACGGTTACTACTTCGGATGCTACTTGGATACAATTGAGTCAACTCTCAGGAGGTACCGGAACAACGACATTCAATATAACTGCCTCGGAGAATACCACTACAGCAACAAGAACCGCAATCATCACTATCAGTTCTAACCAAGCGGCTTCTGTAAAAATTACCGTTTCTCAGGTTGGAGCTACTCCAGTTGTCAGTTTGTACCCAAGTTATAATACGAATCCTCTTCCCGCTGATGCAACAGGAATGAGTAGTAGTGCGACAGCTTTGGCTGCCAAAATAAAATTGGGCTGGAACATTGGGAATACGCTAGAAGCTACTGGTGGGGAAACCGCTTGGGGAAATCCAAAGGTTACCAAAGCATTGATTGATTTGGTTAAAGCCAATGGTTTTAATGCGATTCGAATTCCGTGTTCTTGGAACCAAAATTTAGCAAACTCAACTACTGCACAAATAAAACAAGAATGGCTGGACAGAGTAAAAGAAGTGGTTCAGTACTGTGTCGATAATGATATGTATGTGATTGTAAACATACATTGGGACGGTGGATGGCTCGAAAATAATGTTACCGAAGCTAAAAAAGAAGCAAATAATGCCAAACAAAAAGCATTTTGGGAACAAATAGCGACTCATTTACGTGGCTTCGATGAACATTTACTTTTTGCCAGTGCCAATGAACCAAACGTAGACAACGCAACTCAGATGGAGGTTTTAACATCTTATCATCAAACGTTTGTTGATGCGGTTCGTGCCACTGGAGGTAAGAATGCCAATCGCACATTGATAGTTCAAGGACCGTCAACAGATATCGAAAAAACAAACAAATTAATGTTGACTTTGCCTACTGATAAAGTAGCGAGTCGTATGATGGCTGAGGTTCATTATTACACACCTTATCAGTTTTGTCTTTTGGACAAGGATGCTGATTGGGGCAAAATGTTTTACTATTGGGGAGCGGGTAATCATTCAACGACCGATACCGCAAGAAACCCTACTTGGGGAGAAGAAGCAGATTTAGATAAACTTTTCACATCAATGAAAACTCAATTTGTTGACAAAGGAATTCCGGTTGTTCTTGGTGAATTTGGGGCTATTCGACGTTCTGATTTAACAGGTGATGATTTGGCTCTACATTTAGCATCAAGAGCTTATTTCTTAAAATATGTTGTAAAACAAGCTAAGGCTAATGGTCTGATTCCGTTTTATTGGGATGCGGGTAATATGGGAGTAAATACGATGTCTTTGTTTGATAGAACCAATAATACGGTTTATGATTTGCAAGCATTAACTGCTTTGCAAGATGGATTGAAGTAACTTCAGAGTTGCTCAATTGCAGGGATTTTAAGTTTGGTAAGAATAAGTATCTTAGAGTCTCAGTAACTTAGAGGCTTTTTAAAAAATAAAAAAATGAAAAAAAGTATTGTATTTCTTTTTCTGATTTCTTGTTTAATGGCAAATGCGAATGTCCGAATGCCTTTATTGTTTTCGGACGGAATGGTTTTGCAGCGCAACAAAGAAATTCCGGTTTGGGGTTGGGCTGATGCCAATGAAAAAGTTGAGGTCCATTTTAACAAACAAACCAAAACCATCACAACTGATGCAAGCGGAAAATGGATGGTAAAATTAGATTCCGAGAAAGCAGGAGGACCTTTTGAATTAACCATTACAGGTAAAAACAAAATCGTCATAAAAGATGTTTTAGTGGGAGAAGTTTGGATTTGCAGTGGACAATCGAACATGGAATTTCAAATGTATAAAACGATGAATTCCGAAAAAGAAATTGCCGATTCTGATTATCCAATGATTCGTCATTTTGGTGTTGCACAAGATTTGAGTGGTTCGCCAAAAGAGGATTTAAAAGAAGGTAAATGGGTAATTTCTAATAAAGAAAATGTAAAAGATTTTACAGCTGTTGGTTTCTTTTTTGCCAAAAAATTATATGCTGAGTTAAAAATCCCAATCGGAATCATCAATACATCTTGGGGCGGAACTTGCGTAGAAACTTGGACTAGCCGTGAAGCATTCGAAAAAAGCGACGACTTTAAAGCAATGATTGCTGAAGTGCCTTCGGTAAATATGGATGCGATTTTTGAAACTTACAAAAAATCACTTTTAGACAATATTCAAAAAATTCAAGGTTTTGAAGTAACTGATGTCAATCAGGACCAATTTAAAAATTCAGATTTTAAAGACGCCAACTGGCCGGAAATAAAAGTGCCTTCTCTTTGGGAAAATCAGCAAATTGGAAATATTGATGGGGTGGTTTGGATGCGAAAAACGATTGTTTTGTCTGCGGAGCAAGCCAAAAAAGAAGCCGTTTTGTATTTGTCCAAAGTTGATGACGAAGATGTAACCTATGTTAATGGTGTGCAAGTTGGAACCAACAATATTTGGGAAGCAAAAAGAATTTACAAAATTCCTGTTGGTGTTTTAAAAGAAGGATCAAATGTAATTGCGGTTCGAATTGGAGATTATACTGGCGGTGGCGGAATATATGGAGACCCAGCCGATTTGAAAATTGATTTCAAGGATTCGATTGTACCGCTAGAAGGACTTTGGAAATTTAATGTGGTAAATGTGAAAATTTCGGTTTCGCCAAACAGTTATCCTTCATTACTGTACAATGCAATGGTCAATCCATTAATTCCGTATGCTTTTCAAGGAGTTTTATGGTATCAGGGCGAAGCCAATGTGTGGAGAGCCAAACAATACAAAAAAGCTTTCCCTTTGATGATTACTGATTGGAGAGCCAAATGGAATCAGGGTAATTTTCCTTTTTACTTTGTGCAATTATCAACTTTCAATGAGTTCAATGGGAATAGTAAAGTAGGCAGCAGATGGGCAGAACTTCGTGAAGCGCAAACCCAAACTTTGCAATTACCAAACACAGGAATGGCTGTGACAACCGATATTGGTAATGCAAAAGACATTCATCCTACCAACAAACAAGATGTTGGGAAACGCCTGGCCGCTATAGCTCTGAATAATGTTTATGGTAAAAAAAGGGTTTATAGCGGACCCATGTATAAATCAATGGAAATCAAAGCAAACCAAATTATCCTCACTTTTGACAACACTGGAAGCGGATTATCAAGTTCTGATAATGGTGAAAATCTAAAAGGATTCGAGATCGCTGGTGCCGACAAAGTTTTTTATTCCGCGAAAGCGATTATCAAAAATAATACAGTAATCGTTTCCAGCGAAAAGGTGTCAAATCCTGTTGCGGTTCATTACGGTTGGGCAGACGATGATACGGATATCAACCTTTTCAATAAAGAAAAATTTCCTGCATCACCTTTCAGAACGGATGATTGGGACATGATTACAGCAAATGAAATCTATAAAGTCAGTAAGTAGTTCAGACCTAATCTGACAATTAAATTATGAAAAAACGTATTCTTTTATTTATATTTTCTTTGTCGCTTGCAATTAATGCACAGCAACAAAGCGGTAAGGTGGGCAATGGATTGTACCAAAATCCAATATTTGCGGGAGATTATCCAGATCCATCAATAATCAGGGATGGAGAAGATTATTATATTGTGCATTCCTCATTCAATTATTATCCGGGATTGCTAATCTGGACTTCCAAGGATTTGGTGAACTGGAAACCCGTTACGCATGCTCTTAAAAAAAGTGTTGGATCGGTATGGGCTCCTGATTTGGTAAAATACAACGATAAATTTTACATCTACTTTCCGGCAAACGAAACCAATTATGTCGTGTGGGCAGATGCTATAAACGGTCCATGGAGTGATCCGATAGACTTAAAAATAGGCAATATTGATCCGGGACATTTTGTTGATGAAAAGGGTAGTCGATACCTTTATTTTAGTAATGGGAATTATGTTCCGCTATCCAAAGATGGACTTTCTGTTGCTGGTGAAGGGAAACATGTTTATGATGGGTGGAAAATCCCAACAGACTGGTCTATTGAATGTTTTTGTATGGAAGGACCAAAAGTTGTAAAGCATGGGGAGTATTACTATCTTACTGTTGCCGAAGGTGGAACTGCAGGTCCGGCAACAAGTCATATGGTGATATCCGCAAGATCCAAATCGCCTTTGGGACCTTGGGAAAATTCACCATATAATCCGATTATCAAAACAAAAGACAGTTCCGAAAAATGGTGGTCGAAAGGTCATGCAACGTTAATTGATGATGCTAAAGGAAATTGGTGGATGGTTTTCCATGGTTATGAAAATGGGTATTATAATATGGGGCGTCAGACGCTTTTGCAACCTGTAGAATGGACAAGTGATGGTTGGTATAAAAGTCCTGTAGGTATTAAAACCGAAGAACCAATTAAAAAACCAGCCGGTCAGATGGTGCAAAATAATTTTTCACTTTCGGATACTTTTTCGAATAAGGAACTTAAACTTCAATGGCAATTCTTTAATGAATATGATGCTAAAAGATTTAAATTTGTTAAAGGTGGATTACAAATTAACGGAAAAGGTAAGAGTATAGGTGAAAGTTCACCACTATTATGCACTCCTTCCGACCATTCCTACACCGCTGAAGTTGAAGCCGAAATAGAAGGTGACGCTACAGCAGGACTTATCCTTTTTTATGATAACAAGCTTTATACAGGTATAGCTGCTGATAAGGAGAATGTGTTGGCAATTCTTAGATCATGGCAATTTCCTACTCAAAAAGGGCTAAACAAAACACATCTGTTTCTTCGCTTGGAAAAGAAAGAACAACTGGTGAATATGTTTTACAGTATTGATGGTAAAGAGTGGGTAAAAATTGAAAATTCTGCAGAAGTTTCCTCATTCAATCATAATGTGTTGAGTGGTTTTATGAGCCTTCGTTTAGGTCTTTCTGCTGTTGGGGAGGGTCAGGTTACTTTTAAAAATTTTATCTATAAGCCTGAAAATTAAGTTACATTCAATTCATTTTTTAAAGTTATAATAGTCATATATGAACTCAAAAATTTCAAAAGAACTACTCATAGTTTTCGGTTTTTTCTTATTTAGCATAAATATGAAAGCGCAGTCTAGTCATGTCCTCTGGTACAGACAGCCAGCCGATTATTTTGAGGAAAGTCTGGTTTTGGGTAATGGAAAGATGGGAGCAACTGTTTTTGGCGGTGTCAATTCAGATAAAATTTATTTGAATGACATCACACTTTGGTCAGGAGAACCGGTAAATGCTAATATGAATCCGGAAGCGTATAAAAACATACCCGCCATTCGTGAAGCACTGGAAAATGAAAACTACAAGCTGGCCGACGAATTAAATAAAAAAATTCAAGGCAAGAATTCCGAATCCTACGCGCCATTAGGAACTATGGAAATTAATAATCATAATGCCGGAACGCTTAGCCATTATTATAGAGAACTGGATATTTCGACTGCAATTTCTAAAGTCAGTTATGAAATTGATGGAGTGAAATTTACCCGTGAATATTTTGTTTCGGCGCCAGACCAAATTATGGTCATCAAATTAACAAGCAGTCAAAAAGGAACCTTAAATTTTGATATTAAGTCGAATAGCTTACTAAAATCTAATGTTGAGGTAAAAGATAATATACTTGCCATGAATGGTGTTGCGCCAATTCATGAAAATCCGGGGTACCAAGTTGTCCCTTCGTTTCTTTTGGAAAAAGACAGAGGAACCCGATTTACAAGTTTAATGAGAATCAAAAATACAGATGGTACAATTGTAAGTTCGAATACAAGTTTGGGTTTGAAAAACGGTACGGAAGCCATAATTTATGTGTCAATTGCAACCAGTTTTAATGGTTTTGACAAAAATCCTGCTTCTCAGGGACTAAACGACAAGGCCATTGCAGAAGAAAATTTAAAGAAAGCATTTTCAAAATCATTTGAGAAATTAAAGCAATCGCACATTACGGATTATCAAAAATTCTACAATCGGGTTAGTTTAGATTTAGGAAAAACTACCGCTCCCAATTTACCTACAGACGAACGTTTGTTGCGTTACGCAGATGGTAAAGAGGATAAAAATTTGGAAATTTTATATTTCCAATATGGACGCTATTTGCTTATCAGCAGTTCCAGAACCAAAGCAGTTCCTGCCAATTTGCAAGGGCTTTGGAATCCTCATCTCAACCCGCCATGGAGTTGTAATTACACAATGAATATCAATCTGGAAGAGAATTATTGGTTGGCCGAAAACACCAATCTTTCAGAAATGCATTTGCCACTTTTGAGTTTTATAAAAAATCTTTCAGAAACCGGTAAAGTGACTGCCAAGACTTTTTATGGGGTCAATGGTTGGGCGGCAGCACACAATTCAGATATTTGGGCGATGACGAATCCAGTTGGGAATTTTGGAAAAGAAGACCCAAGCTGGGCGTGTTGGCCAATATCTGGAGCTTGGTTAAGCACACATATTTGGGAACATTATGTTTTTAGTCAAGATAAAAACTATCTGCAAAACGAAGGATATCCTATCATGAAAGGAGCATCTCAGTTCTTTTTAGAGTGGATGATTACAGACAAGAACGGATATTTAATCACATCCCCATCAACTTCTCCAGAAAATAAATACATAGCTCCTGATGGTTTTATTGGTGCCACGATGTATGGCGGGACTGCTGATTTGGCTATGATACGAGAATGTTTTGATAAAACCGTTAAAGCCTCAAAAGTTTTAAATGTCGATGCCGAATTTAGAGCGAAACTAGAAACAGCACTTTCAAAATTCTATCCGTACCAAATTGGTAAAAAAGGAAACCTGCAAGAATGGTATTTTGATTGGAATGATGAAGACCCAAGGCACCGTCATCAATCACATTTGTTTGGACTTTTTCCAGGTGACCATATAACGCCATTAAAAACACCTGAGTTGGCCAATGCTTCCAGACAGACTTTGGAGATTAAAGGAGATGAAACAACAGGTTGGTCTAAAGGCTGGCGTATTAATCTTTGGGCAAGGCTTTGGGATGGCAATCGTTCTTATAAAATGTTGCGTGAGTTACTTAGGTATGTTGACCCGGATGGAAAGAAAACAGAAAAACCAAGAAGAGGAGGGGGGACTTACCCTAATTTATTCGATGCACATCCGCCGTTTCAAATTGATGGGAATTTTGGGGGAGCTGCAGCTGTTGCAGAAATGCTGGTTCAGTCGAATGAGAACGAAATCAGATTGTTGCCTGCTTTACCGGATGCTTGGGAAACTGGAAACGTGAAAGGGATTTGTGCCAGAGGAGGATTTGAGATTTCGATGGAATGGAGGAATAAAACGCTAAAGAAAGTTACTGTATTTTCTAAAAACGGTGGAAAATCAATACTGATCAGCGGCGATAAAAAACAGAACATCACTTTGAAAGAAGGACAAAAAATGGATATTCTTTGGTAATTTTTTAATCGGTTAATTTATGCAAAAAGTGTGAGGAGCAATCTTCGCACTTTTTTATTGGAGATATATTCATTTTTGTAAAAATTATTTTTTAGTAGTTAATTTCGCTTGTTTTTAAGTGTAACTATCAAGTTTACAACTTCTTAGTTTTGTTGTGAAGGGTGTTGGCGTCGATACAATATTGTCATTTTTTAACCTTAAACGTTTTCGTAAAAGGTAAAATAGCACACAAATTGGAAAAAACTGTACCCTATAGTGCCTGCCAGTTGCGTTAATTTTGTAAAAGAAATAAAGGATTATAAATATAAAGAAGAATGATTATGAAAAAGATTTTAAAATTTAGTTTGATAGTAGTTGCAGTGTTAACAACGATGAACATAAGCGCTGCCGAAGGAGATATTTCACTTTTTGTAAGAAAAGGAAAGGGTAAGAAAGTGAGTTTCGCTATGAGTGAAGTTAAAAATATGAATTTGTCGATCTACGATTCTAAAGATAAACTTATTCATACTGAAATTGTAAATTCAGATAAAGCAATAAACAGAACTTATGATTTGGCTGCTTTACCAAATGGAACCTATTTTCTAGAAGCGGAAAGTTCTTCGAAAGTTGTGAGATATGCAATTACGGTTGCAGGAGAAACAGCATCTTTGTCCGCAACTGTTTCTTCAGAAGTTTTCAAACCGGTTTTGATAAACAAAAATGGAGCAATTTCACTTAGTATCCTGAACTTGGATAAATCACCAGTTACCATCAAAATATATGATATCTATGATAACGAATTGTATACCACTACTGTATCGGATGAGCAGGTGATACATAAGTTTTTTGATATTAAAAATTTCCCTAAAGAAAAGTACACCTTCGTAATGTCTTATGATAACAAGGTTTTTTCAAAAATAGTAACTTCGAAATAGTTATTAAATTAATTGATTGATTGTAGTAATTGAAACAGCTCCTTACAGAGCTGTTTTTTTTGTCTATGTATTTCCTGTAATTTTATCCATTACCCAAGCGGTATGCGCGCCCGTGAAACCGGTAGAAGGATGGGAACTATTACCCAATAGGTGTTCTCTCATTTGTTTTACATGATACAGTTGAATGTTTTCCGGATGTTCAATAGTTAGGGCTGTCTCTCCAAGTTCATTAGAAAGTATGATTGGATCATTGTCAAAAATGGAGAAGGTTATTTTGCCTTTGCTGCCATAAATAGTTACTTTGTCTTCCCTTTCAAAGCAACCAAAGTTCCAACTCCCGGTACCCGTTATTCCTGATTCGTGCAACCAGCAGGCAGTCGCTGCATCTTTAGCAGTATACAACCCTTGTTGATTTAGACTGATCCCGTTTACTTCTTTTATAGGTCCTAAAAGATGTGTAAATAAGTCCAAACCATGACTGGCCAGATCATCAAAATACCCGCCAGCAGCAATTTGCGCATCTGTTCTCCAATTATAATCTCCTGATAAATCTTGAGCAGATGTTGGCTTGCTCAAATGCCAGCTGATGTGTCTTACATCTCCGATACTAGCTGTTTCAATCCATTTTTTTACTTGCTCGAATCGCGGAAGACTGCGTCTGTAGTAGGCAACAAATAAGGGGATTTTTTTTGCTGCAAATGCTTCTGCAATAGCCAGACTATCGCCGTAATTTGGAGCTAAAGGTTTTTCGATACAACAGATTTTTCCGGCGGCAGCGACTTTAAGTCCGTAGTATTTATGCACGTCTGGAGGGGTAGCAATATAAACCGCATCAATTTCCGAATCATTAATTAAATCATCGGCATTTGTGTAATATTTGCTTATTCCGTGTCTTTTGGCGTAATCTTTTGCTTTTACAGGATCTCTTCGCATTACTGCTGTGACTGCAAATCCGTCTGTTTTCTGATATGCAGGACCACTTTTTACTTCCGTTACATTTCCGCATCCAATGATTCCCCAACGAATTATTTTTGTATTTTCAGTCCTATTTGCCATTTTCCTTATTTTTTTGTCAAACTTATTTGTAGATAAACCACATCCTAAAAGTCAGAGTAAAATTAATTGTTTATTCACAAAGACACAGCCTCTCATCTGTGGTATTTAATAACAATTGGAAGTAAAACAACTTTACGTTTTAGTCACAATCATTGCTATCACAACTATTTTTGGTTGCCCAATTCCGTAAAATCACAAGAAAAAATATCGTCAAATCGGAATTGCATTAAAAAAAACACCTAAATATCCGACTCTGTAGAAATTATTATTATTTATTTTTAAAAATGCAATCCATTTATTTGTAGAGTTTTAAATAAACTTAATCAATCAATAATCTAAAACACAAAACGAAGAATCAATTTTTTGGCATGTTACTTGGATATCCCTAATCAAATAAGTAAAAAAGCGAAAGCCGAAAAGCTCAAGAGTAGGCAAAACTCAAATTATATTGATTATGAAAAAAATTACCCTTTTAGCAGCTAGTATCTTTCTTTTTGGAGGTGTTGTAGCAAATGCAACAGAAAAAAATAATTTTTCTCATGAGAGAAGAATTCCTGTTGATTATAGAAATGCTGAGCCAATTGTGTTCACCGAAAGAGGAATTGAATTCTTTGTGTTTCCTGACGGACAATTTGATTTCAATACACGCCCATCAACGGGTAATAATAGTGACATGTATTATAAATCAAACAGAAGAAATAATGTAAATAAAAACTACGGTGCACCCTCCAATTTTCGAAACAAAAATTATGGTGTAAAAGTGGAACATGATGATTCCGGTAAAGTAAGACGTATTGGAAATGTATTTATCAACTATGATTCTAATGATAGAATTAAGCGAGTGGGTTCAGTATATATGAGTTACAACCGTTATGCTTTAGAACAAGTAGGTGGATTGCAAATTATCTACAACCGCCGTGGTCAGATTGTTGATATTATTGGATCGGTAAAGGGAGGCAGAGGTTATGAATATAACCAAAATAACGATGATTGCAACGATTATGGATATGGAAATGACCAAAATTCAAATAATCAAGAGGATCAATATTATTATAAAACTACTGCCCCAAAAGTAAAAAAAGAAGACACTAGAGTAACAGGAAGTGTCGCTATCAGAATAGAGAAAAGAATTTAATTTGTTTTTAAATGGTTGGTAAAGAAAATCCCGTCTCGTTCTAAAAGGAGGCGGGATTTCTATTTGAAGTTATTTTTGTTTTAGTCGCAACCGTTGATGTCGCAACTGTTTTCGCTAGTGGTATTCACCAAAGTAACTTTCGAATCAAAATTACCTTCTTGCCACACTTTTTCCAGAGTTTTTACAAAGGTTTCTGCATGTTGTGCCCCTGAAATCGCATATTTATTATCGAAAACAAAGAAAGGTACTCCTTGAACACCGATTGCTTGCGCTTCTTGTATATCTTGTCGCACTTCATTTGCGTAGGCGTTCGAATGCAATACTTGGGAAACTTCTTCTGTATCAAGTCCTACAGCAACTCCCAACTCGCTTAATGTGTTTAAATCATTGACGTTCTTACCGTCAGTCAAATAAGCTTTAAACAATAACTCTTCTAATTCATTTGCCAAATCGTGCTTTTTTGCCAATTGCAATAAACGGTGTGCATGAAATGAGTTGGCCAAAATTGCGTTTTCAAAATGAAAGTCCAATCCTTCTGTTTTGGCATTTTGGGTCATATTATCAATCATATTTTTGGCCCAGTCCGTATTTTTTTGATATTTATCGGCTAAATGTTCGATGATACTTTCTCCAGGTGTGGCTACGAAATTGGCATCCAATTGAAAACTTTTCCATTCTATGGATACAGAATCCTTATGGTCGAAATTTTGCAAAGCTTCTTCTATTCTTCTTTTTCCTATATAGCAAAACGGACACATAACATCCGACCAGATTTGTATTTTTAATGTATTCTCCATTTTTATTTATTTAATTAGCAATGAAATCATTTGTATATACAAATGTAGTAAAAACAGATGAGAACAGATCAGGCATTATATTTTTATTAGGAATTGGCAGTTACTTAAAAGAAAGATATTTTTATATAAAAAAACCATCAATCCCAATAGCTATCGGGACTGATGGTTTCAATATGATTTAGAAAAGTTCTTATCCCAATAAGTCTAATACTAAAGAAGGGAATAATCCTAAGATGATATTCAAGGCAATAGATACAACTGCAACCGCATAAATCAAGAAAGGTTTTCCTTTACGTTCTTCGTTTGGCTCTTTGGTGTACATTGCTAAAATCAGTTTGAAATAGTATCCAACACTTATGATAGAGTTGATCACCGCAATAATTACTAAAGCGATATAACCATCTGCAATCGTTTGGCTAAACAAAACTAACTTAGCGAAGAATCCTGCGAAAATAGGGATACCTGCCATAGAAAGTAAAGAAGCTGTAAGGATAGCTGCCAATAATGGGTTGGTTTTTCCTAAACCGTGGAAATTAGCAATATCTTCATTGTCTCTGTTTTTGCAAACGTATAATATCACACTAAAGGCGGCAATACCTGCTAAAGAATAAGCAGATGTGTAATACAATAAACTTCCCGCTGATGTAGATACACTCAATAAAGTCATCAACATAAATCCGGCATGAGAGATTCCTGAAAAGGCTAACATACGTTTTACGTTGGTTTGTCTCAAGGCCATGATATTACCAACAGTCATCGATGCAATAGAAATAATAACGGTGATGTTTAAGAAAGTCCCTAATAGATCTTGGTTTTCAAGAGACGGAATTAAATTCAATTCTGAAATTAATTTAAAAAGGGTAGCTATAGCAACTACTTTTGCCAAAGTACTCATCAGAGCTGTTGTTAGCGCTGGAGATCCTTCGTAAACGTCTGGTGCCCAAAAATGGAAAGGAACAGCAGCTACTTTAAACAGCATTCCAACAGTTAATAAAATCATTCCTATTGGGAACCAAATTGGCAATTCAGCAGATAATGAGCTTTCACTAATTTCAACAATATCAAAAGTACCCATAGCGCCATACACTAAACAGATACCAAATAGTAATATACCTGAGGCAAAAGAACCCATCAAGAAATATTTCATTCCGGCTTCGTTGCTTTTTAAATTCAATCGGTCGCTGGCTGCCAACACGTATAAAGAAATAGATAAAACCTCAATTCCTAAAAAGAACATCGCTAAGTTTCCAAAAGAAACCATGGCTACAGCTCCAGACAATAAAAATATTTTTATGGCAATATAATCTGAGATTTTGTTTTGGTGATTCTCATAGAAATTATGCCCTAAAGCAACCAAAAAGATGGTAAGCACAATAAACAAGGAAGAGAATACAGTCGAAAATTTACTAACCACAATCATGTTGTTGTAGTAAGCTTCCGGCGAATTATATTCCGATACCGTTAGTCCAAGAACAGCTAATAATCCGATAATGCTTATCGGAACAATGGCTTTTCTTAAATTAAGAATTTCAAATAAAAGGCATAAAACACCTAATCCTATTATAGCTATTAATGTATTCATTTTTTATTTGACTTAGTTAATTCTGTTTATTTGTGTTAAAATTTCTTCCAGACTCGGTGTGATCAAATCTACAATTGGTTTTGGATACAATCCAAAAAAGAAGAGAACGGCAATGATAAGTACCAATGTGATTCCTTCATTTACAGTTACATCTGCAAATAGTTTTGAATTGGTTTCACCCAACATTGCATGTTGAAACATTTTCAACATATAATATGCTCCTAGTATGATTGTGGTTCCTCCTAAAATGGCAAACCAGATATTGATTTGTGAAAGACTGTAGAGTACAGTAAATTCTCCAACAAAGTTAAAAGTTGATGGCAAGGCTACAGAAGCCAAGACCAAAATTAAAAACATCGAAGTGAATTTTGGTGATTGCGAACGGATACCGCCCATTTCAGCAATTGCTCTTGTTTCATATCTTCTGAAAATAATTTCAGCAACATAAAACAATCCAACCACCACGAAACCGTGAGCAATCATCTGTAAAACTGCTCCGCTTAATCCGTCTAGGGTTAAAGTGTAAGTTCCTGCAGCAATTAATCCAACGTGCGCCAAAGAAGAATAAGCCAATAATTTTTTCAAATCTTTTTGTCTTAAGGCTACAATTGATCCGTAGATAACTCCGGCAATCCCTATGGCGATGAAGATGCACATATATTCTTTAGCGGCAAGCGGTGCCAATGGTAATTGCCAGCGAATAACACTGTACAATCCCATTTTAAGCATAATTCCTGATAAAAGCATGGTTCCAACTGTTGGTGCTTTTTGATAAACAGTGGCCTGCCAAGTATGGAACGGAATTAATGGAATTTTGATAGCATATGCTAAGAAAAAACCTAAGAATATCCACAACTGTTCTGCTGCCGATAAGTTTAGTTTGTATAGATCTTCCAAAAGGAAACTACCTGCTTTTTGGTATAGGTAAACAAAAGAGACAAGCATAAATAATGAACCTGCCAATGTGTAAATGAAGAATTTCACTACTGCTTTTTTGCGATCTTCTGCATCTCCGTTACCCCAAATTAATGCGATGAAGTAAATAGGAATTAATGATAACTCCCAAAAAATGTAGTATAAAAGTCCGTCTGAAGCTAAGAATGTTCCCACCATTGCAAACGACATGAACAAAATTAAAGCATAAAACGCCTTAGCATTTTTATAATCATTTCCAAAAGAGGAGAATATAATAATTGGAGTTAATGAAGTAGTCAATAAAAGCATGGCTAAGGATAGCCCGTCTGCTTTTAATGAAAAAGAAATATTCGGTTTACTGATCCATTGATTGATCAAACTGATGTTTTCGCCCAAATTGTAGTGGTTCAACAATACAACCGAACAGCCTAAAGCCGCTAAACCAAAGAATAAAGCAACTTTTGACGCCAACTTGTCACCGGCAAGAAAGGTTGCAAAGGCACCAACCAAAAGTATAATTAATATAAGAGATACATTCATAGTACTAAATTATTGAGCTAAAAATAAATAGGAAATAATGGCACAAAGCCCTAAAACAAAAGCAAAAAGATATAATCCAATACTTCCGTTTTGTATTTTTTTACCTTGATAACTGATTTCATTGGTTACTTTTCCTAATCCAAAAATCAAAGCGGATAAAGCGGTTTCCACAGTATCTCTAAAGAATCGGGATAAAACGTTTATAGGTTGCACAAACAAAGCATCATAGATTTCATCTACATAATATTTGTTGTACAATACTTTTGAAAATCCTGAAATTTCAGCATCTTCACAAGGAAGTGTGTTTTGTTTGATGTATTTCACATAAGCGATAATGATACCCAACAATCCTCCAGCAACAGCAATACCCATTAACATGTATTCAGTTGTCCCTAAATGGTGTTCAGCGGTAGCTAATTTAGGTAAAATAGGAGTTAAGTACTCGTTTAACCAACTGTGACCAGGTAAGCTGATTACACCTCCAATAGTAGCTAGTATAGCCAAGATAATCAAAGGGAAAGTGATTAAAGCAGGACTTTCGTGTAAATGGTGTTTTTGTTCTGCCGTTCCTCTGAATTCCTTGTAGAAAGTTAGGAACATTAATCTAAACATATAGAAAGCAGTCAATATTGAAGCAATCGAAGCAATAACATAAAGTGGGATGTTATGGTGGAAAGCTGTCATTAAAATCTCGTCTTTTGAGAAGAATCCTGAAAATACCGGAATTCCTGAAATCGCTAGTGAGGAAATTAACATCGTGATAAAAGTGATTGGCATAGCTTTTTTCAATCCACCCATTCTGCGCATGTCTTGTTCACCATGTAAAGCGTGAATTACAGAACCAGAACCCAAGAACAAACAAGCTTTAAAGAAAGCGTGAGTGATTACATGGAATACAGCTACTTCATACGCTCCTAAACCTAAAGCCAAAAACATTAATCCCAATTGAGATACAGTGGAGTAGGCCAGTACTTTTTTAATATCGTTTTGAACCAAACCAATCGTCGCAGCAACCAAAGCGGTAATCGCTCCAACAATCGCAATGATGTTTTGAACATCTGGTGTTAAATCAAATATGAAATTCAATCTGGTGATCATGAAAATACCCGCAGTAACCATGGTAGCCGCGTGAATCAATGCCGAAACCGGTGTTGGTCCCGCCATCGCATCAGGTAGCCAAGTATATAATGGGATTTGTGCTGATTTCCCGCAAGCTCCAATGAATAAAGCGAAGGCAGCAGCAGAAAGCCAGTATACATTAAGGTCAGTTGCACCTGAAATTGCTGTTTTTAAAGTAGCATAATCTAAAGTGGAGAATAAATGACCCAGAATAAATATTCCGATTAATAATCCTAAATCCCCAATTCTGTTCATGATGAATGCTTTTTTGGCAGCATCATTAAATTCTTGGTTTTTATACCAAAATCCAATTAAAAGGTAAGAACAAAGCCCAACGCCTTCCCAACCAATGAACATCACCAATAAGTTACTACCAACAACCAAAGTGATCATAAAGAATACAAAAAGATTTAAATACGCAAAAAACTTATGCATATTCTCATCGTCGTGCATGTAACTGATAGAGTATAAATGAATCAACGAACCGATACCGGTTACAAAAAGCAACCATAAAATTGATAATTGATCCAAAAGAAAACCGAAGTCTAATTTGAAATTACTGATTTGAATCCATTCGAAAAGTGCAATTTGAATCCCTTCCGGATGAGATTGAATTCCCATGAAGAAAGAAAGAGTGGCAATAAAAGAAACCACAACTGAAAGCGTTCCGATAACACCTGAAACCGACTTGCCTAAACTTTTTCCGAAGAAAACATTGATTAAAAATCCTAAAAAAGGAGCAAGAACTAAAACTAAAGCTATATTGGTATTCATTTCCATTTATCCTTTTAAGTTTTTTAAATTATCGATAGTAATCATACCTGTATTTTTGAATATCGATACTAAAATTGCCAAACCAACGGCAACTTCTGCAGCAGCAACAGCCATAGAGAAAAACACGAAAACCTGTCCTTGTGCGTCTTGGTGATACGTTGAAAAAGCCACGAACAATAAGTTTACCGCATTCAACATAATTTCGATAGACATAAAAACAATAATGGCATTTCGTCTGTATAAAACTCCGAAGATCCCAATACAAAAAAGTATTATACTCAGGAAGATATAATTTTCTATACCAATTTCATTTAAAATATTTTCCATATTATTTCTGCAATTTTTCTTTTTTAGACAATAGAACAGTACCAATCATCGCTACCAAAAGTAAAATTGACGCAAATTCGAAAGGAACCATATACTCGTTCAATAGTATTTTACCAAGAACCTGAATAGATTGATAATCTTCACCTGTTGCAATATATTCTCCAACAATTGGTTTAGAATTGATGAATATGGCGATTAAAACCAAACAAATCAAACAAAATGAAACAATAGCTCCCAATCGGGTGATTCTCGGTTTGTGCACTTCATCTTCTTTATTCAGGTTCATTAACATGATGGTGAATAAGAACAAAATCATAATTGCACCCGAATAAACAATAACATGAACGATAGCTAAAAACTGTGCATTCAATAATAAATAATGTCCGGCAATCGAAAAGAAACAAATCACAAGATAGATTGCACTGTGAATTGGATTTCGACTAAAAATCGTCAAAAATGCCGTTGATAATGTGATTGCAGATAATACGCAAAAAAGTATAAGAAATATTGACATTAGTTAGCGTTTTTAAGTTGAGCATTTTTTATTGCCATTTCCAAAGGCATGACCAATTTATCTTTTCCAAAAATAAAATCTTCTCTTTCATAGCTTGCAGGAACCAATACTTTTGAAGTCGTCAAATAAATGGCATCTTTCGGACAGGCTTCTTCACACAATCCGCAAAAAATACAACGCAACATATTGATTTCATATATTTCGGCATATTTTTCTTCTCTGTACAAGTGTTTTTCGTCACCTCTGCGCTCAGCGGCTTTCATAGTAATCGCTTCAGCGGGACATGACAAAGCACACAGACCACAAGCAGTACAGTTTTCACGACCTTGTTCGTCGCGTTTCAACATGTGTTGACCACGATAAATTGGACTCATCGTACGTACTTGTTCCGGATAATGTATAGTCGCTTTTTTCTTAAAAAAGTGCTTGATGGTAATCATCAAACCTTTGACAATCGCTACAAGATACATGCGCTCCAAAAAAGTCATCTCTTTATTGGAGACTACCTTTTTTCTACCCGATAATGATATAGTTTCTATTGACATTTTTTATTTTTTATTTGTAGCTAATCCTGCTATCCGCTGTATCTTTTATTTTTTATACTTCGACAAGCTCAGTATAAAAATAAAAGGATGCCGCTGCTATCAGGGCTAGAGCTTTTCGTATATAATTAGAATCCTAAATAAGCAGCGATATCGCTTCTTAAAATTACAATTCCCGTAATCATGATATTAATAATGGAAAGTGGAATTAAAATTCTCCAACCCAAATGCATCAATTGATCGTATCTGAATCTTGGAATGGTCCATCTTACCCACATATAGAAAAAGATGAAGGCACAAATTTTTGCAAATAAAACAACTATTCCTAAAACATTACCAATATTTACTCCCCAGTTTTCAACAACCCAGCTCATTCCAGGATAATTGTATCCTCCAAAGAATAAAATGGCCAAAATGGTAGAGGAAATAAACATGTTGGCATATTCAGCAAACAAGTAGAATCCCATTTTCATCGAAGAATATTCCGTATGATATCCTCCAATTAATTCACTTTCGCATTCTGCTAAATCGAATGGTGTTCTGTTGGTTTCTGCAAAAGCACAAATCAAGAAGATTAAAAAGGATAATGGTTGGTAAAAAACGTTCCAGTTCATTCCTGCTTGTTGCGCTGAAATCTCTCTCAAGCTTAAAGTTCCTGTCATCATCAATAAAGCAATCATCGATAATCCCATAGCAACTTCATAAGAAACCATTTGTGAAGCGGCACGAACAGCTCCCATCAAAGAGAACTTGTTGTTAGAAGCCCAACCACCAATCATGATACCATAAACTCCCACAGAAACAACTCCGAAGAAATATAGTAATCCAATATTTAAATCAGTAGCCTGTAATAAAATATCTCTTCCAAATAAATGCAATTTATCTCCCCAAGGAATAACAGCACTGGTCATCAAAGCCGTACTCATTGCGATGGCTGGACCTACGAAAAATAAAAATCTATTAGGAGTATTCGGTTCAAACTCTTCTTTTGAGAATAATTTTAAACCATCGGCAAGTGGTTGTAATAAACCTCCCCAACCTGCACGATTGGGACCAACTCTGTCTTGCAAATAAGCAGCTACTTTACGCTCTGCCCAAGTAGAATACATTGCCATAATCATTGTAATGGCAAATACCACTACTATAACAACACTTTTTTCTATAATAAACGTACTATCCATTTTTAACAGGTTTGGTCATTAGGTTTCAATGGAATTTCAGCCATACTAATTTTTTTACGGTCTTCCTCTCTACCCAAAAGAATGGTTTCTTCAGTTTTGATGATTACTTTCTCTAATTTACGATTGTATTTGTTTTGATTGATTACCGAATCTTTTTCAAATGCTCTCGGTCCTTCAATGGTCCAATCTTCAACATCTTTATGATCAAAACGACAACCGTTACAAATGAATTCTTCTACTTCATGGTACTCATCTTTACGACCGGTAACACGTTGTATTTCCCCACCAAACATCCAAACAGTTGTTTTTCCGCAACATTTGTCACAATGTCTGTGTGCATTATAAGGTTTGTTGAACCAAACTCTCGATTTGAATCGGAAGGTTTTGTCTGTCAAAGCACCTACAGGACAAACGTCAATCATATTTCCAGAAAATTCATTGTCAATAGCTTTGGATATGCAAGTTGAAATATTAGCATGATCACCACGATCCATAACACCATGAACTCTGTTGTCCGTCAATTGATCGGCCACTTGCACGCATCGTTGACATAAAATACAACGATTCATGTGTAACTGAATGTGTGGACCTATATCTTCCGGCTCAAATGTTCTTTTTTCTTCAATATAACGACTTTGTGGTTTTCCGTGCTCGAAACTTAGATTCTGTAAATCACATTCTCCAGCCTGATCACAAATCGGACAATCTAAAGGATGGTTTATTAACAAAAATTCTGTTACGGCTTTTCTGGCTTCGGTTACTCTTTCAGAAGATTTGCTGTTTACTTCCATTCCGTCCATACAACCGGTTACACAAGAAGCCATTAATTTTGGCATAGGTCTTGGATCGGCTTCACTTCCTTTAGAAACTTCGACTAAACAACAACGGCATTTTCCGCCGCTTCCTTTTAGTTTAGAGTAATAACACATTGCTGGCGGTACAACATCTCCACCAATCATACGTGCTGCCTGAAGGATGGTTGTTCCTGGTTCTACTTCTATTGACTGACCGTCTATTGTTACTTTCATTATTTACTAATGTTTAACTCTTATGAGTACTTTAATTCTGAAATCTGAAATCAAAAATCGTTAATCTTATATCAACTGTTTTGCTACCAAATGTTTTACCTTCTCAAAAGGTTCTTCGACAAAATGGTCTCTGTGTTTTATTTTTTCCGGGAAACGAATATGATATTCAAATTCATCTCTAAAATGACGAATTGCAGCAGCTACTGGCCAAGCGGCAGCGTCACCTAATGGACAAATTGTATTTCCTTCTATTTTGCTTTGAATGCTTAAAAGCAAGTCAATATCTTCTTCACGACCGTGACCGTTTTCGATACGGTGCAATACTTTCTCTAACCAACCTGTACCTTCACGACAAGGAGTACATTGGCCACAACTTTCGTGGTGGTAAAAACGAGAGAAATTCCAAGTGTTGCGTACAATGCAAGAAGTGTCATTATATACAATGAATCCACCTGAACCCAACATCGATCCGGTTGCAAAACCACCATCACTTAATGACTCGTAAGACATCAGACGATCTTCACCGGCAGCTGTTTTGTAGATTAAATTAGCAGGCAAAACAGGTACGGAACTTCCTCCAGGTACAAATGCTTTCAAAGGTCTGTCTGAACTCATTCCACCTAAATATTCGTCAGAGTTCATAAATTCGTATACACTCAATCCCAATTCAATTTCATAAACTCCTGGGTTTTTAATATGTCCGGAAGCAGAGATTAATTTGGTTCCAGTGGAACGACCAATACCAATTTTTGCGTAATCAGCACCAGAGTTGTTTACGATCCATGGCACTGTGGCAATAGTTTCAACGTTATTGACAACGGTAGGATTAGCCCAAAGACCTGATACTGCAGGGAATGGTGGTTTGATACGTGGGTTTCCACGTTTTCCTTCCAATGATTCAATTAATGCTGTTTCTTCACCACAAATGTAAGCTCCGGCACCACAATGAACATGAAGTTCTAAATCGTAACCGCTACCTAATATGTTTTTACCCAACCAACCTGCGGCTTTTGCCTCAGCAATGGCTCTTTCTAATATTTTGTAAACCCACATGTATTCTCCACGGATGTAGATGTACGAGCGGTTGGCACCTAATGCATAACTGGAAGTAATCATTCCCTCAATCAATAAGTGAGGAATAAATTCCATCAAATAACGATCCTTGAAGGTTCCTGGTTCGGATTCATCGGCATTGCAAACTAAATGTCTTGGTTTTCCTGATTTTTTATCAATAAAACTCCATTTCATTCCTGCAGGGAAACCAGCGCCTCCACGACCACGCAATCCAGAAGTTTTCACTTCTTCGACTACTTCGTCAGGAGTAAGGGTTTTTAATGCTTTTTCTACAGAAGCATAACCGCCGTTTTGACGATACACTTCGTAGGTTTTGATTCCGGGAATATTGATTTTATCTAATAATATTTTTTGTGACATCTTATTTATCGTGTAATATTATTTTATTGTTTTTGCAATCTTCAATCAATTGATCGATTTTTTGTTCGTTCAAATGTTCTTTGTAAAAATCACCTAATTGCATCATTGGAGCATATCCACAAGCACCTAAACATTCCACTCCAACAACTGTAAAGTTTCCGTCTTCTGTAGTTTCTCCAAGGTTGACTCCTAGTTTTTCACAAGTATAATCCATCAGGTTTTCGGCTCCGTTCAAACAACAAGGAGAAGTTTGACAGAATTCGAACATGTATTTTCCAACAGGTTTTTGATTAAACATGGTATAAAAGGAAACGACTTCATATACCTCAATTGGTTTTATAAGAAGAATTTCGGCAACTTTGTTCATTAATTCAATACTCAACCAATTGTCATGAGCATCTTGCACTTCGTGTAAAACGGGCAATAGAGCTGATTTTCTTTTATCTTCTGGATAATGACTGATTAATTCATTGATGCGAGTCATCAATGCTTCGGTCATATTTATTTCTTGTTTGTGATAAGTACGTTCCATTTTTTATTATTTTAAATTTTGAATTATAAATTTTAAATGTTCAAGCTGGTCATTCATAATTTAAAATTCATCATTTATAATTTTTTTAAGCGTCTAATTCTCCGGCAATAACATTTAAACTTGACAAAATAACAATCGCATCCGAAAGTAAAGATCCTTTAATCATTTCAGGATATGCTTGATAGTAAATAAAACAAGGTCTGCGGAAATGCAACCTGTATGGAGTACGACTTCCGTCCGTTACTAAATAAAAACCTAGTTCTCCGTTTCCACCTTCTACAGAATGATATACTTCAGCAACTGGAACAGGAACTTCTCCCATAACAATTTTAAAGTGATAAATCAAAGATTCCATATCATGGTATACATTTTCTTTTGGAGGCAGATAATATTCAGGAACATCGGCATGATATTCATTTCCTTCCGGCATTTTTGCCAAAGCTTGTTTGATAATACTCAAACTTTCCCAAACTTCTGCATTACGAACGCAAAAACGGTCGTAAGTATCACCTGATTTTCCAACAGGAACGATAAAGTCAAAATCTTCGTAAGAACTGTATGGGTGTGCTACACGAACATCATAATCAATACCGGCAGCACGAAGGTTTGGACCTGTAAATCCATAAGACATGGCCTGTTCTGCAGAAATGGCTCCTACATTAACTGTTCTGTCAATGAAAATTCTGTTTCTTTCAAATAAGTTTTCGAATTCTTTCCATGCAATCGGGAAATCTCTCAAAAAGTCATCTAATTTGCGGAAAGCTTCTGGTGACCAATCTCTTTCGAAACCACCAATTCTTCCCATATTTGTTGTTAGACGGGCACCACAAATTTCTTCATAGATTTCGTATACTTTTTCTCTAAATTGGAAAACATATAAAAATCCCGTATAAGCTCCAGTATCAACTCCAAGGATTGAATTACAGATTAAGTGATCCGTAATTCTGGCCAATTCCATTACAATGACTCTTAAGTATTGTGCTCTTTTAGGAACTTCAACACCCAGTAGTTTTTCTAAAGTCATCCACCATCCCATATTGTTAATAGGAGAGGAGCAGTAGTTCATACGGTCAGTAAGAGGAGTAATTTGGTAAAAAGGACGATTTTCTGCTATTTTCTCGAAAGCTCTGTGGATATAACCGATGGTTGGTTCCGCTTCGAGAATTTTTTCACCATCCATCAATAGGATATTTTGAAAAATACCGTGTGTAGCTGGATGCGTAGGACCTAAATTCAGAATAGAAAGCTCGCTTCCGTCTTCATTGTGTCTCTCCTTGATTATTTTAGCATAGCGATGCTCTGGGGGTAATAATAGTTCTGACATTTATTGAATGTGAAAAATTATATATTGTTTTTTTAGCAATTTGATGGTGTTCTTCCGAAGAAACGGTCGTCTTTGTCCGTTCTTCCGCTGTCTTCCATTGGGAACTCTTTTCTCATTGGAAAAGATACCATTTCATCCATATTCAAAATACGCTTCAACTGAGGATGTCCTATGAAATTGATTCCGTAGAAATCATAGGTTTCTCTTTCCATCCAATTTGAACTTAAGAAAATATTTGTGATGGTTTTTATTTCAGGATTTGAACCATTAATGAAAGCCTTTATTTTGATTCGCTTGTTTTCATACCAGTTGTGCAGATGATAAACGACTGCAAATTGTCTGTCTGCTTCATTGTCCGGATAATGAACTCCGCATAAATCAGTCAAAAAATGAAAACGTAAGCTTGGGTCATTTTTCAAAAAAAGAATAACAGCTGTGATCTTGTCAGCTGCTACCTCAAATGAAAATATATCTTTTTCTTGATTGAATTGAGAAACGGCTGAATCAAATGTTTCAACTAATTTCTCTTGAATGTCGATTGTTTCTAAAGCCATCTTGTTATTTGATATTATAAGAAGCTAATAATTCTTGATATTCAGGAGAGCTTCTTCTTCTAACCGATTCGTTTTTAACGATTTCTTGTAATTTCATAACTCCGTCAACGATTTGTTCCGGTCTTGGCGGACAGCCTGGAACATATACGTCCACTGGAATTACTTTGTCAATTCCCTGTAAAACGGAATAAGTATCGAAAATCCCTCCGGATGTTGCACAGGCACCCACTGCTATTACCCAGCGAGGTTCTGACATTTGTTCATAAACCTGACGTAAAATTGGAGCCATTTTTTTTGAAATAGTTCCCATTACCATTAGCATATCAGCTTGACGAGGAGAAAAACTCACACGCTCGGAACCGAATCGCGCTAAATCATAATGCGACGCCATTGTTGCCATGAATTCAATCCCGCAACAAGAAGTTGCAAAAGGTAAAGGCCAAAGAGAATTAGCACGAGCCAAACCTACTACGTCATTTAGCTTTGTAGCGAAGAAACCTTCACCGACAACACCTTCTGGCGGCTCAACCATATTTATATTTGAATTGCTCATTTTTATAAAATTATGAATTATGAATTATGAATTATGAGTTCATAATTTAAATTTAAAAACATTCTTATAAATACTTTAGAAATCTGAATTTTCAATTCGTAATTTCTAATTTGTAATTAATTTTTTATTCCCATTCCAAAGCTTTCTTCTTGATGATGTAGAAAAAACCCACCAAAAGTAAAGCCATGAAAATAATCATTTTAACCATTCCTTCCATTCCTAACTCCTTGAAGTTAATTGCCCAAGGGTAAAGAAAAATAACCTCTACGTCGAATAAAACGAATAAAATGGCTACCAAGAAATATTTTACTGAGAACGGAATACGTGCATTTCCAACGGATTCTATACCGCATTCGAAATTTTTATCTTTAGTTTCAGAATTTCTTTTAGGACCTAATTTATCTGAAACAAATATTGTCCCTGCAACAAATCCTACTGCTAAGATTAACTGCATTAAAATCGGAATATAATTTAATTGTTCGGACTGCATAATTTATTTATTGTTTTTGCATAAAAATTAGCTACAAAGATAGGCTTAGTGTATTTAAAACACAAGTCTAAAGGAGGATTTAGTCTTTGATAAAATACAAAAAAACCCTTATTTTTATTGATTACAAATAAGAGTTGTTTTTTTTGTTTTTAAAACATAAATTTTGACCGTAAAGCAAAAAAAAACGTCTCGAAATTAATCGAAACGCTTTTTGCATTCGTAGGCAATAAAAATAAATTTTTATTCCTTAGATCACTGCTACTTTCGCAGCAACTTTCCCTTTTCTTCCTTCTTCTTCTTCATAGCTAACTCTGTCACCTTCACGCAATTCTTCTGCGTTGATTCCTGATGCATGAACAAAAATGTCTTTTCCTGTTTCTTCGTCTGTAATGAATCCGTAACCTTTAGATTCATTGAAAAATTTAACTGTACCTGTACGCATTGTAATAGTAATAATAATTTATAATAAGGCAAATGTAATATTTAATATAATACGAAAGACGTTCTTGTGTTTTTATTTTGTAGAAATATTGATATTCAACGTTTTCGGGTAAATTAAATCGACGAACTACGCAATATCTAATTTTATGTGCAACTCGTTTAGTTGTGACTCATCAATTACGGATGGTGCATCAATCATGACATCTCTACCTGAATTGTTTTTTGGGAATGCAATAAAATCTCTGATCGTTTCCTGACCTCCCAAAATAGCTACCAATCGATCCAGTCCAAATGCTAAGCCCCCATGCGGTGGTGCGCCAAATTGAAAGGCATCCATTAGGAATCCAAATTGTGCTTTAGCTTCTTCTGGAGTAAATCCTAGATATTTGAACATCAATTGTTGAGTTGCTTTGTCATGGATACGAATGGAGCCTCCGCCAATTTCATTTCCGTTCAATACCATATCGTAAGCATTGGCACGAACTTTTCCCGGATCGGTTTCTAATAAATGCATGTCTTCCGGTTTTGGAGAAGTAAAAGGGTGGTGCATGGCATGGTAACGGCCACTTTCTTCATCAAACTCCAATAAAGGGAAATCGACTACCCAAAGCGGTGCAAATTCTGCTGGATTTCTTAATCCCAGACGAGTTGCAATTTCCATACGTAACGCGCTCAATTGGCCTCTTGTTTTATCAGCCGGACCAGAAAGAACAAAAATCATATCGCCGGCTTTTGCTCCGGTAGCTTTTGCCCAATTGGATAAATCATCCTGATCGTAAAATTTATCTACAGATGATTTATAAGTTCCGTCGTCGTTGCATTTTACATAAACCATTCCGCTTGCGCCAACTTGAGGACGTTTTACCCAGTCGATTAATGCATCGATTTCTTTACGGGTATAATTTCCTGCGCCCGGAACGGCGATTCCTACTACTAATTCAGCAGCATTGAAAACCGGAAATTCTTTATGTTGTGCTACTTCGTTTAATTCTCCGAACTCCATTCCGAAACGAATGTCCGGTTTGTCATTACCATATGTTTTCATGGCATGTTCGTAGGTCATTCTTGGGAATTTTTCTACTTCAATACCTTTTATTTCTTTTAATAAATGTCTGGTCAACCCTTCAAAAACATTCAAAATATCTTCTTGCTCCACAAATGCCATTTCACAATCGATTTGTGTAAACTCAGGCTGTCTGTCTGCACGTAAATCTTCATCACGGAAACATTTCACGATTTGGAAATATTTATCCATTCCGCCCACCATCAATAATTGTTTGAAAGTTTGTGGTGACTGAGGCAAAGCATAAAATTGTCCTTCGTTCATTCGGGAAGGAACAACAAAATCTCTGGCTCCTTCCGGAGTAGATTTTATCAAATAAGGGGTTTCTACCTCACAAAAATCCAAATCAGAAAGATATTTTCTAACTTCCATGGCTACTTTATGACGGAAAAGCAGACTGTTTTTTACAGGATTTCTTCTAATGTCAAGGTAACGGTATTTCATACGGATGTCTTCACCGCCATCAGTCTCATCTTCTATAGTAAAAGGAGGTGTAAGTGCTGCATTCAAAACATTTAGCTCACTAACTAAAATCTCGATTTCACCCGTTGGGATATTTTTGTTTTTAGCTTCACGTTCAATAACGGTTCCTTTAACTTGAATTACAAATTCACGACCTAAAGTTTTGGCTAATTCAAATACTTCTTTCTGAGTTCGGCTTTCGTCAAAAATTAATTGCGTGATTCCATAACGGTCTCTTAAATCGACCCAATTCATAAAACCTTTATCGCGAGATTTCTGAACCCAACCCGCTAGTGTAACTTCAGTATTAATGTATGAGGCGTTCAATTCGCCACAGTTATGACTTCTGTACATGATTTAAATTTTAGACTGCAAATTTAGGACTAATTATGAATAATGAATTGAGAATAGTAAAATTTTACACGATTGTTTTTTAAGGTCAATTTATTTTCCAATGTTAAGTTTTCATCTTACGTTACTAAATTGTTATGTAAAAGTTTTTTTAATGTAAACTAATACCTAAATTTGAGAAAGAAATGTCAAACATAATAACTCAAGATATGAAAAAGTGTATAATTTTAGCAGCTCTATTGTTCTCAGGAATGATGTTTGCGCAGGAAGCAAAACCAGTATTGGAACCTTTTGGAAAAAAAGTTAAAGCAACTTACTTTTATGAAAATGGACAGGTACAGCAAGAAGGGTTTTTTGAAAATGGAAAATTAGAAGGGATTTGGGTTTCTTACAATGAGCAGGGAGAAAAAACTTCATCCGGAGAATATAAAGATGGTCTTAAAACCGGAAAATGGTTTTTTTGGTCTCAAAATGGAGACAATGGATTTACGAATCTAAGTGAGGTTGATTATTCTGAAAACAGAATTGCATCCGTTAAAAACTGGAAACAGGATACTTTAGTGAATAGAGATTAAAAAGCAGTTCATAGTTAATTCAGAAAAGGAGAAAGTCTTTATTGATTTTCTCCTTTTTTGATAGCAAACAATTTTAGAAACTAAATTTGTTTTTGTGTTTTCAAATAGGATGCTAAATTGTAGCTAATTGGTTGTAGTCAAAAACCCCATCCCAAATTTCATCTATTCTAATAAGAGCCTCGTCTAATGGAATGACTTCCCATTTCCCATTGGTTTCTGATCCGAGACCAGTGTTTTTTAATTTCGACAGCGCCTCTTTTACATCAAAATCAAGGTCAGTATTGTGTTTGGTTTTAAACCAGGATTCAATCTGATGATCAAGTTCTTGCTCTGTTAAGGGAGTTTTACTTCTGTTCAAAAAGGAATAGGCCAAGATGGTTTCCTTAAGGACTTCCTCTTCTGAAGAGTTTATCAAAGAATAAAAGGCACCGCTATTATTCCCTATATTTTTAAAATAAAGACTATCCGAAAGCATTTTCGAATATTTTATCTTTTTGTTTACAAAGTTATTGTATTGACGGAACAGATATGCACCCAATATTCCAAGGGCAATCAAACCTTGATTTAGTGAGGTTTTGCTGTTTAGCAAGTCTATTGCTTCACCGGTTTTGTAGGCTGCATACATACTAATCAACGCTGGAATTACTTTAGTGCTCAATAAGGAAACGCCACCCACAAGCCCAGGAATCCATAATAATAGTTTGTCGGTTGTGGACATCATTGGGATCGCATTCGGGAATATCGTCTCTATATCGTTTTTAGGAACGCGTTTGAAAATTTTTAATACGATTGATCCGGGATCGATCGGCATTTTGTCTAATCGGGCTTTCTTTTCTTTATAGTAATCGGCATCATGATAATTAAGGTAAATCATGACGCGATCATAGTATTCAATCTCTATTTCTTTCTTCCAAAAGAAGAGTTTGCTGACCTTCTCTTTTGTTTTATGTTGGCCTCGAACATATAATCCATATTCTTTATAATCCTGAATATTAATGGCCAATTTCAAACCAATCAAATCCGAATCTTTGAAGGCTTTGTCCAATGTCTCTTGATTGACACGGCTATAATTGCCTCTATTCAGCACTTTAAGCAGGGTTTCTTTGAAAAGGGAAAAGTCACTTTTGCCCATAAATGCTGCCCGTTCTTTTGGATTTATATCAGGGTCAAATAAGGCATAGTTTTGTTTTAAATTACGGATTAGGTTGAATGCTTCGTAATGGAAATAATGTTCAATGATATCGAATAGCTTTTTGAAATCCTCAAGCTGTTTTTTATCTCCTGTATATTCTGCTAGTTGTTCTTCGAGTAAGAATTCCTTATCAAATGGGATATAGTGTTCTCGTTGCATATTGAATTCAGGGGCTTAAACTTTAATGGAAATGTTCTTTTTAAAAGTTTGGCAAAGGTAAAGTACAAAAAGGGAAATTTTTTATTTTTTAAATATCAATTCTATTTCAATAACAAACTTTTTTGACATCTAAAGTTCTGGATAAAATACCTAAACCCTTTGAAAACCTGTTAGGATTGATATCCGAGAGGTTTTTGATTCCCGAATGCTGCGTAAGGGATAGCAGTAGCTACCGAAGTAGCACGAATAGCCCGACCGCATTAGGGAAAGAGGCCGAATCACTACAAAGTAGGGTAGGCCTCTTTTTCTAATGGGGTTACGCCCACAAGAGCTTTTGCGAACTGAAACAGTAAAATGTAATTATGAGTTCTTTTTAAAGCAAAAAACCATACCGTTCTTAAATTAGCGCGGTATGGTTTTTTTATATTGAGTTATATCGGAATTTATTCTTCTATTGCGATTCTTTTGTTTCTTCGGTCTCTTAACCAATATTTGGTTCGTTTTACCAGATAGAACATAACAGGCACCATTACTAGGGTTAATACAGTCGCATAGGTCAATCCGAAGATGATGGTCCATGCCAATGGTCCCCAAAAGATAACGTTGTCTCCTCCCATAAAAATGTGTGGATTCAAGTCGGTTATTAAAGAAAAGAAGTCAAAATTCAGTCCAATGGCCAATGGGATTAGTCCCAATACGGCAGTTAAAGCCGTAAGTAATACGGGACGCAGCCTTGATTTACCAGACTCGATGATTACTTCTTTGATTTCATCTATGGTTAAATCGTCATGGCTTTCCAAATGGTTATCGGCAACTTTTTTGTCCAATAATAGTACAAAGAAGTCCATTAATACGATTCCGTTTTTTACCACAATACCCGCCAGGGAAATGATTCCCATCATGGTCATTAAGATTACAAAATCCATGTTGGCAATCACGTAACCATAAAATACCCCACTAAAACTTAGGATTACCGTAAACAGGATGACCATTGTTTTGGAAACCGAATTAAATTGTAAAACGATGATGATGGTGATTCCGGCCAAGGCCAAAAATAAAGCGTACAGCAGAAAGCTTTGGTTTTTACCCTGTTCTTCCTGTACCCCTGAGAAGGAATAGGTAACTGTTTTTGGTAATTGATAGCCTTTTAAATCAGCAGCAATTTGTTTGGTAATTTCATCTCCGTTGTAACCTGTCAAGACGTTAGAATAAACCGTCATGATACGTTTCTGGTTTTTTCTTTTGATTTGGTTGTAGGTCGTCGTTTTCTCTGTTTCGGAAACAGCAGAAATGGGCACTTGCATCATTTGTCCGTTAGCTGGATTTCTAAAAGTCAAAGCTTGATTGAACAATATGTTTTCGTTCTTGCGTTGATCATCCTGCATACGCATGGTGATGTTGTAATCGTCATCACCTTCTTTGTAAGTCGAGATTTCTTGTCCATATACGGAACGGCGCAAATTGAAACCCAATTGTCCAGTCGAAACCCCTAAACTTCCTGCGCTTACACGGTCCACTTTTACCTCAAGTTCCGGGCTTTCTTTGTTGACATCAATACTCAGTCGCTCAATTCCGGGAATGTTTTTGGAATTAATAAAAGTGATCATCTTGTCTGCTTCTTTCAGCATTTCATCATAATCAATTCCAGTCAACTGAATACTGATTGGGTAACCGGCAGGAGGTCCATTGGCGTCTTTTTCGACTGTTACGGTAGCGCCAGCAATTCCGGTTACTTTGCCTCTGATTTCTTCGAGGACATCGGCCGTGTTGATTCCTCTTCTGAATTTAAATTCGGAGAAATTTACCGTCACTTTTCCTTTAAAAGGAGTTTCAGAAGCCGATCCGGCATCTACGTTTGGATTTCCTGCTCCAACACCCACTTGCGATACTATGGATTCAGCCAAATAGTTTTTGTTCGTTTTTGGATCTACGTATTTGCTCAAAACTTCAATAACTTGTTTTTCTACAAATAGCGTAGCCTTATTGGTCTTTGCGATATCAGTTCCTTGTGGGTATTCGATATAAGTAATTACCTGATTCGGGATGTTATCCGGAAAGAACAATACTTTTCTAGGGAATATTCCCAAAAGCATGAACGAGAAAAATAACAATCCAATAATTCCAATCAGGGCGTACCAAGCTCTTCTTTTAGTCAAAATTTTAGCTAAAAAGTTTTTGTATTTGTTTTCCATTCTCGGAAAAAAGTTGTGCTGAAAATCTTGTGTCCACTGGTATAACTTCAATTTGTACAGCCACATCAAACCAAGGGAGATAATGGCCAGGTGACCAATAGCTTTGGCGAATTTTGAATCATAAATGTTTCCAAGAATCACAAAAATAACTGCAATAATCGTGAAAATTATGGAATATGTTTTGGCTGATTTTTTAGAGACATTTTTATCTTCAATATCCATAGAGCCTCCTGTCATTGCTGCATTGACAACCATTGCAACGAATAGAGAAGCGGTTAGCGTTACCGTTAAAGTCATTGGGAAATACTTCATGAATTTCCCCATAGTTCCAGGCCACAGTGCAAAAGGCAAGAAGGCCATTAAGGTTGTTGCAGTAGAGGAGATTACAGGCCAAGCGATTTCGCCAATACCTATTTTAGAAGCTTCTACACGGCTCAATCCTTTTTTCATATTGGCAAATACGTTGTCAACCACTACGATACCGTCGTCCACCAGCATTCCCAGTCCCATTACCAATCCGAAAAGAACCATAGTATTCAAGGTTAGTCCAAATGCTGAGAGAATACTAAACGCCATTAACATCGATAATGGAATAGCTGCTCCAACAAATAAAGAGTTTCGGAGTCCCATGGTAAACATCAATACAATCATTACCAACACAATTCCGAAGATGATGTGATTGGACAATTCATCAACCTGGTGTTCTACACGAGAAGATTGGTCGTTTGTTAATTCAATTTTTAAATTGGATGGCAAGTAGGAAGCTTTGGCAGCTTCTATTTTTTCTTTTACCTGTTCAATGGCCGAAATCATGTTTTGATTGGAACGTTTTTTTACGTTTAGCATCACTACCTCGGATCCTTTCTCACGGGCGTAAGTTGTTTTTTCTTTTTCTTTGAAACTAACTACAGCAATGTCTTTCAGGTAAACGGTTCCTCCACTGTGTTTTACAATGATGTTTTCCAGTTCTTTGGGGTCTTTGATTTCACCTACGATTCTGATGTTGTTTCTAGAACCTTGTGAGATCAAATTTCCGCCTGAAAGGGTCATGTTTTCGTATTTCACCGCATTTTGAATGTCGTCAAAAGAGACTTGGGCAGCCGTCATTTTGAAAATGTCAACGGCAATTTCCACTTCTTTATCATCAACACCCAGTATGTCTACTTTTTTTACTTCAGGAATTTCCTCAATATCGTCCTGAAGTAACTCTCCGTATTTTTTGAGTTGTTGAGTCGTGTAATTTCCTTGTAGATTGATGTTCAGAATTGGCACTTCCTCCGAAATGTTCAATTCAAATACGCTAGGTTCTACTTTACTTCCATTGTCAAGATTAGGCCAGTCTGTATCTGCTTTTACGATATCTACCTTGTCCTTAATTTTTGTTTTAGCATCCAAAATGGTGACTTTGTCATCAAACTCGACGATAATCATTCCGTAATCTTGGAAAGAGCTAGACGTAATTTTATCTACGCCACTAATGTTCTTGATTTCCTTTTCAAGAGGTTTGATGATTAATTTCTCTACATCCTCGGCTGAGTTTCCAGGAAAAACAGATGAAATGTAAACCTTGTTCTCTATAATTTCCGGAAAATCTTCCCGAGGCATAGTAACGTAAGCAATGACTCCTGTGATTACAATCAGTAAAGTCAGGATATATACCGTGACGCGGTTTTCGACAGCCCAACTTGATATTCCGAATTCTTTATTTTGATGTGACATATTTGGCCCCCTAGCCCCCTAAAGGGGGAACTCCTATTAGGGGTCAATAGGAATTTAAAGTTAATAAAAAAGTCAAAAATGGTATTCTAGCTTAATTAGCTCCTAAGCTTTCCCCTTTAGGGGTTAGGGGCTTAAAAATTCAATTTCATACCATCCGAAATGGTGTTCATACCCTCGGTAACGATAATAGTGTTGGCATCTAAACCGCTTAAAATTTCGGTTACATTGTCTGAAGACTGACCTGTTGTAACAATCACTTTTTTAGCAATGCCCGTTTTTCCATTAGAGTTAGCTACGGTATATACAAAACTGTTTTTCTTAGAATCTTGTTGAATCACATTAGTCGGAACAACAATAGCATTTTTGCTCACATAATCAATTACTTTCAGTTTGGCCACTTGGTTAGGGCGCAATAAGTTTTCTGGATTGGGAACGCTTACTTCGATTCCGAAACTTCTGTTGTTTGGATTGATGAAATTACCTATTTGGCGTACTTTTCCTTTGTAAGTTTTGTCTAATGAAGTTAAGAATACATCTACCTCGGTACCTATTTTTAGTTTTCCGATATACGTTTCCGGAATAGAGGTAGAAACATACATATTCCCAAGGTTCACTATTCGCATTAATCCCTGAGGACTGGCAGCAACAACTTCTCCTTTTTCCACAAAAACTTCGTCAATAGTTCCTGAAAATGGCGCTCTGATTACGGTTTTTGCGATTTGGGCTTTGATTTGCGCTACTGCTTTTTGTGCTGAAATCATTTGGGTTTGAGCTTGAAGATACTGTATTTCAGATCCTATTTTTTGATTCCATAGGTTTTTTTGACGCTCAAAAGTAGTTTTTGCCAATGCATATTGATTTTCGGCACTAGCCAATTGCTGACTCATACCGCCATCATCGGTACGTCCTAAAACTTGGCCTTTGCTTACTTTTTGTCCCGCTTTTACATTCAATTCCACTAAGTTTCCTGGGAATTCCGGTTGAACCAATACATTCTCATTGGTGTTAATACTTCCCTGTACTTCCAGATAATGGTTAAACAAAGTGTCTTTAATTATTGCGACTGTAACCAATGCTTCTACTTCTTTCTTTACATCCAAAGTAGCCAGTGCCTCTTCGATTTGCGTAAGTTGCGATTGCAGTTCGGCTTTTTTAGCTGTTATTGCTTTTACATCTTTGGAGGCAATAATGGTCTCGATGGATTGGTTTTTTTCTGATGAATTGCAGGAAATCAATACAATTGACAGGGTGGTTAAGATAAATATTTTTTTCATTTGGTTCTATTTTTATAGGAATCGTTATTTAGTGATAATTTTTTCTAAACTGGCTTTTTTATTGATGATGTTGATCATCGTTTGCAGGTATTTTTGCTGGGCGGTGTACAATTGGCGTTGTGCATCATTAAAATCAAAACTGGTTGAAAGTCCTTCAGTGAATTTGATTTGCTGTTTTTTCTCAATTCTTTCAGCGAGATTCAAATTGCTTTTGGCAGTTTCATAATCGGCGATACTATACTCATACTCACTTTTGGCGGTAGCATATTGCAATTTCAATTTTTGTTCGGTTTCGCTTAACTGTGTTTTGGCTTGATCCAAAGCAATTTTGGCCTGCTGCGTTCTGGAACTTCTGGCTAAACTGCTGAATATGGGAATATTTAAATTCACTCCAATATTAGAATAATTAAACCAGTTTTGGTTTTTACTAAAAAAATCAAACTCGTCTTTAAAAGCGGTGTACCCAAAGTTTAAATCGGCCGATAGTGTTGGCAAGGCTTTACTTCTTTGAAGTTTGTATTCTAATGTTCTTTGTTCCTCAAAATTGGAAGCAATTTTATAGGTGATATTGCTGTTTACTTCAAAGTCCGTTTTTGAAAAGGCTAAATCCATATTTTGAATAGTCAAGTCATCCAATTTGTCAGTTAAGGCAATTTCATCATTAATATCAATACCCAGATTGATTTTGAGCATTTTATAGGTAATATCCAGTAAACGGTTGTTGTAGTTTAAGGTGCTTTCTAATGATGCCAATGTGATTTCCAGTTGCTCGACACTTTCTTCCTCAATCAGACCATTTTTGTAAGTGGCTCTGGTGTCGTTTAATGTTTTTTGCAGCGAAGCAATATTTTTTTCCAGAATGGCTATGTTTTCTTTGGCCAATAATACATTCCCATACGAATTGATAACCATTTCTTTGATGTCGATATCGGTTCTTTGTTTGGCGTTTTCGTAATATCTCAAATAGGTTTTGGATGCCTGAAGCGCAACGATATAGGATCCGTCAAAAATGAGTTGGCTTAAAGTAGAGTGAGCCACCATGTTGTATTTGGTTCCAAAAGCTACTTCGGCATAAGTTCCCGGTTCTCCGCCAAAGAATTCTGCTGGAACAACCGATTTTTGTAACACAAAATTATCGGTAAAATCGACTCCGGCATTTATTTGAGGCAATCCCATTGCGGTAGTTTCCCATTTTTTCTCTTTTGCTGCTTCGATATCACGACCTGAGTTAATGACTGAGTAATTGTTTTCCAGCGCATGGTCTATCGCCTGCTGTAATGAAAAGGAATAACTCTTCTTCGTGTTTTGGGCATTAACGCTCAAGGCAAAAAAGGTAAGGGTCAATATGAATATTTTCTTCATTATATATTGAATTTAAGTAATTGTTTTTCAAGTTCAGCTATTCCTTTTGGAGTTGCCATGGCTCTGGTGTGGTACTCCAAGGCTTGTAATTCTAGTTTCGTTGATTCTCGTTCGGATATAGTGTTCTCCTTGATGCTAAAAATTAGCGAGTAATAAAATTTGACATAGGCATCAACATTGAGATTTTTTCTATACAAATCTTGCGCAATCCCTTTTTCTATATTTTGTTTGAAGCACATATTGCATTCGTTCAATTCTCGATTCATTACCTTTTGATATATTTCGGGATAATGCTTTTTTAGTTGGTATAATGGAGAGGTATCGGTAGCCTGAAACATTTCTTTGAACATTTTTCGGATTTCAAAGTTCTCTTCAATCGCGTTATAACCTTTGGCTACAGTTATATTTATAACATCATGAACGGTTTTATGAACCATCTCCGTACTTTCTTCGATTAATACTTCTTTGTTGCAAAAGTATTTGTAAATCGTTTTTTTGGAAATACACATCTCGCCGGCAATATCATCCATAGTGACACTTTTAAAACCGAGTTTTAAAAATAAATCACTTGCTTTAGATATGATTTTTTCTCTCATGTTGTGTTGTAACTTGTTATTAATTAATTGCTTACTGTAAATATAGAAAAGAAATGCCTTCCGTCAAAAGTGATTCTTATTGATTTTATTGATGGATAAATTCCAAATGGGCTATAAGTTTTATAGGTTCCTTGAATTTTTTTTTGGGACCAGACAGGTAGTCAATATCAAAGAATGTCTTGATTTATCAGAACCTCTGATTCGTTGGAATCAACTTCCTATTTATTTTTCATATTTTGTTTTTTTTTGTAATAATTTTGTAGTACAAATATAGAAAGGAAACTTTAAGAACAAAATTAGTTCCCAATATTTTTGGTATATTGTATTTAAAACGAATTAATTAGCTGTAGAAGAATCATGAGTCTCATTGTGGGCTATTGCGTTCAATGGGGATAAAAAAGCCAATAAAAAAAGGACTTCCAAAATATTTGAAAGTCCTTTTTTGTTATTTCTAAAAAACTATTTAAACCGTATGTTTCGGGTTAAAACCGTCTTCGCTTAATTCTTTGTGGTCATAATCGGCAATCATTTCGGCTTCATAATCCACTTTTTCTTCTTTAGAGAATTTGTCAATTATTTTTTCCATAATTTCATAAATCACCGGAACAATAATCAAGGTTAGGAATAATGATGAAATTAATCCTCCAATGATTACCCAAGCCAAACCGTTTTTCCATTCAGCACCTGCTCCAGAAGCCAATGCAATTGGGAACATACCGAAAACCATCGCAATTGTGGTCATCAAAATCGGACGCAAACGAGCGTGATTGGCTTGAATCAATGCTGTTCTGATGGATTCACCGGCAGCTCTTCGCTGGTTGGTGTAATCCACAAGCATAATTGCATTTTTACACACCAGACCAATCAACATAATAATACCCAAAATGGTGAATATATTCAACGTATTATTGGTTAATGCTAAGGCGAGCATCGCTCCAATGAACGAAAGCGGAATAGCAAACAATACCACAAATGGGTGTACAAAACTATCATAAAGTCCAACCATTACCAGATAAACCAAAATAATAGCGGCTAATAAAGCGATTCCTAAAGTTCCAAAACCTTCGCTTTGATTTTCTTGGTCTCCACCCCAAATATAATTTACTCCAACCGGTTTTTTAAGTTTGTCCAGTTTTGCTTGCCATTGCGTAACAATTGTTCCTGAGGCAACCCCTACGTTTTGTCCTTGTACGGTTACCGAAGCAGTTTTGTCTCTACGCTCTAATTGACTAGGTCCAGAACCTTCAGTGATTTTTGCGAATTGTGACAATTTGATTTGTTGACCAGCACTGTTGATGAAAATTAAATTACTTACATCGGTAATGTTTTTTCTATCAAAAGCATTGTACTTAATGTTGATGTCATATTCGTATTCACCTGCTCTAAACTTCCCATCTGTGTTACCGCTATAAGCAGTTTGCATCGTCATACCTACTGTTTGCAGTGTTAGGCCTAAGGCAGCCATTTTATCACGGTCTACTTGTACGTTGATTTCGGGATTTCCATCTTCAACAGTCAATTTAATTTCAGTTGTTCCCGGAATAGTACGTAATTCAGCTTCTGCTAATTTGGCAAATTTCATAGCACTTTCTACTGAAGGTCCTGTTACAATTAATCCCAAAGTAGCATTTTGTGCCGTTCCCAAAATACCTACCGGAACTGTTTTTACTTTGGCTCCAACCAGTACTTTCTCCAATTTACGTTTGATTTTGGCCGCATATACTGAAGCATCATCCGAACGTTCTGATTGATCGATCATTTTCACGTCAATCTCCGCTTTATATGCGGTGGCTTGAGCAGCACCCATACCTTCACTGGTTTGTCCTACAGTAGTAATCTGGCTATGAACATACTCTTGGCTTTTCAAAAAGGCTTCTGCCTTTTGTGTCATAAAGTTGGTTTGTTCCAATGAAGCGTCTTTTGGCATTTCAATTTGAACTAAAAACTCCCCACTATCCGAAGCAGCAAAGAATTCTCCTCCGATAAAACCTCCTCCAAGTAATCCGATTGTTGAACCAAAAAACAAAATTAACACCACACCAATCGTTTTGAAATAATGATCTAAACACCAGTTCAACAATTCAGTTACCCAGTTGGTAAAACGAGTTAAATAACTTTCGAACCCAAGAATCGCTTTTCCGAACAAGTTTTTTCCTTCAATGTGTTCCAGTTTTCCAAAACGAGAAGACAACCACGGGATAATTGTAAACGAAGCCAAAAGTGAAAATAATGTTGAAATAATTACTGTCACACAAAACTGTGTAATAATATTAGATACCAGTCCAGAGCTCATCGCGATTGGTAAAAACACTACTACAATTACTAAGGTAATCGAAGTTACAGTTCCACCAATTTCGGCTGTTCCGTCAAAGGCGGCACGTACACGGCTTTTACCCATTTCCATGTGCCTGTAAATATTTTCCAATACCACAATCGCATCATCGACCAGAATACCAACCACCAGCGAAAGTCCTAATAAACTCATTAAGTTTAACGTATATCCTAAAAGATAAATCCCTATAAAAGTGGCTATTAACGAAGCCGGAATCGAAACCATTACGATCAACGAGTTTCGAATACTGTGCAGGAAGAACAACATGACAAAGGCCACCAAAACTACCGCAATCAATAAATCGTGAATTACAGAATCCGCGGCTTCTAATGTGTAAACCGTACTGTCTTTAGCTACTTCTAATTTTAAATCGTTGGTTTTGTAATCTTTTTCTAATGCATTTATGCTTTTAATCAATTGCTCACTTACTGCAACAGCGTTGGCATCTGATTGTTTAATAACCTGCAAAATAATAGCACTTTTTTGATCGACACGCGAGATTTTCTCAGCGATTTTTTGTGCATCTTGTACATCAGCAATGTCTTTCAAACGAATTTCAATTCCACCGTTAGAGGATACAACTAGGTTTCTTAGTTCTTCAACATTTTTGTATTTTCCAGCCAAACGAATTAAGATCTTTTGGTCACGTGTTTGGATGTTTCCTGTTGGGAAATCCAAGTTGGATGCCAAAATAGTTTGCTGTACTTGTGGAACCGAAAGTCCGTAGCCTTGCATTTTTACGGCATCAAGATTTACCTGTATTTCACGTTCTTGCCCACCAATGATATTGACTTGCGCCACACCTTGAACACGGGATAAAACTGGAGCAATTTTTTTGTCAATCAAATCATAAAAAGTAGCTTCGTCCATTTTACCATTGGCACCAATGGTCATAATTGGTAAGTCACTTAGCGAGAATTTGGTCAATGCTGGCGTTTCGGCATCATCGGGTAAATCACTGATAAGGGCATTGATTTTTCGTTGAGCGTCATTCATCGAAACATCAATTTTTGCTTTTGTTGTCAACGTAATTGAAACCACAGACAAACTTTCGTATGATTTGGAATCAATTTTTTTGATGTTTTCTAAGGAGGCGACCCCATCTTCAATTTTTTTGGTAACCGTATTTTCAACCTCACTTGGAGAAGCTCCAGGATAAACAGTTGAAATGGTGATTACGTTTTGTTCGAATTTAGGAATCAATTCATAGCCTAACTGGCTATAACTGAACAGTCCACCAAGGATTAAAATTGTAAATAATACAATAATTAACGACGGACGTTTTATGGATATTTCTGCTAATTTCATATGTTTTTCTTTATGCTTTAGGCAGTAAGCTTTCGGCTTTATGCTTGTAAATTGCATAAAGCTTATTTCTTACGGCTTACAGCCTGTAATTATTTAATAATTTCTACAGTATTACCGTCTTGCAAGTTAATTTGCCCTGTAACAATTACAGTTTCTCCATCAGATAATCCATCAACTATTTCTACTTGTTCTCCTAAAATTCTTCCAGAAGTAACTTTTTTCAATTTAGCAATTCCGTTTTCAACAACAAAAATCTCATTACTGCTTACACTTCCAACAAAAGCATTTCTAGGAACTACTTTAAGTTGTTGTTTTTGTTTAGAGCCAAAATTGGCAGTTCCGTACATCCCTGCTTTTAAGCTGTTATTGGCGTTGTTTTCGATTTCAAGTTCAACTGGGAAATTCAAACTTTCATCTGCTTTTGCAGCAATAAAAGTAATTTTACCTGCAAATGTTTTATCTGGAAATACGCTGGAAGTAACATTTATGGTATTTCCTAATTTTAAGCTAGCCACTTGACTTTCGTTTACGGTAACTTTTAATTTAAGTTTAGAAACATTCACAATGTCAAACATTGCAGTTGCCGGCATTCCTGCTAAAATCGAACCTGGCTCAATGTATTTTTTATTAATAAATCCTTTAATTGGAGCTTTAACTTTTGTGTCACCAACGTTGATGTTTGCTTGCTTCAAGTTAGATCCGGCATTAGTCAAAGCTAATTTTGCCTGATCCAATTGTTGTTTGGTAACACCACCAGATTTAAAGGCGTTTTCATAACGGTCATAATCAGATTTTGCATTGTCATAAGCTGCTTTTGCCGTTTGAGCATTTACATTTATAACATCGCTTCTAACGATTACCAATGTTTGTCCAACGCTTACATAATCCCCTTCTTTCACCAAAACGCTAATTACTTTACCTGATTTTTCGGCAGAAAAAGTCAATTCCTGAATAGGTTCAAAATTTCCATTGGCTAAGAAATCCAGAGAAACTTCTTCGGTTTTTACTTGCGTTGTTTTAACGGATACGGCTGCATTTTTTTCGGCAACGATGTCTGTTTTCGCTTTGTTTTCTGTTTTGTTCTTATTCAAAGTAAAAGCGATAAGCGCTAATGCTCCTAAAATTACGGCTACGGTTATTATATTTTTTTTCATCTTGTTTTTAGTTTAATAGGGTTTTAAGTTCTCCTTTTGATTTGATTAATGTTATTTCTGCAATTTTATAAGCTAATACGGCTCTGGTGTAATTGTTTTGTGCTTCAAGTGATGCATTCTCAGCATCTAATAAATCTGTTAATGAGGCTAATCCTTGAAGATAATTGTTTTTGGTATTTTTTAAAATATCTCCAGCCAAGCGCATATTTTCTTTTTGATTTCCAATGGTTATAATGTTATTCTCAATTTGAGTTTTTGCATTTCTGTAATCTAAATCAAGGGAAAGTTGTGTGTCTTTAATGTCTTCTTGAAGTGTTCTGATGTCAACATCTGCCTGTCTTACCTTGGCACGGGTTCCAAAACCTGTGAAGATTGGGACTTTCAAATTCAGTCCAATTGCAGAATAATCAGACCAATACACTCCATCGGCAGGTTTTGCAAAAAGAGGCATTTCTGGCCCTTGTCCTAGATAATTGTATCCTGCCACTAATGAAAGTGTTGGGTAATATTCGGCTTTAACAGCTGTTTTTTGAAATTCTAATAATTGTTCTTGTTTTTTCAAAAGCAAATATTCAGTTCTGTTGGCTGTATTTGGTGCTTCTGTTAATGCTTGTGGTGTTACTTCAAATTCGGTTTTTGGAATCTCAATTTGAGTTTCAATAGGCATTCCCATATAAAACTTTAAAGCATTTTCCTGTAGTTGAATTTGATTGATGATTTGTTGACGCTCTGTATCAATGTTAGACATTTTTACGATGATTCGGTCTAAATCAATTTTCTTGGCCAAACCATTATCAAATTGTCCTTTTACGATGTCGCGAACTTTAGAAGTATTCACATAATTGCTATCCAACAAAATCAATCTTTCACGTTGAACATATACAGAGTAGTAATTGTTAGCCACTCTTTCAATAACTTGTTCTTCTGTTAACTGATTGTTTATTTGGTAAAACTCACGAGTGGTTTTTGCTGCTCTCAATCCTGTAAAAACAGATTGATCAAAAATCGTTTGGCTTAATGAAACGCCGGCTCCTGAAGTCCATTTTTGTCCAAAAGAAACTTCTACGGATTGTCCAGGTTGTCCAAACATAGCGCCATCAAGTACGTTTGTTTGTAATATGGGGTTATAGGTTAAACTTCCGTTTGCGGAGATTTGTGGTAAAGCTCTTGAACGAACCTCTTCAATTTGGTATTCGCTGTTTTCAACACCTAATCTAGCTTTTTTAGCATCAGCTTTGTTCTCAAGTGCATAGGTAATGGCTGCTTTTAGAGTAAGGGGTTTTGTTGCTGTTGTGCCTGCGCTTTGGGATTGTGCAGTGAGAGCAAAAGTTAAGAATGTTAATAAAAGTATTCTCTTCATGATAAAGTTGGATTTTGTAATTGTTTTTCTAATTCGGTTATTCCACTTGGCGTTGCCATTGCCCTAGTATGATATTCTAATGCTTGTAATTCTAATTTTTGCGATTCTTTTTCAGAACTCGTCATTCCGTGAATGCTGAAAATAAGGGTGTAATAAAATCCAACATAGATGTCAATATCTAAATTTTCTCGGTACAAACCCTGTTGAATTCCTTTTTCAATATTTTGTTTAAAGACCGTGTTACAACCGTTTATTTCTCTTGATATTACTTTGTCATATATTTCAGGATAATGTTTTTTCAATTGATGAGCAGGCGAGGCTTCTCCTGATTTAAACATTTCTTTGAACATCTTTTTGATTTCAAAGTTTTCTTCGATTGCATTATAATTTTTTGCTGCGATTGTCTCAATGCTTTCATGAATTGTTTTATGAACCATCTCTGTGCTTTCCGCGATTAGAATTTCTTTGTTGCAAAAAAATTTGTAAATCGTTTTTTTAGAAATACACATTTCACTTGCAATATCATCCATGGTGACACTCTTAAAACCTAGTTTTAAGAATAGTTCCGTTGCTTTTGAAATAATTTTCTCTTTCATTTTATGGGTAACTTATTGTTATTGAATAATACAGTAAAAGTTAGTTATCAAATGAGTTTTAGTTTGTTGTTATGCTTTATAAGAACTGGTTATTCTTAATGTGAAAATTCTAAATTGGCAATTAGTTTTATGTCTTTGCCTATCGGATGACCTCCATTTAGTGAAAGAACATTGTAGTTCAGTCCAAAATCCTTACGATTAATGTTTCCTGTAACTTCAAATGAAGCTTTTTGAACACCATTGTAATTATTGAATCCAATAAACTCAGTATCCAATTCAACCACTTTAGTTATGTTCTTGATGGTTAGAAAACCTTTCAAGAAATTGATGTTTTTATTTATCTTCTGAAAAGAGGTCGATTTGAATTGAATAAGCGGAGCTTCGTCTTCATCAAAAAGATCAATGAATTTCAAGTCTTTATTTTTTTGAATCGAATTGGCTTCTTTGTCATTCACATTTAGTGAAAATTCAATGGAAGCGTCTTCCACTTCGTCGTTTTGTATAGCTACGTGTCCTTTGAAATTGTTTTTGTTTCCAGGCATGTAGCTTATTAGAGAATGTCTAGATTTTATTAATACGTCTGATCCGTTTGAATCAATTGCCCATTCATTTTCCATGGTTCTTATTTTTAGTAGTGATGTATCCTTGTGTTTTTGTTTTTTGATGATGCAAAATACATTTAGGAAACTTTAGATACTGATAAAGTTTCTAATGTTTTGCAAATGTAAGAGGGAAACTTTAAATACCAATAAAGTTTCCATAGTATTTTTAATTATTTAACATTTCGTTAAGAAACGTAGTTTGTTATAAAGGGTGAATGCTGTAAATTAGCCAAAAATTAATTTATGCATACCATTTACCAGTATCAGGAATTCATCTCCGATTATTTACAAGCTCAGTACAGTGTTAGAGAACCTAAAAATTTGTATGATCCCGTGCGTTACATACTAAGTTTGGGAGGAAAAAGAATGCGTCCTGTTCTTACATTAATGAGTACAGAAGTTTTTGATGCCGACTATAAAAAGGCACTACCTGCTGCTTTGGCTGTGGAAGTTTTTCATAATTTTTCTTTGGTTCATGATGATATTATGGATGATGCTCCGCTACGAAGAGGCAATGAAACGGTTCATGAAAGATGGAATATTAATACTGCTATTCTTTCGGGTGATGCCATGTTAATTTTGGCCTATCAGTATTTTGAGCAATATCAGCCGGAGGTTTTTAGGGATTTGGCTAAACTATTTAGTAAAACAGCATTGGAAGTATGTGAAGGTCAGCAATTGGATGTTGATTTTGAAATCCGTGATGATGTTACTATTCCTGAATACCTGAAAATGATCGAATATAAAACGGCAGTTCTTGTTGCCGCTGCCATGAAGATGGGAGCAATTGTCGCTCAGACATCTTGTGAAAACGCTGATTTAATTTATGATTTCGGACTTAATTTAGGCTTAGCATTCCAGTTACAGGATGATTATCTGGATGCTTTTGGAGATCCAAAAACTTTTGGAAAACAAGTTGGTGGAGATATTATTGAAAATAAAAAGACGTATTTGTATCTTAAGGCAGTTGAATTTGCAACAGCAGAACAAAAAGAAAGATTGATGTATTTATTCTCGATTCATCCCTCAGAAAGCGTTGATAAAATACAAGAGGTAAAGGAAATTTTTGATGCGACCGGAGCTTCAAAAGCGACGCAGGGAGCTATTCAGGAGTATACTTTGAAAGCTTTTGAAACCTTGCGTAAAATAAGTATCGACAATGAGAAAAAAGATATATTACAGTCTTTTGGCGAGAATTTAATGGGGAGAAAAGTTTAGTTGGCAGTGTTCAGTATTTTTAAAATCTAAAGTTTAAATTCGTTAATCTGCAATCTAAAATCAAATGTTTATAGCGCCTAAAAATACAGACCTGTTACTTGTCGAAGCGCAAGGAGAAAACTTATATCTGAAATTGGTTGAACAGATCAATAAGGACTTTAATCTGGCGAACGAAGGAGTCGATTTTCCATTGAGTATTTCGCCTGAGGAACTAAAAATCCAGCTTCAGGAAAAGATATACCGACTCATCCAATATAAGTTTGCCGAATACCTTAATTTACTTTATATCATTGATGTTTCGGAATCTGAAGTAAAAAAGTTAGATGGGTCTGATTTAGTAATTTTGGCAGGACAGGTTGCTTTTTTGATTCTAAAGCGAGAATGGCAAAAAGTATGGTTCAGAAATAAATACCGTTAATTTTTGGGTGTTGTTAAAATAAAAAAAAAGCACCGTAATACGTTCCTTATAATATAGAGAAGGTATTGCGGTGCTTTTTTTTGCTAAATCAAATAGAGGCACTCTTAATTGTATTTCATCAGGAACGCAGTACTTTTTGAAGTAATTATTTTTTCTGTTCAATAAACACTTTGTTAATTTTTCCATTGAACTTGGAAGACTTTCCATAATCTGCCACATGCGTTCCGTCGTCAACGCCAATATCTGCCAAATCATCAACGGAAAATATACCGGGCTGCACACGGTTGATTCTGTTTTCGGCTACTTTATCACCATTAACCGAAATGGTACCCATTCCGCCTTTGCCCATTCCGCCTCCGTCATATTTGAAATCATATGTCAGTTTGTATTTACCAGGTTTTAATGTTTGTTTTGCCATGGTGTGAGTGGATTCCAAACCGAGATAATTATAGCTGAATGCAGGTTTACCCTCTTTCATATAGAAGGATAAACCGCCGAATCTTCCGCCTTGGCATACTATTACGCCATTTCCATCGGCACCTACCTCTACATCCGCAGTGATGGTGTACGATTTATTTCTTAGATCTATAAAGACATCAATTCCCATTCCTTTCATTCCTTCTCCATAGGTTACAGAGGTTCTGTCGCCCATGACTGTCGGTCTGCCCATCATTTCGGCATTGGTTCTTTCAAGAAGGCGGTCATCAATTGGAAGTACATAATATTTAGCCGCTTCTTTCATGAATAAATCTTCCATTGCTTTTAACTTTTCAGGATTCTTTGCGGCTATATTGTTTGCCAAACTGAAATCATTCTTAGTGTCGAATAATTCCCATTTGTCTTCCTGCAAGCTGTTGAAGGGTTTTTGCATCCATGCTGCACGGTGTATGGTGCGGCCAAACCAGCCGTCTTCATAAACGCCCCTGTTGCCAAACATTTCAAAATATTGGACCGTGTGTTTTTCAGCAGCTTTTGCATCATTAAAGGTATAAACCAAGCTGGTGCCTTCAATTGGGTCCTGTTCGATACCATTTACCGTTTTTGGAGCGGGTATGTTGGAAACTTCATATATGGTTGGCGCAATATCGATAACGTGACCAAACTGGGAACGCATTTCTCCTTTTGCTTTTATTCCGGCAGGCCAGTGAATCACCATACCATTTCTGGTGCCTCCAAAATCGGATGCTACTTGTTTGGTATAGGCAAAAGGGGAGTCCATTGCAACAGCCCAACCGGCTGCAAAATGTGGGTAGGTGCTTTCGGTACCCCATTCATCATAATGTTTCAACATATCCGGAACGGTTTCTGCGACCCCACTGAAGTACGTCATTTCTTGGTACATTCCGTTCATTTGACCTTCAGCGCTGGCGCCATTGTCACCTGCAATAAAAATAAAAAGAGTATTATCCATTTGCCCTAAATCTTTAATGGCTGCTACGAGTCTTCCTACTTCGTAATCTGTTTGTTCAGCAAAGCCAGCATATACTTCCATTTGACGGGTGAAAAGTTTTTTCTCGTCTGCGGAAAGGGTGTTCCAGTCTTTTATATCAGTCGGTTTAGGAGCGAGCTTTGTATTTTGCGGAACAATTCCCAGTTTCTTCTGACGCGCTAAAGTTTCTTCGCGAATTTTATCCCAGCCCTGATCAAATTTTCCTTTGTATTTATCGACCCACTCTTTCGGAACATGATGCGGTGCATGTGTTGCTCCAGGCGCAAAATAAATAAAAAATGGCTTTTCAGGAGATAGTGCCTTTTGATATCGTACCCATGAAACCGCCTGATTGGTCATGTCTGTCGTAAAGTGATATTTAGGATCTTTAGAGGGTTCAACTAATGTAAGTCCATCATAAATCAGTGGTGCCCATTGATTGGTTTCACCGCCAATAAAACCGTAAAATTTCTCAAAGCCTGAACGGGTTGGCCAGCGATCTTGGGGGCCTGAGTTGGATATTTCCCAAGGCGGAGTTTCGTGATATTTTCCAAAGGCAGCGGTATTATAGCCGTTTTGTCTCAGTACTTCTGCCATAGGTGTTATAGATTGTGGACGTATCGCATTATTTCCCGGAAACATCGTAGCGGTTTCCATAATAGAACCTGCATTGTTACTATGATGATTGTAACCAGTAAGCAAAGCCACTCTCGTTGGTGAGCAAAGTGCTGTGGTATGAAAACGGTTGTATTTTACACCGTTCTTAGCAAGGCCATCAAGTGTTGGTGTTGAGATGGGACCTCCAAAAGATTCGGTAACTCCAAAACCCATATCGTCTATCAGAACAACAACAACATTAGGGGCTCCTTTTGGGGCCTTCACTTCAAAACGGGGTGGAGGAGTGGCGTTCCGGACATCAAGTTCCGTGTATTTTTTTCGGGCAGGCTCCTTTATAGGAAGCGATGTACGATCTAATTCTTGTCCGAAAACAGTTCCGGAGAGCGTTAATGCTGTCAAACCGATAAACAGCATCGAGATAACCTTACTTTTCATAGAATTGTTGTTAAGTGGTTAAACGTAATTTCAAAAATAGGTTTTAGTAAATCGTATCTGTAAGAAAAGGGTGTTAAAAATAAATAAAAAGTCCCTAACAAATTTAACGAATTTATCATGGTATTTCATGATAAATATCATTAAATCAGAGTTTTGTGATAATTTTTAATTAGTTGCTGAAATCAAGGGTTATCCTTTCCTAATACAAATGATTGGCTGCGTTTTGATAATACCTTATGAGTAAAAAAGGAAGTCTTTGTTTGGAACGTTTTTATAAAGAGTATAATGTCGGTTCGTTTGGATGTGTCAATGTGTTTCGTGGAAAGTGTTTTTGGGAAAACAGGATGGGTAGTGCGCCGAATGAAGGATTGTCGCTGTTCGATTTTAGATATATAAAATCTTTAGAGCATCCCTCTGTAATCATTCGTTCTGTATTTTTTTTAAAAATATACCCTTACAAAAGGCATAAAAGGTTCGCTGTAAATACTCTTGTTCTCGTCATACAAAACATCATAACGAAGACCGATAGTCACATTTTGAGCTCTGTACCCTACGCCCAGATACAAAGCGGTATTCCAATAATTATCTGAATGTCCCCCATTTGCATTTATTGGATAGTCATATTCTGTGTTAAATCGTAATTGTTCCAATTCTGCAGAAAGTTGAATTTGAGGGATGGGATTGACTAAACCAATCAAACTACCACCGTAAGTAAAGGATTCGTAATAGTTGTCTGAGGAAATGTATCCAAACTGTAATGAAGTTCCTAAGGCTACGACCGGATTGAAATTATAGATGGCACTTGGAGATACATATATATCAGTGTATCCTGAACCAAAGCTCAAACCCAGGCCACCACCAAATTGTACATGGTCCCAAAAATCGTTTGATCTGTTTGGATTAAATGTTTGTTGTTGTGCAAACAAAGATCCTGAAAATAATAAGCTCATTAAAATTAAAAAAAAGCCTGAAACAGTCAAAAAACGATTTTTTCTCATGATTGTGTGGTTTATTTAACAATTTTTTACGTAAAAGTACGTAAAAAAATGATTTAAATATATTGGTTTATTGTACTTTTGTCAATCTATTAAATAAAAAGCACATTAATCAACATTATGGATAGGTTTTCATTTTTAAACGCAGCACATACAGAATTTTTTGCACAATTATACGATCAGTATTTAGAAAATCCAGACAGCGTAGAGCCAAGTTGGAGAAGTTTTTTCCAAGGTTTTGACTTTGGGATGACAACTTATAATGACGAAAACCCAGTAACATATATCGAAAATGTTGCGTCAGGTAATGTTGAAAGTTCTCTGGTATCTGAAAAACTTCAAAAAGAATTTAAGGTTTTAAAATTAATAGACGGATACCGTTCCCGTGGTCATTTGTTTACAAAGACTAATCCCGTTAGAGAAAGAAGAGCTACCTTGCCTACATTGGCTATCGAAAATTTTGGTCTTTCGTCAGCAGATTTAAACACTGTTTTCGATGCGGCTAAAGCGATTAGAATTCAACCATGTTCGCTTCAGGAGATTATCATGCATTTGGAGAAAATCTATTGCCAACACATCGGGGTAGAGTACATGTATATTCGTAAACCGGAAATAATAGAGTGGATTCAAAGTAAATTAGGAGTCAATGACAATCAGCCTAATTTTTCTTCAGATGAGAAGAAAGTGATTCTTAATAAGTTAAATCAAGCGGTTTCTTTCGAGAATTTCTTGCACACTAAATATGTAGGACAAAAACGTTTTTCTCTTGAAGGAGGAGAATCTGTAATTCCGGCTTTAGACGCCTTGATTGAAAAAGCGGCTGAAAAAGGAGTAGAGCAGTTTGTAATGGGAATGGCACACCGTGGTCGTTTGAATGTTTTGGCTAATATATTTGGTAAATCTACCCAAGATATTTTTAGCGAATTTGATGGTAAAGATTACGATCAAGAATATTTTGACGGGGATGTAAAATACCATTTAGGTCTTACTGCTGATAAAGTTACCAGTACAGGTAAAAAAATCAATATCAATTTAGCTCCAAATCCTTCGCACCTGGAAACAGTAGGTGCTGTAATCGAAGGGATCACAAGAGCAAAACAAGAAAAATATTTCCCGGATGATTTCTCTAAAGTATTGCCTATTGCCGTTCACGGAGATGCTGCTATTGCAGGTCAGGGTATTCTTTATGAAATTGTACAAATGGCTCAACTGGATGGTTACAAAACCGGAGGAACCATACATATTGTCATCAATAACCAAGTTGGTTTTACAACCAATTATCTTGATGCACGTTCTTCTACTTATTGTACTGATGTTGCCAAAGTAACACTTTCTCCAGTTTTACATGTTAATGCTGATGATGCTGAGGCAGTAGTTCACGCCATGTCATTTGCACTTGATTTCAGAATGCAATTTGGACGTGATGTATTTATAGATTTATTAGGGTATAGAAAATACGGGCATAACGAAGGTGATGAACCTCGTTTTACGCAACCGGTATTATATAAAATAATTGCAAAGCATAATAATCCAAGAGATATTTATGCAGAAAAATTATTGTCAGAAGGAGTTATCGATGCTACTTATGTAAACGGATTAGAAAAAGAATACAAATCTAATCTTGAAGTAAATCTGGAGGCATCACGTAAAAAAGACTTGACTATTATCACACCGTTTATGCAAAATGAATGGCAAGGTTTTGAGCAGGTAACAGATACGCAGATGCTTGAAAAAGTAGCTACTGCTTATCCTAAAGAAGGACTTACGGAAATTGCCAATGTAATTTGTAACCTTCCTTCAGATAAAAAGTTTATCAGTAAAATTCAAAAATTAATAAACGATAGAAAAACGATGTTTTTCGAAACCAATAAATTAGATTGGGCTATGGCTGAGCATTTGGCTTACGGTTCCTTACTAAAAGAAGGTTTTGATGTTCGTATCTCAGGTCAGGATGTAGAGCGTGGAACGTTCTCTCACCGTCATGCAGTTGTAAAAGTAGAAGATTCTGAGGAAGAAGTAACATTGTTAAGCAATTTAGAAAATGCAACAGGGAAATTCAATATTTACAATTCCCTATTGTCAGAATATGGTGTTTTAGGTTTTGATTATGGGTATGCCTTGGCAAGTCCAAAAGCACTTACTATTTGGGAAGCACAATTTGGAGATTTCAGTAACGGAGCCCAAATCATGATTGACCAATACATTTCTTGCGGTGAAGACAAATGGAACAACCAAAATGGAATTGTTATGTTGTTGCCTCACGGATATGAAGGACAAGGAGCGGAGCATTCTTCTGCCAGAATGGAGCGTTATTTACAACTTTGCGCCAGACATAATATGTATGTGGCAGATTGTACAACGCCAGCCAACTTCTTTCACCTGTTAAGAAGACAAATGAAAACGACGTTCCGTAAACCACTTATTGTGTTTACACCAAAGAGTTTGTTGCGTGATCCAAGAGTAGTTTCACCTATCGAGGATTTTGCAACAGGTAGTTTTCAGGAAACATTTGATGACGAAACAGTAAATAAAGCAGAGGTAAAAACATTGGTTTTCTGTACAGGAAAGTTCTATTACGATATTACTGCCGAAAGAGAAAACAACGGTCGAAAAGACGTAGCCGTAGTAAGAATCGAACAATTGTTTCCCTTGCCAGTAGAACAATTAAAAGCGATTATTGCAAAATATCCAAACGCTGATGATTATGTTTGGGCACAGGAAGAACCTAAAAACATGGGAGCTTACAGTTATATGTTGATGAATTTCAACTTGGTAAAATGGAGATTAGCTTCGTTAAAAGCTTATTCTGCTCCAGCTTCAGGAAGTTATACCAGAGCAAAACGTCGTCAGGCAGATGCTGTCCGTATGGTTTTTGATAAGGATTTATTCCGTTCATAATTAGGAGCTGTTTAGCTTCGCTGAATCTAGGATGTCCCGTTGTGCGCTATATCTTTTTATTCTGAAAAAATCAGTATAAAAAGGATGCCTCCCGAAGTTTAGGGGCCATCAGAAAAAAAATAAAGTATATAATAACAAAAGTTATTTTCAAGATAATTTAAAATTCATAATTTAAAAGAATACGAGATGATTTTAGAAATGAAAGTCCCATCACCAGGGGAATCCATAAAAGAAGTAGAAATTGCAACTTGGTTAGTAAAAGATGGCGATTATGTTGAAAAAGACCAAGCGATTGCTGAGGTTGATTCAGATAAAGCAACATTAGAATTACCTGCAGAAGCTAGCGGAACCATTACGCTAAAAGCTGAAGAAGGAGACGCGGTTGCAGTTGGTGCAGTGGTTTGTTTGATTGACACTGGTGCGGCAAAACCTTCAGGTTCAGCTCCAGTAGCAGAGAAAGCTCCAGTTGCTGAAGCTCCAAAGGCTGAAGTTAAAGTAGAGGCTCCAAAAGCAGCTCCAGTTGCAGCAGTAACTTATGCTTCTGGAACACCATCTCCGGCAGCCAGAAAAATATTAGACGAAAAAAACATCGAGCCTTCTGCTATTACAGGAACAGGAAAAGGTGGAAGAATTACTAAAGATGATGCTGTAAATGCGGTGCCTTCTATGGGTACTCCAACAGGTGGAAATCGTGGTTCTGAAAGAGTAAAACTTTCAATGTTGCGTAGAAAAGTAGCCGAAAGATTGGTTGCTGCCAAAAATGATACTGCCATGTTAACTACTTTTAATGAAGTAAACATGACGCCTATCAATAACTTGCGTAATGAGTATAAAGATGCTTTCAAAGCAAAGCATGGTGGAGTAGGTTTGGGATATATGTCATTCTTTACTAAAGCAGTTACAAGAGCATTGCAATTGTATCCGGATGTAAACTCTATGATGGATGGTGATTACAAAATCGCGTATGATTTCTGTGATATTTCTATCGCTGTTTCAGGTCCAAAAGGATTAATGGTTCCAGTTGTTCGTAATGCAGAAAACTTGACTTTCCGTGGTATTGAAGCGGATATTAAACGATTGGCTTTAAAAGCACGTGACGGACAGATTACTGTTGATGATATGACAGGAGGAACATTCACAATTACTAATGGTGGTGTTTTTGGAAGTATGTTGAGTACACCAATTATCAATCCTCCACAATCAGGAATTCTTGGAATGCATAACATTATCGAGCGTCCTATTGCTGTAAACGGAAAAGTGGAAATTCACCCAATGATGTATGTGGCACTTTCTTATGATCACAGAATTATCGATGGTCGTGAGTCTGTAGGATTCTTAGTAGCTGTAAAAGAAGCTTTAGAAAATCCAGTAGAATTGCTTTGTGACAACAATCCTAAAAAAGCATTTGAATTGTAGATTTCAAATCATATAAATTTTAAACCCCGTTTAGTTTTGCTAAACGGGGTTTTTGTTTGAGTAGGAAGTTATTCTTTTATAATTTTTACTGTTTTTTCCGCTCCTTCTGATTTTACTTTTAGAAAGTAAATACCATCTGATAGGTTTGATAAATCAATTTCTGCATGGAGACTTTTTATCGTTTTAGTCAAAACAGTTTTACCTGTAATCGATAAAAGGATAACTTTATCAATGGTTGAGGTATTTTGGATCGTAAGATTGTTTTTTACTGGATTTGGGTATGATTTAAAATTTGTCAAAACAAAGTCTGGTGTTGCTAAAGCATTTAATTGTACGGTTACTGCAAGTCTTTCTGTGCTTTCAATTCCGTTTATGGTTTGGGAAGCATAATAAGTGGTGTTATCAACTAAAACCGTAGTAAGTGGTAAAGGGGTTTCTCCAGCTTTTTTGACTGTTTGTTTTATTTTTCCTGTTGAAATTCCGGGAGTGCTATACCATTTTATATTCTCTCCTTCTACTATAATGTCTGCCAGTGTTTGTCCGGGTACCAGACTTAGCGTAATAGTGTTACTGTCATTTATTAATGGGGCTGGTGCATTAATAACAAAATCCAATGATGCAATACAGCCATTAGTATCTTTTGCCCAACTACTGTATGTTCCGGTAGCTAGATTGCTAAAAGTATTTTCAGTGCTGTAAATTGTCCCGTCTAATGAATAGACATAAGGAGGTGTTCCACCTGTTGCATTTGTAGTTACAGTTTGATCTGTAATGGTTATTGCAGTTGAAAACAAGTTAGGTTGTGTTATGACTACAATACTAGATGCTGTGCAGCCATTATCATCTTTTACCATTACATTATACGTTCCAGCTGTTAGATTGGAAAAATAATTTCCAGGTTGATAAGGTAAATTGTTTATTGAATACGTGTATGGAGTTTGCCCTCCAGTAGCATTTATTGTTACGGAGCCATCATTACTACCATTACAATTTAAATCTGTAACTGTTGCTGTAGTTGTAAGTAAGGAAGGTTGTGTTATAACTACAATAGTAGATGTTATGCAGCCATTACTATCTTTTGCGATGACATCATATGCTCCAGCTGATAGATTAGAAAAGTAATTTTCAGGTTGGTATGGTGAATTATTTATTGAATAAGTGTACGGAGAGATACCTCCTGCCGCAGTAAGGGCTATAGTAGCATTGCTTATGCAATCAATAGGTTTTGTTATAGCTGCCGTCATTGATAAAACAGTTGGCTGAGCTATCGTAGTAAGCATAGGTACTATACAGTTCGAAGCATCTTTTATTATTACATCATAAGTGCCAGCTGCTAAATTTGTAAACACATTAGAAGAAACATAATTTACTCCGTTATCAAGTGAGTAAGAATAAGGTAATTGTCCTCCTATAGGCGTGATGGTAATTGAGCCATCATTAAGCCCATTACAACTCACATCAGTTCGTGTAACTGTGGCGAATAGTGGCGATAACGGATTTATAGTTATAGAATTGGAACTAGTAGTACAACCATTAGCATCTTTTACATAAGTGGTATAAGTTCCGGCAACTAAATTATCAAAAACATTACTTTGTACAAAAGTAAATCCGTCTTTTGAATATGTGTACGGAGAGGTGCCTCCTGTCGCAGAAAGAGTTATAGTAGCATTGTTTACACAATCGATAGGTTTTGTTATAGCTGCAGATGCTATTATTGGAGATGGGGCTTCTATCGTTGCGGCTGTCAAAGAAAAGTTGTTGTTCGCATCTTTGACTTCTATGGTATAAGTACCAGCACTCAAATTAGTAAAAGTATTATTGCTTTGATATGTTGGGCTAGGAAGTATTCTATAGCTATAAGGTAATGTTCCACCAGTTGCCATAACAAATATCTGCCCAAAACTGGTACCATTACAAGAGGTAGGAGTAGTCAAAGCGATTGCTGTAAGAGCTTGTGAATAAATAGTAAGAGACGTTAAAAGTATTAAGGAAAGTAAAAATTTCTTCATAAGAATACATTTGTTAAAATAATAGAGATTTAACAAAAGTATGATTTTTTTATTTCAGTAAATACAAATAATGATTGTAATAATCCACAATGGCTTTGCCTTTCAATAAAACATCGGCGCCTATGATTCCGTGAACCGGTTTTGACTTATGCTGAATTAATGCTTCATTAACATGGGATAAATCGAAAATCACAAGGTCGAAAGTAATGTCCTTCCAGGTGCCCAATTGCAGTTGGTTTTTTGTGGCAATTTGTGTCGTCATTCCGGTTGCTCCTGCTCCGGAAGCTTTGGTTTTTGATTTTTTAGCTTCCAATAAAAATAACTCGACACTTTCAAATCCCACACAACTGCTGGAAGCACCTGTGTCCAGAATAAAATTTCCTTTAACGCCATTAATTTTGGCTTTAATCAAAAGATGTTGCGTTTTGGTAATCTTAAATTTTACTTTTCTGTAATTTTCTTTTTTAAGAATTTCGTGTAGGTTTTTCATGGTTACTAACGTAAAGACGCAAAGTTTAGCGCAAAGTTCGCAAAGTTTTATGGAAAAGCTTCTTTTAAATTGTAATTTTGCCTTTTAAATTTTTAGCATTGAAATCAAATAGAATTATCACCGATACGCATACCCATTTATATTCAGAAGAATTCGATCAAGACAGAAAAGAGATGATGCAAAGGGCTATAGATGCTGGTGTTTCACGTTTTTTTATCCCGGCTATCGATTCTACCTGCACGGATGCTATGTATGAATTGGAAAAAGACTATCCTGACCATGTTTTCTTGATGATGGGTTTACATCCCACTTATGTGAAAGACAATTATCTCGAAGAATTGAAACATGTGGAAAATGAATTGGCAAAAAGAAAGTTCTATGCCATCGGAGAAATTGGGATCGATTTGTATTGGGATAAGACTCATTTGAAGGAACAGCAAATTGCTTTCAAAAGACAAATACAATTGGCTAAACAATATAAGTTACCTATTGTGATTCATTGCAGGGAAGCTTTCGACGAAATATTTGAAGTTTTGGAAGAGGAAAAATCAGATGATTTATTTGGGATTTTTCATTGTTTTTCGGGGACTTATGAGCAGGCTTTACAGGCGATATCTTATAATATGAAGTTAGGAATAGGTGGGGTCGTTACTTTTAAAAACGGAAAAATTGACCAGTTTCTAAATCAAATTGATTTGAAACATATTGTTCTGGAAACGGATTCGCCCTATCTGGCTCCAATTCCTTTTAGAGGAAAAAGAAATGAAAGCAGTTATTTGGTAAATGTTGTTTCTAAGTTGTCACAAATTTATAACCTTTCAGAAAATGAAATCGCGGAGAGAACAACTGAAAATTCTAAAGCAGTTTTTGGGATTTAATACAGAATCTACTTTATTTTCACTTTTTTTTTGTTCATTTGCCCTTACAAATATAGAAATATAACAATGCAAAGATTTGACGCTATTCGGCCGTTTTACGATTCTGAAGTAAATGAAGCACTTCATGATGTTATTCATCATCCGATGATGAAGACATTGATGAATTTTACTTTTCCGGAAGTAGAAGATGATGTTTGGAAAGAACAACTCAAGAAAACACACTCTATCCGTGATTTCCAATGTAATTTCATTTATCATTCGGTCCAAAAAATACTGGAAAGAAGTTCGGAGGGATTGACAACTTCAGGTTTTGAACATTTAGAAAAAAACACCGCGTATTTGTTTATTTCTAATCATAGAGATATCCTGTTGGACACCACATTATTGAATGCCACTTTATTTGAGCATGGTTTTGTGATGACTGCTTCGGCAATTGGAGATAATTTGGTTAAAAAGTCATTTTTAAAAATACTAGCCAAACTAAATAGAAATTTTTTGGTTCAAAGAGGTTTGACACCAAGAGAAATGCTACAAAGCTCAAAATTATTGTCTGAATACATTGGACAATTATTATTGTACGAAAACCGTTCCGTTTGGATAGCTCAAAGAGAAGGAAGAACCAAAGACGGAAATGATGCGACAAACCCAGGCGTTTTGAAAATGGTTGGTATGGCTTCTGATGAGCCTAATTTGATGGACTATTTTAAGAAAATTAAAATTGTGCCGGTTTCTATTTCCTATGAATATGATCCAACCGATGTTTTGAAAATGCCTCAATTGATGGCAGAAGCCAATAATGAAATTTACGTCAAAGAAAAAAATGAAGATTTCATGAATATTCTTAGCGGCGTATTAGGGCAAAAGAAAAGAATTCACATTCATGTTGGGAAAGTTTTAGACCAGGAAATCGATACAATAGTCGCTGAAAATGACAATGCAAATAAACAAGTACTTGCTTTGGCGCAGGTTATTGATGATGCAGTATTGAGCAATTACAAACTTTGGCCAACAAATTATATCGCTTATGATATGTTGCATAAGACTGATAAGTATACGCATTTGTACACAGAAAACGAAAAATCGCTTTTTATGCGCAGATTGGAAATGCGAATAGATCATGACAATCCGGTAGCAATGGAAGGGTTTTTAGCAATGTATGCCAATCCTGTTGTAAATAAATTGAAATATGTCAATGTCATCTAAGGCTAAAATACTTCTTATATATACCGGTGGAACCATTGGGATGAAGAAAGATTTTGAAACGGGTGCGCTTAAGGCTTTTAATTTTAGTAAGTTATTGCAAAGGATACCGGAATTAAAACTATTGGATTGTGAGATTGAAACGATTTCTTTTGACAAGCCAATTGATTCTTCAAATATGAATCCCGAAAAGTGGGCCAAAATTGCGACCATTATCGAGGATAATTATAATTCTTTTGATGGATTCGTCGTGCTGCATGGATCGGATACCATGTCTTATTCGGCATCTGCTTTGAGTTTCATGCTCGAAAATTTAGCAAAACCCGTGATTTTTACCGGATCTCAATTGCCAATAGGAGACTTGCGTACAGATGCGAAAGAAAACCTGATAACGGCCATTCAAATTGCCTCTTTACGTGAAAACGGGAATGCTGTTGTGAGTGAAGTGTGTCTTTATTTTGAATACAAATTATACAGAGGTAACAGAACGACAAAAATAAATGCAGAACATTTTAATGCATTCACATCTCCGAATTATCCTTTTTTAATTGAATCTGGTGTACATTTAAAAACAAATCCCGAATTATTTTTGCTTCTTAAAAAAGGAGCACCACTAAAGGTTCATAAAAATTTGGATAAGCATGTGGTTATTGTAAAACTGTTTCCCGGAATCAGTGAAACAGTTTTAGCAGCTATTTTCGATATTCCGGATCTTAAAGGAATAGTATTAGAAACCTATGGCGCCGGAAATGCACCAACTGAAGAGTGGTTTTTAAATCTATTACAAAAAGCTATAAAAAGAGGATTGCATATTGTTAATGTTACCCAATGCTCTGGTGGAAGTGTACACATGGGACAGTATGAAACCAGTACGGGGATGAAGGAAATTGGCATAATTTCGGGAAAAGACATCACAACTGAAGCAGCAATTACCAAACTGATGTATTTATTAGGGCAAAATATAGATCAAGAATCGTTTAAAAATGTCTTTGAAACATCATTGCGAGGAGAAATAACATAATAATCGAATTTTACTTTTGTAACTCAATTTTTTTTAAGTTATTTGCAAACCAAAATAAAATAGAGAGGTGTCCGAGTGGTTGAAGGAGCTAGCCTGGAAAGCTAGTATATGGGTAACTGTATCGAGGGTTCGAATCCCTTCCTCTCTGCAAAAATAAAAATGCTTCCTGAAAGGGAAGCATTTTTATTTTTATACTCTCGGCTGTTTGCATAATTGATTCGGGAGATTAATTTACAATTAGGTTGTCATCATAAATTGTTTCATCATCCTCGGTCCTTACCAGAACATGATAACTGCCTATTGGTAACTCAAGATTAATTTCATTGTTTTTAGGTGTCTTAAGATAACTTTCAATTGGGATAGCCAGATTTTTTATCAAAGCAAATTCTTTTGAATCAATTACTTCAACCAAAACTTCTTTGTTTTTATATTTCGAAAAAACCGTATTCTTAATTTTTGTTTCTTTGAAAACTGCATTTGGATATATTTTTTTCAGACTAGGTTTTCTATTATTGATCAAAAAATAATCAGCAGTTGATTTTGTTTTTGTTGTATCGTTAAGATATGTGCGAGGAATTAGTAATAGTTCATTTTTAGTGTCGGCGCAAACAACAGTCTGATTAATAGTTATAGGGTTGATTTTAGATAATTCTATAAAATGCTCGGCCATCAATTTTCTTCCTTCATATTTCTTTTCGAGATGGCCATGTCCAACAAAAACAAAAATTTTAGCATTAGGGTCTTTCTCCAAAATTTTTAAGATATTTTTTGCTTGGCCTATTTCTCGGTCGATGTTTCTGTCGTGGTTTTCATGTCCTGAAACGATAAATCCCAGTGCTATTGCTTTTCTGATGAAATGGGCGAAATAAGGTTCGTCTGTGTAAATTCCGTTGTGGTAATTGGGTGTAAAATTAGTTTCTGAATCTGCGACAAATGCTTCTAATGAAAGATAAGTATATCCATTGGCTTTCAATGTTTCTAGTAATTCCATGGCAAACAATCTGTGTTTGGGGTAATAATGATCTTCATTGAGCATAATTACTTGGTTCTCTTTTGCTATTTCTGCAATCTTACCCAAAACTGCATTGTCTTTGTAAACATCCTCTTTATTAGATAAATCAGCAATCATTGGATTGAATTTTTCTTTTCGCTTTTTTTCGTAATCAACAATTAAGGAGTCATAGGTTCTATTATTGGACATAAGAGAATTTACCGTTGACAGATATTGAAATTTTGGATTGTTGTCCCCTTCAGCTTTTAAAGGTGCAGTTTTTAATTTTTTACTGGCATATAAACCATTTGGATGGATGGAAGGAAAATATTTGATGAATATTAAAGGGAATGACAGTTTTTTCTCATCCAAAGAATCAATAGTTATTTTATTTAATAAGTCATTAGCTTGTGATAAAGACGATTGATTGTCTTTTGCTGAGATGATTTTTAGCAATCCCGTAATTTTTCTTTTTCCTTTTTGTTTTTCAAAAAGGATAGTATGGGTTATAGTGTCATGAACAATAATTTTTGCAACAGCTAAACTATCATTTGATGTTTTTATGTTTTGATAGAAAAAATAGCTTTCAGTTCCTTTTTCTTTTGAATCAGCAACTAAAAAAAGATCTTTTGAAGAAATGTTTTCTTTGCTCTTCAGGAATTTTTTATACTCTTTTGCTTTAACTTGAGGAGCTTTCCTGAATTCAATATTTTTATCAAAATCAATGCCTACTTTCAATGAATCATTGTAAAAGTAATTCTTAAGGAAATAGTTATTCTCAGATAGTTTACTTTTATGTGTGCTGCAGGAAATGATAAGAAATAATGAAAGTAACAAACTAAAAAGTCTCGATAATAATGTAAAGGTTTTCAAACGCAGCATATTATATTTTGTGTTGATTGAATGTGAAAAATTGATTTTTTTTCTTTGGATGGCATATTACCGTCTCAACAAATATAATTGAACTTGTACTATTTTGAAGGAATTTTTGTATTTTTTTATCAAGAATATATTTTCAGCTTTTTCGTTTTGGTATAAATGAAAATGAAAGAATTACAGGTCTTTTAGCAAAGGATAAACCTGTTTGAATTTCGCAAAATTGTGTTCGTAAACTGCCTTGTAATTGGTGTTTGGTAAAAAGGTTTTCTCTGTTTTGTTTTGAGAGAAGCTGTTAACTCCAATGGATTTCATACCAATTAGTACGGCACCCCAAGCGGAACCCTCTGTGGTTTGTGAGGCGGCCACCTTCATTTGGAAAATATCGGCAACCATTTGCAGCCAAAGATCACTTTTTCCAAAACCCCCGCTGGCCATTATTGTGGTTTGTTTTCTTTGTTCGACATCCGGCAGTAAAATTTCGGTAACACTTAATAGTCCAAATAGAATACCCTCTAAGGTGGCTCGAATGAGATGCGCTTGGGTATGAATAATTTGGATTCCCAAAAGAGTACCTTGCGCTGATGCATCCCAAATAGGAGCTCTTTCGCCTAATAAGTAAGGAACAAAAAGTAAACCTTCGGAGCCTGCAGGAATTTTTTCGGCCTGCGCAAAAAGGGTCTCAAATGAATCATCTGTTTTTAGAAGTGATTCTTTTAACCATTGTAAAATAATTGCGCCATTGTTCACTGCTCCTAAAGTCAGGTATTGATCTTCTATCAGGTGATAGCATTGGGTTCGCATTTGGGAATCAACATAAGGCTTGTCAATGGGTAAACGTACGGCGCCGCTTGTTCCAATTGTCAGGGCGATGCGACCTTTTTCCATAGCTCCTGTTCCCAAGTTTGCCAAGGCACCGTCGCCACCGCCAAGGATATAAAGGAAGTCGTCCGAAACTCCTCTGCTCTGGTGAATTGGGCTTCGCATGGCAGAGAGCTGTTGGGGTTTTATTTGTAAATAATTTAGAATATCGGTGTCCCATTCTAAAGTATGAATATTCATTAATCCGGTACCCGAAGCCATCGAAGAATCAATAGCATATTCACCGGTCAGATGGTGCCAGACATATTCTTTTATACTGATAAATTTATATGCTTTTGAAAAAACGGCTGAATCAAATTCCTTAAACCAGATAATTTTAGTCATAGGGGAGAAGGGGTGAATCGGGATCCCAGTCTGCTGATAAAACTGTTTTCCCAGTTCCGAATTTTTCAGTTTTTCGGCTACATGATGTGCCCGGTTGTCTGCCCATAAAATAGCATCGGTCAACGGATTTCCGGTGTCATCAATAACCATGATACTTTGCATTGCCGAACTGAAGCTTATAAATTGGGGCTGAATTTCCTTTGTGATTTCTTGGATACAGGCTAAAACTGCAGATAAGATTTCTTTTGGTTTTTGTATGCTCCAATCAGGCTTTGGGTGATACATAGGATAGGATTGGGAGAATTCGCGAATCACTTTTCCGCTGTTGTCAAAACACACGGCTTTGGTTGCTGTGGTGCCAATGTCAATTCCGATGTAGCATGCTTCCATTTTCTTTTTTTAAATAATAATTACTATCCCACAAATACATTCAGCAGCAAGATACCAATTAGTCCCATAATTCCGATAATGGTTTCCATTACTGTCCAGGTTTTGAAAGTATCGGAAACACTGATTCCAAAATATTCTTTAAACATCCAGAAACCGGTATCATTCACATGGGAACACATTAAACTTCCTGCGCCAATAGTTAGTACCATCAATTCAGGACTAATACCCGAACTAAGCACTAATGGTTGCACAATTCCTGCTGCGGTCAATCCTGCTACTGTTGCAGAACCCAAGGCGATGCGAATAATAGTTGCGATTAGCCAGCCTAAAATTAAAGGCGAAAGGGTTGACTCTTTAAAAAAAGAGGCCAGGTCGGTGCCAATACCACTATCAATTAATACTTGTTTGAACGCGCCGCCGGCAGCAATAATCATAATAATCATGGTGGCAGAACTCAGTGCCGATCCTGATTTGTCCATGATGTCCTGCATTTTTCTGCCACGATTGATGCCTAAAACAAAAATGGCAAAAAGCACCGCTATTAACATGGAAGTGGTAGGATTTCCTATAAAACCAAGGATGTGTCTCAGAGCGGATTCCTCAGCTAAGGCTAATTCACTAATGGTGGCCATTCCCATTAAAATTACTGGAACCAAAGCGGTCAGAAAACTAATCCCGAAAGCAGGCATTTCTTGGTCACTAAATGTTTTGCTTTCGAATAAACCTTTGGGTGGATTAGCGACAATTTTTTTTATAAATTCAGGAAAAATAATCCCGGCAATCAATAAAGCAGGAATCGCAACGATAAGTCCGTAAAGCAAGGTTTTACCAATGTCAGCTTTAAAAATAACGGCAATGGCCGTTGGTCCCGGATGAGGAGGCAGAAAACCGTGTGTGATAGAGAGCGCTGACGCCATGGCAATTCCTAAATAAATAATGGGCTGTTTAGTGCTTTTGGCGACAGCAAAAACCATAGGAATCAATATCACAAAACCGGCATTGTAGAACATCGAAATTCCTACTGCAAAACCGGTGAGTAACATCGCCCACTTGATGTGTTTGATTCCAAAGAATTGTATTGTTACGGAGCTAATTCGTTGTGCCGCGCCACTGTCAGATAGTAGATTCCCCAAAATAACACCTAAAGCGATAATCAGGATCAAAGAACCTAAAGTGCTGCCAATTCCTTGTTGCAATGAATTGATGATGTCGGGAAAATGCATTCCTTTTGTAATCCCAACAAAAAAAGAAGCAATTATCAATGAAATAAAAGCATTGAGTTTTACTCCCGAGATCAAAACAAGTAATAAAAGAATGCCTGCAATCAGAATCAGTATGGACATAGATGAAAATGGGATAAATTAGAAATCATACAATGGGTGTCAAATCGACTGCAGTCAAGAGTATTTCAATTTTGATAAAGTAAAAAAAAATCACTTATTCGTTTTTCTCGACTGCATGTCCGCCAAATTCATTACGAAGCGCAGCCACTACTTTTCCGGAAAAAGTATCCTGCATTTGGGATCGGTAGCGCATCATTATCGAAAGGGCGATCACCGGGGTTGGAACACCTAGGTCCAAGGCAGTTTCGAGCGTCCATTTTCCTTCACCGGATGAATGCATAATTCCTTTAATACTGTCTAATTTTGGGTCTTTCGAAAAAGCATTTTCTGTTAATTCCATAAGCCAACTGCGTACAACGGAGCCATGGTTAAAAAGTTTGGCTGTTTTTTCGAAATCAATATCGAATTCAGAATGTTCGAATACTTCAAAACCTTCGGCGATGGACTGCATCATGCCGTATTCGATACCGTTGTGAACCATTTTGGTAAAGTGTCCACTTCCTGCTGAGCCGGTATAAAGATGTCCGTTTTCTACAGAAATAGCTTTGAAAACTTCGGCTACATATTCGAATACATCTTTATCTCCGCCAATCATTGTACAAGCACCGTTTAACGCACCGGAAGTACCTCCCGAAGTTCCACAGTCCAAAAAGTCAATACCGAGTTCCTTGAGAAAGGAGTAGCGACGTTTGGAGTCTTTATAATTAGAGTTTCCTCCATCTATAATAATGTCATTTTTTTCTAAAAAAGGAAGTAAAGATGTGATAACAGTGTCTACAATTTCGCCGGCAGGTACCATTAACCAGATCACTTTTCTATGAGTTAATTTTTCGCATAATTCTTTAGTAGAATATGCTGTGTTAATGCCTTCCTGAGCTATTTTTTCTATGAAGTCCGCATTGACATCATTGGCTATAACATCGTAACCATTTCGTTGTAAGTTAAGGGCAAGGTTGAACCCCATTTTTCCTAATCCTATAATTCCAATTTGCATTATTATTTTGGTTTTACTTTTGAATAAATTGCCGTTTGTTTTTGTAAAAATATCGTTTTTATTCTTTTGTATTGCTGTGTTCAGCATAAATAATTAAATATTCGACAATTGTTTTGTTAAATTATTTAATTTATGGAGGTGTCTTTTTTCGAAATGGCAAAAGGAAATTCTGTTTTTTTTAGAACTAAAAAATTCAACTGTTTTTTTGTTTGTTATGGGACTGTTTTTAGTAGGTAATCAATTAATAAAGACGAAAAAATTAGTTCTGAAATTTTGTTTTATTTTGGGTTGATTTATTTTTTTTTGCCATTTTAATTATGCGAATTTTTTTATTTTTTTAAATCTATTATGGCTTAGTAAACAGTTCGTTATGTAGGGTTATTTGTTCCTTTTTTTTGGAATTTTTAGGATTTGTATTTAATCTTTTTTTAAGATTAGGGGACTGATTTTTAACTTTTTTTTTAAATCATAAGGTAAAAAGTGTATTTTATCGACATAAATTACATTTCGTCGAGTAAAATTAGTAAGTTCTTTCCGTTTATCTATGTTTGTCGTCCCAGGTCCTACAAATGAATTTAGCCGCTGACGAACATGCATAACTTTACTTTTAGAAAGCTTATTTTTTATAAGCTATTATTTATTGATGTTTTATTTTTTGCCATTATTCCCTTTAAGGCAAAATCACGATTTGAAAACACTTCAGTTAGGTCATTCTCGCGTGGAATTTTATTTAGAGATTCGACCCCAATTTTTTTAGCAAATAAAACGATAGTAGTTAGAACATATGAAAATAGTGTTACTAACATTTCCGTATATACAATTGTATCAAGTTTAAAAACTGTCCTGAATTTTAATTTAGGACAGTTTTTGTTTTTAAGGCGATTCAAGCCATTTTCAATTCAGTTCGTTGAATGAAATGAAAATAAAAAAAATAATTTAAGGTAGTATTCCTAATTCCTCAGTAAAAGTATTCCAATGAAATTCTTTCCACATAGTTCCCGAAATCTTATGTTAAAAAAAATAGATTGTTTTAAAATAAAGTCTTCAACGACAAAAAATATCTGGCTGATTACGCTGCTCGTGCTTTTAAGTTTTAGTAGAGTATCTGGTCAAACTCCCGGAATAATCTATCAGCCTGCAGCAACACCAGGGAATTCTGTTTTGGATCCTAATGGGGATGGTTATACTTCGGCAACAACTGGGGGTTTTATTTCTGATGATCAGCTTGAAAGTGAGATTCCTTATTCGTCTTTGATTTTTCCTATGGTGGAGCCAAATAGTGATCTTAGTGCAGGCCCAAGTTGTAGTTTTACGGACTTTGTTGATCAGGGAGATCAAGATCCCGTTCAATCATATCTTGATGCTAACGGGAATTGGCTTTTTAGAATGCGAATGGGGACTACGGCACCTAACTCAAAAAGTTATAGTATTCTGATCGATACTGATGGTTTATTTGGAGGTAGTGGTCCAAACGCAGATCCGCAATATTCAAGTTCCAATCCTGGTTTTGAAATAGAAATAGTGCTGGCCACGAATTTTGGTGTTTATGTTTATGACGTTAATAATAGTAATTGTAGTCCGGTTATTTCTTACGCAGGAAGTACAAACTATCAAAAATCACTAGCACTCACAACGAGTTGTGGAAACCCGGATTATTTTTATGATTTCTTCGTAAAAATGAGTGATTTGACAACGCAGTTTGGAATGACTTCGGCAACACCGGTTCGTATGGCTATTGTTGATAATATGGGAGCTCAAAAATCGACGGTGTGCAGTCCTGCTTCAGCTTCTGATGTAGCTGGTGTAGATTCCACTTGTGGAACTCTTGAAAATTGTTATACGGTAATAATTGATAATTATACACCTTGTGCTCCAGGACAGGTATGTCCGGATCGTTCGTTATGTCCTACTATTAATGGACCTATTGCTACAGGTGCAACATCTGTCAGCATCACAACTACAGAAGCAATAGGAACAATTATAAAAGTATATAATGGAAACACATTAATAGGGACTTCAGCAGCGACTACCACTAGCCCACAAACACTTAGCGTGTCTGTGTCAGCTTTGGCTACCGGAAGCGTTATATATGCTACTGCTCAAGCACCCGGAGAAGGTGTTTCGATTGGGAATTGTGATGCGGAAACTGTAAAAGCCGTGGTTGTTTCATGTTCAAGTCTTTCGCCAACTTTCGTTTTAAATAATGGTAATCAAATTACCGTTACGACAAATCATCTTGCGGGGACAATTCTTAGACTTTACCAAATGGTTGGTTCTACCCCTACTCTTTTAGCATCTCATACAACAACAAGCAGTCCTGAAAGTTATACTTTTACCACAACAGGAAACGGGTTTACGGGTAAAACCTTGTATGCCACAACAGAGGCTCCTGGATCTGGTTGTGAATCTCCACCTTCTAATTGCACTACATCTGCTACTCCCGCATTAGGAGCTACACCAATAACTACGTCAACTAGCTCAATTTCTGGAACTGGAGTTAGTGGTGCGACAGTTTATTTATATGCCGATGGGGTTCAGGTAGGAACAATTGTTGCTAGTTCTACTAGTTGGACTATTCCAGTTTCGGGTTTGGTAACTTGCCAAAGCATAACGGTAAAGCAAATTGAAGCAGGTAAATGTATTTCAGAAAGTAGTGCAGCTCTTAAAGTAGAAAATGTCGCAAATAAACCGAGCATTATACAAGAACCTTGTATAAGTGCTTCCTTGACTTCAGTTAAAGTATCTTCTTCTGAATCTAGTACTGCTAGTGTAAAATTATATTCCTTTAATGGGTCAACTTATGCGCCAATTACAGGTACAAGTTCATATGCCTCTGGTGTATGGACTTTTACACCAGATAGCCCTATTGCTGCTGGGACTACCATTGTTGCTACTATAGCTGATGCATCCAAATGTAAAACGGAAAGTGTTTATTCTAATGCTATTTCATTAACAACAGCACCTTCTATAAATGGATCGACAACGGTAAATGGACCAGTATATGAAAATTCAACTTCGATTTTTGGAACTGGAATCAATGGGGAGTGGATTCAATTATACGTTGATGGTTCTATTCCTTATAAAAATGTTGCGGGAACTCTAACTCCTATTGGTCGTGTTCAGGTAGCCGGTGGTGCTTGGTCTGTAATTGTAGATCAAAATTCCATTTACTTAGGTGCGGTTTTAAAAGTTACTACTGCTTCCGCTTCAACAGGCGGTTGTGAAAGTGCTTTATCGGCTTCATCGGTAATAGTACAGTGTACGCCTCCAGCGCTTCAAACCTATGCAGGGGGCAGTCACAGTTATTGTTTTGGGCAGGCAGGATTTATAACTTTAGATGCCTCTGAATCGGGTGTTATTTATGAGCTGGTTAATGGAGCCGGAACCAAAGTAGGGCCTTCTGCTGTAGGAACGGGAAGTGCAATAAATCTATATACGAATGCATTGACAGCTCATTTAACAAATGTATATGTTAAAGCATATAAATTATTAAACCCGAGTTGTTCAATAACTTCTACGGTACAAATTAATTTTGATGTTCAAACACCTTCTCCTGCTATTACTTTAACAAGTACAAATGTTTCTGTTTTACAAGGGGCAACGTCAGCGCCTTTTGCATATTCAAATCCTTTAAATAGCCCAACAAATTATAGTATTGCTTTTTCAATAGCAGCCAAAAGTCAAGGATTTTTAGATGTTAGTAGCACAGCGCTGCCAGCGAGTTCAATTAATGTAACGGTGCCGGCTGCAGTAGCGGTTGGTACTTATTCAGCGGTTTTAACAATAACTGGGGCAGGAGCATGTTCAAGCACCTATCCGATCTCAATAACAGTTTATACAAATACAAGTCCACCAGTTATAACTACACAACCTATTGCTCAAACTATTTGTAGTGGTACAGGGACTACTTTTACCATTGCTGCTACAAGTTCAGGTGCTGTTAATTATAATTGGCAATATAGTACAGATGGAGGTGTTAATTGGTTACCTAGTTCTACTACCTATATTGCAGATGGAGGTATTTATTCCAATGCAACTACAGCTACATTGTCTATTTCAAATGTAGCTGGCTTAAATGGTTATAAATATAGAGGTGTTGCTACAAATGCGAATGGTAGCACAATTTCTAATCCGGCGACCTTAACTGTTTTGGCTAATCCTGCTATTACAAGTCAGCCTGTTGCACAAGTGAAATGTGCAGGAACTAGTGCAAGTTTTACTATTGTTCAAACTAATGGAACTTCAATTCAGTGGCAGGTTGATAATGTTGATATTACAGATGGAGGTGTTTACAGTGGAGCAACTACTGGGACATTGTCTATTAGTAATGTTACAGGATTAACTGGAAAAAATTATAGAGCTGTGGTTACTAATAGCTGTTCAACTGTGACTAGTAATTCGGTTTTGTTAACAGAACAAGCCCAACCGGCGAGTGCAGGAACAAACGGAACATTAACGGTATGTCAAGGAACAACACCAAGCAATGCGCAGTTATTTGCAGC
>NZ_JBDLZY010000005.1:162909-466135 GCF_040049085.1 Flavobacterium maritimum
TGGATTGGTATATACTTATACGCAAACAGCCACTTCACCTTGTACGGTTGACAACACGGCAACGGTAACGGTAACAGTGGATACAGTGCCACCAACAACGCCTATTTTGGCAGATGTGATAGGAACATGTTCAGCTACTGCTAACATTCCTACAACAACAGATTCTTGTGGATTAATGGTTGTGGGAACGACTTCGGATCCTTTAACATATACAACACAAGGAGCACATATTATTACTTGGACATTCACAGGCGGAAATGGGATCAGTACTACTGCAACACAAAATGTATTAGTGGGAGACACTGTATTACCAACAATTTCTTGTGCTGGAAATATTGCAGCAACTACTGATTTAGCTTCATGTACAGCAACAATTGTATTAACAGCACCAACAGTGGCAGATAATTGTGGTATAGCATCAATAACCAATGATCATGCTTCTTCAACTTATCCAATTGGAACTACAATTGTAACTTGGACCGTAACAGATAGTAATGGTAATAAAGCTACGTGTGAACAAGAGATTAAAGTAACAGGTTCTATTATTACTGGAAGTAATATTGAAGTTACAATCGATGGTTACCTTGGAGGAATCGCAGTTCCAAATGTTTTCAGTAATGCTCTTTTAAATTGTGTTTCTTTAATTCCAAGTAATGTGACTACTAGTGTAACAAGTGTGTTGTTGCCGAATATAAAATTTGATACAGCAATAGGGCAAGTAAGAGTAGATCCACAAACTAAATCAGGAACTTATACTTTTTATTATACCATATGTGAGCTATTGAATCCAGGTAATTGTGCAACGAATTCTGTTACTTTAAATGTAACTGCAGCGGCAATCAATGCTGTAGCAGACACCAATAGTACTCCAGTGAATGGAACCAATGGTGGTGATGCAGGAATTAACGTATTGGCTAACGACACCTTGAATGGTACAATTGTCAACCCAGCAGATGTAGTGTTATCTTCTACACCAAAAGGACCGTTAACAGTCAATGCAGACGGAACCGTGACAGTAGCACCAAACACAGTTGCCGGAACCTACACAGTGGATTACACTATCTGTGAAGTATTAAATCCAACAAATTGTAATGATGCCACGATAACAATCGTTGTCGGTGCAGCAACTATAGATGCAGTACCAGACACAGCAGGTCCTATAAATGGTATTAACGGAGTGATAGGAGTTTTAAATGTATTAAATAATGATACAGTAAATGGAGTGGTGGTAAATCCAGGGGACGTTACTTTAACTTTGGGAACACCGGACGCTACTGGATTTATGACCTTAAATCTTAGTGATGGCTCTATTGACATCAAAGCAGGAACTCCGGCAGGAACGTATAGCTTAACGTATAGTATTTGTGAAAATGCTAATAATGCTAATTGTGATTCGGCTACTGTGACTGTTTCGGTATTTGAGGAAAGTGTTACAATAGTTAAATCGTCTGTTTTCAATGACGAAAACGGGGATGGATATGCACAAACGGGTGAAACTATTACGTATCATTTTGCTGTTGCTAATACAGGTAGTGTTGCATTAACAAATGTTTCTGTAACTGATAATTTACCTGGTTTGGCAATGACAGGAAGTCCAATAGCTGTCTTGGCAGCTGGGGAGACCAATAGCACAGCATATACAGCCAGTTATGTGATTACCCAATCAGATCTAAGTTCAGGAAGTATATTTAATCAGGCTACGGTAAGTTATACAAATTCAAATGATCAGTTGGTGTTAAATGCATCGAATAGCAGTGTTACTACACCTTTAGTAGAGAAGCCTGTCGTAGAGATGTTTAATGCGATTTCACCGAACGGTGATGGAGACAATGATTTCTTATATATTGGAGGAGTAGAGTTTTTCCCTGAGAATTCATTAGAAATTTACAATCGTTGGGGCGTTTTAGTATTTGAGAGAAACGGTTATAATAATATCGATAGTCCATTTAAAGGAATATCGGAAGGACGTGTAACGGTTAATCAAAATGAGGAATTGCCTGCAGGAACCTATTATTATGTATTTAAATACAAAGATTTAAACAGAAATCAACAAGAGAAAGTAGGTTACTTGTATATAAACAGATAGTAAGAAATCAGAATAAATTCCTTAGTAAAAGCCGTTGAAGGTTAAATAAAATGAGACAGATGAAAAAAATAATAGTAGGGTTTGTTTTGATGTTGACAACGATAACTAGTTACGCACAACAAGATGCACAGTTCACTCAGTATATGTATAACACGATTAACATAAATCCTGCTTATGCCGGCTCCAGAGGAACGATGAGTATTTTTGCATTGCATAGAACACAATGGGTAGGACTGGATGGTGCCCCGGTAACCAATGCCGCGTCAATCAATACACCGATAAATGAAAGCAATGTAGGATTGGGGGTTTCTATCGTTAATGACCGTATAGGCCCTTCCGATGAGAACAATATTGCAGTGGATTTTTCGTACAGTATTCAAACGTCAGAGCGTTACAAACTGTCTTTCGGTTTAAAAGCTACGGCAAATTTACTTAATGTAGATTTTACCAAGCTAAAGATGCTTAACCCTGGTGATTATTCCTTTGAGAATAATATAGACAATAAGTTTTCGCCAAATGTAGGTGTTGGTTTTTACTTGCATTCCGATAATACTTACTTTGGACTTTCGGCACCACATCTGTTAGAGACGACACATTATGATCGTTATGCCGGAACTGGATCCAAAAGTCATATATCAAAAGAGAACATTAATTTGTATTTTATTGCAGGTCATGTGTTTGACTTGAGTTATAATGTGAAATTCAAGCCATCCTTGCTTACTAAATACGTTGCGGGTGCTCCTTTACAAGTGGATTTGTCTGCCAATGTTATGTTTAACGAAAAGTTTGTTGCAGGTTTGGCCTACAGATGGAGCGCTTCAATGAGTGCAATCGTCGGATTTCAAGCAACAGAATCGTGGTTCATAGGATATGCGTATGATATGGAAACGACCCGTCTAGAGAATTATAATTCAGGCTCACATGAAATTATATTGCGTTACGAGTTGTTTAAAAATTATAATAAAATGGTTTCGCCAAGATTCTTCTAAACCAGTAATAGTATCATGAAAATAAAAAACTTTTTTTACAGTACCGTTTTATTGGTGATTGCAGTACAGGCTTATGGACAAAAAGACGTTGTAGCCGGAGACAAAAAATATGATAACTATTCCTATATAGACGCAATTGCTACTTACGAACGTGTGGCAGAGAAAGGCTATAAAGATGAAAAAATGTTTCAAAAGTTAGGGAATGCCTTTTATTTTAATGCTGAATTAATTAAAGCTGAAAGATGGTATACCGAACTTTTTGCGATGAATCATGAGCAGGAACCAGAATATTTTTACAGGTATTCACAAAGTTTAAAGGCAGTTGGAAACTACACGAAAGCTAATGAAATGTTGGAAGAATTCAACAAAAGACTTGGCTATGATCAACGCGGACAACTTTATGTAGCACAAAGAAACTATCAGGAAGAAATTAAAGCAAACTCGGGGCGCTATGAAATTGCGGATGCAGGTGTCAACTCTGAGTACTCCGATTACGGTAGCGCACTTATAAACGGGAATTTAGTTTTTGCTTCGGCACGTGATACGGGAGGAGTTTCTAAGAAAGTATTTAAATGGACTAACAAGTCCTTTACCAATTTGTACAGTGCCACAATTTTGCCGGCGGGTGAAATGGGAAAACCAGAGCGTTTCAGTAAAAACATCAATTCTAAGTTTAACGAATCGACTCCTGTATTTACACAAGATGGACAAACGATGTACTTTACCAGAAACAATTTTTTGGATGGTAAAAGACGAAATGACGCGAAGAAAATTACCTTATTGAAACTATACAAAGCATCCTTAGAAGAAGGAAATTGGGTAAATGTTACAGAGCTGCCATTCAATAGTGATGAGTACAGTATCGCACATCCGGCACTTAGTACGGATGGTCAAACACTTTATTTTGCCTCAGATATGCCCGGTACTTTAGGGCAATCGGATTTGTTTTTTGTAAAGATTAATAGCGATGGGACTTATAGTTCGCCTCAGAATTTAGGAAAAGGAATTAATACCGAAGGCAGAGAAACATTCCCATTTATATCTGCAGACAACGAATTGTATTTTGCCAGCGATGGTCGTCCCGGATTGGGAGGATTAGATGTTTTTGTTTCTAAAATAAATGAGGATTCAAGTTATGGAGAAGTCCAGAATGTTGGAGCTCCTATCAATGGAGGACAAGATGACTTTGCGATGATGATTGACAGTAAAAATCATAATGGGTTTTTTACTTCCAATAGAGAGGGTGGAAATGGATATGATGATATTTATCGGTTTACTGAAATTCGCAAGCTAAACTGCGAACAAACTTTAACTGGGGATGTTAAGGATTCTGAAACTTTGGCCTTTTTAGAAGGAGCCAAAGTAGTTTTATTGGACAGTCAGTTTAAAATAGTTAAAGAAACGGTAGCCGATGCGAATGGTAAATATACTTTTCCGGTAGAATGCGGTAAAACGTATTATGTCAGAGCAGAAAAAGACAGCTATGAAACTAAAGAAGCTAAAGCCATTATTGAAAAGACAGCGGGTACAACGGAGGTGTCAGTACAGTTAGTGAAACGTATCAAACCAATTGATGTTGGAACAGATTTAGCCAAAACCTTGGATATACCAATTATCTATTTTGATTTAGATAAATCAGGTATCAGAAAAGATGCTGCTTTTGAACTGGAAAAAGTATTAGCGGTAATGCAACAATATCCAAAAATGAAAATTGATGTACGCTCTCACACCGATAGCCGCCAAACGCATGAATATAATGCACAATTATCAGATAAAAGAGCCAAGGCAACTATGGCCTGGTTAATCAAAAACGGTATAGATACCAAACGATTAACAGGTAAAGGTTATGGCGAAACACAATTGGTAAATCATTGTGCTGATGGTGTGAAATGTACCGGAGCGGAACATCAAGCTAACAGACGAAGCGAATTTATAATTGTTTCGATGAACTAATTTTTCAATAATAATAAACATACAACCCCGATTACTTATGGCAGTCGGGGTTTTTTGTTGGAAATCACAAGGACATTTGTTAAACTCAAATTCTTAAACAATAGATACCGTTTTTATTTTTTAAATTCAGATTAATGCATTTTACATTTAGATGTGCTTTATATGTCAAAAGAAAAACTGCATTGTTCTATATTTGTACTTTAATTGAGTAATTTTAAAGGAGTCGAGAGCAAAATTCTAAAACAAAAACCCGTATGCGATTATTTCTAAGTTGTTTTCTTTTTTTATCGGTTTTTAATGCGTTTTCGCAAGAAAGTGCAGCTTCTGAAAATGCCCCAAAAGTAAAAATCGATTCCTTGTACCGCGAGGATCAGTTTTATTTTGGATTTACTTATAATGGGTTGTCAAAAACACCAACCGGCTATTCTAAAGATAAGTTTTCGGCGGGTTTTTCAGGAGGTTTCCTCAGGGATATGCCGATAAATAAAAAAAGGACTTTTGCGATAGCACCGGGTTTAGGCCTTTCATACAATAATTACAATCAGAATATAGCGATTACAGGTTCTAATCAAGCACCAGTTTATACCATTATAGCTGATAGTGAACAGTACAGTAAGAATAAATTTTCACAATTGTTTGTCGATGTTCCTATTGAATTCAGATGGAGGACATCAACCTATGAAAGCCATAAATTTTGGAGAATTTACACGGGATTCAAACTGAGTTATTTGGTTTATGATAAATCGATTCTCAATAGTACACTCGGAAATTCTAAAATTTCAAACAATAAAGATTTTAATGATTTCACCTATGGTGCCTATATTTCTTCGGGTTATAATACGTTGAATGTATATGCCTATTATGGGTTGAATTCACTTTTTAAATCCGGAAAGACCAGTGAAGAAGATCTGAAGGCGAACTCCTTCAATATTGGAATTATGTTCTATATTTTATAGCCATAAATACAACAGAAGTAACTGGGGAATAAGTCCCAAAAGCAGTCCGACAACTAATTCTTTATACGTGTGTGCTTTCATTTCCAATCGGGAGGAAGCCACAAATCCATTCATCAGAATCAGAAAGGTAATAAGGTAAAGGTTTCGAATTTGAAAATGCAAACTCAATCCGATAACGAATACGGTCAAGGCGCTAATAGTCATCATGTGTAAACTGGCCTTTATGCGGGCATACAGCAGAATCAATGCGGCAAGGGTACTCAACAAACCGGCCAAAAAGAAAAAATGCAATTCGGGATACCGATCCACAGTGATGCTTTTTCGAATCAATAAAATAATCAAAAAACATTGAATAACCAGAGGGATTTTACGTTGTGATACCTCGGCAATCATAATGGACTCAATTTTTCCGGTGGAGCGCAACAGGAAAAAAAACAAGATGGGAATCACTACGGTGAGAATAATTACCTGTAAAAGAACAATCAGTATTTCGCGTGTTGAAAAATAGGTGTCGTTAAAAAAAAGATAGACCAAAGAGGCAAATACCGGAATGAAAATCGGATGAAAAATATAGGAAAATATGGGAAGTATTTTTTTCAAGAGTTCAGGAATTATTTGACTTCAACAAATATAAATAATTTAGCAAAGTAGTAGTCTTAATTTAACTTTCTTAGGGCTTAAACTAATTCGTTAAGGGCTATTTAGTTGTTTTTTATAAGGTAAGTTTTAAAATTAAATTGTGAACTTTCGCTCTCTGCATTCGAAAAAGAAGTATTATTTTTGATGAAGTTTTAGAAATAAAACGAATTGTTTTCTGCGTAATTTATGTAAATCTTTAAATGGGCGTTAATCGCTTTTTAAATTAATGATTCTGAAAATCCAAAATATTATTCCGCAAATTCAAGCAGTTTTTGTGGAGAGCAAGGGAGGCGAGTCCATAGAGTCAATTTCTATTGACAGCCGTTCATTGCAAAATGGTCCTCATACATTGTTCTTTGCATTGGTTGGACCCAATCACGATGCCCATTCTTATATCAAAGACTTAATAGGTAAGGGAGTGCAAAATTTTGTAGTCACCCATATTCCGGAGGATTGTGTAGCTCAGGCTAATTTTCTGATTGTCGAAAACACATTGGATGCTTTACAGGCTTTTGCGGTATATTATCGCAGTCTTTTTGATTTTCCAGTTATTGGATTAACAGGGAGTAACGGTAAAACAATAGTAAAGGAATGGCTCAATTTCCTGTTGAGTCCGGATTACAATATCATTCGAAGTCCAAAAAGTTACAACTCGCAAGTTGGCGTTCCGTTATCGGTTACTGCGATAAATGAACATCATAATCTGGGTATTTTTGAAGCGGGAATTTCCACGACTTCTGAGATGGATAAACTGCAAAAAATCATCAAACCTTCCATCGGAATTCTTACGAATATAGGTACAGCGCATGATGAGGGTTTTGCAGATTTAGAAGAAAAAATCAAAGAAAAAATGCTGCTGTTTCAGGAATCGGAAGTAGTGATTTTTCAAAAAAATAACTCGGTTGATGGGTTTGTTTCGGCCAAATCAAAAGCATTTTCTTGGAGTTTTTCGAATAAAGAGGCCGATGTTTTTATATCCAAAAAACAAAAATCAGATCAAAACACCTTGATCTATTACCATTATAAAGGTAATAGCTTCGAAATGACAATTCCTTTTCAGGATAATGCTTCTGTAGAGAATGCGATTTCCTGTCTGATGGTTTTGCTGTATTTAGAATACGATGAGAAAACCATTCAAAACCGAATGGAATTGTTGTATCCGGTGGAGATGCGCCTAAAAGTTAAAAACGGAATCAATAATTGCAGTATTATTGATGACAGTTATAATTCGGATTTTCAGTCCTTGAAGATTGCCTTGGATTTTCTGGAAAGCCAAAAGCAATACCACAAGAAAACGCTTATTTTGTCGGATATTTTTCAAAGCGGTTTATCCAATGAAGCATTGTATTCGAAAGTTTCCCACTTAATTGTTTCTAATAAAATTACTCGTGTTATCGGTATTGGGGAAACTATTTCGGCTTTCCAAAATAAGTTTACCAATGGTGTTTTCTTTAAAAATACAGCTGAATTTCTTGATAGTTTTGACAGTTTGGATTTTGGTAACGAAACAATTTTAATTAAAGGAGCCCGAACCTTTCAATTCGAAGAAATTGTTGCTGCCTTAGAAGAAAAAACGCATGAAACCGTTTTGGAGATTAATCTCAATGCGATTAGTCACAATCTGAATTTCTTCAAATCAACTCTGAAACCAACCACCAAAATGATGGTGATGGTCAAAGCGTTTGGGTACGGAAATGGCGGTTTCGAAATTGCTAAATTATTAGAACATCATAAAGTGGATTATCTGGGTGTGGCTTTCGCCGATGAAGGAATATCTTTAAAAACGGCAGGCATTAAGTTGCCGATTATGGTTTTAAATCCTGAATCTACGAGTTTTCCGGCCATCATTCAACACCAATTAGAACCGGAGATTTACAGTCTGAAAGGATTGCACGCCTTTCTTAAAATTGCGGAACAAAAGAAACTGAAGCATTTTCCGATTCATGTTAAATTGGATACCGGCATGCATCGTTTGGGTTTTGAAGCCAATACGATTGAGGATCTGATTGCGACTTTAAAAGGAAATGAAACGGTTAAAGTGAAAAGTATTTTATCGCACATGGCTACGAGTGATGATGCTGCACATGCCGATTTTGCAAAAGCACAAATAAATCTGTTTGAAAAATTATCGTCAAAATTAATTCAGGAATTAGGAATACAGCCCATTCGACATATTTTGAATACCTCGGGAATCAGTAATTTTCCAAATGCACAATATGATATGGTTCGTCTTGGAATAGGATTGTACGGTGTGTCGAATGATCCCGAAGAGCAAAAATTGTTGGAAAATGTCAGTACACTGAAGTCGGTTATTTCTCAAATCAGGACTATTTCTGCAGGTGAAAGCGTGGGGTATGGTAGACGATTCCTGGCCGAAAAGCCAACAAAAATTGCAACAATTCCTATTGGTTATGCTGATGGAATCGCAAGAGCCTGGGGAAATGGAGTGGGTTTTGTAACCATCAAAAACGAAAAAGCATCCATACTGGGAAGTGTTTGTATGGATATGCTCATGGTTGATGTTACCGGAATTGAATGCAGGGAAGGGGATGCGGTGATTATTTTTGGCGAAAGCCCAACAGTCAATGAAATGGCGCATAAATTAAATACGATTCCGTATGAAATTCTGACCAGTATATCACAGCGTGTAAAGAGAGTGTTTTATAGGGAGTAAAATTATAAGTGGACGAAGCGCGTTAATTGTGTTATTTTTTTTATTAAATTCGTAAAGCAAAAGATAATTCTAATCTAAAAAAAACACACTACTATGGGATTCATTAGCGATTTTAAGGCCTTTTTAATGAAGGGTGAAATAGTAAATTTGGCAACTGCCGTAATTGTTGGTGGTGCATTTGGAAAAATTGTAACCTCTTTTACAAATGATGTTTTAATGCCGCCTATAGGGTTATTGCTAGGAAAAGTAGATTTTAAAAACCTGAAAGTTGTATTGCAGGACGGTATTCCAGCCGTAATGGAAAATGGGGTTGAGAAAGCTCCCGCCGTTGCAGAAGTGGCTTTGAATTATGGTTCTTTTATACAAACTGTCTTTGATTTTGTGATTATAGGTTTCTGTATTTTTATGGTTTTAAAAGCTTATGAGAAAACTAAAAAGACAGAAGAACCGGCACCTGTCGCACCTGCAGGACCAACCCAAGAAGAATTGCTTACACAAATTAGAGATTTGTTGAAAAAATAATACCGCTATACTATATATTCTAATTTATCCTGAATGAATTTCAGGACTAAACCGCTTCTTAATTGAGGCGGTTTTTCTTTGGTTTTTATTTATGTGAAATCAAGTTTAATAGCATAATACCAGTACTCTGTCACATCGAGCGAAGTCGAGATGCCATTTTACACCTAAAAAATTGTTCAAAAAGCTTTTGACCTAGGATCCCAACGGGCGCGAATCGGTTTGGAATTTATTGCTGTAAAATATAGGAGAGCATAACCCAATTTTAAATTAACAACTATTTGTTGCAAATATAACAATTTGTTATTTTTTGTGAACACGCTTGTTTTGATTTGGATATTACTTACTTTTGCAATTCAAATTTTAATAGTCAAATAATAAAAAATATACGATGAGAATAGCGGTTGTTGGAGCTACCGGAATGGTTGGCGAAGTAATGTTAAAAGTATTGGCAGAAAGAAACTTTCCAGTTACAGAATTAATTCCTGTTGCTTCTGAGAAATCAGTAGGAAAAGAAATTGAATACAACGGAAAAAAATACAAAGTTGTTGGAATGCAAACAGCTGTAGATATGAAAGCAGATATTGCTTTGTTCTCTGCAGGTGGAGGTACATCATTAGAGTGGGCTCCAAAATTTGCGGCAGCAGGTACAACAGTTATCGATAACTCATCTGCTTGGAGAATGGATCCAACTAAAAAATTAGTTGTTCCGGAAATCAACGCTGGAGAATTGACCAAAGAAGATAAAATTATTGCAAATCCAAACTGTTCTACTATTCAAATGGTATTAGCTTTGGCACCTTTGCATAAAAAATACAACATCAAACGTGTGATTGTGTCTACTTACCAATCCATCACCGGAACAGGGGTAAAAGCGGTACAACAATTCGAAAACGAATGTGCTGGTATTGAAGGTGACATGGTGTACAAATATAAAATTAACAGAAACTGTATTCCACAATGCGACAGTTTTGAAGATAACGGTTACACCAAAGAAGAAATGAAATTGGTTAACGAAACCAAAAAAATATTAAGCGACAACAGTATTGCAGTAACTGCTACTGCTGTTCGTGTACCAGTTGTTGGCGGACACAGCGAAGCGGTAAACGTTGAGTTTACTAATGATTTTGATGTGAATGAAGTAAGAAACATTTTGCATCATACGGACGGTGTTACGGTACAAGATAATATAGACACTTTCACATATCCAATGCCAAGATATGCTGAAGGAAAAAATGATGTTTTTGTTGGTCGAATTCGTCGTGACGAAAGCCAGCCAAATACATTAAATATGTGGATTGTTGCAGATAACTTGAGAAAAGGTGCAGCGACAAACACAATCCAAATTGCAGAATACCTTATTGCTGCGAAATTGGTATAATACTTAATTTTTAGTTCAAATTTAAAACCATCTGTTTTGACAAATTATATTTTGTCTAAACAGATGGTTTTTTTTTCACAATAAAGATATTTTTCTTTTTTTGGTTTTGAAAACTATATTTTTTTTAATCGTATATGGTTTAAAAAAATAGAGAAACTCTTTGTTGTAATATTTTGAATCGAAAGACAATGTTTTGCTACCTTTGCAACTCATGAAAAAGAAACAGCTCATTATAAATCTTTTCTTTGCGATTGCACTATTGTTTTCGATAGTGTTTCAATCGTTTCATGGCTATGAACATCTGGAACAGAAACTTTCTGAAAAGATCTGTTACCACAAACACGATTCCAACAAAGCAGAATTAACGCATCAGCACAAAGGTTTTGACCATTGTTTGCTTTGTGAGTTTACACTTGGTGTTTACGTTTCCCCTCAGGAATTTTCATTTCAATTATATTCGGCACACCAAGGAATTCCTTATTTCTTCAAAGCCACGGAAACGGTTCTTTCGTTTTCCGGAAGTTTGTATTCCCATCGCGGACCACCGGTTGGTATTGAAACTGATTCTATTTCAGTTTCTGTTTAATTTATTGGTAATAAAAGCATTGTAAAAAAATAGTTTTTAAAGGAACCATTAAGAGATTAAGGTCTGTCAAAAAAGATAATTTAATTTACTTAATGCCTTAATGGTGTAAAATCAATTGCTTTTTTACGTTTTATTTTCAATAAAAAATTCACTAGAACCTATTTACGTACCATTCCCATATCCCATATTCAAAGTGGTTTTTTGGAAGTACAATTTATTTACTAAATAATTCTGGTCCCAGTTTCTTTTTTTAAGAAAGTGGTCCTTTTGAACAATACAATCATTTCTAATGAAAAAAATTATAATGGCCCTGATACTAGGGTTTTCAGCGATGCTTCAGGCACAAAATACTCTTTCGGGAACTGTAACTAGTATAAGCAATCAACCGATAAAAGGCGTTTCTGTTTATGCGCCGGAATTGCATAAAGGCACTACTACAGACGAAAACGGGAAATACACACTGACTAATCTTCCTAATGGCAGACTAAAACTCAGTTTTACTTTTTTGGGATTCAGTACCCAAAATAAAACCATTGGGCAACTCGAGAAAGAAACTACTTTGGATGTTCTTCTAGAAGAGACAGCATTTGAAATGGACGAGGTAATTGTTTCCACGGCTTTCAATAAAATTCAATCACAAAACGTGATGAAAGTAGAACATGAAAGCATCAAAGATTTACAACGAAAAGGAACCGCTACCATGATCGAAGGATTGGCGACCATTCCGGGTGTTTCTCAGGTTTCTACGGGAGCTTCGATTGGCAAACCGGTTATTCGTGGTTTGAGCGGGAATCGGGTTTTAGTGTATTCGCAAGGTGTTCGTATCGAGAATCAGCAGTTTGGTGACGAACACGGTTTGGGATTAAATGATGCGGGGGTTGAAAGTGTCGAGGTCATCAAAGGCCCAGCTTCCTTGTTGTACGGCTCAGATGCCCTAGGTGGAGTTTTGTATTTCAATCCCGAAAAATTTGCGAACGCCGGTACATTTCAAGCAAATTTCAACCAAAAATATTTCTCTAATACGAACGGAAGTAATTCTTCTTTAGGATTGAAAACATCGTCCGAAAACTGGAAATTCCTCGCTCGTGGAACTTATAATACACATTCGGATTATAAAATTGCCGATGGTGATAGAGTAACCAATACCCGTTACAACGAGACCGATTTCAAATCGGGAATTGGTTACAGTAATGCTAAGTTTTCGAGTGTGTTCCGTTACAATTATAATAAACTCGATTTAGGGATTCCCGAAGAAGGCATTGCCGAGCAAACTACAAGCAAAAAAACCGATTATCCCAAACAAGGTGTTTTCAATCATTTATTGAGTCTGAACAATGTTTTCTTTTTCGAAAAATCAAAACTGGATATTGATTTGGGCTACATTGCTAATGACCGAAGCGAGTTTGAGGACAGTGACATCGCTATTTTGCACATGAAGCTGAATACATTCAATTATGATGCAAAATACTATCTGCCCGCTTTTGGAAAACTGGAAACTATTATTGGAATTCAGGGGATGCATCAAACCAATACCAATTCGGGTGAGGAATATTTAATTCCGGATGCCGTGACCAATGATTTTGGCTTTTTTGGAACCGCTAATTACGAATGGAAATCAAATGCGTTGCAAGCAGGTTTGCGTTTTGATAATCGAAAAATTACAACCGATGCGTACGGGATTGCGGGCGAGGAAGGTTCTTTTGAAGCTATCGATAAATCATATGACAGTTTCAATGCCGCTTTGGGATACAAGACTAATTTGGCTCCGGATTTCACATTGCGTCTGAATCTCGCTTCGGGATTTAGAGCGCCCAATTTAGCCGAGTTGACTTCTAATGGTGTTCATGAAGGAACCAACCGTTATGAAATAGGAAACAGTGATTTGGAAACCGAGCAGAACGTACAAACCGATTTGAATCTGGAATACAAAACGGATCACCTGGAGTTTTTTGCAAACGGGTTTTACAATCACATCAACAATTACATCTACACTTCGCCAACTGGGGAGGTTATTGATGAGAATGCGGTTTTCGAGTACGTTCAGGATAATGCGAAATTGTATGGGGGGGAAATCGGATTGCATTTTCATCCGCATCCGTTGGATTGGTTGCATTATGAAACCAGTTTTGAAACTGTAACCGGTAAAAAACAATCCCGAAGCGCTGGGAGCGATTACCTGCCTTTGATTCCGGCCAACAATTGGAACAACACCATCCGAACCGAATTTAAAATCAAAAACTGGCTGGAAGATGGTTTTGCCACTTTGAATGTTTCATCGACCTTCAATCAGAATAATGTAAGTGATTTTGAAACAGAAACGAACGGATATACCTTACTGAATCTGGGGCTTGGCGGCCAAGTCAAAATGGGTAAAACTGTTTTTGATGTCAACCTGAATGCCAACAATATATTAGACAAAAACTACACAGCACACCTTTCCCGCCTCAAGACCGATGGGATTCCAAATATGGGAAGAAACATTGTTCTGGGAGTAAATTTTAATTTATAGGACCCTTCCAATTGCGTCCGCAGTGCGGACGCAATTGATTTAAAAAATATTGAAAAAAATCCGTGCTCATCAGTTTAGATCCGTTTCATCCGTGTTCCATCACTACGCACTTTTTTCACAATCTACACGAGCATAATTTTAAAAAAAGCTGCATTTATCAGCCTCATCTGCGTTCCATTTTTTATTTTGTTGCGCATTTGGGACAACTGTTAAAAATGATATCGATTGCGTTAGTAAGATTCTGAAACTACTCCATTTATACCCATAAAAACTGGTCAAAATTGGTTAAATTTGAAGGAGAATTTTCAAACCTTTTAGATGGAATTTAGTACAAAACCAAATAAATACGAATTAGGAGAAATGCTGTTAGAAATTGGCTCACTCCTGATGGTTGCCGGAGCCAATACGGAACGGATTAAAGTCACAGTAAGTCGAATTGCAGGAGCCTTTGGGTGTAACTCGGATTTGTCAATCACCAATCACGCTCTGATGATTACCTTAACCTATCAGAACAAAAACAAAGTGTTCACCAGTGTAAAATGGGTGCCCAATATGCATCTGAATTTCAATTTGATTTCCGACATCAGTACAATGAGTTGGCAAATTGTATTAGAGAAATGGACCGTAGAACGCATCAATCAGGAGTTGGCGGCCTTAAATAAAAAACACTTGTATCCACGGTATTTGGTTTTGCTGTTGGTGGCTTTGGCGGGAGCTTCTTTCTGTAGGCTTTTTGGTGGGAATGCCATCGAAATGGCGGCCACTTTTGTAGCTTCTTTTTGTGGATTATGGGTGCGTCAGGAAGCTATGAAATTGAAGTTTAATTTTTATTTGTCCATCTTTTTTGCTTCGGCGACGGCCTCTTTGGTTTCCGGTTTTTATTTTTATTTTAATCCTGCCGAAACTTATATTCATGCTTTTTCGACCTCGGTTTTGTTTTTAATTCCGGGTGTTCCCATGATTAACTCTTTTTCGGATTTAATTGACGGAAACACCTTAAACGGTGTCACCCGGGGAGTGAGTGTTTTAATTATGGCCTTTGCCATTGCATTAGGATTAGTTGTGGCTTTATTAATTTATAAATTCTAATCTATGGAGACGCTCTTATTTTTAGAAAAAGGAATTTGGCTGGGACTGGCCGCTATTGGATTTGCGGTGCTTTTTAATGTACCCAAAAGAGCTTTGGCGACTATTTTTGTCATCGGGGCTTTGGGAGGATTGGTCAAGTTTTTTATGATTGAACAGGGAATAGGGATTGTATTGGCTGCTTTTTGTGGAGCTTCCCTGATTGGTTTAATTAGTGTGATGGCTGCACACAACAGGAAAGCACCACCGATGATTTTTGCTATTCCTGCTGTGATTCCAATGATTCCCGGTTTTTTTGCCTACAAAGCCATGGTAGGAATTATCGAACTCACTGCCGAGAAAGACCATGAACTCTACACCAAGCTTTTTTTTGAAACCGTAAACAATGGTTTGTCTGCTTTGTTTGTATTGGTAGCCTTATCTGGAGGAGTTGCCATCCCGCTTCTAATTACCCGAAAGCAAACCATCAAACGCATTGAACCCGAAAATAATCTGGAAACAGAGATTGAATAAGGGTATTGTAACTAAAAATATAAAAACGCTAATCGAGAGATTGGCGTTTTTTTTTATGCAAAAAAATCAAGTTGAAAACTAATCAATAATGAGGACAATTGTAAGCCGGTCAATTGTCCTCGCAAAACTACTTTTATGGGTTATGGATATTAAGGAAAAATTGACAGAAAAAGTGCATCAGTACGTATTAATCTGACTATCTTTCGTACAAATTGCAAACTATTTGATAAATAGAAAACACTTTCAAAACTATTTAAAGATGCCAAATACTATAAATGTAACCTGCGCTATTATTGTAAAAGATGATAAAATTTTGGTAGCACAAAGAAGTGAAAGAATGAAGTTGCCTTTAAAATGGGAATTTCCAGGAGGGAAGTTAGAAGAAAATGAAAGTGAAATAGATTGTATTAAAAGAGAAATTAAAGAAGAGATAAATATAGAAATTGAAATTTTAAAAAAGCTTTCCAATAGTATTTGTGATTATGGCACTTTTAAAATTAATTTAATTCCTTTTTTAGCAAATCACATTCTAGGTGAAATTAGACTAACGGAACATAAAGCGTATAAGTTATTGGAGAAAAAAGAATTATTGAGTCTTGATTGGGCAGAGGCAGATTTACCAATTGTTGAAGAATTTTTAAAACTTGAATTATGAACCAAGGATTGTATGAAGAATTAGTTACCAAACTAATCAATTATAAAATAAACGAATTAGATAAAGATATTTTTCAAGTAAAGAAAACTTTAATAGACAAAGCTGAAGCCGCTCAATTATTATCACAACATATTGGTAAAACAATTAAACATGCCTTTACTTTAATTAAGGGAGATGATATTGTGGAAACACAAATAGAGATTGCTAATAAGATAATTTTATTTTTAAAAGAAGAATTAAAGAAAGAAGAGTTTGAGGACGATTTAATAGAAACTGAAGGTAAAATTCTAAAAGCTGTTTTTACAAAAGTCGACGCTCATTTCACTGATTTAGATTTGCATTTAAAAGAAATTACTCCTTACACAAGATTAATTCACAGTGAACTTTTCACAGGTGGAAATTCGGGGACGACTCTTGAAAGTGAATTGAGAAAAGAGATTTTATCATCTGATAGAATTGATTTATTAGTTTCTTTTATCAAATGGAAAGGGATTAGAATTCTAGAGCGTGAACTTAGAGAGTTTACGAGTCGAGGCGGAAAATTAAGAGTAATTACAACTACATACATTGGAGCTACAGATGCTAAAGCAGTCGAGTTTTTAGCCTCTTTAGAAAATACAGAAGTAAAAGTCTCTTATAATACAGGTAATGAAAGATTGCATGCAAAAGCCTATTTGTTTCAAAGAAATACAGGTTTTCATACGGCATACATAGGTTCTTCTAATTTTTCGCGTTCCGCTTTAACGGATGGTTTAGAATGGAATTTAAAAGTGACTACTAAAGAAGTTGGCCATATTATCGATAAATTTAAGAAAACATTTGAGGCATATTGGCAAAATACAGAATTTGAATTATATGATAGGAATATTCATTCTGTGAAATTAGTCGAAGCTTTAAAACAAGGAAAGTTTTCAAAAGAATACTCTTTTACAACATCTTATTTTGATATAAAACCCTTTCATTATCAAAATGAAATACTTGAAAAATTAGAAGTTGAAAGATCAGTTCATAATAGATATAGAAACCTATTAGTTGCCGCTACAGGAACTGGAAAAACAGTTATTTCGGCATTTGATTATAAAAATTTTAGAAGTAATAATAAATCATCAAAGTTACTTTTTGTGGCTCATCGAAAGGAGATTTTACAACAAGCAAAAGCCACTTTTCAAGGTGTTTTAAAAGATAATAATTTTGGAGATTTATGGGTTGATGGAATGGAACCAAGTTCTAATGAATATGTTTTTGCTTCTGTTCAAACTTTAAATAATAGATTAAAAGATATTAAACTAACTCCTGAATATTATGACTTTATAATTGTTGATGAAGTGCATCATATTTCGGCATCGACTTACAGGCCAATAATAAATTATTTCAGACCGAAAGTACTTTTAGGATTAACAGCAACTCCTGAAAGAATGGATGGTGAAAACATATTAGAAGATTTCTGCAATCGTATAGCTGCTGAAATTAGACTTCCGGAAGCATTAAATAAGAAATTACTAAGTCCTTTTCAGTATTTTGGAATAACAGATAGCATTGATTTAACTAATGTAAAATGGGAAAAAGGGAAATACGTAGCAAGTGAATTGACAAGTTTGTATACTAAAAATGACATACGAGTTGGAGAGATAATTTACAACCTTAATAAGTATACAAATGATATAAACGATGTCCGTGCTATTGGATTTTGTGTAACAATTGAACATGCCAATTTTATGGCTGATAAATTCAATTTAGCTGGTTTAAGAGCAGTATGTTTGACGGCGAAAAACACTAACGAGCGAGATAGAATTAGAGAACAATTCAAGAAAAAAGAATTCAATTATTTGTTTGTTGTTGATATTTTCAACGAAGGTGTAGATATTCCTGAAATTGACACAGTGTTGTTTTTGAGACCAACAGAAAGTTTGACGGTTTTTCTGCAACAATTGGGACGTGGATTACGTTTGTCAGATGGAAAAGATTGTTTGACAGTTTTAGATTTTGTTGGTAATTCAAGACCTGAATATGATTTTGAAAGTAAGTTTAGAGCGTTAATTGGAAAAACAACAACTTCGGTTCAAAAAGAAATAGAAGATGATTTTCCACATTTACCATTGGGATGTTCCATAGTTTTAGAGAAGAAAACTAAAGAAACAATTCTTGAAAATATTCGAAAAGCAACCTCATTAAATATAAATCAATTGATAACCAAAATCAGGAACTTTCAACATCAAACTAATTTGCCTTTAACACTGAATAATTTCATTGAATTAAATCATATTCCGATTGAAACAATTTACAAGAAAGATAATTGGTCAAGATTATGTCAAAGAGCTGGAGTAATTGATGATTTTGAAAATATAAATGAAAAGCAGATCTATTCAGCTATTAGTAATAAATGGTTGTCAACCAATTCTACTAGTTATTTCAATTTCATTTTAAAGATTGCAAAACAAGGTTTTAATATTAGAATTAATGATTTTGATGAAAATCAAAAAACCATGTTGTTGATGTTACATTTTGATGTATGGCAAAATGTAGGAGGATTCGATTCTTTGGAGAAAAGTATAATTCAAATAGGAAAAAATAAAACTCTTGTTAATGAGATTATAGAATTTTTAGAAATATTGATTGATAAAATAGGTTTTAAAGAAATTGACATTCAATTACCATATGAACAGCCATTAAAGTTACATTCTCGTTACACAAGAGATCAAATATTAGTAGCTTTCGGTTTAAGTACATTTGATAAAAAATCATCTAATAGAGAGGGAGCAGCCGAAAATAAAAGTTTAAATACAGAAATACTTTTTATTAATTTGATTAAATCTGAAGAGAATTTTTCTCCAACAACTATGTATGATGATTATGCAATTAGTGAAACTTTATTTCATTGGCAATCTCATAATGCTTATGGACCAGAAACACCGAAAGGATTATCGTATATAAATCATATTGAGATTAATAAAAAAATATTACTTTTTGTAAGAGAAAAAGCAAATGATGAAAACGGAAATACTTTAGGATATGTTTTTATTGGAGAGGCTAATTTTAGAGAAACAGAAGGTTCAAAACCAATGAGTATTAAATGGGAACTTAATGAACCTATGCCTAATTATCTATGGAAAGAATCTGCAAAAATGTCTATAGGATAATGATTAAGAAAATTATTTAATTAGAGTAAAATAAAGTTATTGATGTTAATCGCCACTATTTTTCTCAATTGCCGCTGGTTTTAACCAGCGGATAGCATAATAAAAAGCAAATGGGCTTTAGCCAAAACAGATTAATTTTGGCGAAAGCCCAATCTTGTATAATTTCAGAATCTGTGGGCTAAAAGCAATCGAAATCAATACAGTAATTATTCCTCCAACAACATGGCTGCCAGGGTTTCGTCTCTATTATAGATATCGTCATAGAAGTGAATGGTTCCCTCATGATCTACCCAAGCGGTGAAATAACCAATATAAACCGGAATTTTGTTTTGGAGCGCATACCAGGATTCCTCGCCTTTGTTCATGGCGGCATCAATCTTTTCGGGAGTCCAGTTTTTGTCGTCTTCCAGAATTAGATTGGCTAGTTCTTTAGGTTTTTCCACACGAATGCAACCATGACTGAATGCTCTCTTTTCCTGCTCAAACAAACTCTTAGATGGGGTGTCGTGTAAGTAAATCGAATTGGAATTGGGGAACAGAAATTTTATTAATCCCAAGGAATTTTTTGGCCCGGGTCTTTGTCTGAGAATACCTTTATGCCATTCCATATCGTGTTTGGCGAGGTAGTTGGGATTTTTGGCCAAAGCCGGTTCAATTTCTTTTTTGATAATACTTTTGGGTACATTCCAATAAGGACTGAAGACAATGTATTTCAGATCGGCATGGAAAATAACGGTCTTATTCAAGGCTTTGCCTACAACCACTTTTGAGAGAAGCACAGGTTCGCCATTTTTGAAATACGTCAATTGAAAGGCGGGAATATTGACTACGATAAGTTCTTTAGTTTTAGAAATATCTGTCGAAAGCCATCGGCAACGCTCCATATTGACCATGATGGTTTTAATTCGGGCCGTTACAGGGATGTTTAAGGAAGCGATGTGATCCGGCGTAATGGTTGAAGTGGCGCTAAAGGCATTGTTTTTTTTGTATTTCAAAAGTCCTTCCCTGAGTTCTTCGTCATACACAGTGCTTTTTGAATCAGACGAAAGTTCTCCCGTTTTGAACAGACGCTGTCTTATTTGGGCAATAGTTTCAGAACTGTCTCCCGGTTTTAGCGATTTTACTGTAGAATCTAAGACGATAGTGTTCCACCCGCCTTTTTTTTCTATAGCCCGGTATTTTTGCAAGACTTCGCGAAGGCGATAATACTGCCCCAGTACTTCTTTTTCGTCTTTATTGATGAGAGAGGGATTACTGATGATAGAATCCAGATAGTTGACATAAGATAGTTTTTTTCGAGGCAAATACCATCCCAATTCTGCGCTTTTTTGGGGATCAATGCCTTTGAATACTTTATCGGCATAGAAAAAGTAGAGCGAAGAAATCAGTAGTTCGTCTTCGGTATTGGGTTTTTCTTTTTCATTGGTTTCCTGAAAAATTTCGTCCAATTTATCTTTATATGGTATCGGAACCTGAACTCCTTCCTCTTCCAGATTTAAAATTTTGTTGTACAACAAACTGCCAACTTCCGTGATGCCTTTTTTGTCGTACCAAATGTAATGATACTGTTGTTTTTTGTACAAGACATCGACTTCTGCTTCAAATTTTTTGAGTTTCGGGTATTTATCAAAAAACGGATGTACCAAGGTGCTGTCAAAAGGAATTTCACTCAGAGGGGTCAACTTATTGGAACTTCCTTCAGGTTTTGAAGAAGAGGATTCTTCTTTTTTGCAAGAAACAGCAACAAATAAGAAACAGAAAAAAACGGCGACGATCCATAAAATTAATTTTCTCATATCTAGGGCTTTCTATGTAAAATTGAATATAAAAATACAAAAAAAGGCAGTCAACTAAATTCAAGAATCGCTTTAAATTATGTCCTAATTTGATAAAGTCAGTTATTGTTTACTTAATACAGTTTTCTTTTGGTTTGAAAGAAAAAAACCGACAGTAAAGCAATGACTTTACTGTCGGTTTTTAAATTATAATAAAAAGTGCTTTTGAGTTTAGAATGTAAAAGCAGCTCCTACTTGTACCACTTGGTTTTTGGCATCGGTATTTTCGATTACTTCATTAAAACTGCTAATGTAACGACCGTTGATCGAAAGACCGAAAGGTAAATGGAAAGACATTCCAAATGCCCAGGCAGTATCAAAATCATTAAAATCAGGATTGAGAGGGCCATCAGCGTCGTCTTTGAGTTTAAACCCAAACTGAGGTCCTGTTTCGAAACTTAAGATTTTAACCGCATACAATTTTGCAAGAACAGGCACAGTAAGGTAAGTCAAATCAAAATCGGTTGTTGAGGTGCTGAATCCCTGTTTTGACAATTGCAATTCCGGTTGTACGAATAGTAAACTTTTTACAAGTGTCATTTCTTTATAAACGCCAACATAAGCTCCAGTCATATTGTCGATACTTCCAAGATTTCCTTCAGAAGCTGATGAGAAATTAGCTCCGGCCCTAACACCGAAACCTTGTGCCTTAATTGTGTTGGATGCCAATACAAAAAGGGAGGCTAGGAGAATAATTTTTAATGTTTTCATAGTGTTGAGTTTGGTTTGTTAATGTCCTTTTTTTGGACTTTAAGTTTGTCAAAAATAAGAATAAATTGGTTAAAAGTTTTAGGAATTGGAAAAATTAGTTCAGCAAAAGCGTTGGGCATTATTTTTTGAAATAAATATTTCTTCTAAGGGCTTAGAAAAGGTTTGGAAAGGAATAGGAGTGATTGTTTAAAAGAGGTTGTCAGGATTTTTTGAGCTAAATAAATTAAGCAGTAAAACCTTAATTTTTAGTTAGAAACAAATTTTTTAACTAACTTAGTTCTGAATATAAAACCGTGATTATGAACTCATTTTTAACTAAAGTAAAGCTGTATTTACAAGAAATTGATTCAAAAAAAATCATCAAAAGAATTGGGTTTTTCTTTCTTGGTTTAGTAGCGCTGATAGTCGTCGTTTTTGGTGGCTTAAGAATTTATTTCAACCAAAATAAACCCAAAATTGTTTCTGAAATCAACACCACCATCAATGATAATATTGCAGGGCATGTCAAGATAGGGGATGTCGGTTACAAGTTTTTAATTGGCTTTCCCAACTTTACCGTTGTTTTGAATAAAGTGGAACTGAGAGACAGTTTGTTTCCTATTCATAAACGTACACTGCTGAAAGCTGAAGAAATTGAAGTGCGTCTAAATGTTTTAGGACTATTGAAAAATGAGGTGAAAATCAGTAAAATAGTTATCAATGACGCCAAGATTGATCTTTTTAAAGATAAAAATGGGGTTTCTAATTCCAATATATTAAAACCAAAACCTAAACAACCAAAAGCTAAAAGCGATAAAACAAAATCTATTAATCAAATTGATTTAAACAATGTTGTTTTTATCTCCGAAAACCAGCAAAAGCACAAATTGTTCTATTTTGATGTGGCTTCCCTGCAAAGTACAGTTGATTTTAACGATGAGGGCTGGAAAACCGATCTGCATATTAAAACCTTGGCGAAAAGTATGGCTTTTAATGCCCTGAAGGGAAGTTTTATTAAAGGAAAAAATGTAGAAGGAGTGTTGGCTGTCGCTTTTTCAAAAGCGGAAAATAAGATTAAAGTTGATACTAAAGACCTGAAAATAGGGAATGACCTTTTTGATATAAAAGCTAATTTCAGTTTGGAGAAAATCAAAGCTAATTTTGATATTGATATCAAAACGGAAATTTTATGGACTAGCGCGTACAAATTGTTATCCAATAACATTTCTGCAAAACTCAAAAGCTTTGATTTGAAACAGCCTATCAAAGTAGGTTGTACGATTGCCGGCGACATGAATGTTGCAGGAGATCCCGAGATAGTGGTGGAAGCTTTTATAAAGGATAATGAACTTACGATTCCAGATGGTTTGATTACCGATTGTAATTTTAATGCAAAATTCACCAATAGTTATAAAAAAGATTTGGGTAGTAGTGATGCGAATTCCGCTATAATAATTAAAAGTTTGACAGGCTCTTACAAAGAAATTCCTATTGTCGTCCCTGTTGCAACGATTAATAATTTAGAAAAACCAGTGGCATCTGGAAGTTTAAGATCAGATTTTGATGTTGTCAAAATGAAAGGCTTTATGGGAGAGGATTTTATTCAGTTTTATGAAGGTACGGCTAAAGTAAATTTGGATTTTGAAGTGGATATCGTTGATTTAAGAATGAAGAAACCACATTTTACCGGAGCGGTTGATATTAAACAAGCCCATTTTATTTATAAGCCTAAAAATCTGACGGCGAAAACCAATATCAGACTTGATTTTACAGAAGAGGCGCTATTTATTAGAGATATTAAATATCAAAGGGATAAAAATATTGTGTTTATAGATGGGCGAATTGATAATTTCCTCAACTTATATTATGATGCCCCAGAAAAAATGGTGGCCGTTATCAATATAAAAAGTCCTTTTTTTGATATGAAAAAAATGATGGCGACATTGGCGTATAAAGATAAAACGGTTGTGAAAAAGAAAACGGATTCTCAAGCGGGTGCGGCTAGTCCACTTACCGCACTTAATAAGGCGCAAGTTGTAATAAATTTAAAATTAGATAAATTACAGTATGCCAGTTTAACAGCAACCAATGCAAAGTTTGTTATTTTGCTGAACAACGGGCAATTGTTTATTAAAGATGGCTGGATTGAAACTTCCGGCGGGAACATATCTTTTAATGCAAAACTGATTCCTCAAAACGGAGGGCAAAGTTTCAACTCGGCAGCCAAAATAACGTCGGTAGATATACCAAGATTTTTAACCTCTTTCAAAAATTTTGGAATAAAATCATTTCAGCCAAACAATATTAGAGGAAATCTTTCAGCTACAGCGGCTATGAGTGGCAAAATGGATCAGGATGGAGGATTAGTTGATGATTCAATGAAAGGGGATTTAAAATATGAAATAAAAAATGGTTCTTTAATTAATTTTGAACCCATAATGAAAGTGGGAAAAGTTGCCTTTCCAAATCGAGATGTAAAACATATTGTTTTTAATGATTTATCCGGAAAAATCGCTATTATTGGGCATAAGGTAGACGTTGACTATTTTAAAGTAAGTTCGAATGTGTTGAATTTTGATGTGATGGGGATCTATTCATTCAAAAGAGGCACAAATTTAGGGATGAAAATTCCACTTAGAGATCCTAAAAAGGATTTTGAAATTAAGGATAAGGCTAAAAGAGACGAACTCAGATACAAAGGGATTGTCTTAAATTTAGTGGTTGTTGACGGGAATGACGGAAAAATGAAAATAAAATTGGGTAGTTATGATAAGCAGAAAAAAAAATAAAATAAAACTACTGTTTTTAGTAGTTGGTTTAGTGGTTTTGTCGGGTTTTGGAACTTCTGTATCTCAGAATCCAAAAGAAAAAGAACAGATTGACAGTACACTCAACGCTTGGCATAAAGCCGCTGCCGAGGCAAAGTTTGATATTTATTTTAACTTTCTGACAGAGGACGCTATCTTCATTGGTACAGATGCTACGGAAAATTGGAATAAAAAAGATTTTAAAGCTTTTGCGAAGCCTTATTTTGATAAAGGAAGGGCCTGGGATTTTACCGCTTTGGAACGCCACATTTATTTTGACAAAACAGGAAAATTAGCCTGGTTTGATGAATTACTAAATACCCAAATGAAAATTTGCAGAGGCTCAGGGGTGTTGGTAAAAATAGGGAAGGAATGGAAAATTAAACACTATGTTTTGTCGATGACGGTTCCAAATGACAATACAAACGAAGTGGTTAAAATTAAAGCGCCTATTGAAGACGCTTTGATTGAAAAGTTGAAGTCTAAGAACTAAATTATTCTGCGTCGGAAACCAGTAATCCGGCCAGGTTTTCATCTCGGTCGTAAATATCGTTAAAGAAGCTGATTTCTCCGGCATCGTTAACCCAAGTTGTGAAATACCCAATGTGAACCGGGATTTTATTTTTCAGGGTGCAGATTGTTTGCTTTTCGCCTTTCATAGCTTCTTCTATACGTTTAATTGGCCAATCCGGATCATCTTTTAAAATCAGCAATGCCAATTCCTTAGCTTTACGCACATTGATACAGCCGTGACTAAAAGCTCGGGATTGAAAGTCAAACAAACTTTTAGCGGGCGTGTCGTGCAGATAGATGTCATTGGAATTGGGAAACATAAATTTGACGAGTCCTAAAGAGTTTTCTGGTCCGGGTTTTTGTCTGACTCCTCCTTTGTAATATTCCATATTATGTTTCGCGAGATAGTCTTTGTCTCGAACTATTTCGGACTGTAATTCATTTTCGACGATGCTATTTGGGATGTTCCAGTAAGGGCTAAAAACGATTTGAGTCATATCGGCGCTAAAAATGACAGTTTCGTACATGATTTTGCCGACAAAGACATTCGATTCCAGTATGGTTTTGCCATTTCTTTTAAACAACAGTCTAAAGGAGGGGATGTTTATAATGATATACTCTTTGGCTTTGGCCAATTCAGGTGGGATCCATCGGCAGCGCTCCATATTTACTATAATAGTTTTGATACGGTTGCCAATAGGTTCGTTCATTTGTTCGATATTTTCGGGTTTAATGATGTAATGTAACTTTAAGCCGTATCTTTTTTTGTAATTCATTATACCAGCCATCAATTCCTCATCGTAGAAATTGCTTTTGGAGTCCTGTTTTAAATCGCCTTCCATAGCCAGACGTTTTCTTATTTGACCGATGGTTATGGCGCTGTCAAAAGGTTTTAACTCTTTACCGGAAGGTTCAGCTGTTATCGGATCCCAACCGCCGTTTTTTTCTATTTGACGGTATTTTTTTAAAATAGCACGCAGACTGTAATATTGTGCAAACATATCTGCTTCGTTTTTATTTAATAATTCAGGGTTGGCCAACAAAGAATTTAAAAGAGCACCATAGGAAATGTTTTTTGTCGGGATAAACCACCCAATTTCCTTGATTTTTTTGGAACCAATGCCAACATATACTTTTTGGGCATAAAAGACATACATACTGGACAACATAATATCAGTGTCGGGCACAGATAGTGTATTGGCGGGTTTTTCATTAAATATTCTGTCAATCGCCTCATTATAGGCAAAGCTGGCGTTTAGTCCTTCCTCTTTCAACAGACCCACTTTTGGATATAAGGAATAGGCAAATTCAATGAGTCCTTTGCCATCATGCCAGATCGCTTTATATTTTCGTTCTTTGTATAATAACATAACATCCGATTCATATTCTTTTAAATCAGGATATTCTTTAAAAAAATTGACAATAAGAGTCTTGCTGATAGGGGAGCTGGGTTTCTGTTGAAAATGTGCAACAGGAATTACTTTATTTGTTGGGTTTTCAGTTGTCTTAGGGTAAAAAGCGAAAAGAGAAAAACTCACCGCTATTATTACTATAGACGAAAAAATGTTTTTCATAGCTTAATTATTTAACATAAAGGTAAATAATTTTCGAAAAAAGAAAGTTATACCATTGCAGTTAATTGTTATAGTATTTTTGGATTTACACGTCTTTAGTTTTTTCTTTTTTTGTCAGGATCTCTTTCATTAGTATATATTTCCTTAATTTTGCCGAAATATTCTGAAAAAGTGGGAAGTAAAAATAAATTAAAAAGGTTCAAGGAAAACGAAACATTCAATAACGTTTTTCAGCCAACAAGAGAAGAAGTAGTAGGTGATTTATTTCCTCTGAAAGGAAAATGGAATTCGGAATTCTTCAAAAATGAAAATCCATTGGTATTGGAATTAGGTTGCGGCAAAGGAGAATATTCTGTTGGTCTGGCCGAAAGATACCCTAATAAAAACTTCGTTGGAATTGATATCAAAGGAGCCCGTTTTTGGCGTGGTGCCAAAACTGCTGTTGAAACCGGATTGAATAATGTGGCTTTTGTGAGAACTCAAATCGAGTTAATCAATCATATTTTTGCTGAAAATGAAGTGGATGAAATTTGGATTACTTTTCCGGATCCGCAAATAAAATACAAACGCACCAAACACAGAATGACCAATTCAGAATTTCTGCAACTGTATAAAAAAATACTTAAAAAAGACGGTGTGGTGAACTTAAAAACCGACAGCGAATTTATGCATGGATATACACTGGGTCTATTGCATGGTGAAGGGCATGAGGTTTTATATGCGAACCATAATGTGTATGTGAACGAAGGAAGTCCGGAAGAAGTAACTGCTTTTCAAACCTTTTATGAAAAACAATATTTGGAGATTAACAAAGCAATTACGTATATTCGATTCAAAATAAAATAGTGTTCAGTTCGCAGTTTGCTGGATTCAGTTTCGAAACAGATCAAGACAAACTGCGAATTAAACACTGAATAAGGAACATCAAGCGCTTCTATGAATTTACTCATATCCTTGCTTTTAGGTTTTTTTACCGCTTGTATAGGGATTATTCCGCCAGGATTAATCAATATGACAGCAGCTAAAGTGAACCTGAAAGAAGGTAAAATAAGTGCGCTTTGGTTTGTTTTGGGAGCTGTCACTGTGATTTTTTGCCAAGCTTCACTTGCTATTTTATTTGCTCAATTCATTGATGAGCGTCCAGAAGTGGTGGTTTTATTGCGGGAAGTGGGATTTGGCATTTTTACAGCCTTGACCATATACTTTTTGTGGATTGCTAAAAAACCAAAACTCAAAAAAGGGAAAATTAAAAAAAAGAGTAAAACCACCCGTTTTTTCTTGGGAATGCTGCTCTCGGCACTCAATTTTTTCCCAATACCGTATTATGTTTTTGTGAGCATTACATTGGCGTCCTATAAATTATTTTCATTTGACATAACTTATATTTTTGTGTTTGTAAGTGGAGTGGTATTAGGTTCGTTTATGGTTTTCTATATTTATATTACTTTCTTTAAAAAGATAGAGGACAAAACCGATTATATTATGGCGAATATGAATACCTTCATAGGGACGATAACTGGATTGGTGTCGCTAATAACCCTTTTTAATATTATTAAGTATTATTTAGGATAGATTTTTCCGGACCGAAACTTCCATTTAGGTTCGAAAAGTATTGAAGAAGTAACTGTTTTAATTGCATTCTAATCATGTCAAACGACAATTTTTTTGAAAGAGTTTATGCCGTTGCCCGACAAATTCCTTTTGGAAAAGTAACCTCTTACGGTGCTATTGCAAAAGCTTTGGGGACAGCACGTTCTGCAAGAATGGTGGGCTGGGCTATGAATGCCTCGCATAATTTAGACGATGTACCTGCTCATCGTGTAGTCAATAGAAAAGGATTGCTAACCGGAAAGTTGCATTTTGACGGAACTAATTTGATGCAACAACTGTTGGAAAACGAGGGAATAGTCGTGATTGATAATCAGATCGTCGATTTTGAGAAGCATTTTTGGGAGCCGGAAATCAGCGGTCAGTAAGCAGTTATGTTTTTTAGTTTGGATAATTTGACTCCTGAATTGTCATGTAATTTTTAAAAAGATATGGAATAATCACCATCAATTCATGTATCAATAAATCCGATATAAATCCTTTAAAATAAGAACTTAATCCGTTATCTTTGTAATCTAAAATTAGTTTAAATAAATATAGTTTTTATCAAAAACTACAAACAAAAAAGCACACACAATAAATGAAATTAGATAGAAAAGAAATTCTTAAAGCTTTAGAAACAATTACTATAGCTGGAGAAGGAAAGAACATGGTAGAAAGCGGAGCAATAGCAAACGTGGTTACTTTTGGAGATGAGGTAGTAGTGGATTTAGTATTGCATACACCCGCGATGCATATCAAAAAACGTGCAGAGGACGATATCAAAAAAACGATTCATGATTTGGTTTCTCCTGAAGCAAAAATCAAAGTTAATATTAAGGTAGAAGCGCCGGAGAAGAACGAGATTAAAGGGAAAGCAATACCTGGAATTAAAAATATCATTGCAATCGCTTCCGGAAAAGGAGGCGTTGGAAAATCTACAGTAACAGCAAATTTAGCGGTATCACTTGCTAAAATGGGATTTTCAGTAGGAGTTCTTGATGCGGATGTTTATGGGCCCTCTATGCCTATTATGTTTGATGTAGAGTCCGAAAAGCCAATTTCTATTGAGGTTAACGGTAAATCAAAAATGAAACCCATCGAAAGTTATGAAGTTAAAATCTTGTCTATAGGATTTTTTACTTCACCAAGTCAGGCAGTGATCTGGCGTGGTCCTATGGCTGGGAAAGCATTAAATCAAATGATTTTTGATGCGGATTGGGGTGAATTAGATTTTATGTTAATCGACTTACCTCCAGGAACAGGGGATATTCATCTTTCTATTATGCAATCATTACCTATTACAGGAGCGGTTGTAGTAAGCACACCACAAGCAGTAGCTTTGGCAGATGCTAAAAAAGGAGTTTCCATGTTCTTGTCAGAGGCTATAAATGTTCCTGTTTTAGGAATTATCGAAAACATGGCTTATTTCACACCGGAAGAATTACCTGAAAATAAGTATTACATTTTCGGAAAAGAGGGCGCCAGAAATCTTTCAGAAGATTTAGGAGTTCCTTTCCTTGGTGAAGTGCCAATCGTACAGTCTATTCGTGAAGCTGGAGATTATGGTCGTCCGGCAGCAATGCAAACAGGTTCTGTAATAGAATCGGTTTTCGAGGAGATTACCAGAAATGTGGTACGAGAGACAGTCAACAGAAACGAAAGTTTGCCAGCTACAGAAGCTATAAAAATAACCACTATGGCAGGATGTTCTGCTGTAAAAAAATAAGAAAGTAGAATAGTTGAGATGATTTTGATCTTTCAATTTTCTAATCTTGCAATCTTTAAATAAAGAAAATGACAACAGAAGAATTAACAAGAAGCGTTTTAAAAGCATTGGACGAAATCAGGCCTTTTCTGAATTCAGACGGTGGTGATATTACGCTCATTTCCATCGAGGACGACAAACATGTAAAAGTGCGTCTTGAGGGAGCTTGCACCAGTTGTAGCGTAAATCAAATGACGTTAAGGGCTGGGGTAGAGACTACTATCAAGAAATTTGCGCCACAAATAGAAACCGTAGTGAATATTCTATAATGTTTATCAATTTTTGTTTTTTTTAACCGTTTTCCACAAATAAAATGCAGAGAGCGAGAACGAAAATAGTTTTACTAAGAAGAAATTACTAAAGGTTTAATTATCAGCTTATTATTGGATTAAAAAAAATCCGAATAGGAGATATTTCTTTCATTAGTATTAAAAATTTAACAATTCTATTTTTACGAATTGTTAAAAAAATAGGATTTAATTAATGGTTTAGTAAAAAAATGTTTAAATAATTGATGTTTTTGATGAATGTTTATTGGATAATTAAGTTATTTTTGTAAATAACTAAAACCCCAAAATCATGATGAAACACTACAAATTATTTATTTTATTATTTTTCTGCTCCTTAGGTTATAGTCAGCAAGTTCTTCAGGATTTATATGTTTCTAAAGCTTATGTGGGTGTAAATGATGAATGGTCACAGGCTAATTACGCATCGAAAATTCTCATTAACGCGAATACTGATGGTAAGATTAAAATTACCAATTATGAATTCTTAAGTGATTTTACCGACGGAAAAGCGAAGTTACAAGATGTTGGAGGTTTAAATTCTGCTGAATTTTCATATCCTCAAAAAGTTAAAACGAAAACCGACCAAAAAGGAATAACGAATATCACTTTTGAAGGGGTTTTCATTTTTCAATTGGTAAACAGTGTTTATTCTGTGTCATCAAGAGTTACGATGCTGGTTTATCAAGATGATATTGTCGGTTTGAAAATTAAAGAAAATGGGCGATCAAAAGAGTATGCTTTTAGCTTAGCCCAAGATTAAAATGTAAAAGAGTTATCATAAAAGTAATTTACCAAGATGTTACCCTTTATGTTAAGCTCTAAATGAAAATAAACTAATTCCAAGTTATTTAGAATGGATGTATTAATTAAAATTAAAGATCGAGAAGGGGTTGTTCATGAATTACAAGCTCCAACAGATATGGCGATGAACATTATGGAGTTGTGTAAAGCCTACGAGCTCCCTGTTGAAGGGACCTGTGGGGGGATGGCCATGTGTGCATCTTGTCAATGTTACGTCCTTAACGATGTACCTTTACCAGAAATGGGTGATGACGAGGAAGCCATGCTTTCAGAAGCCTTTTATGTAAAATCAAACAGTCGACTAGGTTGTCAGATTCCAATCACCGAAGATTTAGATGGTTTGGAATTGGAGTTGGCTCCAGAGAATTAAGAAAAGCGAGAAAATTTTTTCTCGCTTTTTTTTATACTCTTTTTAAGAAGAAATAATTTTTCAATTTGCTGACAAATATCATGCTATAAGTGCCCTGCTTAGAAGAACTTTACAGGAAGTAAATTACAGCGTTCAAATGCTTTTTTGTAGTTTATGAGGACTTTTAAAAGATTAAAACAAGCGGATTAATTATGCAACAAGATATTTTAATTAAAATCACAAACAGAGAAGGAGTTACGCATCAGGTACAAGCGCCAACAGATATGAATTTGAGTATTATGGAATTGATTCGCTCTTTTGAATTGGCTCCTGTTGGTACAGTGGGTCATTGTGGAGGTAAAGCGATGTGTACCTCCTGCCAATGTCAAATCCTTAACGATGTAACGTTAAATGAAATGAGCGAGAAGGAAGAGACCCTGCTTTTACAATCCGCTTCCCTGAAACCCAATATCCGTTTGGGTTGTCAAATTCCAATTACCGATAATTTAGAAGGTTTAGAATTAGAATTGGTGTCTGTAAATTAATACATTGGATGCTGTTTTAGTTTTGAATCATAACAGTAGCGGAAGGTAAAATTCGTTTTACAAATAAGGAATATCCGTATTCAGAGGGATGCAAACCGTCTTGGGCAACCAAATCTTTATTGGTCAGGCCTTGACGCGTTATGTCGGTTACAGTAATGAACTGTATCGTATGGTCTTCGCAGTATTTTTTTGCAAAAGCATTGTAGCTGTCAATTTCAAGAGAAATAGTGGATGGGTTTTCGCTTTGCTGGCCAAATGGTGTGTAAGCGTAGTCAGGGATTGAAACGACAATGAGGTTTGATTTATCCCCTTTTGCCAAGGCAATGGCTTTTTGAACTAATTCTGGAAATTCTTTTTCATAGAGAGAAAAAGGTTTGTGTTGGTATTGGTTGTTTACACCAATCAACAAAGTGACTAAGTCATAAGTGGAAGATGGATTTTGGCTGTTGATCGCTGAAATCAGATTGGTAGTCGTCCATCCTGTTTGGGCAATAATTTTTAATGAGATGCGAATACCTTTATCAGAGCTTTCCAGATTTGTTTTTAATTGTTCTGGAAAACGGCATGTCTCACAAACATTTTGCCCGATGGTGTAACTGTCACCGAGGGCCAGATAATGAATTTCTTTGGTTTGAGGAGGTGTCTGTGTTTGTGGGGTTGGAGAAGGAGCCGGTGTTGGGTTGGGTACAGGTTCTGTAAAAGTGGGTGCGGAGATATTCTCCGTAATAGGATTTTCACTACTGCAACCCAAAACAAAAAGAATTGAAATAAAAGCAACTAGTATTTGGAATTGTGTTTTCATGATCTTGAAATTAGGAATACATCTTTCTAAATACCAGTTACGTTTTTTTGACAGATTTGGTTTTTAAATAACTAAGCCATTTCTGCTTTCATCATGATACTTTCTTCAATTGCATCCCAAAGTCCGATTCGTTTCTCTAGGGCCAGAATCGAGATTTCTTCGACCTCTGCCCATTTTTGACTTTCTGTTCCGCAAAGTTCTGTTATCATTTGCATAGCCATGGGCCCGTGTTCGTCTGCATCTAATTCGATATGTCTTTCAAAATAATAGATTAGTTTGCTCAAGTCGGTTTGTGGAAAATTTTCCTGAAAGTTTTTAAGAATTTCCGTAAACATACTTGGAATAAGATCTTCTCTTCCAAAAGTAAAAGCGGCGGCAATTTTGTGTGCCTTTCCTTCTTCTATAACTTTGAAAGTGAAATCTAAAAAGGTTTTGATATTTGGGTGCAGATTGCTTTTTTTGATGGCTACAAATATGTTATGCAGTGAATTTACTTCTGATAAAAAATGTTCTATACCAACTGTATTTGCTCCGCAGGATTCCATAGCTTCAATATACATTTCGTAATGACTTTGGCGACGGCCATCAATAGTCAAGTCACTTTCTTCGGCAAGAACAATTTCGTTTATCAAATACCTTGTTTCGGTGTTTTTGGTTGCAAACCAAGGTGTTGTCGTACAGGTTAGTTTAGCCTGCAACGCTTTTAATAACGACATAAAATCCCAAACCGCATAAACATGACTTTCCAGGAAGCATTGTAAATCTTCTATAGTCTGTACTTTTTTGTATAAAGGATGGTGTAACAGCTGTTCTTTTTGGGGTTGAATACTGCTGTTGATTGTTTGAATATCCATGGTGGTATTTTTTATTGTAAATGTAAAAAAGCTTCTTGTTTCCAAGAAGCTTTCACTATTGATTTTATAAATACTTTAATAGTTGTTTATCTTATTTAAATGCTGGGATTCCGGTTATATCCATACCTGTAATTAGTAGGTGGATATCATGGGTTCCTTCATAAGTAATGACCGATTCTAAATTCATCATGTGACGCATGATAGAATATTCTCCGGTAATTCCCATTCCGCCTAACATTTGTCTGGCCTCGCGGGCAATATGAATCGCCATATCCACATTATTTCTTTTTGCCATTGAAATTTGGGCAGAGGTAGCTCTTCCCTCATTTCTCAAAACACCTAAACGCCAAGTCAGTAATTGTGCTTTGGTGATTTCGGTAATCATTTCGGCTAACTTTTTTTGTTGTAATTGGGTTCCGGCAATTGGTTTGTCAAACTGGATTCTTTCTTTGGCATAACGCAATGCTGTATCGTAGCAATCCATGGCAGCTCCAATGGCACCCCACGCAATACCGTAACGTGCAGAATCAAGACAGCCTAGTGGTGCTCCCAATCCTGATTTGTTGGGTAATAAATTTTCTTTTGGTACTTTGACATTATCGAAAATTAATTCTCCTGTAGATGATGCACGAAGTGACCATTTGTTATGTGTTTCTGGAGTACTGAAACCTTCCATACCGCGTTCTACGATAAGACCGTGAATTCTTCCTTCTTCATTTTTAGCCCAAACCACTGCGATATCAGCAAATGGAGCATTTGAAATCCACATTTTGGCACCATTTAATAAATAATGATCACCCATGTCTTTATAGTTCGTAATCATGCTTCCTGGATCAGAGCCATAGTTTGGTTCTGTCAAACCAAAACAGCCCATGAATTCTCCAGTAGCCAGTTTTGGTAAATATTTCATACGTTGTTCTTCGTTTCCGTATTTCCAAATAGGATACATTACCAATGAAGATTGTACAGATGAAGTAGAGCGAACTCCAGAATCACCGCGTTCGATTTCCTGCATGATTAGACCATATGAAATTTGATCTAAACCGGCACCACCGTATTCTTCAGGGATATAAGGTCCAAAACCACCAATTTCGCCCAAACCTTTTATGATTTGTTTAGGGAATTCAGCCTTTTGAGCATATTCTTCAATAATAGGAGATACTTCTCTTTTTACCCAGGCACGAGCTGAATCACGAACTAATTTGTGTTCTTCTGTCAATAAATCGTCTAGGTTATAATAATCCGGTGCTTGAAATAAATCTGGTTTCATGGTTTGAAAATTTTAATGCAACAAATCTACATAAAGAAATATAACAAAACTAATGTAAAATGTTATATTTTTAAAAATAGATACTCATTTTGATTTAAAGAATTTATTTTCTATGATGTGAATCATCTTGTGAACAGTATATGATTAGTGCTTTATTCATTTTTTAAAAAAGGCTGTTTTATAATTTAATAAAAAAAAACTCATATATTTGAAAAGTAGCCCTTGATTGTTTTTGTAAGCTTTTACATGTAAAATGTTAAGATGTAGGGTAGTATAAAGATATGAGAATTAAATCAAAATGAAAAAAAACATCTTAATAGTTCTTGTTTTAGTATTCCAAATAGGATTTGCTAGTAAAAAAGAAACCCATCGTATAGGGATTGTTCCAGATATTGAAATAAAACCGACGATTCGTTGAATTAAAGAGGGAAAGACGAAGTGCTGGAAAGAGCTGTACTTTTTGTAGAAAAAGGGAAATAGAATACAATTAAAGCGAAACTTTATCAAAACTGGATCGGCAATCATGCCATATTTCTTGAAAAGTACAGAGTTCGCTATTGTTGAAAAACATAAATATATCAAAATGAAAAAAGTTACCCTTTTATTATTTCTTTTTTGTTCTAGTTTTAGTTTCTCTCAGAAACCCATTGCAGGAAAACCTTATGTAATGAACGATAACAAAGATTTTTATTTTTTAGACAAAATACTGAAAAACAAAAAAATCATATTGTTAGGAGAGCAAACCTATGGCGATGGCGCTACGATGGATGAGAAATTGAACCTTGCTTTACATTTGAATCGTAGAAAAGGGAAGAATACCCTTGTTTTTGAAACAGGGATGTACGAAGGCTATAAAGCTTGGAAATTGTATACCACAAATAAAGTTACTACAGCAATCTATAACAGAAGCGTCTATAGGTGGTCCAACACCCGCACCTTCCAGAATTTATTGTCGCATATGGAACGGACAGCTAGCTTTAAGGATACTATAAAAGTAATTGGTTTTGATAGCGAAGAAGGCGGTTCTTTATTCAATCAATACTTTATAGAGGATTTAAAAAAGATATTTTTGGAACGACAAATCATTATTTCGGATACTGTTTTTAGCAACATCGAAAAAATATTTGTGCAGAGAGATTTAAGTAATGTAGCGGCAAATAAGAAAGATTCTTTGAATTTGTATCAGCAATATAATCTGGTTTTAGGATCTTTCAAGGAAATAGGAAGACCTAATATACAGGAGAAATTGATGGAACAAGTAGTCCTGAATCAAATTGCGCAGGTTGATCTTGAAATTAAAAAAATACAAAAGCAAAAACTGAAGCAACAAAATTTCAGAGATTCTCAAATGGCTAAAAATTTGATATTCCTCTCTGAATTGTATCCAGAGGAAAAAATGATTTGCTGGAGTTCTTCCAATCATTTTGCAAATAATATAAAAGATTTTGAATACACGACCCTAACTGATGGGTACGTGAAGCAACAAATAGAAATAGAAAAGCAGTTCAGAGACAAAAGCGAAGAAATTTATGGGAGAGTAAAATCATTGGAAGGTGCTATTCCTATGGGCGAGTTACTCAAAAACCATTTCAAAGATAAGTTGTACAGTATTGCGTTCTCTTCTTATGAGGGAGATTATGGTTTTATAGGTATCCGCAATTATCCCATACTGCAACCACCAGTTAATAGTATTGAGCATCAATTGACTAGCAACGAGAACACTAAAGTGTTTTTTGGTTTTGACAAAAAAGACACTACCAGTTACTACTGTTCGGCATTGAGTAACCTGCCCATTAAAGCAAAATGGAATCAAGTTTTTGATGGCTTGCTTTTTATAAAAAAATCATACCCACCAAAACCAGGTATATTGGATACAGCAAGCACTGCACTAGAATCTTTTACTGTGTCAGGAAAAATAACAGATAAAAAAAGCAACAAAGCCATTCCTAATGCGGATGTCTATCTTTTGAATACAAACAAAAGCGTGGTGGCAAATAATGGTGGAGCATTCCAGTTTCAAGTTCCTAGAAGTAGTTTTAATGGCAAATTGATTGTTTCGGCTTTAGGATATTATTCGGATACACTGTCTGTTTCAAAATTGGAAAATTTAAAGAATGTAGTTGAGATTCAATTGCAAAAATTTGATGAAGAAACCATTCAGTTAGATGGTATGAAGCTAGCTGCATCCAGAAAAAAAGTAAAATCGTTGACGGCAGAAAAGATTTTGAAGAAAGTAAGAAAGAACATATACGACAATTATTTTCAAAATCCTTACAATCAAAAATTCTTTTTTAGATCGAGAATCAAAGAAGATGGGGTTGTTTTTTCTAATGAAGAAGCGGTTTTAAACACTTATTGTCCTGAGGGAATTAACAGCTCTAGTGATGCAGCAAGTAATTTCTATGGTAATTTACTTCATTTTCAATGTACTACAAATAACCCGTCAAAAGACAATTGGGAAGGGATTGGTTATTTTGGTGTAATGATTTTTACAAACATCCTTCTTAGCGAGTCCAATGTGATACACAAAACGACCTCGTTCAATTTAAAAAATGAAGGTGTTGCGAGCTATGATAATCGGAATGTGTATATGGTAAGTTTTGTCAATAATGCGCCAGATGTATTTACTACTGGATTTAGTAATCCAGCCCCAAAATACGCTACAGGAATGCTGTACATTGATACCAAATCCTTTGCCATAGTCAAATTTGAACATTATTTAGAAAAATACCCTGATTATCCTGATGATAATTCAGGATTGAAAAAACAAGCGGTGCTTAAAATTACAGAGACTTACAAACTGGTCGGCGACAAATATTTTTTGAATTACAGCAATGAAACTGTGGAAAATAAATATTTGTCGAGGAAAGATAATAAACTTGTAAAGACACAAATGACAAGTTACGACATGATGTCTCTGGATATAAATACAACCAATGTCGAGAAAATGAACCGTCAAATTGATCGATTAAAACTTGGAGTAGTTTTGAAAGAAGATCCTGAATTCTGGAAAAATAATAATTTTATTTTGGAGGACGATAAACAGGAGTTTTGATGATGCGAATCTGCATCATAATAAATCGGAAAAGATATTGAAATGTACTGTCAAATAAAAAGCCTTTGTTGGCTCTATTTTGTTTAGTCTTATCAGCGGGTTTTACCAGACCCACCATTCCACTTTAGCACCTAAATATTGGCCCCAACTTTGAGAGCCGCTTTGTGCTAAATAGGGTGAATAGAGGTTGTCAGCAGCAAATTGGTTGTAATGGGCAACACTATATACGAGTCTGAAGTGAGGTCTCGCCCAAACATCTCGTTGTGAGGTGGGAACCAATGTGGGTGCAATAGTGAATTTGGTCATCTGCGCAAATTCCTGAGTACCATCTTTTCGCCAGGCAAAATCAACTTCATGAAGCAGGTGCAGCCAGTTTTTAATATACCATGTTCCTCTGGCTCCAAAAGAGATATCCTGTTTCCTGTTGAATAATAATTGCTTTCCGAGATAATCGGGTGTTTTGTTTAGGCTATCACTGGCGCCAACACTTTTGGTGTAAATGGCATAGGCGTTAAGCGAATATTTTTGGCTGAGATTCAGTAAGAATGTTTCGGTAAGGGCCAGAGAGTACGCTTTTTTGAAACTATTGGTTTCAAGGTTTGGTCCTCCGTAGGTCATGTATGTTCTGCTGGAGCCCCCATCTCCACCATTTGCAATTCCATAACCGTAGCGGGCGCTTACGGCATTAAAGGAACCGGGAAGTTTGGTAGAAATGTCTTTATAATATTTAGCCCCTACAACAAATCCAATGTCCGCAGGATAACTGTATTGTGTATTTGCATCGCTGGAGACGCCAGATGGCAGGCGGTGAAATTCCCCAAGCAATTTGATGTAACCTTTACGTACGGGTGCTGTATGTTCTAAAATAGAAACATATCTGTTGCGTAGTCCCAGAACAGGAGTCCCATTGACAATATTGAGATAGAAATTGGGTGGTAATGTAGATGTGGTGTCAATCGAACCTGTAAATATCACCGAAAGCTGCGTGTTTTTGTATTTGACACCAATTCCCTGTCCTCCATGATCATCAAAATAATAATGGTCAATTATATGGATATCATCACCTCGGTATAGTCTGGCACCAAGCCATACAGTCCATTCGCTTCCCATTATGTTTTTGGCCTCGACGAATAATTCCGGTAAAGCTGTTGTAATTCCGCCTGTTGATTTATTGGTGACGTTGCCAATCAATTGACCTTGGGTGGTATAAAATGCAAATCGGGCCTGAGCGCTTATTTTGGTTGTGTCACTGCCTCCGATAGTTGGGGCGAAGTGCATCGCCGCAGCTAATTCAAAATAATCATTTTCTTCAAATCTCCCCCCAATTGATCCCATTCCGTTTAAATTGAGTGAACGCGGGAACTCACTTTCTACACCAACACCATAAGCAACTCCCGCCCGGCCGTAACTCCCGAGGGAGAATTTGTTATTGGAAATAACAGGTGATTGAGCCATCAATTGCACTGTTGAAAAAAGTACTACTAAGAGAAGAAGATTTATTTTCATGATGCTATACTATAGGTTAGGAGTCTTGTTCTACAATACTGTTGAGTGCAATAAAATAAAAATGATTGTATGCGAAATTTCACAAACTTGTTGTTGTGAATGGATTTGATTTTAACTCAAATTTAAGATATTTTTTTTAAATTCATTTGAATTTATTAGGAATAATACCGTGTTTGTAGATACAATTTTGCGGTTGTCCTTTTATTTAAAGAAAGAAGAGACGCAGAGTTAGAGCGTGTTATGGAAAAGTAGAGACTTTTTTTCTACATTTTCAAATAGAAATCTTTCGTCAATTCAATATATTCTGCTGTATAGATGTGTCTGGCGGTTTCGATAACTAATTCGTCGATAGTGAAATTTGGATTTTCTTTTCGGCTAAAAGCCAATAAACTGCGCTTGATTTCGGTGATTGGAGTGCCTTTTACACGAGTGATTTTTTGAGGGTATAATTCGTATTCTTGGGCTAATGCCAAGAAATTTTCTTCTTCTTTGAAAGGAATAATGACGCAGAAAACACCCTTTTCGGATAGTAATAAATCGGCTGCTTCAATCAAATCCTCAAAAGGCATAGCGTCTTGAAAACGGGCCAAATCTCGTTGTTCATTATTTGATTTGTAATCTTCCTGGTAGAAGGGGGGATTGGAAACAATCAGGTCATATTCGTCTTCCGGTTCTTCCACAAACTCATCCAATCCTGCATGAAAACAAAACAGACGGTCATTCCAAGGGGAGTTTTCAAAATTATCGGTTGCCTGTTCGTACGCATCTTCGTCAATCTCTAAAGCGTCGATTTGCTCCGCTGAACTTCTTTGCGCCAGCATCAATGCAATAATTCCTGTCCCGGTTCCAATGTCCAGAATACTGAAAGGATTGTTTTCTAAGGGAGTCCATGCGCCTAATAAAACACCATCAGTACCTACTTTCATAGCGGAACGATCTTGGTTTATAGTGAACTTTTTGAACTGGAACATGAAGGTTTCTGATTGAGGATTAACGATTGCTGACCCGAGCGATAGCGAACTGGCGAAGCATTTCAGCTGGTTATACAAATAACCAAATCAACGATTAACCGAATAAACTTTTTATAAATACATTTCAATAAGTCCTTCCGGTAAATCCATGACTACTTTTTTGTTTTCACGGTCTATTTTTACAAGGAAATGGTCAATCATTGGAATCAGTATTTCTACATCTCCGTTTTTTACCTCAAAGAGAGGCTGCGCGGTAGTATCGTTTATGGATTGAATTTTTCCAACAACACCAAGGCGCTTGTCTTCTACTTCAAATCCAATAACTTCATGAAAGTAGAATTTGTTACCGGTAAGTTTGGGTAACATTTTTAAAGGAAGGTATAAATCGTTGCCTAATAAGGCATCCGCTTCTTCTTCGGTATTTACATCTTCAAAACGAATTCTGAGAAAATCGTTTTTGTGCAGGGAACTGCTTTCAATAAAAAAAGGAACCAAGTGTTTGTTGCATTCAACAAACACTGATTCCAAGTTTTCGTATAACTCAGGTTCGTCCGTGTCTAAATAGGCAAGAACTTCTCCTTTGAAACTAAATTTTTTAGCGATTTTACCTAAATAGAAACAATCTTCTTTACGCATTTTCGCTGCTTAAATTATGCTTCAGTTGTTTCGTTATTTTCTTCTGCAGCAGGAGCTTCTTCTGAAACTTCCTCTTCTACAGCAGGAGTAGCAGCAGCAATAGCATCTGCTTCAGCTTGTGCAGCTGCAGCTAAACGTTTTGCGTTTACTTCTTGTTCTGCTTTGAAAGCTTTAGCTTTAGCGTCAGCTTGAACTTTAGTCAAACCGTCTTTTTTAGCATCAACTTTTCCAGCTTTTGCCTCTAACCAAGCAGCTAATTTTGCATCAGCTTGTTCTTGAGTTAAAGCTCCTTTACGAATACCTCCATCAAGGTGGTGTTTCAATAAAGCTCCTTTGTAAGAAAGAATTGCTTTAGCAGTATCAGTTGGTTGAGCACCATTGTGTAACCATTTAACTGCGCTATCAAGGTTTAAGTCGATAGTTGCTGGGTTTGTGTTTGGATTGTAAGTACCGATTTTTTCTAAGTATTTACCATCTCTTTTTGAGCGAGCATCTGCTGCTACAACCCAGTAAAAAGGTTTTCCTTTTTTACCGTGTCTTTGTAATCTAATTTTTACTGACATAATCTTATGATTAAATTTTGAGGTGCACGACCTCTGTTAATTAAGGGTGCAAAGATACATTTTTTATTTATATAAACTAATTGGTTTTCTATTTTAATGAGTGATAAAGTGTTACGGCAATTTTGATGGTATTTTTTTTGCTCATTTCCGTTTTTTTGTCGGAAATTCTATACTTTTGTTTCTTTAAATAATGATTTTATGAAAAAACTGTTTCTTTCTTTAATTGTACTTTTTTTATTGGCTTCCTGTGAGGAGAATGTTAAGTTCAATAATCCTTCATTGCAAGGCTTGAAAGATAATGTTTTTTGGAGAGTAGTTGATTCTAAAGCAACTCTTGCTTCGGATGGTTCTTTGCAAATCGAAGGCTATACAACGAATGAAAAATTGTTTTTAAAAACCACTTCTACTGCGCCTCAAACCTATTTTTTAGGAACAAGTGAATCAAAAAAAGCAAGCTATGAACTTTTAGGCAGTGGCGGCAGTATCATTTTTTCTACAGGATTTGGAATAGGGGATGGTCAAATTGTGATTACCGAATATGATGCCCTCAATATGACCGTTTCAGGAACTTTTAAATTTAATGCGGAAAACATTGCTAATAACCCTTTGGCGGGACCGAGTATCAATTTTCAGCAAGGAGTGTTTTATAAAGTACCGGTAGTTCCTGCACAAGAATAGTAGTGTTTCTTCTTGTAATCTGTCGGTTTTATAGTATTTTAATTTTTTTAATTCAAAATAAAAGCATAAATAACCTAATATATAGTAGATTAGAGAAAAATAAGTTTACATTTGTTTCATTATTTAAATAAGTACATATGAATATTTTTGTTGGAAGCCTTCCATTCAGTATTGAGGAAGCAGATTTAAGAGAGTCTTTCGAGGCATACGGAGCAGTTGATTCAGTTAAAATCATTACTGATAAATTTACAGGAAGAAGTAAAGGTTTTGGTTTTGTTGAGATGCCAAATGATGCAGAAGCTCAAAAAGCAATTGATGAATTGAACGGTGCTACTGTTCAAGGACGTGCAATTGTAGTAAACAAATCTGAGCCAAAACCAGAAGGCGAAAGAAGAAGTTTTAACAACAGCCGTGGTGGAGATTCACGCGGAGGTTACGGAAACAACCGTGGTGGAGATAACCGTGGTGGTGGTAACAGAGGAGGATATTAATATTTTTTTCTTTATATAAAAAAAAGGTGTCAATGTAAATTGACACCTTTTTTGTTGGGTATTATTTTTTGTTTTAAAGTTTAAAGTTGAGCAATAGCTAAAAAACGTTTAATGTTTTTTTAGATAATAACCTTGACTATTACTGAACTTTAAACAAAAGAAACTTTAAACTTTTTATAGATTAGCAACCAACCAATCACCTACTTCACTGGTTGAATAAGCTTTTGCTCCTTTGGCAGCTAAATCCTCGGTAACAATTCCTTGTTCTAGAGATTTGTTGACAGCCGCTCTAATAGCTTCAGCTTCTACTTTTAATCCAAAAGCATCTTCAAACATCATGGCTGCAGATAATACTGTTGCCAATGGATTAGCAATGTTTAATCCTGTAGCTTGTGGATAGGAACCGTGAATAGGTTCATACAATGAAGTATGTTCTCCGACAGATGCGGATGGCATTAATCCCATAGAACCAGAAATAACAGAAGCTTCATCTGTCAAAATATCTCCGAATAAGTTTTCGGTAATTAATACGTCATAAGAGTTTGGCCATTGTACCAAACGCATGGCAACGGCATCAACAAATTCATAACTTACTGTAACTTCTGGATAGTCTTTTTCCATAGCTTGTACAGTTTCTCTCCATAAACGGGAAGTTTCCAACACGTTTGCTTTGTCAACACAACATAATTTTTTGCTACGGGTCATAGCTAATTCGAATCCTTTTTTAGCTAAACGTTTTACTTCAGCTCTGGTGTAAACACAGTTGTCAAAAGCAGTTTCTCCATCGTCTCTTCTTCCTTTTTCTCCAAAATAAATTCCACCGGTAAGTTCTCTTAAGAAAACTAAATCAGTACCTTCAATACGCTCTCTTTTTAAAGGAGAGTTGTCAATCAAAGATGGAAAAGTAAAGGTTGGTCTCACATTGGCAAACAAACCTAATTTTTTGCGCATTAACAATAATCCTTGTTCCGGTCTTACGGGAGCACTTGGGTCATTATCGTATTTTGGATGTCCAATAGCTCCAAACAAAACGGCATCAGCTTTCATACAGATTTCGTGTGTTTCATCAGGATAAGGAACTCCAACTGCATCAATGGCGCAAGCTCCCGTAAGTGCAGGTGTCCAATTGATTTCGTGATTGAATTTTTTTGCAATGGCATCAGAAACTTTTACTGCTTCATTAACTACTTCTGGTCCGATTCCGTCTCCGGCTAAAAGGGCTATGTTAAATTTCATTTTTTAAGTATTTATTATTTTTAAGGTTCATAGTGGCAAAGATTCAAAGGTTCAAAGCTGAAAAATACTTTGTATCTCTAATCGGTAATCACGTTCAACATTTTTTGGGTCGCTACGATAGCGGCAACTGTTTGATCAGAATCCAATCCTCTTGTTTTGAATTCCTTTCCGTTATTCGTCCAGGTGATTATGGTTTCACATAAGGCATCTGAGCTACTTCCTGGCGGGATTCGAACAGCATAATCAATCAGTTTTGGTAAAGACATTTTTTTGCTTTTGTATATTTTTCCCAAAGCATTCATGAAAGCATCAAATTGTCCATCTCCTTGTGCGTTCTCTTCGATAATTTCGCCGTCTATTTTTAAACAAAGCGTTGTTGAAGGACGCATTCCTTTGGCGTGAACCAAGACATAAGATTCTACTACAATTTTCTCTTCGTAGGTTTGGCTATCCAAAACATCAGAAATAATATATGGTAAATCTTCTTTGGTAACAGTTTCTTTTTTGTCGCCTAATTCGATAATTCTTTGGGTCACTAATTTTAAGTCTTCCTGATTTAGTTTTAACCCTAATTCCTGAAGATTTTTTTCAATATTCGCTTTTCCGGATGTTTTTCCTAAAGCATATTTCCTTTTTCTTCCAAAACGTTCCGGAAGTAAATCATTAAAATATAAATTATTCTTGTTGTCTCCATCGGCATGAATACCGGCAGTTTGTGTAAATACGTTGTCACCAACAATAGGTTTATTCGCCGGAATTCGGTACCCTGTAAATGTCTCTACTAATTTACTCACAGAGAACAAGGAAGATTCTTTTACATTAATTTTTATTTCCGGTAAAAAATCATTGATTACGGCTACAGTACTTTCAAGCGGAGCATTACCAGCGCGTTCACCCATTCCGTTTACAGTAACGTGCAATCCGTGAATTCCTGCTTTTATGGCTTCCATGACATTGGCAACACTTAAGTCGTAGTCGTTATGAGCGTGAAAGTCAAAATGTGTATTGGGATATCTTGCTGTAATTTTTGAAATAAATTCAAAAGTCTCTGACGGAATTAAAACCCCTAAAGTATCAGGCAATAAGACTCTTTTAATGGGTTGCTTAGTTAAAAAGTCCAGGTATTGAAATACATATTCAGGGGAATTACGCATTCCGTTGCTCCAGTCTTCTAAATATACATTGGTATCAATATTGTTATCTTGAGCCAATGCAACAGCTTGAGCAATTTCGGTAAAATGTTGTTCCGGTGTTTTTTTTAATTGATGCGTCAAATGATTGAGCGATCCTTTGGTCAATAAATTTTGAACTCTGGCGCCGGATTTTTTCATCCAGTCTATGGAAAGTCCTCCGTCTACAAAGGTTAAGACTTCTATTTTATCACTGTATCCTTTTTCTTTGGCCCAAGCCATGATACCTTTTACACCTTCAAATTCTCCTTCACTTACACGTGCCGAAGCAATTTCGATTCGATCAACATTTAATTCTTCCAGCAATAATTGCGCAATGGTTAATTTTTCTGCAGCAGAAAATGAGACTCCTGATGTTTGTTCACCATCACGAAGTGTCGTATCCATTATTTCAATTTTTCTTTTTCCCATATTGATTAAAAAAGTTGTGACAGATTAAATTGTCGGTATTGTTAAAAACAATTTGCAAGTATTCGCTTGATATATGCAAATTGTCTTTTTATGTTTTAATGCTAAAAAGCAAATCGTATTATTTTTTATTTTCCAATATCATTTCAAAATGCTCCACAACCGGAAAAGGGTCATAATAATGATGAAGCAATTTTTTCCATTCTAAATATTCGTCAGATTGTCTAAAACCAACCGTATGATCTTCAATTTTTTCCCAATCTACAAGCAGGATGTATTTGTTTTCCTGTTCAATGCATTTTCTTAAGCTATGACCAATATAGCCGTCAATTGCACTGATATATTTTCCTGCTATTTCAAAATCTTTCTCAAACAGTGATTCCTCACCCTTCTTTACTTGCAGAATAGCAACTTCTAAAATCATACTCCTATTTTATTTATAAACCCGACAGGTTTTAAAAAAAGCTGCCGGGTCTCTTAACTAAAAGTGATTTATCTTAGTAAGGAAGCTGATTGGCAAACCCAACAATTTCTTCTTTAATGTTTTGCAAATAATCAATATCATCAAAACCATTCAACATATTGTTCTTTTTGTATCCGTTGATAGCAAAAGATTCTTGTTGTCCTGTAGCTAACAAAGTAATAGTTTGCGCTTCAAGGTTGATTTCTAATTGTGTGTTTGGATCTGCTTCAATCGCTTTGAAGATAGTTTCAGCAAATTCTGGACTAACTTGTACAGGCAAAACGCCAATGTTTAAACAGTTTCCTTTGAAGATATCTGCAAAGAAACTGGAAACAACTGCACGAAATCCATAATCGTAAACAGCCCAGGCAGCATGCTCTCTTGAAGAACCTGAACCAAAGTTTTTTCCACCTACTAATATTTTTCCGCTGTAAGTTGGGTTATTCAATACGAAGTCAGCTTTTGGAGTATCATCTCCGTTGTATCTCCAGTCTCTGAAAAGGTTGTCTCCAAAACCTTCACGTTTCGTAGCTTTCAAGAAACGAGCTGGGATGATTTGATCGGTATCCACATTTTCTATTGGTAGCGGCACTGCACTACTCGTAAGGATGTTAAATTTATCGTATGCCATTTTTTTTTGCTTTAGGCTGTAGGCTTTCCCTACAGTTGTATTATAAATTATGTTTTTTTGCTTAAAGCATATTGCTTAAAGCGTAAGGCTTTTAGAACAAGTCTCTTGGGTCTGTTAATTTCCCGGTAACCGCAGCAGCTGCAGCCATAATTGGACTGGCTAATAATGTTCTTGAACCAGGACCTTGACGACCTTCAAAGTTTCTATTTGAAGTACTTACAGCATATTTACCTGCTGGTACTTTGTCATCGTTCATCGCTAAACAAGCTGAACAACCTGGCTGACGCAATACGAATCCAGCTTCAGTAAGAATATCCAATAGACCTTCTTCTTTGATTTGTGCTTCTACCACGTGAGAACCAGGGACTAACCAAGCGGTAACATTATCTGCTTTTTTTCTTCCTTTTACAATTTCTGTAAAAGCTCTAAAATCTTCAATTCTACCATTAGTACAACTTCCTAAGAAAACGTAGTCGATTTGTTTTCCAATCATTACGTCATCTTCTTCAAAGCCCATATAGGCCAAAGATTTTTTATAAGTTTCCTCGCCGCCTTCCACTTGGTCAGCACTTGGAATATGTTTAGAGATACCAATTCCCATTCCTGGATTTGTACCATAAGTAATCATTGGTTCGATATCTGCTGCATCAATATTCAATTCAGCATCAAAAACAGCATCAGCATCAGTTTTTAAAGTTTTCCAATACTCCACTGCTTTTGTCCAAGCCTCTCCTTTTGGAGCGTATAATCTGCCTTCTAAGAAATCGAAAGTTTTTTGGTCAGGAGCAATCATTCCGCCACGGGCACCCATTTCGATACTCAAGTTACAAACAGTCATACGACCTTCCATAGACATATCTTCAAAAACATTTCCAGCGTATTCAGCAAAATATCCTGTACCTCCGGAAGTAGTTAATTTTGAAATGATATACAAAGCCACATCTTTTGGTCCAACACCTTTGCTCAAAGTTCCGTTTACGTTGATACGCATTTTCTTTGGTTTCGGCTGCATGATACATTGTGTAGCCATAACCATTTCTACCTCAGAAGTTCCGATACCAAAAGCAATAGCACCAAAAGCACCATGAGTAGAAGTGTGAGAATCTCCACAAACAATTGTAGCACCTGGCAAAGTAATTCCGTTTTCAGGACCAACTACGTGTACAATTCCGTTTTTTTGGTGACCTAGTCCCCAGTGTGAAATACCATATTCTGCAGCGTTATCTTCTAATGCCTTTAGTTGATTAGCAGACAAAGCGTCTTGAACCGGTAAATGTTGGTTTATAGTTGGGGTGTTGTGATCGGCAGTTGCAAAAGTGCGTTCTGGGTATAAAACCGAGGTGCCTCTTGTTTTTAAACCTAAAAAAGCAACAGGACTGGTAACTTCATGGATGAAATGACGGTCAATAAAAAACACGTCTGGTCCATCTTCAATTTTACGTACTACATGTGAATCCCATACTTTGTCAAATAATGTCTTACTCATTTTAATTTTTTTTAAGTGTATTTCTTTTTTTTACAACCATTGCAATTCACCATGATTGTAACAATGGCAACAAATCTAAAAAAAGAAATATAGGAGTCAATTATGCTATTTCATTATAATACGATACCCAAACGGGTTTAAAAATAGATTAACGCATTAGTTATACTATTTTGGGGGTAATGAAGCTGCTTTATTTTTACTTTAAATTCTTTTTTTATAAAATTTTATTGTTGCTTTTTGCTTTTTTATAATTTGCAAATTTATTGTAAATTCAATCATAAAACTGGTTATTGCGTTAAAATAATATAACAAAATGAAACAAAATCGTAATAATTGGCAATAAATTAGTCTTTATTTATTTCGTTGAAAGTAGTTTTGTCTAGGATTTTGTACCTGAAAAAAGAGACTGTTTGTATGTTTGCGGGAGTGCTATTTCCTGATGAAATACTACGACATCCAAAAAACAGATATTCTTGTTTATTTTGTATTTTTTAACGTACTATTATTGAAATGTTTGTGAATTTTGCAATCAGAATTTAAGTTTGAAGAATTTGATGAGGCGACTTAGATTCAGATTTTAGAGACATTTTTTTGTTAATAACTTAGCTATTTCATTAGCCTAAAAAAACCTAAATTTGAAATTCATTTTTTGTATTTTTAAATAAATGCAAACACTTTATTTACAGTTATGTACTTAATATTCGATACCGAAACCACAGGATTACCCAAACGTTGGGACGCACCCATAACCGACACGAACAACTGGCCACGTTGTATTCAAATCGCATGGCAGTTGCATGATGATATGGGTAAACTCATCGAACATCAGGATTATTTGGTGAAGCCGGAGGGGTTTAATATTCCGTATGATGCCGAACGTATTCACGGTATTTCAACCGAATTGGCAGAAGCTGATGGAGTTTCTTTATCTGAAGTTTTGGAGAAATTCAATATTGCTTTAGGTAAAGCCAAATTTATTGTGGGTCAGAATCTAGGTTTTGATGTGAATATTATGGGCTGTGAGTTTCACCGAATGGGAGTTGATTCACCAATGGCCTCTATGCCGGTTCTTGATACTTGTACCGAAGTTACGGCATCATTATTAAAATTACCGGGTGGTCGCGGTGGTAAATTTAAATTACCAACCTTAACGGAATTACACAGTTATCTTTTTGATAAACCTTTTGCGGAAGCACATAATGCTACTGCCGACGTGGAGGCAACTACGCGTTGTTTTTTGGAGTTGATCCGTAGAGATATTTTTACGAAAGAAGAGCTCGATGTTCCAGCCGGCTATTTTCAGGATTTTCAAAATAGGAATCCAAGAGAGATTCAACTCATTGGTTTAAAACATATTAATTTAAAAGAAGCTTCTGATAAAATTCGTCAGCAGCTTCAAACGATAGAACAGGACACAACGCAAACTACTATTTCAGAAGCAGATAAAAAAGATTTTTCTGCGGCTAAGTTTGCGCATTTACACAATCATACCCAGTTTTCGGTTTTGCAATCCACCATCGGGATTGGGCCTTTAGTTTCTGCTACCGCAAAAAATAGTTTCCCTGCCGTTGCGATGACTGATACGGGAAATATGATGGGAGCCTTCCATTTTGTCAGTGCGGTAATGAATTACAACAAAGGGGCTTCTGCAAAAAATAAATCATTGGTTGAAAATGGGGAGGAGCCAACAGAAACTGAGATTAAGCCGATTGTAGGTTGTGAATTTAATATTTGTGAAAACCATTTTGATAAATCCAAAAAAGACAATGGGTATCAAGTGGTCCTGTTAGCCAAAAACAAAAAAGGCTACCATAATTTAGCCAAAATGGCTTCGATTGCTTATACAGAAGGTTTTTATTATGTACCCAGAATCGACAGAACTGTTGTAGAAAAATACAAGGAAGATATCATGGTTTTGTCTGGGAATTTATACGGAGAGATTCCGAGTAAAATTCTGAATATTGGTGAGAACCAGGCCGAAGAAGCTTTGATTTGGTGGAAAGAACAGTTTGGAGCTGATTTTTATATAGAAGTCATGCGTCACCAGCAAGAAGATGAAAATAGGGTGAATAAAACCTTAATCGAGTTTTCGCAAAAGCACAATGTAAAGTTAATCGCTACCAATAACACCTATTATGTAAATAAAGAAGATGCGAATGCACACGATATTTTATTGTGTGTGAAAGATGGTGAAAAACAAGCCACACCTATTGGTCGTGGTCGTGGGTATCGTTATGGTTTGCCAAATCAGGAATATTATTATAAGTCGGAAGAGGAAATGAAAAAACTCTTTGCCGATTTGCCGGAAGCCATTATCAATATTCAGGAAATTATAGACAAGGTTGAAATTTACTCACTGTATCGTGATGTATTGCTTCCCAAATATGATATTCCTGAGGAATTTATGATTCCCGAAGACGAAGCGGATGGTGGAGTTAGAGGTGAAAATAAATATTTGCGCCACCTGACGATGGTAGGTGCTGAGAAAAGATATGGTGAAATTACCCCTGATATTCAAGAACGATTGGATTTTGAGTTACTGACTATTTCTAATTCCGGATATCCAGGTTATTTCTTGATTGTACAGGATTTCATCGCCAAAGCCCGGGAAATGGATGTTTCCGTGGGACCGGGTCGTGGTTCGGCTGCTGGTTCAGCGGTGGCCTATTGTTTAGGGATTACCAATATCGACCCCATTAAATACGATTTGCTTTTTGAGCGTTTCCTGAATCCGGATCGTGTATCCATGCCCGATATTGATATCGATTTTGATGATGAGGGTCGTGGTCGTGTAATGGATTACGTAATTAATAAATACGGCGCCAATCAGGTAGCGCAAATTATCACTTATGGTAAAATGGCGACCAAATCGGCGATTCGTGACACGGCACGTGTATTGGATTTACCGTTATTTGAAGCCGACAGAATTGCGAAACTGATTCCCGGAATGATGCCGTCGAAATGGAATTTGGCACGTTTTATTTCAGAAGATGAAGGCGATGTGAAAAAAGCATTAAAATCATCTGAGGAATGGGATAAAGTAAAAGAGTTGATTGGTATTGCTAATACAGATGATTTGGCGGGTGAGACCATACAGCAAGCAAAAATTTTAGAAGGTTCCATGCGAAATACCGGAATTCATGCGTGTGGGGTAATCATTACGCCTGATGATATTACGAATTTCGTTCCTGTAACCACAGCGAAAGACTCCGATTTATATGTGACCCAATTTGACAACTCTGTGGCTGAAAGTGCTGGATTGTTGAAGATGGACTTCTTGGGTCTGAAGACCCTTACCCTTATTAAAGACACGGTTAAACTGGTCAAATACAGAACTGGAGTAGAGCTTAATCCGGATAATTTTCCGATTGATGATGTGAAGACGTATGAGTTGTTCCAAAGAGGAGAAACAGTAGGGGTTTTCCAATATGAGTCACCCGGAATGCAGAAATACATGAAGGATTTGAAGCCGACTGTTTTTGCGGATTTAATTGCGATGAATGCGCTTTATCGTCCAGGACCTTTGGAATATATTCCTTCTTTTGTTCGCCGTAAAAATGGGGAAGAAGAAATCAAATACGATTTGGATGCCTGCGAAGAATATTTGGCAGAAACCTACGGAATCACAGTTTACCAGGAGCAGGTGATGCTTTTGTCGCAAAAATTGGCCGGATTTACAAAAGGTGAGGCTGACGTTTTGCGTAAAGCGATGGGTAAAAAGCAGATTGATGTCCTAAATAAAATGAAGCCTCAATTTGTTAATCAGGCGGCGGAGAAAGGTCATGATCCGGTAGTTTTGGAAAAAATCTGGAAAGACTGGGAAGCCTTTGCGAGTTATGCTTTTAATAAGTCGCACTCGACCTGTTATGCCTGGATTGCCTATCAAACGGCTTTCCTGAAAGCGCATTATCCGGCGGAATATATGGCGGCGGTACTTTCAAATAACATGAATGATATCAAGCAGGTTTCGTTCTTTATGGAGGAATGTAAACGTATGGGGTTACAAGTTTTAGGACCGGATGTCAATGAGTCATTTTACAAGTTTACTGTAAATGATGATTATGCGGTACGTTTTGGAATGGGAGCTATTAAAGGAGTGGGGTCCGGAGCTGTTGCGACGATTGTAGAAAACAGAAAAGACGGAAAATACAAATCGATTTTTGATTTGACCAAACGAATTGATTTGCGTGCTGCGAATAAGAAAGCCTTGGAGAATCTTGCTTTAGCGGGAGGTTTTGATTCGTTTTTAGGAACTACACGTGCGCAATATTTTCATGATGATGGCGATGGAATTACCTTTTATGAAAAAGCGATTCGATATGGCTCTAAGTTTCAGGAGAATGAGAATTCCTCGCAGGTGAGTTTGTTTGGCGATACCAGTGAAGTCCAGATTGCAGAACCGGTTGTGCCGCCTTGCGAAGACTGGAGTACAATGGAAAAACTTGCTAAAGAGAAAGAAGTTGTTGGAATCTACATCTCTGGGCATCCTTTGGATGATTACAAATTTGAGATGAAACATTTTTGTAATGCCAGATTAGAAGCCTTGAAAAACTTGGAAGCTCATGTGGGTAAAACCTTGGCTTTTGGTGGAATTATAAATAATGTGCAACATAGAGTGGCTAAAAATGGAAAAGGCTGGGGGATGTTTTCACTCGAAGGATATGATGAGAGTTATGAATTTCGAATTTTTGGGGAAGAGTATCTGAAGTTTCGTCATTTTCTTATTCAAAATAATTTTACCTACATGAAAGTGGTGGTAAAAGAAGGATGGGCAGACAAAGAAACCGGAAAAAAAGGAGAGCCAAGAATGCAGTTTATGTTGATACAGTATTTACAGGATGTGTTGCCGACATTTGCAAAAAAACTTATTGTATTGCTGAATATTAATGATTTGCAAACTGAATTTATACATAGATTAAGCCATCTTTTTCAGGAGAATAAAGGTGATAATACCGTTACTTTTGAAATTATGGAATTGGAAAAAATAAAACGAATTATCGAAACCACTTCTGATTTTGGGGAGAATGATGATGTGGTTTTTGTTGATGAAAACGAAAATGAAGATTCGGATGCAGTTCTACTTGAAGCACCACAAATAAATACTACCACAGAAATAGAAGAGATAAAAGTGGTAACCAAATTAAGTATGCCAAGCCGAAAGTTGAAAGTCAAAATCTCTAATGAATTATTAGTGGAATTAGAGAAAATGCAAATTAATTTTAAGTTGAATTAGGTTTTTTTTAGCGTTAAATTTAAATAGGTTTTGTGATTTTTTAGTTAAAAGTATGCGTGCATAGTAAATAATTTACCTAAAGACTGAGAAATGCATTAAAAGTGCATTTAAGCGTCTGAAGTGTATAAAAACATTGGTTAAAATTATTTTAAGTTTGCGCAAATTAATTAATAAAAATCATGAAAAATAGTTTGTTATTAGGGCTTTTGGTATGTAGTATGACCATGATGGCTCAAACAGAAAAAAAAGAAAGTTGGTATTTTAAATTAGGAGGTTCTTATTTTATACAGACTGCTGCAACAGAATTTCCAGTTGTTTCAGGACAATTGCCAAACACTGATGTATACGCTGCAGATGGGACTACTTTGGCTTCCAGAGAAACTAATCATGGGTCTTTTGGAGAAGGATTTCGTACAGGTTTAAATGCAGGATACCGTTTTTCACCGCGTTTTGGTGTTGAGATGGGATTTAATTTTTTCACGAGCAATAGTAAAACAATGGTTGAAACGGTAAATAGATTAGTAGCTGCCGGTCCAACTTTTGTAACCGGTAAAGCCGAAGGACAAATTACTGCATTTGATTTTGCTCCAGCTGTTGTTTTGTTTTTAGGTGAAAGCAAAGGATTTGAGCCTTATACTAAGGTAGGGGTTATTGTTCCTGTTGTAGGAGATTTGACTATTGAAACCAGAAGAACTTATACCAATCCGCTTGGAACTACAAATACGTATACAAAAGATGTAATATTGCCTAATCCAACAGTTGGTTTTATGGCTGCTTTAGGTACATCTTATAAATTAGGTAAAAACATCTCTGCTTATGCTGAATTGGAATACCGTAATTTTACAGTTCACGGAAAATCGAAAGAAACAGAAGTGTATACTGAAAATGGTGTAGATAAATTAAACACACCTACTGCTTTTCGTGCGGACGCATCTTACTCTGCCAGTCACGTAAATTATGTAGAACAAATTAATACAACTTCAAACAGTAAAGTAACAAATGCAGCTGGTTTTGACAATACTAAAGCAACTGATGATATTAGTTCTTATGTTGGAATTAGCGGATTAGGTTTGACTCTTGGGTTGAAATACAGTCTGTAATTAAAGACGATTACTATACAATAAAGACTTTCTGAAAAGAAGGTCTTTTTTTGTTAGTATGGAATGCAACTAAAGGTCTTGAAATCCCAAAGGCCCTAGCCCTGATGGAAGCGGCATCCTTTTATGGTCTTTTTTCGGACCATAAAAGATATAGCGTACAGCAGGAAAAAGCTCCTAAAGAAACCCAATTTAGGGAACCGAGAATAAGGAATAAGAATTGACAATGTACTTATAGCCAAAACTAATTTGCGAATAGTGTTTGATTAGTTTTTAATTTCTAAATTTGTACTCAAGTTTTAAACTTTTAAACAAAGATATATTATGGCATTAGCAATAACAGATGCTACTTTTGAAGAAGTAGTTTTGAAATCAGATAAACCGGTAATGGTTGATTTTTGGGCAGCATGGTGTGGGCCTTGTCGAATGGTTGGACCAATCATTGACGAATTAAGTAATGAATACGACGGAAAAGTGGTTGTAGGGAAAGTTGATGTGGATGCAAACCAAGAATTCGCTGCAAAATACGGAGTGAGAAATATTCCAACTGTGTTGGTTTTTCATAACGGAGAAGTTGTAGGAAAACAAGTAGGAGTAGCTCCGAAACAAACCTACGCAGATAGTTTAGACGCTTTGTTGTAATCGGTAGATTATGATTTATATAAGGAAAGGTTTGGCGAAAGTCAAGCCTTTTTTTTTGTTGAGTTTACAATGTTTAGATTAGACCAATAAAAGTCACAGCAGATTCGTGAATTGAAAAAATGGTTTTAAAATCAATGAATCAGTGGTTGTGCCATTTTCTGTTGCAATCTTTAAATTTTCCAATAATTCAATCTTTTGATACATTTTTAATACATTTGAGAGATGAAGATTGAATCACAAATAGAGAAAATTTCCAGTTTCCAACATTTGGAATTGTTAGCCAATCAGGTAGTGGAGGGTTTTATATCGGGTATGCACAAAAGTCCGTTTCATGGCTTTTCGGCCGAATTTGCCGAGCATAAAGTCTATAATGTAGGGGAGAGCACCAGGCATATCGATTGGAAATTATTTGCCAAGACTGACAGATTGTATACCAAGCGATTTGAGGAAGAGACGAATTTGCGTTGTCATATTATCATTGATAATTCTTCTTCGATGCATTATCCCAAATTAAAAGACAGTCAGTCTTTTTTTGAAAACAAAATAGGTTTCTCAGTTCTGGCTTCGGCTGTTTTAATGAATCTCTTGAAGAAGCAACGCGATGCTGTGGGACTCAGTGTGTTTTCGGATAAATATGAGTATTATGCGCCCGAAAAAGGCAGTGAGCGTCATCACCGAATGATCTTGAATGCTCTTGAAAACCTTCTTGAGAATCCAAAGGAAAAGAAAAGCACCGATACAATTACTTATTTGCACCAAATAGCGGAGAAAATTCACCGTCGTTCGATGATTATTCTGTTTACCGATATGTTTCAGTCAGGCTCCGATGCGCAGGGAGAAGAAAAGTTGTTTAATGCGTTGCAACATTTGAAACATAATAAACATAAAGTGGTTTTGTTTCATGTAGTGGACAACAAAACGGAGTTGAAATTTGATTTTGACAATGCGCCGAGGAAGTTTATTGATGTAGAAACGGGAGAAGAGGTAGCTATTTTTGCCGATAATGTGAAGGAGGAATATGAAAAAGAGGTCGAAAGTTACTTTAAAAGGCTTGCGTTAACCTGTGCTCAGAACAGAATTAAATACATTCCGGTGGGTGTTGGTGAAAATTTTGAAAAAATATTATTGACATATTTAGTTGAAAAACAAAACTTTGGATAATTTAGCAGCGTTTTATTTAAAATTCTCTATAAAAACACTTGCGTAAACGAAAATCTATTGTATCTTTGCCACCGCAATAAAGCAGAGGTTTGGTAGTTCAGTTGGTTAGAATACATGCCTGTCACGCATGGGGTCGCGGGTTCGAGTCCCGTCCAGACCGCTAATATTGGGAAAGCCTTTCGTAACAGAAAGGCTTTTTTTGCCAATATACAGTATCTAAAGCTAGTTGTGTTGTTTGGTCGGCCTTGTAAGCTGACCGGGTTTAGTAGTTAGACCAATGAAAAGCTTTCCAATGTTTCTGGATTTATTTCGGGATCTACGGATGGCTTTTTTGATTTATAGATGTTCCGAATTCATTTTTTGATTTATTTGCATTTTTTAGGATTGAATCCGTAAAAAATACTTGCGTAAACAAAAATCTATCGTATATTTGCCACCGCAATAAAGCAGAGGTTTGGTAGTTCAGTTGGTTAGAATACATGCCTGTCACGCATGGGGTCGCGGGTTCGAGTCCCGTCCAGACCGCTAATATTGGGAAAGCCTTTCGTAACAGAAAGGCTTTTTTTGCCAATAAGCAGTATCTAAAGCTAGTTGTGTTGTTTGGTCGGCCTTGTAAGCTGACCGGGTTTAGTAGTTAGACCAATGAAAAGCTTTTCGCCTCGGCGAACGGCTTTTTTGATTTTAGAGCAGTTTATAAAAACATTTTGGATTTCTTCTGGATCATAACAAACTATATAAGTTTAGATTTTCAATTAAAAAGTCTTAAATGTTCTTACATGGCTTTGGGTTGTTTTTTGGATACTCTTAAAATAATCCCCATTTATACTGCCATACAATCCATACAAACAATCCCAGATACATCATGCATACGACAAACTTCATAAAACTGGAAGCCAAGAAGCCTATGAAGGATCCTGTGGCGGCTTTCAAAGCCCTGTGATGATCTTTTGAATTGTAAATAAGTTCTCCAATAAAAGCGCCTACAAAAGGACCAATAATGAATCCCAAAGGTACGGGCGCAATAATCCCAACAATCAAACCGATATTCGTTCCCCAAATTCCATAACTACTACCTCCAAATCGTTTGGTTCCTTTGGCCGGAATGATATAATCTAAAATAGAAATAAGAATAGTGACCAATAAACTGATGCCTAAAATATAATAATTGGCCGGAACGGTATCCGTAAAATAGAGTAGTGCCAATCCAATCCAACTGATGCTTGGGCCGGGTAAAACGGGTAAAAAACTCCCGAAAATTCCAACAATCATGCATAGAAAACCGACAATCAAAAGAAGAATATCCATAAATTAATTTTTAGTATTTTTGAAAATTAAAATTGTACTTTTAAATAAATTTAAAACAGTTTTTGTTTCGTTAACGAATATGAGAAAAATATTTCCAATACTACTTTTATTAGTACTACTTTTTAACTCCTGTCAATATTTTGACCAACAAATCCCTTCGGAAAAGGAATTGTTGCAAAAGGAATTAAAATCAATTAATTGGAAAGAAGTTGATGAATATCCGTCGGTGGTAGATTGCGAAAAAATCGATAATAAAGAACAACGCCAACAATGCTTTTTTGAGATTTTAACGCAACTTATTCAAGAGAAATTAAGTGTTGACACCCTGTCTGTTTTGTATCCGGAACTGGATACCATCGAGGTTAAAGTGACTATTTTTCCAAATGCCACGATGAAATTTGAACCACAATTCCCAAAAGATTCCGTGGCTTACGACAAAATTAAAATTGACAGTATCCTCAAAACGCGTTTGGTTGATTTTCCAAAAGTAAATCCGGCTATCAAACGCGGTATTCCCGTAAAGACCCAATTTATACTTCCCGTTATTCTAAAAGTAGAGTAGATTTTATTCTGTTTTTTTTGAAGCTATTTACCTCGTCAGTTTGTTACGCTTGTGTCCAGTTATGCTATAGCCACGCAGAAAAAGCGAGGGATTTCGATACAATCTGGGCTGGAGCCGTAAAGAAAAACAATCATCGTAAACGCAATCTAGAACTTTCGCCCTTTCCATTCATATTTACCGAATAAGGAATACAAAGCGACACTCACACTAAAAAAAGGATACCATAAACTGCCCAAAACCAAATGGTGCAGTTTGGTTCTTGTCAAAAAACGATTGGCTTTTTTAATTAAAATGGCATCAATCGTAAACTTTAAGATAAATAATAATAAGACATTCTGAAAAGCGGTTAAGCCCAGCAACCAATAACCATAAGCCAAAAGCCAACACAAATTCGCCGCAAAAACCAATAATCCCAATGCTTTTCCGAAACCACTTTGATAGGAACTTGTTTTTGACGCCCACCGTACTCTTTGATAGAATAATGATCTCCAGGAATTCAAAGGTTTTGTAGTTACGATAGTGTTTTCAGACTTCAGATACTGAACTTTTTCAGGTGATTTTGCAACCGCTTTTTGCAGCAAAAAAACATCATCGCCACTGGCAATACCGTCATTTCCTTCGAAACCATTCAACTCTTGGAAAAAAGTTTTGGTATAAGCCAGATTGGCACCATTGCACATAAAAGCTTTTTGGATGCCAAAACTTCCAATCGTTGCTCCTTGCAGACTGGCCAAATCCAATTGCTGAAAATGATGTAAAAAAGAATCCTGACAATCGTAAGTAACGGCGCCGGCAATCATCGAAACAGCATGAAACTGAATATAATTATCTAATGTTAATAACCAGTTTTTGTCTACTGTACAATCAGCATCGGTGGTAATAATCCAATCAGTGGTTACCTGCTGCATGGCGCTTACAATGGCATCTTTCTTCGGCGAATTAGAAACCCGAATATTCTTTATTATCTGAATACTCAATACTGAATACTGTCCCGTCGCTTCGGGACTGAACACTTCTTCTGATTCATCATCAACCAGAATCACTTCAAACAATTCCACAGGATAATTCAATTTCGAAAAACTGTTTAACAGGATGGGCAGGTTTTTGGCTTCATTCCGGAATGGAACGATAATCGATAATTTGGTTTTTGGCTTTAAGCCAGTGTATTCAAAAGAATTGATTTTTGTGAATCCATAAATCAGCACAGCTATCGCTAAGCAATATAAGAGCATGATTATGTAGAAAACAAAAATCATATGGTGGTTTTGGTTTTAAAATTCAACACATAATAACTTCCTATTACTACCGGTAAAACCACATTCAGGAACCACATCAAAGTCGAGATAAAAATCACAATCCATTCGTTCACTCCTAATATTCCAAAGAAATAGACAGCGACACTTCCTTTTACGGCAAAGTCCAAAAATTGAAATGTAGGCAAGGAAGAAGCTAGGAAATAAACAGTGGTAATGGTGGCAATCAGTGTCAAATAAGGTAAATCAACATCAAAGGCCAGAAACAAAAAGTAGTATTGATGTGAAAAAACCAAATAGCGACAAATGGCCAAAAGGATGTTTTTTTGATGAATGAATTTTGGAATTTCGTTAATCTTGTGAATCATTTTTTCGATGGAATAGCCCTTGATAGTGATTTTTTTGACGGAAAATAAAACAACAAAAACGATTAGCAGAATTCCAAAAAGAACAATTACAGTTTTGGTGGTAATCACATTGTATTGGGCATTGAAATACAATAAACCAAAAATCCCAAAAATAACGGTTAAAACCATTTGGATTCCATTGCAAATCAGATTTAAGAACAAAACTTTTTTAGTGTCCTTTTTCTCAAAAAACAAAGCTTTTCCCGCATATTCTCCCACGCCATTGGGCGTAAAAAGTCCGGCGGTCAGAGCGGCAAGAACTTGTTTAGTCGCTTCAGCCAAGGATATTTTATGAATAAATCCAACTAATGTCTGCCATTTCAATATCTCAAAAAATCGATTCAAAACACTCAATAATAGAATAAAACTAATCCCGGAAACCGACTGGTTTTTTTGGAATAAAACAATGAATTTCTGCCAATCCAGTTTATCGTTATTGGCCAGTTGATTGTAAATAAAATAAAACGCACCACCTACAATCAAAAGTTTGATCAGAAGTACGAGGAATTGCTTAGTTTTGTGAGGTATTGAAATCATGAGTACAAAGTAAAGGAAAAACTAGTACACATTTCTACATGGTTTTCTAATCCGTATTGAAGTATCTTAAATAATAAAATAAACTTTGTGCCTTTGCGCCTTAGCGGTTTAAAAAAATGGCAAACGAACGCATCATATTAGGAATTGATCCAGGAACCACCATTATGGGGTTTGGATTGATCAAAGTCATCAATAAAAAAATGGAATTTTTGCAACTCAACGAATTGCAATTGTCCAAATATGACAACCATTATCAGAAACTGAAAATCATATTTGAGCGCACCATTGAGTTAATTGATACCCATAATCCAGACGAAATTGCGATTGAAGCACCTTTCTTTGGTAAAAATGTGCAATCGATGCTGAAGTTGGGACGAGCGCAAGGTGTTGCCATGGCAGCCGGACTTTCGAGAGATATCCCGATTACCGAATATGAGCCCAAAAAAATAAAAATGGCTATTACCGGAAACGGAAATGCCAGTAAAGAACAGGTGGCCAAAATGCTCCAGCAATTATTGGGGTTAAAAGAATTACCAAAAAACCTCGATTCCACCGATGGATTGGCGGCAGCGGTTTGTCATTTTTTCAACTCAGGAAAAATTGTTGCCGGTAAAAGTTATTCGGGTTGGGATGCTTTTGTAAAACAAAATGAAGAAAGGATAGAAAAATAGCGGTCAGTGGTCAGTTTTTTAGTGGTCAGTGTATGACTGGTGAAAATGGTGCTCAATAGGATTGGATAAAAGATAGTTTTCAGTTTTTAAAAATGTAGTATGAGATTTCAAGATTTATTAGCTTATAAAAAGTCGTTTGCACTAGCAATGAAGATTTTTGAAATTACAAAATCGTTTCCAAAGGAAGAAACCTATTCCTTAACAGATCAAATTCGACGTTCCTCAAGGAGTGTTCCCGTTACAATGGGTGAAGCATATAGAAAAAGGATTTACCCTAAACATTTTTATAGTAAACTGACCGATTCTGACGGAGAAAATTCAGAAACGCAAGTTTGGTTAGAGTTTGCCTTATCTTGTAAATATATTTCTGAATCTATTTACCAAGAACTTATTTCTGAAAGTTTAGAAATAGGAAAACTAATTAATTATATGATATTAAATCCTGAGAAGTTTGGAGTCAAAAAGGAGTGATCAGTGGTCAGTTTTTTAGTATTCAGTTGGGAATCTTAAATGTAGTGGTGAGTGTTCAGATTAGTAATATTCAGTATTGAATTAGACCACTTCCTTGAAGTCTAAGCATTTGAAAACTGACCACTGACCACTTTTTCAACTGATCACTTTCTTATAGTCTGATTACTAAAAAACTGACCACTGACCACTATTCCATGACTGACCACTAAAAAACTGAATACTGAACACTACTAAATGAGCGGCATTTACATTCACATACCATTCTGCAAGCAGGCTTGTCATTACTGCGATTTTCATTTTTCGACTTCTATGAAGAAGAAAGAGGAGATGGTTTTGGCTTTGGCCAAAGAAATTCAAATGCGTAAAAGTGAGTTTGAAAGCGATCCCGAATTCTCGGGAGTGGAAACTATTTATTTCGGAGGAGGAACGCCTTCGGTACTGAGTTCAGAAGAAATTAATTTTTTGATTGAAGCCGTATACCAGAATTATACTGTAATTGAAAATCCGGAAATCACCCTCGAAGCCAATCCGGATGATTTGTCAAGTGAACGGATAATGGAATTATCCAAAAGTCCGATCAATCGCCTAAGCATCGGGATTCAATCTTTTTTTGAAGAAGATCTCAAAATGATGAACCGTGCACATAATGCTGCAGAAGCCGCAAGATGTCTGGAAGAAGCTACCAAATATTTTGATAATATTTCCCTCGATTTAATCTACGGAATTCCGGGTATGAGTAATGAGAAGTGGAAACAGAACATTGAAACAGCTTTGTCTTTTGGAATTCCACATATTTCGAGTTATGCCTTGACCGTAGAGCCCAAAACGGCTTTGAATAAACTCATTCAAACCGGAAAAATTGCGGAACCTAAGGACGAAGTGGCTCAGGAACATTTTGCCATTTTGGTGGAAATGCTTGAAGCAAATGATTTTATCCATTATGAATTATCGAATTTTGGAAAAGCTAATTATTTTTCAAAGAACAATTCGGCTTATTGGTTGGGCAAAAAATACATAGGGATTGGTCCTTCAGCGCACAGTTATGATGGCGTTTCCCGTAGCTGGAATGTTTCGAATAACTCCCTTTATTTAAAATCCATTCAGGAAGATAAATTGCCCAATGAAATCGAAGTCCTTTCGGTTGCTGACCGTTACAACGAATATGTCATGACGGGTTTGCGAACGATTTGGGGCGTCTCTTTGGACAGAATTGAAAAAGAATTCGGAAGTAAATATTTAAATTATCTCACTAAACAAGTTCAGAAATTCTTGAATGACGGATTGGTTTCTATTGAAAACAATATTCTTAAGCCAACTCCAAAAGGAAAGTTTTTGACGGATGGAATTGCAAGTGATTTGTTTTATATAAATTCGGAGGTTTAACCGCAAAGTTCGCAAAGTTTTACGCCAGGAGTACTATTGTGTAATTAAATATTTTTCTTACATTTATTTCAAATAAAAATATGCAAACTAAGCTTTGCAACTTTTGTGTAAAACTTTGCGAACCTTGCGGTAAAATGGATTATGACTGAAAATGAATTATCTAGAGTTGTTTTTGATTGTGCTTTAAAAGTGCATCAAGCTTTAGGACCAGGTCTTTTAGAAAGTGCCTATGAAGAATGTTTGTTTTATGAACTAAAAAAGACCGGGGTTGAAATTAAAAAACAGAAACCTTTACCTTTGATTTATGAAGAAGTTAAATTAGATGTGGGATATCGTCTCGATCTTATAATAGAAAATAAATTAATTCTGGAAATAAAATCTGTTGATGTTTTAAATGACATTCATTTTGCTCAACTATTAACCTATTTGAAATTAACAAATTGCAAGTTAGGATTGCTTATGAATTTTAATGTTGTATTAATAAAAAATGGGATTAAAAGAGTCGTAAATAATCTATAGATAAATAATAATTTCTTTGCGAACTTTGCGTAAAACTTTGCGAACCTAGCGGTTAAAATTATGATAGCATTCATCAACAACGAATTTAATATTGATCTCTCGAAACCAATCGATATTTCGATTCCGTTAACCAATACTGACGAAAACCCAATTGCTTGGTATATCGATAAACCGGTAATTGAACCCGTTGTTTTTGGGGATTGGATAGGGAAAGTTTCTGAAGGAAAATCATCGACAAACTTTAATAACATTTTCTTCAATCCGCACGGACACGGGACGCATACGGAATGTTTGGGGCATATCACACGTGAATTTTACAGTATCAATCAATCGTTGAAACAGTTTTTCTTTTTGGCTGAATTGGTTTCGGTTATACCGGAAATGCAAGGAGAAGATTGGGTGATTACTTTAGATAGTATCTCGGCGGCGCTCGATGTGACATTAAAGTTAGACGCTCCAAAAGAAGCTTTAATCATTAGAACATTACCTAATTTCAAAATAAAAAAATCTTTAAAATATTCGAATACCAATCCGCCTTATCTGTCAGAAGATGCGGCGCGTTTCATTCGCGAATGCGGTATCAAACATTTATTGATTGATTTACCTAGCGTGGACAAAGAACATGACGAAGGTAAATTATTGGCGCACAAAGCATTTTGGAATGTTAAAAACGTCGATAATTTGAATGCCGATGCACGATTGGATTGTACGATTACCGAAATGATTTTTGTTGGTGATGAGGTGCCAGACGGCAGTTATCTGTTGAATTTGCAAATTGCCTCATTCGAAAATGATGCGAGTCCAAGTAAACCCATTTTATACAAACCCTTGACCCTTGAAGGGGAAATGGAGAATTAAAATAAAATACTATGATTTACTCCGCCAGTTCGCCCCATGGACTCGTGTCCGTTTCAACAGATAAGAAGAAACTGGATGTTCCTTTTATTCAGAATTTCTTAAAAGATATTTATTGGGCCGCTGCCAGAAGCATTGAAGAAGTTCAAACGACCATTGACAATTCTTTTTGTTTCGGAATTTATCTGGATGAGAAACAAATTGGTTTTGCGAGAGTGATAACAGATTACGTGGTCTTTGCCTATGTGATGGATGTGTTTATTACCGAAGAGCATCGAGGCAAGGGGTATTCTTCTATTTTGGTTGAAGCAATGATAAATGAACCACAACTGAAAGAGGTTAAGATTTGGAGATTAGCCACAAAAGACGCCCATTTTTTATATGAGAAATTTGGCTTTAATCAATTGGCGCATCCAGAAAGAATGATGGAAAAAATAGTATGATGCAAACAATTATCAAACTCGAAGAATTAGGCTTATTTGTGCTTGGAATTTATTTTTTCAATCAATTGGATTATGCATGGTGGTGGTTTTTAGTTTTACTGCTAGCGCCCGACTTGTCAATGATAGGTTATACTTTTGGGAATAAAGCCGGAGCATTTTTGTATAATTTGTTTCACCATAGAGGAATTGCTGTTATCGTTTATCTTGGAGGGATTTACTTTTCGAATGAACTTGTACAACTGACTGGAATTATTCTGTTTACCCATTCCAGCTTTGACAGAATGCTTGGCTATGGATTAAAATATGAAGCTGGTTTTAAATTTACCCATCTGGGGGAAATAGGAAAAAAAGAATAAAATGGATATACAGACTTATTTTGATTATTGTCTTTCTAAAAAAGGAGTGACGGAGCATTTTCCTTTCGATGAAGATACTTTGGTGTTTAAAGTAGGAGGAAAAATGTTTGCCTTGTCGTCTTTAAGCCAATGGGAAAAAGGAGCGCCATCGGTGAATTTGAAATGTGATCCGGAAAGGGCAGAGGAACTGAGAGCGGAACATGACGGCATTCAACCCGGGTTTCATATGAGTAAAGCACATTGGAATACCATTGCCATAAATCAGGATGTTCCAGATTCGCTTATCAAAGAACTGATCGATCATTCGTACGATTTGGTTTTCAAAAGTTTAACAAAGAAATTGCAAGGCGAAATTCAGGAATTAGAAAATTAGGCATTACTTTTGCGAAACAAAAAAAAACTTAGCCCTTAATAACTTAGCATCTTAGCACCTAAAAATAATGAAAGAACAATTTAAAAAGTTTTTAAACGAAGAACAAGATCCAAAAGCCATCGAAAAAATCGCTTCAAAACTAAGTGATATATTGATGAAAAATGAAGAAATAGGCTATATCGCCGTTCAAAAGAAACCTGCAATTACAGTATTACCGGACAGTATTGTGATGACCAATAAACGAATAATCATTTGCCAGCCTAAAAATTTGGGACTTTCGATGAATTTTATTGATTATACCTGGGATGAGATTGAAGGTACTTTTGTAAAAGAAAATATTTTAGGATCGGAGTTTTCTTTTTCGACCAAAACAGAAATGCAGGTTACGATTGATTACATTCCGAAAATTCAGGCTAGAAAAATCTTCACTTATGCTAAAGAACAATTGGATATTTTGAAAAACGGAGCTGTTTCGAATACTGCAATTGTAGAAGAAGTTCCAGTTGATGCAACAGAAGCAGTAGAAATTATTGAAGAAATGGAAACGGAGGAAGTGACCAGTTTTGCTGAAATAATGCCAGTTACGACGCCAGGTTTTCATCAGGAAGAACAATCTTTTCAGACTACAACGGCTCCTGCAAAAGATAAATCTTTGAGCGAATTATCACAAGATGAATTGTTTGAAAAACTCCAGAATTATAAAAAACTCCTTGATAACGGACTGATTCTGCAAGGAGAATACGATACCTTCAAAAAGGAGATTTTGAGTTATATGTAATTCGATCCCATTTTAAAAATTAAAACCCTGACTTGTTTTGCAAAGAGTCAGGGTTTGTTTTTTATAGTAAATTCCGATGTAAATGTTTTACAAAAAAATATTTAAAAAATTTGGGGCTGTGTAACATATGTTACAGTTATTACAGAGGAGTAGGAGTAACTTTATGTAATAATTTAAACGGATTTAATTATGACTACAACAGTAATAGTGGGAGGAAGTTTTGCAGGAATGACAGCTGCACTAGAAATTAAAAGAAAAGGTAAAAACGAGCACAAAGTTATATTGATCGATAAATCACCTTTGTTTTTATTTATACCATCACTTATATGGGTTCCTTTCGGGAGAAGAGACATTAAGGATATTTCATTCAGAAAAGAAGATATTCTAAGAAAAAAAGGAGTGGATTTTGTCAATGAAGAAGCATTGAAGATTGATGCAGCCACTCAAACAGTAGTTACCGATAAAGGAGAGTATAAATACGATAATTTGGTGATTGCAACCGGCCCTAAAGTAAAATATGATGTAGCTCCGGGGGTAGAAGAATTTGCGCATTATGTGGGAACACCAAACGGTGCTATGAAAATAAGAAAAGCATTAGAAGAATTTAAGAATAACCCTGGACCAATCGTAATTGGAGCGACACAAAATGCGGGATGTATGGGCGCCGCTTATGAATTCTTATTCAATATCGAAAAATGGTTGCGTGAACAAAACATCCGTAAAAAAGTAGATTTATATTGGATCACTCCAGAAGATTATTTGGGTCATTTCGGAATAGACGGAATGCCGATGGGAGAATCAATGCTTAAAGGGTTTATGAAAATGTTCAACATACATTATCGTACCGAAGTAGGCGTAAAAGAAGTCAAAAAAGATAAAGTTATTTTATCTACCGGTGAGGAATTACCTAGTGATTTTACCATGTTGATGCCTCCTTTCATCGGGGTGGATTTGGTAACCAATTCTCCAGATCTCCATGCAACACCAAGTGGTTATATTCCAGTAGGGGATGACTACAGACATCGTGATTATAAAAATATTTGGGCGGCCGGAATTGCCGTAGATGTGAAATTGCCCTTTACACCAAAAAGCGTTCCTTTTGGTTCTCCTAAAACGGGATATCCATCTGATGAAACCGGTAAAATTGTTGCCGAAAATATCATTAGAGTAGCTAATGGTGAAACGAAATTGGTTCGAAAAGAATGGGGCAGAATTCCCGGTCTTTGTATCATGGATGCCGGAAAAAAAGAGGTTATTATCTTTTCAACCTCATTATTCAAACCACGTTCTTTTGCGATTATGATTCCTAATGTGATTTTTGATTTTAATAAAGTGATTTTAGAAAAATATTTCTTGTGGAAAAGTAAAAAAGGATACGCTTTCCTTCCATAAATCCGTTACGTTTTTCTAAAATAAAAAACCTTTCAGTCCTAATTCATCGGGGATTGAAAGGTTTTTTATTGGTAGTTTTTACAAAATTTATAGGCTGCAAATAGTAAAAACAGCTTTTTTAGGTGTTTGCTTTTCTGTACTGCAAAGGTGAGGTGTTTTTTATTTCTTTGAATTTTCTGTTGAAATTAGAAATATTGTTAAACCCACATAATTCGGCAATTTCCAATACCGACAGTTCATTTCTCTTTGACAATAATTGTCCGGCATGTTCAATTCTGATTTCTATCAAAAACTGGAAGAATGATTTGTTGGTTCTTACTTTAAAATAGCGACAAAAAGCATTCTTCGTCATATTAGATATAGAAGAAATCTCTTCAAGAGAAATATTCTTTTGATAGTTATTCATTACATATTCAAAAACAGTTTGCATTCGTTTCCCTTCATTATCAGTGATTTTTTTGTCATAGATATAACTGGAAAGAGGCTTTTTGTCCGTTTTGGAAAGCTGCTTTATGGTCTCTAAAAAAGAAATGAAACGGTTGAATTCATTTTTGGACTTGTTTTTTTTGAAACATTTGACAATTTTTTTGGGACTGTTTTTGACAATAAATCCGTTTTTACAGTTTTCAAAAAAAGGTTGTATGGTTTTGAATGTGGGTAATTCAAAAAAATCTTTTCCAAAAGAATTATTTGTAAAAAAAAGAGTCAGCATGACCGATGATTCTTCTGAATTGGTGTCACTTCTAAACACATGAGGCAAGTTGCTTCCAATCACTAGAATATCGCCTTTTTGGTATTGTGTTACCGTATCTCCTACCAAAACAGTACCTTCTCCCTTTTCGATGTAACTTATTTGTGTTTCTTCATGCTGATGCAGCTTGTTGTAAAACGTAAGTACTCTATCTTCTTGATAGAGGAGTGCATCTTCTTTTGCCTTGGGTATTTTAAAAGGGAATACTTTCATATATGTAAATATTTATTCCTCAGCGGTCATATTTATCGCCTTTTTATTTACTGGTGTTTGCTTCACTGAGTTACTATTTTTCATAGGTGTTCAGCGAATTTCATTTATCTCACAATATCTTATTTTCATCGGAGTTCGATGATTATTCAATTGTTTGCAACAAACTTGTATTAATGGCGATTTCATGACCTGAAATTAATAGACCAAATATATGCTTTATCAACAAAAAATGCGCAAATATTACTCTGTTATTTTACATGTAAAACATATTAGGGTAATATAGTATTATTTTGTGCTAATTTATCAAAAGATTTATTTGTGTTTAGTGGGTAATTTTGAATTAAAAATAAATTAGACATTATGAGTATTCAATGGAAAGGCGTAATGCCGGCAGTTACAACGAAATTTACTGCAGATGATAAACTAGACTTCAATATGTTTGAAGTAAATGTAAAAGCACAGCTTGAAGCAGGTGTGGAAGGAATAATATTAGGAGGAACCTTGGGTGAAGCCAGCACATTATTAGAAGAGGAAAAACGCGAACTGGTGCGAGGAACCGTCAGTATGGTTCAGGGTTCCGTTCCCGTTATAATGAATATCGCTGAACAAACCACCCGTGGAGCCATTGAAGCCGCAAATAAAGCAGAGCAAGACGGAGCAAAAGGATTAATGATGTTGCCTCCAATGCGCTATAAAGCAACCGATCATGAAACGGTAATTTACTTTTCTGAGGTTGCAAAAAACACTTCCCTGCCAATAATGGTCTATAATAACCCGGTAGATTATAAAATTGAAGTTACGCTGGATATGTTTGAAGAGTTAATGAAATTTGATAACATTCAGGCGGTAAAAGAATCTACCAGAGACATTTCAAATGTTACAAGAATCATCAATCGTTTTGGTGACCGTTTGAAAATTCTTTCTGGTGTGGATACTTTAGCCTTAGAGAGTTTATTAATGGGTTCTCATGGTTGGGTTTCAGGATTGGTGGATGCTTTTCCTAAAGAAACAGTGGCTATTTATAAATTGGCGAAAGCGGGAAGAATTGATGAGGCATTAAAAATTTACCGTTGGTTCTTACCTCTTTTAGAATTAGATATCAACGCACAATTGGTTCAAAATATTAAATTGGCTGAAGTGGCTACCGGTTTGGGTACCGAATATGTTCGTGCACCTAGATTGCCTCTTCAAGGAGCTGAAAGAGAAAGAGTATTGGCAATTATCAGTGAAGGATTGCGAACAAGACCTGTTCTTCCTGATTTTAAAAGTTAATAATTGAGTTAATAATTGAGTTAAATTTGGTTTGTTTGAGGTCGATTAGGAGATAGCTTTCATATAGCTATCTTTTGATTCGGCTATTTTGATGTTTAGATACTTAAAATGCAATTCTGATTTTAGGTGTCAATTTTTAGCAAAAACGGTTTGTAAATTAAAATTAAGGTAATGATTACAGGAAAAAATTATATCGGAAGTCAGCTGAAAGGAAATGGAGCTAAAAGCTATAGAACATTTAATCCGCAGCTGAATATAGAAAATCCATGGGAGTTTACAGAAGCGACCCCAGAGGAAATAGAAGAAGCGATTACTTTAGCAGATCAGGCATTTAAAAGCTATAAAAATTGTTCCGGTAAGGAAAAAGCAGCTTTTCTAAATGCAATTGCAGATGAAATTTTAGCTCTGGGAGAGGAATTGTTAGAAGTATATTGTGCCGAGTCTGGATATCCGAGAGGCAGAGCTGAAGGAGAGCGTGGTCGTACTATTTTTCAGTTGCGATCCTTTGCAGAGATGCTAAATGAAGGGAGTTGGGTTGAAGCGACTATAGATACTGCTGTTTTAGACAGACAGCCTCTTCCTAAAGATGATTTGCGTAAAATGTTGGTTCCATTAGGACCCGTTGTAGTTTTTGGATCCAGTAATTTTCCCTTTGCGTTTTCAACCGCAGGAGGAGATACGGCCTCGGCTTTGGCGGCAGGTTGTCCTGTTATTGTAAAAAGTCATTCGATGCATATTGGTACCGGTGAAATGGTTGCGTCGGCAGTGATTAAAGCCGCCAAAAAGACCAATATGCCAGAAGGAGTATTTTCAAATTTGATTGGCAGTGGAGTGGTTTTAGGGACAAGTTTGGTAAAATATCCTTTGGTTAAAGCAGTTGGTTTCACCGGAAGTATCAAAGGTGGAAGGGCCTTATTTGATTTGGCCTCCCAAAGACCGGAACCTATTCCTGTTTTTGCAGAAATGGGAAGTATAAACCCTGTTGTTATTTTACCTAAAGCTTTAGAGAATGAAAGTGAAAAATGGGCTGCTACCTATGCCGGATCGATTACTTTGGGAACAGGTCAGTTTTGTACGAATCCAGGTTTGTTACTAGCCATTAAAGGAGATGATTTAAATAATTTCGCAGTCCAATTGGCTGAGGAAGTGGAGAAAATAGCGCCTTCCTGTATGCTTCATCCGTCTATTAAAGCTGATTTCAATATTGGAAAAGAAACATTACAATCCCAAAAAGGGGTCAATACTGTTGCGGAATATAAAGGGGAAATAGCACCTAATTTCGCATCACAAACGATACTTACGGTTGATGGGAAAACATTTTTGGAGAATCCAACCTTAAGCCATGAAGTTTTTGGTCCGTTTTCTATTCTGGTTCAGTGTGATGATGAAGCACAGTTGGTTTCCATCATTAATCAATTAGACGGTCAGTTAACAGGGACTATTATTTCGGGAGGTTCAGAGATTGAAAATTATGAAAAGGTTACGACAGCTTTGCAAAACAGAGTGGGCAGGATGATATTTAATGGTGTGCCAACCGGAGTAGAAGTTTGTCCTTCGATGATTCACGGTGGTCCATATCCGGCTTCTTCTGATTCGCGATTTACTGCTGTTGGAATCCATGCGGTAAAACGTTGGGTGAGGCCTTTTAGTTTTCAAAACTGGCCTGATAAACTATTACCTTTAGAATTGCAAAATGAAAACCCGTTAGGGATTTCTAGATCAGTTAACAATAAACAAACCCATTCACCTATAGTATAATGCCTAGAAAAACTTTTTTTTGTGTAGATGCACATACCTGTGGAAACCCCGTGCGGGTAGTTGCCGGTGGAGGTCCTAATCTTATTGGGGCTAATATGAGTGAGAAACGCCAACATTTTCTCAAAGAATACGATTGGATTCGGAAAGGATTAATGTTCGAGCCCCGTGGTCATGATATGATGAGCGGGAGTATTCTTTATCCGCCAAGTAATCCTGAAAATGATTTTGGAATACTTTTTATAGAAACCTCCGGCTGTTTACCCATGTGTGGCCATGGAACTATTGGAACCATCACCATCGCCGTTGAAGAAGGGTTGGTTACTCCAAAAGTTCCCGGGAAAATACGAATGGAAGCTCCTGCAGGATTGGTTCAGATAGAATACCAACAAACAGGTAAAAAAGTAGACTGGGTGCGCTTGACGAATGTTAAATCTTATCTGGCTGCCGAAGGATTGACTATCGATTGCCCTGAATTGGGTGAAATTATTTTTGATGTGGCTTACGGGGGAAATTATTATGCTATCGTGGATCCGCAACAAAACTTTTCGGGAGTACAGGATTTTACGGCTGGTAAAATTGTACAATACAGTCAGGAAGTGCGCAAACGAATCAACCAGAAATATCCGGATTTATTTATTCATCCAGAGAATGATACCATTCGAGATGTGAGTCATATGCTTTGGACAGGAGAACCCTTAGACCCAACATCGTCTGGTAGAAATGCCGTTTTTTATGGTGACAAAGCCATCGATCGTTCTCCGTGTGGCACAGGAACTTCGGCCAGATTGGCTCAACTTCATGCTAAGGGCAAGCTAAAAAAAGGAGAAGACTACATTCATGAAAGTTATATAGGCAGTAAATTTATAGGCAGAGTAGTAGAAGAAACCACAATAGGAGACATCAAAGCGATTGTTCCAAGTATCCAAGGATGGGCAAAAGTGTATGGGTATAATAATATTATAATTGACGACGAAGACGATCCGTATGCTTTTGGTTTTCAGGTAATTTAATTAAGTAATTTAATTTTATATTGTATTTATAATGAAGAAAGTAAGTGTGATAGGAGGAGGGATAATAGGGTTGTGTTCTGCGTATTATCTGGCCAAAGAAGGATATGAGGTAGTTGTTTTTGATAAATCGGATATGAGTGATGGTTGTTCCTACGGAAATGCAGGAATGATTGTCCCTTCGCATATTATTCCAATGGCCCAGCCGGGAATGATTGCGCAAGGTATGAAGTGGATGTTTGATAGCCAAAGTCCATTTTATGTAAAACCAAGATTAAGCTATGATTTGATAAAATGGGGATTGCAGTTTTATAAACACGCTACGCCTCAGCATGTAGAGAAATCAATGCCGGCGCTTAGGGATCTGGCTTTGTTGAGTAAAGAATTATTTCAGGATTTAGATCGTGACAATCATTCTTTTTTCTATGAAGAAAAAGGATTATTAATGCTTTATAAATCGGATAAAGTAGCTGAAGAAATAGAACATGAGGGCAAGGAAGCACAGCGTCTTGGACTTGAGGTAGATTTTCTTTCCAAGGAAGGGGTTTCGAAATTAGAAACAGGAACCCGAACGGATGTTATAGGTGGTGTGCATTATAAAAGTGATGCTCATTTGTATCCGCAAAAATTTATGCAATTCATAAAAGAGGAGCTGCAGCGCATGAATGTTGTTGTGCATACTGATACTCTGGTGAAAGATTTTAGAATGCAAAACAATCTGATTGCTGAAATCATTACCGACAAAGGGGAGTTTGAAACAGATGAAGTGGTGTTGGCTTCGGGATCTTGGAGTCCTGAGATTGCTAAAAAATTAAATATTGGGATTTCAATATTGCCAGGAAAAGGGTATAGTTTTACTTTGAATAACCGCGCTGAAAAACCTTCAATTCCTTCTATTTTATGCGAAGGAAAAGTAGCAGTTACTCCAATGAATACGGATATCCGTTTCGGAGGGACTATGGAGATTACCCATACCAATGATTTGAAAATAAATCAAAACAGACTTCAGGGTATTGTGAATAGTATCAATGAATTTTATCCTGATTTAAAAATCAACAGACCTGAAGAAAAAGATACTTGGTTTGGTTTCAGACCGTGTACACCTTCAGGATTACCTCTGATTTCCAAAGATAAAAAAGTATCAAATTTGGTATTGGCTACCGGACATGCCATGATGGGATTGAGTTTGGCGCCTGCAACCGGTAAAATAGTGACCGAAATTATTTCGAATAAAAAGACCTCAGTAGATACTCAAATGTTTCAATTATAAGCAATGCGATACGACAAAATAGCCTCTTCCTTATTTGTAGAAAACAGACAAAGGTTTTCTGAAAAACTAAAAAATAACAGTATTGCCATTCTTTCATCTAATGATGTGATGCCTACTAATGCCGATGATGTGATGGGTTTTGCCCAGAATAATGATTTGTTTTATCTGTCAGGAATCGATCAGGACGAAACCATTCTGCTAGTATATCCGGATGCTTTTAAGGAGGAAAACAGAGAAATTCTTTTTGTAAAGGAAGTAACAGAACACAGCAAGATTTGGGATGGTGATTTTCTAAACAAAGAAGAAGCTTTCCAAATTTCGGGAATAAAAAATGTAAAATGGATTCATGAATTCGAGAAGACGTTACAGCTTTTTGCTTTTGAAGCGGATACTTTTTATTTAGGCCATAATGAGCACATAAAAAGAACTACTTTTGAAATGACCACCAGACAAGACCGGATGATACAATGGTGTAAAGAAAAATACCCCCTGCATCATTATGATCGGGTTGCCAAGATCACACGGGAATTGAGACCCATAAAATCAAACGAAGAGATTGCGCTTATTAAAAAAGCGGTTGCTATAAGTGTCAAAGGGTTTAAGGGGATTTTGAAAACAGTTAAACCCAATTGTAAAGAATACGAATTAGAAGCGGAACTTATCTACGAAGCGATTAAAAACGGAGGAAACCGTCATGCTTTTAAACCCATTGTCGCTTCGGGGAAAAATGCCTGTGCTTTGCATTACAATTCTAATGACGGTATTTGTAAAGAAGGGGATATGGTTTTGGTGGATTTTGGTGTTTGTTACGGGAATTATAATTCAGATACCACTAGATGTCTTCCGGTAAACGGAAAATTTTCTCCTCGTCAGCGCGAGGTGTATCAGGCTGTTTTGAATTGTTTAAAAGAGGGTTCGAAATTATTAAAACCAGGTGTTTTATCAAGTGATTATGAAAAGCAAATGGCTTCTTTAATAGAAAAAGAGTTGATAGGACTTGGACTTTTATCCAAAGAGGAGATTGCGAATCAAAATCCGGATTCTCCCGCCTATAAAAAATATTTTATGCATGGGACGGCGCATCATTTAGGATTGGATGTTCATGATGTTGGTTTGTATTCCCGCCCGTTCGAAAAAGGGATGGTACTTACTTGTGAACCTGGGATTTATATTAGAGAGGAAGGAATAGGCTGTCGTTTGGAAAATGATTATCTGCTTACTGAAGATGGAAATATCAATTTATCCGAAGGGATGCCTATTGAAATGGATGAGATTGAATATTTAATGAAATAATGAAGGTGTAACAATTTATATATATTATTGACAAACCAAAACATATAAATGGAGAATGGAGTAACTTAGTCCAATCATTCTGTATTAACCAAGACCACATCAACACTATGAAAAAAACTTTTCTTATTTTTTATCTTTTTGTTCAAACGATGTTTGCGCAAAACACCATCAATATTGATGAACTAAACTGGTTGCCGGAATCCCATTCTTTTTGGGTGAATGAACAGGATAATATCGCAGTTTATGATGCTAAAAAGCTAACGGAGAATAAAATTGTTTTGACAAAAGACCAACTGAAAGCTGCGGGTTTTCAAGGGGAAATTGAAAAATTGGTGTGGAATGCCGCTAAGACCAAAGTACTGGTTTATACCAATTCTAAAAAAGTATGGCGCGGGAATACCAGAGGCGATTATTGGTATTTTGATCTTGCAACTGGAAAAGGGGTTCAATTAGGTAAAGGATTGGAAGCTTCTTCGCTGATGTTTGCTAAGTTTTCCAATGATAATATGAATGTGGCCTATGTGTCTAAACATAATATTTATTTGGAAAATTTACAATCAAATACCATCAAACAATTGACCAAAGACGGGACAGCTAAAATTATTAACGGAACTTTTGATTGGGTGTATGAGGAGGAACTTAGTTGCAGAGACGGTTTTAGATGGAGTCCTGACGGGAGCAGCATTGCTTTCTGGCGTGTGGATGCTACCGATACTAAATACCATTTGATGATCAATAATACAGATTCATTGTACTCTTATGTTGTTCCGGTTGAGTACCCGAAAGCAGGGGAAAAACCATCATCAGTAAAAATTGGTGTTATCAATTTGGCTTCTGAAAAAACGAATTGGCTGGCAATTCCGGGAGAAGCCAATAATAATTATTTGCCAAGAATGGAATGGACAGGCAATAATGAATTAATGGTAGTGCAATTAAACAGACATCAAAATGAAGCCACAATCTACAGCTGTAATTCAAATACAGCTAAGGCGTCTGTGATTTATCAAGAAAAATCAAGGGCTTGGATTGATGTTTTTGATATCTCATCGGGCATTTATGATGGATTTTCATGTACACTTGTAGATAACGGAAAATCTTTTCTTTGGAGTTCTGATGCTGATGGCTGGATGCATGTCTATAAAATAAGTATGGATGGTAAGAAAAAAGAACTGATCACAAAAGAGAAATTTGATTCTTATTTTTTAGCGTATAATAAAGAGACCAAAACTATTTATTCGTCATCGAGTCCGACGGATGCCACACAACGATATTTGTACGAAACGAATTTAGACACCAAAAAGACAAAACGTACCACACCAGCAGAATTTGATGGTACGAATGAATATACTTTTTCACCTGACGGAGCTTTTGCAAAACATACGAATTCAAATATTAACCGCAATTGGAATACGCGTTTGGTTGCTCTAAAAAACCATGAAAAGATTTTTCCATTGGGAAAAGATAATTTTACAAAACCAGAAAGAGACTATTCATTAGAGAAGTTTAAAGTAAAGACTGTTGATAATGTGGAGTTAGACGGAATAATGGCTAAACCATTGGATTTTGATCCAACAAAAAAGTATCCCGTTTTTTTCTATGTTTACGGAGAACCGATGGCGTCAGTAGCCAATGATCAACCATATTTTAACGATTTTATTGCTGCTTTGGTGCCGGCGGGTTATATCGGAATCGCTCTTGACAATCGTGGAACTCCTGTCATGAAGGGAACAGAATGGAGAAAATGTATTTATAAGAATATTGGAATAATCAATACACGTGATCAGGCGATGGCAGCCAAAGAAATCTTGAAATGGAATTTTGTCGATACTGATCGTGTAGCAGTTCACGGTTGGAGTGGCGGTGGTGCCGTAACCCTGAACTTACTGTTTCAATACCCAGAAATTTATAAAACAGGTGTGGCAATTGCTGCAGTGACTGACCAGCATTTTTATGATAACATATATACAGAACGTTATATGGGATTGCCGAATGAAAGCGAAGCGGCTTACAAACAAGCGTCTCCTATTACCTATGCCAAAAACCTAAAAGGAAATCTGTTATACATTCATGGTACGGGAGACGATAACGTACATTATAAAAATGCAGAAGTGCTTATCAATGAATTGGTAAAATACGACAAAATGTTCAATTTGATGATTTATCCGAATCGTACGCACAGCATCAATGAAGGAGAAGGGACAAGTCAACATTTGGGAAACACATTTATAAAATTTATTCTGGAATATTCTCCTCCTGGAGCAAAGTAGAAGTTTTTATTTAATAAAAAAAGAGGATGTCTTACACAGGCATCCTCTTTTTAGTTTATTCAATTTTGTTAGTATCCAAAAGGGTTGTCAATACTATGCATTGGGGTCGTAAACCATTTTGGGCCGTCTTTGGTCATATAAAAATGATCTTCGTGTCGAATTCCAAATTCTCCCGGAATACAAATCATAGGTTCGTTACTGACAACCATTCCTTCCTGCAGTACGGTGGTGTTTCCTCTTACCAGATACGGATGTTCATGGATGTCCAATCCGGTTCCATGACCCACACGATGAGGTAATCCAGGTAATTGATAATCGCCACTCAATCCTGCAGCAGCGAGAACTTTACGGGCTGCATCATCTACAGATCCGCAGGTAGCACCAATTTGAGCTGCATCAAAAGCGGCTTGTTGGGTTTGTTTTTCAAGATTCCAAATTTCTCGGTGTCTTTCTGTTGGTGTTCCATACACATAAGTTCTGGTAATATCCGAAAGATAGCCTTCCAATTGGCAACCGGTATCAACTAATACAATGTCGTTTTCTTTTAAATTCTGAGGAACGGTTACGCCATGCGGATATTGGGAATCATCTGAAAATAAAACGATACAAAAATACGATCCGGAAGGGATACCTGCTTTTATGTGAGCACTATTTATAAATTCGGTTACTTCTTTTACACTAATGCCCGGTCGTAGCATGCGCGCCACGGCTCGGTGTACTTCCATGGTGATGTCTTTGGCTCTTTGAATAATTGCAATTTCATTGGCCGATTTTTGAATTCGACAGCCCGTTGTTATCGGTTGTGCGTTAATAAAGTTGTAGGTAGGATTTGTTTTAGAAACACCGTCGACCAGGAAGTAAGCTGCGGATTCGTCAAGGGCAATGGTACCGTTTGTGATATTTTTGTTTTTTAATAAATTCCCCAGTAATGCGTAAGGAGATTCGTGTTCTTCCCAGCAGTTTATTCTTGCATCAACGGTCATATATTTTTTGAAAGTGCCGTCTTCAAATTTAGGTACGATGTATTCTAAACTTCCATCAGCATACAATAAAGCCCCGACCATTCTTTCAGACGCATTCCATTTGGTTCCCGTAAAATAATACAAGTTGGTTCCCGCATTGAGATAAACGGCTTTAATGTCCAAGTCTAGCATTAATGAAGCTGCTTTTTTTATTCGGTCTTGATATTCTTCCAATTGAATGGGTTGAACACCTTGGGTTCTGTTTGCTATTTTGTCTAATTCGATTTGGGCAGTAGAACCGCCAATTCCATTATTCATATAAAAGAGATTTAATTTTTTCGAGTTTATTTTATCTTAGAATAAAGCCATTTTTCATCGGGTCGTTCGGGTCAATAATAAAAGTATTCATTCCGGTAATATGTGCTGTTCCTTCTACTTGCGGAATAACCGCATTAAAAGGACCATACTCTTTTTCGGAAATCAACGAACAATTAAAAACACTTCCCGTAATACTTTCGATGGTCAGTTTACTATTGTAGTCTATTGTGTTGCGCGCTTTTTCGATAGCAATTCGCCCAGACACACCCGAACCTGTTGGGGATCGGTCTACTTCTCCTTCGGCAAAAACACACACATTTCGGCTGTGATTTTCTTTTTTTTGAGCGTCATCTATAAAGATGGTTCCATAGAGAAAACTCAAGTCAATTTCAAAAGGATGGAGTATTTCACTGTCTTGATGCATGACTGCCTGTTTTATTTCCATGCCTTTTTGAATGATGGTACGATAATCAGTATCGGTTAAAACAAATTTTAAGGTATTGTTTTTTCTTAAATCAACATAAGCATAGAATGCACCTCCATAGGCCAGGTCATAGATAACTTTACCTATTCCCGGAACATCCACTTCTCTGTCCAAGCCTACAACAAAACTGGGAACACAATGAAATCGAACTCCTGTTACCTCACCCAATTTTACAGCTACATAAGAGGTAATTCGTCCACACGGTGCATCTATTTCCAGTTTGTTTTCTCCTTCTTTAACCGTAATCCAGCCCATGTTTACCGCTAATGTGCTGATAGCGATAATGGCATGGCCGCACATGGTACTGTATCCTTCATTGTGCATGAATAGAATACCAAAATCGGCTGTTTCATCATTTGGCGGAAGCAAAATACAGCCATACATATCAGGATGACCACGGGGTTCAAACATTAAGGCAGTTCGTAAATAATCATAATTCTCTTTAATATCCCTACGGTATTCTAATACTGATTTTCCTTTCAATTCAGGAAAGCCGGAAACAATCACCCGCAGTGGTTCTCCTCCGGTGTGCATGTCGATTGTTTTGATTTGCACCCAATGTTGCGGTGCAATATAATCCGTATGTGAAAGAATGTTTTGGTACGTACTTGACATATTCGATTGTTTATTTGGAGATAAATTCATTATAAAAATAGGAGGCTGCAACCAGATCTTCTAAAGCATGCCCAACCGATTTAAAATAAGTGATTTCTGTTTCTGATGTTCTTCCTTTTTTGGAACCATTACACAGTTCGAATAGATCGGCTTTGATCGCTTCTGTTGTTAAGGTGCCGTTGTTTAATGGGATTACAATATCTCCACTTTCTTTTAGCCCTCCTTGATAGGTATCCAAAAACACCGATGATTTTGTAATTGCTTCATCATCGGCTTCCCGCATGTCTTTTTTATAAGCGCCAACCAAGTCAAGATGTTGTCCTTCTTTCAGCCATTTTCCAAAAACCAATGGAGTAGGCGATAAAGTCGCGCAGGATATAATATCAACTTCAGAAATTTTATCTTCTATGTTGGTAATTGCGGTGCAGCTATACGATTCGTTAACGAGAGTATCACAAACGGCTTGTGCTTTTTCTAGAGTTCTTCCCCAGACATATACTTTTGTAATGGGTCTGGTGCTGGCATGCGCTTGGATTAGGTTTTTTGCCAAAGCTCCGGTTCCTATCATTAATAAAGAAGAAGAATCTTCCCGAGAAAGATAACTGCTGGCTAATGCTGAGGTCGAAGCGGTTCGTTTTGTAGTTAATGATTTTGCGTCTAAAATGGCTTTTACATTGCCTTTATGAGCATCGAGATAAAGGTAGGTTCCTTGAATGGCCGGAAGATTATATTTGCCATTATTAGGGCTTACCGTTACAATTTTTACGCCCAAATCTACACCCGGATTAAATGCAGGCATTAGCAATAATGTTGAATCCTTATCTTCGGGAGGATTAGGGTAATCGTGGTGATGACGCATCGGTACTTGTATGGATGGCGTTGCAAAACCCTTTTTTAGACTTTCGATAAGTTGTTTGAAATTGCAATTGTTTTCTACAAACGAATCGGGAATGAGTTGAATAGTTTTCATTTTTGGAATAGATTTCCATAAAATTAAGTTATTTTTTTTTCTGTGCGTATTTCTAGTGTAAACATGATAAAATAGGTCAATATCGGGTTAATATAGTATTGGTTTTTGGTGAGTTGAGATAGTAATTTTAAAAAATAATTTAAACCAATGTAAGAATGAAAAAGATAAAAAATGTCTTATTCCCGTTGTTCGTAGTTTTTTGCTTCTATTCCGGTTTGGCGCAGACAGAAACTACTGTTGCAACTGATTTGAAGAAAAGATTGGAAGATTTATTTCCTAATGTTGCCATTACAGAAATGAAAAATTTGGAGGGCTATTCAGAATCGTATCAGTTGGTTTTAGAGCAACCTTTAGATCATGGGCACCCTGAAAAAGGGAGCTTTAAACATTTTATTTATCTCTCACATGTTGATTTTTCCAGCCCGATGGTAATTGAAACAGAGGGTTATGCTGCACGCTATGTGAAAAATGAAGTCAGCAAGTTACTCCATGCCAATCAAGTGATTGTTGAGTATCGCTTTTATGGAAAATCGAGACCCAATCCGGTTCCGTGGGAGTATTTAACAAATGATCAGGCTATTGCTGATTATCATGCTATAGCGACCAAATTGAAAGAATTGTATAAAGGAAAGTGGATTTCAACCGGAATAAGTAAAGGAGGAGAGACCACTTTGATTTATAAATCCAAATATCCTAATGATGTAGATGTTGCCATGCCGTATGTAGCCCCGTTGATTGATACGCAGGAAGACCCGAGAACCGTCACACATGTGAAAATAGTCGGTACCTCAGCATGTAGGGAAAAAATAAGTCAGTTTCAAAGAGCATTATTACAAAACAGAGAGGCTCTTTTGAAAGAGATTCAGGATTTTTCTGATCGTGAAAAGATGAGTTTTACCGAAGTTTCTATAGAGGAAGCCTTAGAATATGGCACTTTAGAATTTCCTTTTTCGTTTTGGCAATGGGGCGGTAAATGTGAAGATATTCCTGTCGGAGGAAGCACACCAAAAGAATTATTTGATTATCTGAATAAAATTGTTGGAATCGGGACGTATAATGATGCGACTTATTTTGAATTACTGCCATCGTACTACCAACATATGACGGAACTGGGATACTATGGTTTTGATTTTAGTCCCGTTAAGGATTTATTGAAAACTGTAAAAAGTACGTCCAATTCGCGGTTTGCGCCAAAGGAAGTGGTGATAAAATACAATCCAAAATACATAAAGAAGGTTCGTAAATACGTGGAAACGAAAGGAGATAAAATACTCTATATTTATGGAGGGTATGATACATGGGGTGCTTGTGCGCCAACGCCAAATCCTGATGTGGATGCTTTAAAAATGGTTCTTCCGGGTGGGAGTCACGGCACAAGAGTGAAAAATTTCCCGAAGGAGGATCAGGAAAAAATTATGGCAACATTGAATCGCTGGTTGCAGTAGAAAAAGATTTTTTGGATTTTTGTAGAAACCTTGAATTTTTTAGTTAGAACTGCGTACAGCTTAATGGTTCTACCAAGAATTGAATGGCTTTTGTGTTTTTAACAAAAAAAGATGGTAGAATAATTTTCGAAACTTTAGCTGTTTTAATTCAGAATAATTTATAGAAAAGGGATTTCAAATCATTGAAATCCCTTTTTTCGATTTATTTCTGAGGTATTATTTTTTAAATAAACTAATCAGGAAAAGTAAAATCCAAGCGCCAACAGCTGCAATTATAATTTGCCATAGTAAGCCACCACCGCCAATTCCTAATTTACCTGCAAGCCAACCTCCAAAAATACTCCCTATTATCCCTACAATTATATTACCGAATAAACCAAAGCCACTACCTTTCCATAGTTGCCCGCCTAGCCATCCAGAAATGGCGCCAATTAATAGAAAATAAAAAAATCCCATAGGTTTATTTTTTTAAGTTAATTAACCGAAGTTAACAAAAAAATCAACATAAAACACAATAAATCAGTATTTTATATAAATAAACTTGTGGTAAAATATTACCTTAAGACGTGGAAAGATCTAATTTCTTGATTATTTTTTCCTGCTTCTTGTTTTGTACTTAATTTTTATAGTGTTTTGATCTGCTTTTCAACAAAGTTATGAGATTGCTGTTCTAATAATTCGGTTGCGTTTTTTCTTTGCAAATCGTAGAGTTTCTTATCCTGAGCAATATCTTCGTAGACTTTGTCATGCATAGCTGCACTGGTTTTTACCAATAAAGTACGTTGGTATTTGTCTTGTTCCAAAGTTGCTTTTAAAGCAGTTTCCAAATCCTCCAGCTTATAATCGTATTCTCCTTTTGGAGATAAAAGTTTAGCAATTATTGGAGATGTTTCAATGGCTAAAAATAGCAGCATAATGAAAAAGGAAGGTAGCCAAGGCAATTCGTTCAGGGCGTTAATTCGTGCCATTAAACCGTCAAAACCTTCAATGATAGGTTGGGTTTCAGTAACTTTTTTGTCTAAATCGCCCTGCAATGTCTGAGAGGTTTTTTCTAATAAAGCAATTTTGGCTAAGTTGTTTTTCTGTAAAGTATCCAGTTCTTTTTTGGCCAAATCATGTTTGGCTATTTTTTCTTTAAAAACAGGGCCTTTCCCTAATCTCTTGGTTCCTGCAGTTCCTTCTGCTTCGGAAATGTAGGTTTCGTATAAGGTGTTTACTTCTTTTTCTTTCTTCGCGATTTCCGATTTTAAACTCGTGATTTCGGCTTTGTTTTTGTCTAAATCTGATTTGAAATAATTAGCCACTTCTTTTTTGTTGTTCAAAGCCATGGCATTTTTCTCTTTCAACAGAACGGTATTGATCTCTTTTTCGAAAATTTTAATCTCCAGAGGCTTCGAAATAACGATGGCAATGATAATCGCTAGAATAATTCGCGGTGTTGCCTGAAGAAATTCGCCCCAGAAAGAATCTCTTTTTCTGATCGTGGAAACAATAAAACGGTCCAGATTAAAAATAAGTAAACTCCAAACGACACCAAAAAGAATGGCGGGATATATATCGTCAAAAACGGTGAAGAGGGCGTAAGCACTGGCGATAAAAGCCATAACAGCAGTAAAGAAAACGGTGGCGCCAATACCAACAAATTTGGTTTGTTCACCTTCGGAGCAACCTTCGAGCAGGTTTTTATCAGCCCCGGAACAGAGGATAAAAAATTGTTTTAACATGATTGATTTGATTTGTCCCGATAACTGTTATCGGGTGATTGATTTTTGATTGATTGATTGTTTCGCCAGTTCACCTTTTAAGGGCGTCTGGAGATTGCAAATTTAGTACCAAAAAATGAATATTGGTATAAATACTTGATTTGTTTTCACTTAGAGTATTGCTTTGTGGGAAATAGTAGTTTTTTTGTAAAAACAAAAAGGAGCCGTTCGTAATGAACAGCTCCTTTCCTTTTTTGAATTTATAATTAACTTATGCTAATGGGGCTCCCGCCAAAATTTCTGAATTTGCGAAAGCAGCAAATTTATCAAAATTAGCTTTGAATTTTTGAGCCAATTCTACCGCTTTTGTATCGTATAATGCAGGATCTTCCCAAGTATTTCTTGGATTTAATATTTCATTAGGTACGTTTGGACAAGATTGCGGAATTGCAATTCCAAAGACATCATGATTTACGTAATCAACAGCCTCTAATTCTCCGTTTAGTGCTGCTGTGATCATCTCACGAGTGTATTTCAGTTTCATACGACTTCCTGTTCCGTAAGCACCACCAGTCCAACCAGTATTGATTAGCCATACTGTTACATTGGCATCTTTCATTTTTGTGCTTAGCATCTCAGCATATTTTGTTGGATGCAAAGGCATAAATGGCGCACCAAAACAAGCAGAGAAATTTGGTTGAGGTTCAGTAACCCCAGCTTCTGTTCCGGCAACTTTAGCAGTGTAACCAGAAATAAAATGGTAGGCTGCCTGACCTGGTGTCAATTTAGAAATAGGAGGCAAAATCCCGAAAGAATCAGCCGTTAAGAAAAATATATTTTTTGGATTGTGTCCTATTGAACCCGGTTGAATATTATCAATGTGATAAATTGGGTAACTAACTCTGGTGTTTGGAGTGATAGAAACATCTTGGAAATCAACTTCATTTGTTCCTTCTTTGAAAATCACGTTTTCCAGAATTGCACCTTTTTTGATGGCTCTAAAAATGTCCGGTTCGTTTTCTTCAGTAAGGTTAATTACTTTGGCGTAACAACCCCCTTCAAAATTGAATACGGTATTTTCATTGGTCCAGCCGTGTTCGTCATCACCAATTAATTTACGATTAGGATCGGCAGATAAAGTTGTTTTACCCGTTCCGGATAATCCGAAAAATATCGCAGTATCACCATCTTTTCCAACATTGGCACTGCAATGCATCGGTAAAGTGTTTTTGAAAACTGGCAGAATAAAATTCAAGGCTGAAAAAATTCCTTTTTTCATTTCTCCTGTATAACCGGTTCCTCCGATAAGAGCAATTTTTTTAGTAAAATCCAAAATGGCAAAATTACCTTGACGTGTACCGTCTACAGCAGGATCAGCAATAAAATGTGGTGCACAGATAACAGTCCATTCAGGAGTGAAATTTTCTAATTCCTTCTCTTCCGGTCTCAAAAACATGTTGAAGCAAAATAAATTTGACCAAGCTGTTTCTGTAACGACGCGAACATTCAATCTATAATTGGGATCAGCGCAAACATAAGTGTCACGCACAAAAACTTCTTTGTTTGAAAGATAGTCGGTCACTTTGTTTAACAAAGCTTCAAACGCTTCCGGTGCGAAAGGAATGTTTACATTTCCCCACCAAACATCGTTTTCTGTAATGCTGTCTTTTACAATAAATCGGTCCTGAGGAGAGCGACCTGTAAATTCGCCGGTGTTAATGGCTAATGCTCCGGTAGAGTTTTCAATTCCTTGTCCGGATTCTATCGTAATGCGGTGTAATTCTTCCGCAGGTAGTTGATAATGAATAGTTGGGTTTTGTATTCCTAAGTTTTGTAACGAAATCGATTGCGTAAATAAGGCGTAATTCTCCATAAATTTATAGTTGTGATTTGTTTATCAGACCGCAAAAGTATAAATTAATTTCAAAAAACCCTTTTGTATTTTATATTTTCTTTTTTGAAGCTCTTAAAAAGTCAAATATTAACATTCCCCAAGCGCTTATTAATAAGAAACCCCCGATAGGAGTTATAAAACCGATAACTTTAAAGTCGAAAGAAGTAAGGTCATTTGTTGCCAATAAATAGATCGAACCGGAGAAGAAAAGGACTCCAAAAACGACTAAATAATAGATGCTTTTTTTTGTTTTTTCGGACAGGCTCGGGAGCAGTCCGATGAATAATAAAAACAAGGCATGGTACATTTGATAGCGTACTCCGGTTTCAAAAGTAACAAGTTGTTCAACGGACAGTACTTTTTTTAGGGCATGTGCTCCAAAAGCGCCTAAAATTATGGCAATCATTCCCAAAACAGCTCCTGTAGAAATTATCTTTTTATCCATATCTGAATTTATTTAGTGCAAAAGTATTCCTTATAGGTGTAAGAGAAAAATTTTTTCAAGATTGTTTCGATGATTTTCATTTCTTTGAACAAATATATTTTTTATCATTTTTTTTACAAATTTGATTTTTTTTTCTTTTTAACAAAACTTATTTGTTATAAATATAACAATATTGTATGTTTGTGTTATATTTAACTAATTTATGAGAACAATTTTAATAATTGGTGCCGGAAGATCAGCTTCATCGTTGATACAATATCTCTTGAATAAATCAGAAAAAGAAGATTTACATCTTATAATTGGTGATTTGTCATTAGAGTTAGCACAAAAAAAAACCAATAATCATCCCAATGCCACACCCATTGCATTAGATATTTTTGATGAAAATCAAAGAAAAAATGCGATCCAAAAAGCTGATATTGTTATTTCGATGTTGCCGGCTCATCTTCATATAGAAGTAGCCAGAGACTGTATATTCTATAAAAAACATTTGGTTACAGCATCTTATGTAAGTGACGCTATGCAAGAATTAGACGCTGCTGCAAAAGAAAACAATTTGATTTTCATGAACGAAATTGGTCTTGATCCTGGGATTGACCACATGAGTGCCATGAAAATTATTGATGAAATCAAAGACAAAGGCGGAAAAATGCTTTTGTTTGAGTCTTTTTGTGGTGGATTGGTGGCTCCGGAATCAGACAATAATCTTTGGAATTACAAATTTACCTGGGCACCGCGAAATGTGGTTTTGGCAGGGCAGGGCGGAGCGGCTAAGTTCATTCAGGAAGGGGCTTACAAGTACATTCCGTATTGTAACTTATTCCGCAGAACCGAATTTCTTGATGTAGAAGATTATGGCCGTTTTGAAGCCTATTCTAATCGGGATTCCCTGAAATACAGGAGTGTGTATGGTTTAGATGATGTACTGACTTTATACCGGGGAACCATCCGTAAAGTCGGATTTTCTAAAGCTTGGAATATGTTTGTACAATTAGGTATGACCGATGACAGTTACATTATGGAAGACTCAGAAAACATGAGTTACCGACAGTTTGTAAATGCCTTTTTGCCCTATCATCCAACGGATTCTGTTGAAATAAAAATGCGATTAATCCTGAAGATTGATCAGGACGATATCATGTGGGATAAACTTTTGGAGCTGGATTTGTTTAGCCGAGAAAAAAAAGTAGGTTTAAAAAATGCCACTCCTGCACAGATTCTGGAAAAAATCCTTAGCGACAGCTGGACATTGCAACCAGATGATAAAGATATGATTGTCATGTACCATAAATTTGGTTACGAATTAAATGGCAAAAAAGAACAAATAGATTCCAAAATGGTATGCATTGGCGAGGATCAAACGTATACGGCCATGGCCAAAACAGTAGGTTTGCCGGTAGCAATGGCTACTTTATTGATATTAAACGGAAAAATAACTACTCCAGGTGTACAACTTCCAATTCGTAAAGAAGTGTATTTACCAATTCTGAGAGAGTTAGAAGAATATGGTGTTGTTTTCAAAGAGCAAAGCATGCCGTATTTGGGATACAATCCTGATAAAGATTTTAGCTAGTTTTTTTTTAGAATTATTAGTTTGTTAGATCCGCTTCTCCCTGTAAACACGGGGAGTTGCGGGTTTTTTTGTACCCCACAGATATACCGTAATTTCCTTTGGGCGTGACCCCAGCCAGCAAAAAGGGCTAGCAACAGTCCGGTCAGGGCCCTTTTCCTGTCTGCTGTCGGGCTATCCGCGCTACTTCGGTAGCTTGCTCCTATCCCTCACGCGAATCGTCCTGATAATGAGGAAAATCAATTTCAGGAAAAACAGCCGCCAAATAAGGAATTCTTTTAAATTTTATAAGATAATTTCTATATATTTGGTAAATATAAATACTGGCACCTGTCAGACAAAGCCACCCATTTTAGCATATACAAGTTAGGCGTCACTTTAAACAGAAATCACAGAATAAACCAAATGAAAAAAATAATTGACGGAAAAATAAATGATATTGAATACGATAAAACGGCGTGTAAAATTTTATGGATTTTGAAAGAAGCAAACATTTCCTCAAAAGATAAAGAAGAAGAAATAGATGTATGTGAAGGTTTCCGTAATGGTTGGCATATTAAAAATGCATTATCTGTGCCTACATTTCGAAAAATAATTTATGCAACATATGGAATCTTAAATCCGAACGTTGAATGGGAAAATGTACCTTTTGCAAATCAAGAAGCTTATGAAGTGGTTCAAAAGATTGCATATATCAACATTAACAAATTTCCTGCTGATTCTTCATCAAATGATTGGGAAATTAAAAAAGCATATAATGACGGAAAGTATGAACTTTTAAAACAAATTGAAGATTTAAAACCTAACATAATAATATTTGGAAACACATTAAAATATTTTGAAGAAGAGGATTTAGCCAAAATAAATTGGGATATTTCAAAAACAGAGAAAAAATACGCCGATAGCAATACTAATAATACAGCTTTTTATATAATTTCTCCTGATAAGATGTGTATAAATGCATATCATCCTTCATATCCTAAAATAGCAGACAAAACATATTGGGATGAAATTAGAAACACATTTAAAATTTGGAAATCGAATAAGTAACACAAAAAAAATGAAACTATTAAAAATTACTATTGTTGGTCTGCTAATTACATTATACTCTTGCTCCAAAATGGACACTAATAGCGGAAGTGGAAAGGTCAAAATTTTTAAGGAATTAAATAATTGGATTGTGGACAAAACAACATCCGAACCTACTTTGGATAAAAAAATTGAATTACAATTAGATTCAATCACTTACCAAGTTAAAACACATTCATTATATCCAGATGAATTAGAAATGGAGGTTATTAAAAAAACTGATATTGACCTAGAAAAAATTGTTAATGAATATAAGAAAAATGCCAATCCAGGCAAAAATTATGTATTAGACAATTTAAGTAAAAAAACCCAAACTGAACTGTTGGCTAAATTTAAAACCGATAACATTAGTTTTAGAGTACTTGCTTTAAGATTTAAAAATAGAATAACTGATAATCAACTTCAATTTGAATACCTGAACGTATTATTTGATCAAAATGGCGATTATAGACTTCTTGCAGATAGAACTAATCTCAATGATATTTCATCTAATGCCGTAGCAATTGCTGCCTTATATATTAATGATTTTATTAAACAGACTTTAAGTGAAATGAATAGTGAAGCAATTGTTGAGCAATCAAATTCAGATAGTAATATTACTTATTTAACAAAAGAGGAGTTTGCTACTATTATGCCATCAGGAAGGAAAGATTTTATGGAGCATAATTTAGAATGGATTGAGAAAACATACAAAGAGGATACCGAAAACATTAAGAACGATGAAACTTTAAGTTCAACAGATAAAGCAGATTATATAAAAGAAATTAAAAACGATTATGCTAAAAGAATTGAAGGTGTAAAAAGAGACGGAGAATGCAGATTCAAGTAAAAAAACGAACGCCTAACACACACTACAAGCAAGCTGGGCATTTGGCTCAATTGAAAATGGTTTGTATTTTAAAAATTAGTTTTTAACCGAAAGTTTAGGCTTTCTAATCCCAGCCTACGTGTAGCGCGGGGACGTTAGGCACAACTATAATGTAAAACTATAAAAATAAATTATAAATGAGAGAAGATTTAAAAAGACTAGTTTTAGAAACAGCTAAAATTAAAGCAAGAAGTTTAGGTTATAATTTAACATCTGTCGCTGAAGGAGATTTAAAAGGCTTTATCGACAATGGTATTGACAGAATGTCAACATCTGAATATTTATCAAACTCAGATAATCTTAGAGCATTAAATAATGTGGAAATTTTAATTGAAAGAATGTATTCTGACGCAAGATCAAGATCTATAAATGAAAGTTTAGATTATAAAAGTTTTTCAAATGCAAGAGCGAGTATTTGTCCTTTGTGGCCATTTTGTTAAATCATGAAAACAAACGAACAAAAAGCTTTTGATTTTGCAGCAGACACAACAAAGCAACTAATAACTTTAGCGACAGGTATAATTGCATTAACAATTACTTTTTCAAAAGATATTATTGGAGCATCTCAATTATCTAATTCAAGCTTAATTTTTTGGTCTTGGGGTCTTTTTATTTTTTCAATTATTTGTGGCATTTGGACTTTAATGGCTTTGACAGGAAATTTACAGCCTATGAAAAAGAAAACAAATGAAATAGAAAAAACAGAAGATCAAAAAGTTGAAGAAATAATAACTGAAGAATGTGAAATCAACATCAACATTAACACTAACAATGTAAAAATCCCTTCTGTTGTTCAAATTCTATCTTTTATTATAGCCCTAATTTTTACAGTCCTTTTTGGAATTAATTCTATCAAAAATTCAAATAATAAAAATGACAGTAACGAAGAATCTATAGAAGTAATAAAAAAAACAGAATACCAAATAGTTGAACCAAAGAAAACGGAAAAATTAACGTTCAAGCGAGAATAGCTGCGCCTACCAGCTACTACAACGGATTTGGGGCAATTGTCTTAATGGAAAATTGTTTTTGTATTTGGGATGATTTGCTTCGCCTGTTCGTCCCGATAATTATCGGGACTCGGGTGGCAAATCCGAAGAATGGGCTTAAATTAACCCCAAACCCGCTGTAGTACCAGAACGTTAACTGCAAGTACAGAACTACATGCCGTAAACAAAGAACTGACACGATTATGAAATTTATATTAACAATAATAACTTTTTCTCTACTTTCATTTGGTTGTATTGCACAGAAAGTAAATAATCTAAAAGTTGAAAAGGTTTACCTTGACAATGCTGACACAACAAAAAACCATTATACTATAATTTATCCACCCCATTTACCATGGAAAGGATACATGTTTTTAATCCCAGGACTTGGACAAACAGCCGAAAATGTTTTACAACAAACTGAACTACCGAAAAAATTAGCTTTGAATGGAATTTTGACGATTATACCAACTTTTCAGAATGGAGAATTATCTTTTGGTGTGGATAGTTTAAGTCAACAATCTTTTAATAGAATTTTAATAGACGTGACTTCTAAACATAAACTTATTGACCAAAGATTTTATGTTGGTGGATTTTCAATTGGCGGAAGTTGTGCGGTTAAATATGCAGAAAACCCAACTATAAAACCAACCGCAATTTTTGCGATTGACCCGCCACTTGATTTTGAACGAGTTTATAATTCAAGTAAAAGAGAGATAAGACTATCCGTAAACAAAAGTCCAGATGAAGAGAGAGTTTATACGATTGAGAAACTAGAAAAAGAAATGGCGGGTTCACCAAAAACTGCATTAAAAAATTATTATAGTATATCACCTTATTCATTTAACGACACAACCCAAACAGCTATTAAAAAAATAATAAAACTTCCTTTGAGAATTTACTCTGAACCTGATATTAATTGGTGGTTGAAAGAAAATGCAGAGGATTTCACAGGGATGAATGTTACGGAATGTTCGGCAATGATTAATGAATTGAATAGACTCGGAAATACTAAAGCAGAATTGATAATTACGCAAAATAAAGGATATAGAAAACCTGACAATAGTAAGCATCCGCATTCTTGGAGCATTGTGGACAATAATGAATTAATCGAATGGTTGTTAAAACAGAAATAAAGCCAGCAGGTAACAGCTACTACAACGGATTTGGGAAAAGTTGGTTTTGTATTTGGGATGATTTACTTCGTCTGTTCGCTATCGCTCGGGTGCTTCGTCTGTTCGTCCCGATAATTATCGGGACTCGGGTGGCAAATCCGAAAATAGGACTTAATTTAATCCCAACCTCGCCAAGCACCAGAGCGTTAACGGTAATACTAAACAGCAATTGACTATTAAAAGAAATTATGGTAAATAAATATTCTCTCCTTATATTATTTTTTGTGTTCTTAAACACTTCTAATTTGAAAGCGCAAACTCAAATGGAAATGAACCGAACTGCACACAATGATTTTAAGAAAGCTGATGCAGAACTTAATAAAGTGTATAAGCAAGTAATGAAAATTCTGAATGAGAAAGAAAAGAAACTAATGATTAAGGCTCAAAAAGACTGGCTGACTTTTCGTGATTCACATTGTGAATTTGAGATTGAGCAATATGATGGAGGAAGTATGCAACCGTTAATTCATTCTAACTGTTTAACAGAGCGGACAAACGACAGAATTGAAGACTTAAAAGCAATTTTAGAAGATGAAGCAAGATAAGTACTATCGCTAACAGCGGTTTCGCAAGATTTGGGTTTTAGGCTTGATTTAAGGTTGGTTTTGTATTTGAAAATTTTGTATCTAACCGAAAAATAAGTCTTAATTTAGTCCCAAACCCGCTGTAGTATCAGAACGTTGTGCGTCAGTTTATTGAAGTAACATAATAATAACAATAACAAAAGAATATGAGAAATTTAGCTTACACGATTGTATTAACATTAATCGCGAATTTTAGTTTTAGTCAAGAAAGTGCTCAACCAGAAACAAAAACTTATGATTCAAAATTAGTTGGTTGTTGGAAGGGTTCAGAGGTTGGACAACAACAAAAAGGATTAAGTAAATATTGGGTTTCTTGTAGATTCGAAAATGGTACAAGCACATTATTGTTTGTATCAATTGATAAAAATGGCGAAATAACACAAGAGACAGAAAATGGGAAATGGTGGGTAGAAAATGGAAAATATTATGAATTGCACAATTATGATGGAGTAACAGATGTTTACGATTATGAAATAATTGAAGATAGCGTGAAATTTAAATCAATAGAATTAATGGGGAAAAAGGATTCAACTTATTCTTTCTTTGATTACAAAATTCAAGAAGATTAAATAAAAAAACCGAACGCACAACAGCTACTACAACGGATTTGGACAATAGGCTTAATGGAAAGTTGGTTCTGTATTTGGGATGATTTACTTCGTCTATTCGTCCCGATAATTATCGGGACTCGGGTGACAAATCCGAATAATGGGCTTAATTTAATCCCAAACCCGCTGTAGTACCAGAACGTTGACGGAAACCCAAAGAAAAGAATGGAAGACAAAATTTCGATCACATATAAAAATTTAATAAAATTCTCAGGTTCTATTTTGAGTTTAGGAAGCCCAATAATAGACAAGCGAATTGAAGAGTTTGAAAATATAATTGGATATAAACTGCCGAAAGATTTTAAGTGGTTTATTGAAAAAAATAATGGCTTTTCTTTATTCGGAAATGAAGTTAATGGACTTGGAGAAGAGTTTTTAAATGCTTCCCTTGACAAAGTTTATAATTTTGAAAATTCAGAAGTTGAAAATCCAATGCCAAAATATTTTTTACCATTTTCTCCTGATGGTTATGGAAATCATTATTGTCTTGATTTTTCTCGAATTGAAAATGAAATTTGTCCAATTGTTTTTTGGCAACACGATTTTAAATACGAAAACTTAACCGAAGTTGAAACTTGTAATGATAGTTTCGTTGATTGGGTCAATGAAGTGTTAATTGAGTGGACACTTGAAGAATATAATTATGATGGAACTGAAAAGTAAAATGGGTTACCCGCCAACAATTACTACAACGGATTGGGCAATTGGCTTAATGGAAAAATAGTTTTGTATTTGGGATGATTTACTTCGTCTATTCGCTATAGCTCGGGTGCTTCGCCTGTTCGTCCCGATAATTATCGGGACTCGGGTGGCAAATCCGAATAATTGACTTAATTTAATCCCAAACCCGATGTAGTACCAGAACGTTGGTGGCAAGTTAACCTCAAAATTCCGCTAAAATGGAAATGATAAAAAATTCCGCAAAATATTTCTTTATTGTTATAACTATTCTATTGTGCAATTGCAAAGGCAAAAACGATACAGAAATAAATCTAAACGGATACTACGGAATGAGTCAATATTTCCAATCTAAAAACACGAATACTAATTATGTTGAAACGTTTCTACTGAAAATTGACAAAAACAAAATAAAAATGTTTGGAACTGTTCAAACTTGGGGAAATAGTTATAGTTACAAACTTAATAGAACAAAAGATACTATTCTGTTAGGACAAAATACTAAAATTTACGGTAAAATTGATGATCATAATATTCTATATTTTGAAACCAACTTAGATAATAAAATCAAAAAAATAGAATACAAAAAAATACCGAATATTGAAAAAATAGTCGAAAAAGATGGAATCAATAGTGTAAAGTTAGGAAATCTATTAAGTAACTTATTAATCGTTGGGAAATATAAATACAAAAACAAAATCATTACTTTTAACAAAGAAGGAACTGTTGAAAATTTGGATGAATTTCGTAATTATCGGATTAGACCAAGATTAGGGACTTGCTCTTATTATGATGATAGAATAATAGAAACTGAGAATGGAACTTGGAAGTATCAAAAGAAAAATGAGAATCTAATTTTAAACAAATACTCAGCCAAAAGAGACGAATATGAAATGTATATTTTAGGAAATGAGAAAATTGAACTTGAAAAAATAACCAGCCACTAACACACGTTTCAATCGATTTTCGAATTTAGTGGAATTAGCGTTTTTAATTGTGTTTTCGTTAAGCCGAAAATACTCTGCTATTAATTCCGCTTGAAGCGTGGGAACGTTGGCGGTAATATGACTCACTAAACTAAAATTGAAAACAAATAAAAAAATCTTTATGAAAGTTACTATTTGCACTTTATTCTTTATTCTAATTTCACATACAACTTTGTTTAGTCAAACTATTGACAAACTAAAAATTGATAATACTGAAATGCCTAAAGAGTATTCTATTTCAGAAACTCCAAATTGCATTTCAATTCAAGCGTGTATGTTTTATAAACAGACTGATATGTACAGTATGTTTCTTGGAAAAATAAAAAATAAATCTGTTCAAAATTTTGAATGCAAAAACGATAGCGGAAGTATAATGTATTTTGAGTTTGAAGAGGATTTTAAAGGAGAAGGTTTTTTAACTGGATTATTATGGGGACAAGCAAAAAAACCAACAAAAGAACATCCAGAACAAATCTTTACAAAAGGCAAATTTTTAGTCATTTGGAGTTTTAACGACAAAAGTGAACTTCAGAAAATATCTGAAACCAAAGTGAAACAAGTACTAAATTAAAAATACTACCGTCAACAGTTACTACAACGGATTTGGGCATTAGGCTTAATGGAAAGTTGGTTTGTATTTGTGAGAATTTAATTAATCCGAAAATAAGGCTTAATTTAGTCCGAAACCTGCTGTAATACCAGAACGTTGGTAGTAAGCTTAACAAAAATCGTAGATGAATAACGAAAAATGGAAAGAAATATGCTTTTTGCTATCCGAAAATATTCGGACAGAAATTAGCGAAAGTGATTTTGAGCAAAATGTAATTCAATCCTTGCGAGTTTTAGATTGGAAAGAATATTCTGGAGATTTACAAATTCGTCCATCATTTCCTATTGGTGCTTCAAACAGAATTGTTCCTGATATAGTTATAAATTCAGCAGAAAAGAAAAACTTATTTGTAATTGAAATCAAACAACCAAATATACCGCTGAATACTAAATTTCAACAACAGTTATTTTCTTATATGCGCCAATTAAAACTTCAATATGGTGTTTTAATTGGTCAAGTTATTCAAATATTTTATGATGGAGATTTAACAGAATATGACGAACCAGTTCTACTTGAAACGATTGATTTTGAAAAAAATAGTCAAAAAGGACAAAAATTTGTGGAATTATTTAACAAAGAGAATTTCAGTTATAACTCATTAAATACATTTGCACAAAATTCACTGAATAAAATCAATAGAAAAAATGAGCAAAAAATATTGTCGCAGATAATCTTATCACCTGATTACGAACCGAAAATTTTAGAATTAATTAAACTTGACTTTCTAAATAAGTATGACGGAGAAATAATCGACAATGTCCTGCAAGGGTTATCCATAAACATTACAACAAAGAATCCAACTGAAGTTGGAATACCAAAAATTCAAACCGATATTTCCGAACAGTCTGAAATTAAAAGTTCGAGAGACAAAACAAAATACATTATTAACGGAACAGGAACAAAACTTGCGAAAAACAAATTTGTTTTAGAATTAGTTCGAGCTTATTTAAAAGAAAAACCTTTAAATTTTAGCAGTCTTAAAAATATTTTTCGTGACGAGTATCAAGGTTCAACCGGAGTTATTAACGAACTTGAATTAGTAGAAACAAAATATGCCAATAAATCTAATAAAAGACATTTTACTGGAAATGAAAACATATTGGTAAGCAATGATAATGTAAAGTTTGTAGTTTCGACAGAATGGGGTAAAGGAAATATTGATAATATTGTTGATTTGGCTAGAAAAGAAGGGTTTAAAATTGAAGAAGTTTAAACTAAACCTACAAAAAGCCAGCTACTAACAAAGGCTGCTACAACAGATTTGGGTAATTGGCTTAATGGAAAGTTGGTTTTGTATTTGGGATGATTTACTTCGTCTATTCGCTATCGCTCGGGTGCTTCGCCTGTTCGTCCCGATAATTATCGGGACTCGGGTGGGGAATCCGAAAACAGCGCTTAATATAGTTCCAAACCCGCTATAGTGCGAGAACGTTAGCGGTCATTGCAGCTGACAATCCAACTAGTCCTAACTCTGACAAGTCAAGTTCTGAATTTGTAAAACAGTTTGATAAAACAAAGAGATTACTCTTCTAATGTTTTCTATAAACAATAATTATTTATTGTTTATCAATAAATAATTATTACATTTGCAGCAGTAGAATCTAAAAATCTAGAATTATTATGAAAAGAATTTCAACAATATTTCTTCAGGCAGTAATCGTGCTTATTGGCATTGTGGCGCTTGCCATTTTGATTCGGCTTCCCTTAACCGAGGGAAGAGCCGTAAACTTAGATTTGGTCAGCATTTATTCTGATCCGTTCATCTTGTATGGATATGCAGCATCAATCCCTTTCTTCTTTGCGCTGTATAAGACGTTCAAATTGCTAGGATACATCGGACAAAATAAAGTATTCTCAACTAATGCTGTTGGAACTTTAAAGAGTATTAAGTATTGTGCAATTGTATTAAGTATTTTAATTGTGACGGCAGGACTATACATAAAGATATCCCATAATAAGGAGGATGACCCTGCGGGTTTTATTGCTATTTGCATAGTGACGACTTTTGCTTCTATCGTAGTTGCAACTGCTGCAGCAATATTTGAAAAAATCTTGCAGAATGCCATAGATATGAAATCTGAAAATGACTTAACAATTTAACCATGCCAATCATTGTAAACTTAGATGTGATGATGGCAAAACGAAAAATTTCGCTGAATGAACTTTCTGAAAGAGTTGATTTGACATTATCTAACCTCTCTATCTTAAAGACGGGTAAGGCGAAAGCAATTCGTTTTAGCACCTTAGAAGCAATTTGTAAAGCATTAGATTGCCAACCAGGTGACATTTTGGAATATGTAAACGACAAAAAAGCAACAACGAACCGCTAACACGGGTTTTGCGTCAGCCGGACTGACGTGCAAACTTGGAGTTTTATGCTTCTATTCAACATTTCTGGCAGACAGTTTTGTACTCCGTAAGCAAAGCCCGAGAACGTTGCGGGTCATTGTAACTATAGACACAAACAATTAAAAACAGACATTATGGAAAAACAATTTTATGCAGTTTATTTGAACCCTTCAAGACCTGACTTTGCAATGACAATGACAGACATTGAAAGAGTAATTATGGGACAGCACGTTGCTTATTGGACAGAAAAAATGAAGCAAGGTAAAGTTTATGCTTTCGGACCTGTTATTGACCCAAAAGGAATTTATGGACTTGGAGTTGTAGCGGTAGACAATGAACAAGAACTAAAGGACATCATCGCAAACGACCCTGCTGGAAAAATAAATAAGTACGAGTATTTTCCAATGAGAGCTGTCGTGCCTACTATTTCAATCGGCTAATAGCAACTTTCGTCCAGAAATTGTTTTTGGCTCGACAATTATTTTATTGCGGACAATTGCGCAATGGGACGACGAGCGAAAGAAAATCAACGAACCGCCAACAGCTATTACAACGGATTTTGGCCATTGGCTTAATGGAAAAATTGTTTTGTATTTGGGTGTTTTGCGACAACCGAAAGAGAAATTCAATTTTTTATAGCTATATCCGAAAGTAAATTGCCTTCTTCGTATTTTTTCACTCCAATTAATTTACCTTTTTCGTTATAAAATTTCCATTCGCCATCATAAAACCAATGGGTTTGTATCGTGTCTGTGGTTGTTTTTGTTTGTCCCTTTGATTGGGTTTTTCCGTTTTTATGGTAGGTTGTTGTATGACAAACATTGTGTTTGTAATTTTCTTTTTTGATGAGTTTTCCATTCAGATAATACCGCCATTTTTTTACAGGATCTCCCTGATGGTATTTTCCAACCGATTTATAATGAGCGCTGTCTATGGAATAGTTTTCTATCCAAAGACCTTCTCTTTTTTTAGCGATTTTTTGATTGATTGGATTTGTTTTACAACCGAGTACTACTAGTAAGAATGCAAATGAAATGAAAAGATACCGCATAGTTTGAAATTTTCTGAAGGAAATAGTTTTATAAATATAAGAATATTATGATGGAATTTAAAAATAAAACATCTAGTGTAGCAGGAGGTTGCGTTAGGGGTAGGAGCGGCATCCTTTTGCATAATGCAATGAAGCAAAAGATACAGCGGATGACCCGACCGTAGGGAACGCCCAAAAAAAAAATCCGCTCATTGCTGAACGGATTTTAGATATTTTTCTTTGTGACTTAGCTTTTGCAGTAAAACTACTTGCTTAATTCTACAAAATATTTATAAAATAACGGAATGGTTTCGATTCCTTTTAAATAATTGAAAATTCCGAAATGCTCGTTTGGAGAGTGAATGGCATCACTGTCTAAGCCAAAGCCCATCAGGATTGTTTTGCTTTTCAGTTCTTTTTCGAATAAAGCCACGATAGGAATACTTCCTCCGGAACGTACCGGAATAGCAGGGACTCCAAAGGTTTCGGTATAGGCCATGTTGGCGGCTTTGTACCCGATGCTGTCAATTGGGGTCACATAACCTTGTCCGCCATGATGTGGTTTTACTTTTACAGTAACTCCTGCGGGAGCAATGCTGATGAAATGTTTGGTAAACAATTCGGTGATTTCTTCCCAATCTTGATTAGGAACCAAACGCATAGAGATTTTAGCAAAAGCTTTGCTGGCAATCACGGTTTTGGCGCCTTCACCAGTGTAACCTCCCCAGATTCCGTTGACATCCAGTGTTGGTCGGATAGAATTTCTTTCGTTGGTCACATATCCTTTTTCACCGTACACATCATTTAGGTCTAGTGCTTTTTTATATTTTTCTAAATTGAAAGGAGCTTTGGCCATTTCGGCTCTTTCTTCCAGAGATAATTCTTCTACTTTATCATAGAAACCCGGAATGGTAATGTGGTTGTTTTCGTCGTGAAGGGAGGCAATCATTTTGGCTAAAACATTTATGGGATTAGCTACAGCGCCTCCGTACAAACCGGAATGCAAGTCACGATTAGGTCCGGTAACTTCAACCTCTACATAACTCAAACCGCGAAGTCCGGTGGTGATAGAAGGCTGTTGATTGGAGATCATTCCGGTATCCGAAATCAAAATCACATCATTTTTTAGTTTTTCCTGATTGCGTTCTACAAACCAGCTCAAACTTTTGGAACCAATTTCTTCTTCGCCTTCAATCATAAATTTTACGTTACAAGGCAAAGTATTCGATTGTACCATGTACTCCAATGCTTTTACATGCATGTACATTTGGCCTTTGTCATCACAGGATCCGCGGGCAAAAATGGCACCTTCGGGATGGATTTCGGTTTTTTTGATAACAGGTTCAAATGGAGGAGAAGTCCATAATTCCATTGGATCTGGTGGTTGCACATCATAATGTCCGTAAACCAGAACAGTGGGTAAATTAGGGTCAATTATTTTTTCACCGTAGACAATTGGGTAGCCTGGTGTGTCACAAATTTCAACAAATTCACAACCTGCTTGCTCCAAACTGGCCTTTACAGCATCGGCTGTATCAAAAACATCTTGAGAGTAAGCAGTGTCTGCACTTACGGATGGAATTTTCAATAATTCTATTAATTCATTGATAAACCGATCTTTGTGTTGTTGAACGTATGATTTTATATTTTCCATATTGGGTATTTTTTTTATGGTTTCAAAAGTACAAAAAAGAGTATGAATATTTTTTGCATAAATTGCTTTGAAAGTTAGAAGATATGTTTATATTTGCACTCACAATTTCGCGGATATGGTGAAATTGGTAGACATGCCAGACTTAGGATCTGGTGCCGCAAGGCGTGTAGGTTCGAGTCCTATTATCCGCACCGAAAAGCTTCTCAATTTGAGAAGCTTTTTTTTTTGGTCTATGATTAAAACTGCCGTTTGTGTAAAAAGTCATCCTGTCAAAATAACTATTCAAAGCTTTTTAAATTGAAAATCTAACTTACATGAGCTTATAGGGCTTATAGTGTTCAGAAAAAATCCTAAATAAGAAAGCTGCGGATTATACATAAAGATTGGATTGAAGACTGGATTGCGAGAAGAACTGAAATAACATCCTTTATTTTTCTCCTTTAATAGATTTTCGGATAGCTATTGGGATTGTGGTTATGACCAAATTTAAAATGTATTACTCTATTTCAAACGCGTCTTGCCAGACAGCCAATATTTCTTTCTAATAAATTCAACTCATTACTCCTAGTTGTTAGAGTCGTAAATGACTCAAATTTTTGCTACTATTAAATGAAATAGCCCATCGTAAATAGTAAAGGTTGACGAACCAGTGAAAAACAGTACCCTTAGTTTACTATTTAAACATTTTTTTTGCCGTACAGGAATATCTTGACATTAAAAATGTTAATTATGTTAAAAAAAGGGTAATATAGTACTATCATGTGGTAATATTAGCATTTTTGTGAACTCCGATTTAACATAGATTTGTAAGTGTAAATAAAACACTAATCAAAATTATTAACCAAAATGTTAAATTATGAGACTAATCACACAAAGCTTTGGGATTATAGAGAACTTTCTTTTGAAGAAGAAAGTGGTCTCTACGATACTCTTTCTGTTTGTAGTTTGTACTTCATTTTCCCAACAGAAGATAAAAGGTACAATTAAAGATATTAATAATATTCCGATACCCGGAGTATCTGTACTTGAAAAGCAAACCAATAATTCAGTAATCTCTGATTTTGACGGAACTTTCGAAATCAACATCAAAGGAACAAACCCCACATTAATTTTTTCATACGTTGGGTTAAAAACAAAAGAAGTTAAGGTAAGTGGTCAAAGTACAATAAACGCAATTTTAGAATCGGAGGTAAGTGAATTGTCTGAAGTTGTTGTTATTGGTTACGGAACACAAAAGAAGGGACAAGTGACCAGTGCCATTGCAACTATAAAAGAAAAAGATTTTACACAAGGGGCTGTTCGAGATGCTTCGGAACTTATTAAAGGGAAGGTTGCAGGTTTAACTATTTCTAACGGATCGGGAGATCCTTTGGCGACTCCTACTGTTTCTTTGCGTGGAATATCTTCTTTACAAGGGGGTACGACTCCGTTAGTTTTAATTAATGGAATTCCAGGATCATTTGATAGTGTGGCGCCCAATGACATCGCTTCCATTGATGTACTTAAGGATGCATCCGCAGCTGCAATTTATGGTACACGAGGGGCCAATGGAGTTATTTTGATAACAACAAAAACGGTGGGGCGTGATGTGCCAACAACTTTGTCGTATACGGGTTATACTGCCATGTCAGATTTTGGTAAAGAAGCAAATTTTTTAGACGCATCGCAATACAGAAAATTGCTTGCCGATAATGTAAAGATGCCTTTTATAGATGAAGGATATGACACAGACTGGCTTGATGAAATTTCAAGAGGCGGCTTGAATATCAACCATAATATTAACATGAAAGGTGGTAGTGCAAAATCAAACTATATTGCCAATGTTAATTACGGAAATCAAGAAGGAGTATTTTTAGGTTCCTATACCAAAGAACTTAGGGTCTCTTTTGATGTAAATCATTATATGTTTGATGATAAATTAAAATTCAATCTTAATGTAGTGAGAGGAACACAACAATCAGGAGGATTTGATACTAATGTTTACAGACAGGCTTTAATTAGAAATCCTACGGCAAGACCACAAGACGATAATGGAGATTGGACACAAACCAGTAGATTTCAATATTCTAATCCGGTGGCTTCCATTTATGAGACTGACCGAATGAATGAGGCTGACAATACAAGATTATCAGCTGGATTAACATTGACCTTATTACCAGGTTGGGATACCGATTTGCGTTTATCATCTGTAAAAAACTCTGGTTTGAGTGGTTATTACGAAACTAAAAAGCATTATTCTAATACGGTTCAAGGAAAAAATGGTGTGGCTTCCAGATCAGATAGCAGAGAAGACTTAGATATATTGGAATTTACTTCAAAATATGCTAAAACATTTGATAAACACAATTTTTCTGTCTTAGGTGGATATAGTTATCAATACAATATGTCTCAAGGAGGATATGCTTACAATTATAATTTTCCAACAGATGCTTTTTCGTATAATAATTTAGAAGAAGGTCAAGCTCTTTTAGACGGAAAAGCTTTTATGGACAGTTATAAAGAAGACAATAAGTTAATTGGTTTTTTTGGAAGAGGTAGTTATTCTTTTGATAATAAATACCATTTGTTGGCTAGTGTTAGAAGGGAAGGGTCTTCTAGATTTGGAGACAATTATCAATGGGGAACTTTTCCATCAGTTTCTGGAGGATGGACAATTAGTAATGAATCTTTCTTAAAAGATGTTTCGGTTGTAAATAATTTAAAATTGCGTGCAGGATATGGTGAGACCGGAATCATTCCGAATTCTTCTTATATGTCTCAAACCTTATTAAACTATGAAGGCTATTTTTATAATAATGGCGCATGGGTACAAGGTTTAGTGCCTGCCAGTAATCCAAATCCTGATTTACGTTGGGAAAAATCACAAGAAATCAATTTAGGGGTCGATTTTTCACTTTTAGATCATCGCATAAGCGGTAGTGTAGACGTGTATCATAAAAAAACTAAAGATATGTTGTGGGATTATAATGTTCCTGTTCCTCCTTATTTATATGGTGTTATAACTGCGAATGTTGGTAAAATGGAAAATAAGGGGATTGAAATCTTATTAAATACTGTTCCTGTTAGAGTGAAAGATTTTGAGTGGGATTCAAGTATGACATTTTCTCACAATGAAAATGAGCTTACCAGCCTTTCTAATGATTTGTATGAAATCGAAGGGAATTACATAAACGTTGGAAATACGGGTGACCCTATTTCGTTTTCAACACATCGATTAGAAGTGGGACAGTCAATAGGTAATTTTTGGGGACTTAAAACGGTAGATATTACAGATGATGGAAAATGGATAATTGAGACCAAAGACGGTACTAGAAAAACACTAAATGAAACATTATACAATGATGATAATAAACAATATTTAGGAAATGGAATCCCGAAATTTAATGCAGGATGGACGAATACATTTAAATATAAACAATTTGATTTAGGTGTGGTTCTAGTGGGAGCTTTTGGTTTTCAAATTCTGAATTACCAACGTATGTTTTATGAAAATCCGACCATTAATTACAACATGTTAGACTCATCTCAAGATTTAGTTTATGGAAAAGCAAAATTGAATTACTCGCAAACTTATGTTAGTTATTACATCGAAGATGGAGATTATGTGAAACTGGATAATGTAACCTTTGGTTATAATCTGGATGTAAAAAAATTAAAGTTTGTTAATTCGGCCAGAGTATATGCATCGGGTGCAAATTTGGCAACTTTTACAAATTATAAAGGTATAGATCCTGAAATAGCAGGAGGAAATGGTTTGACTGCCGGTAACGATAGTCGTGACAAGTATCCGACTACAAGAACATTTACTTTGGGAATTAATGTAAACTTTTAAATAAAAAAAGATGAAAAAGTTAAATAGAAAATATAAAATAGCGCTATTAAGCCTTGTGTTTTCCTGTGCAGCATGTACAGATTTAGATGAGACTGTTTATAGTAATGTTACAGCCGAAGGAACAGTTTTTACTTCGGCAGATATTGCCAATATTATAGCGCCAGCTTATACAGCATTTAGAAATATTTACTGGGATTGGGATGGTCAATTTGATATTAGCGAGGAGTCTTCAGACTTAATTGTAACACCATTTAGAAATGGAATAGGTTGGGGTGATTATTATATTACGATGCACCAACATACTTGGGGACCAACGGTCAGTCATGCAGAAGCTGGTTGGTATTATGGTTATCAGGGTGTTTTTAAAATTAATAAGGCAATATATCAAATCGAGAATTTAAAAAATTTAGAAAATGCCGATGTCTATATTAAGGAGTTAAGAGCTTTGAGAGCAATTTATTATTACATTTTATATGATAATTTTAGAAACATACCTATCGAGACAAATTTTATAAATCCTCCTGGTTATTTGCCTAAACAGAGTACAAGCCAAGAAGTTTTTGATTTTATAAAAACGGAACTTACAGAAGCGATGCCTGCTTTAAGAGATGATAACAGCACCGCATCGTATGGTAAAGTGACCAAATGGGCAGCCAAAATGACCTTGGCAAAGTTATACCTTAATGCTGAGGTGTATTTAGGAACGCCAAAGTGGAATGAAGCTTTAAGCGAAGTAAATGATATTATTAACAGTGGTAAATTTAGTTTAGCACCCAATTATCTGGATTCATTCGCCATCAAGAATGAAGGTTCGCCGGAAGAAATTTTGTCAATTCCGTTTGATGAAAAATATACAGGGGGGTCTTATTATCCATTTAAAACACTTTACCCGGCAAGCCGAGCTACATTTGGCATGCAAGATTCTCCTTGGGGAGGAAGCGGAGCTATTCCTCAATTTATTGATACTTATGATGTTGATGATGCCAGGTTAAAGGATTGCTGGTTAGGAGGATTGCAATACACTAAATCAGGCGCTCCGTTGTTATTGGAAGACGGGACACAATTGAATTATATTAATTATATGTCAGAGGTTAATGGTACCGAGTATAATGAAGGATATCGCTTAGTAAAATATGAGATAGGTTCAGGAACTTCTGTTAACAGTTCTAATGATGTTCCATTTTTCAGATATGGGGATGCTTTAATGATAAAAGCAGAGTGTTTGTTAAGAACCGGAAATGCAGCCGAAGCGGCAACTATTGTAAGTGAGGTAAGAGCCCGAAATTTCAAAACAAATCCAACGAAAGCGGTCGTTACAGGAGCTAAATTAATGGGAGGAAGCACCTATAAATATGGGGAGTACTCTTATGGTACAATAACCAAATTTGAAGGTGGGGCGGACATTCAGTATGGTGGATTGCTTGACGAGTTGGCTTGGGAATTTGTTGGAGAGCATCATAGAAAACAGGATTTGATTCGTTTTGGAGTTTATACTAAAAAATCATGGTTCTCACATAAACCTAATGGAGATTTTAGAATTTTATTCCCTATTCCTCAAAGTCAAATGGATGCCAATCATAATTTGGTTCAAAATCCAGGGTATTAGTTGTTCCTTTAAATTAAAGCAATTCGTAATGTGAGATCTAGTTCGTTTTGTGTTGCGAATTGCTTTCAATTAATTTTTAAATGATTATAAAAATATTTACGGTTGTTTTACTAGGTTACTTGTAAGTGTGTGGAGAAGCCGTCCCTAATTTTTTGGGATGGCTTTTTTTTTAACGTGTACTAAAAATAAAGAAAATGAAAAAGAAATTTTTAATAGCCCTGTTACTGGCTCAGTCTATATTTACTTATTCCCAAGAATTTACTGATTTGGCCAAAACGCCACCGATGGGCTGGAATAGCTGGAATAAATTTGGCTGTGATGTAAGCGAAAAACTGATAATGGGAATGGCCGATGCGATGGTGAAAAGTGGCATGCGTGATGCCGGATACAACTATATAGTAATTGATGATTGTTGGCAAATTGGGAGAGATAATTCAGGTAATATAATTGCTGATCCAGAACGTTTCCCATCAGGAATGAAAGCTTTGGGGGATTATATCCATAGCAAAGGATTGAAATTTGGTATTTATTCTTGTGCCGGTTCCAAAACCTGTCAATCGAGACCCGGTAGTAGAGGGTATCAGTTTCAAGATGCCAAAAAATATGCGGAATGGGGTGTGGATTACTTAAAATACGACTGGTGTTTTGATGAAGGTCAAGACGCAAAATCAGCATATAAAACCATGAGTGATGCATTAAAAGAGAGTGGGAGACCAATGGTGTTTTCAATTTGTGAATGGGGCGGAAGTAAACCTTGGGAATGGGGAGAAGGAATAGGTCACTTATGGCGTACTACGGCTGATATCAGAGACTGTTACCAATGTACTTTTGACTGGGGAGGATTAGGGATTTTAGACATTATAGACAAACAAGCTGACTTGTGGAAATATGCCGGCCCGGGACACTGGAATGACCCTGATATGTTAGAAGTAGGGAATGGCGGAATGACTTTTGACGAAAATAAAACCCATTTTTCAATGTGGTCAATGTTAGCTTCTCCTTTAATGGCAGGAAATGATCTTCGAGATTTAGATCCTGTTACGGCACAAATCTTAATGAATAAAGAGGTTATTGCTGTTAATCAAGATGCAAAGGGGCAGCAAGCACGTAGATTTATGGATATGGGGGAATATGAAATTTGGGCAAAACCATTGGCAGACGGAAAGGTTGCTGTTTGTTTTTTAAATCGTACTAACACTGTATGGAACTTAAATTATGACTGGAAAAAACAGACCATGTATTTTGTTGAAGAGGTAAATATCAGAAAACAAGCTTACGATGTAAGAGATGTTTGGGAACATAAGTCCATTGGGAATACCGAAAGTAAACTAGTGAAAAGCATACCCGCGCATGGCGTTTTGATGGTTGTCCTTTCAAAAAAATAGAGATGGATCCTAGTCTAAAAAAGAGAATAATATGAAAAATTGTATTTTGCTATTGTTTGCTTTTCTTCTTTTTTCTTGTTCAGAAAGTGCTTCCATGCCTAAGAATAATGAGGTGATAACTCCTCCAGCAAATTTCCCTTACGTTTTTGGAAAAGAACCCGTCGGCGGAAAGCAAATTTATGTGCCGAAAGAATTGCAAAATAATAATTTTGATTCAAAAAGCAGTAAATGGTGTTACCAAAGAAGTGCTTCCTCCGACAATATTATTGTTTTTTGGGAAGAAGGTTTTGGGTCTAATCCGGCAACTGCCCAAAAGGAAAGTATGAGAATTAATATCGAAGAACTCCTTACGAAAGCGGAGAAATTTTATACTTATTACTGCGATGAGATGAAATTTGTAAATAAAGGGAATTCGAATACAGACAAGTATCGAATGATTGTCATGTTGATTTATCAAGATGAATGGCTGGCAACAGGGTCAGGTTATGATGATGTTATTGGTGCTTTGTGGGTTAATCCGTCTACAACTGTGAGTTCGCTGAGTCATGTAATAGCACATGAATTTGGACACACATTTCAATATCAGGTAAAATGTGATGGAAGTTATGGTTTTCGAGATCAAAATTATGTAGGAACCTTTTGGGAACAGTGCGCACAATATATGTCATGGCAGTTATATCCTGATGATAAAGTTAGGGATTTGCCTTTTTTTCTAAAAAATACTTATAAAAACTTTTCGCATGAAGATATAAGATACGAATCGATTTATCTTATGGAATATTGGAAACAAAAGCACGGAACAGAATTTTTGGGAAAGCTCTGGAAAGAAGGGGTAAACGCAGAGCATCCTTTGCAGGTTTATAAACGAATCACAAACATAACCCAAGATCAGTTGAATGACGAAGTCTTTGAATACGCTTGCAGGAATATAAGCTGGGATTATCCACTCGGCGCTCATAATACTGGTTTTATTAATTCACTGCCAAAATCTCAGCAAGAAGAATACAGACATAAAACAAAATTGATTCTTTCGGCGGATAACTATTATGAGATTTCCGCAGATCAAATCCCTCAAAGTTATGGTTACAATGCGATAGAACTTGAGGTGCCAAAAGTTGGTACCACCGTTTCAATTGCATTTGAAGGAATTGATAATAAGTGGAAGTCTATAGCGGGATGGCGTTTTGGATTTGTAGCTGTAAAAACAGATGGTAAAGCTGTTTATGGTGAAATGAAACGTGATTCAAAAGCTACTGTTTCGTTTACTGCTACAGATGATTTAAAAGAATTTTGGCTAGTGGTAACGGGCGCGCCAACGGAACATATCAACCATGTTTGGGATGATGACAGTAGTAATGATGAAAATTTTACGTATAAAATAAAGCTGACAAATACGAGTCTAAAATAACATCAAGCTCAAAAATAAATATTTTGAATGATGCTTACCTGCTCACTTTTATAGTACAATTCAAGTTTGCGGGTAAGCTATTTAATAAAGTAATTATGAAACGAAAATTAGGGTTTAAAATAGGATTATTTGCAAGCATATTGGTGTTTCAATTACTGCTATCTTGCAAGAGTAATGCAGAAATAGCCTCTCATCATGCGGTCAAAATGGATTATACTGTTTCGATGGAGGAACCGGAGTCACATTATCTGGATGTTCGTTTAGAATGTGAAGGGATAGCTACCACTCAAACCAATTTTATACTTCCGGTATGGTCACCAGGGTATTATTTGATTTTAGATAATCCAAAGTATATTGTGGATTTTGATGTAATTGATGGCGATGGAAATAAATTAGCTTGGCATAAAAAATCAAAAAATGCTTGGGTAGTTGAAAATGGAAACCAAAAAAAGATTACAATTAGTTACCGTTTTTTTGCTAATCGAAAATCGGTTGCCGAATCCTATGTTGACAGTGAAAAAGCATTTATTATGCCTAACAATGTTTTTATGCATATCGAAAACCAAATAAATAATCCTGTACAAGTGACTTTTAATCCTTATAAAAAATGGAATAAAATTTCAACAGGATTGAAAAGGATAAAAGAGGGGACGAATACTTTTTCTGCCAATAATTTTGACGTGCTGTATGATAGTCCGGTTTATATTGGAAATCAACTGACGATAGATTTTCAACATGAAGGCAAATCATATGGTTTGGCTATTGCAACTCCGCAGGGTTTAGAGGAAACGAAATTTGTTACTGATTTAAAAAAGATTATTGGTACAACAACTTCCATAATGAAAGACATCCCATACGATTATTATAGTTTCATAATGATGGAAGCGGGAGGCGGAGGATTGGAACATTGGAATTCTCAGGCGGTTTTTACCAACGGATCATTTAATTTTAAAACAAAAGAAGAATATACTGATTTTTTAAATTTTATTACACATGAATATTTTCATTTATACAATGTAAAAGCGATAAGACCGGTAGCGTTAGGGCCTTTTGATTATAATAAAGAAAATTATACAGACATGCTTTGGGTTTCTGAGGGATTGACGGTCTATTATGAGTATGTAATAATGATGAAAGCTGGTCTGCTGGATGGACATGAAGCTTTGAATTATTTAAGTGAATCGATAAAAAGATATGAAAATAGTGAAGGGCACAAGCACATGTCACTTGCGCAATCAAGTTTTGATATCTGGTTGAATTTTTTCAATAATGACAGTAATGCCAAGCAAACAACTATTTCCTATTATGACAAAGGGCCAATTATAGGTTTTCTGTTAGATTTAGAAATCAGAAATGCAACCATGAATCAAAAATCTCTGGATGATGTGATGCGATTTTTGTACAATCAATATTATTTAAAAGAAGGCAGAGGGTTTACTAATTCAGAATTTTGGTCAGTTTGCGAAAAAATTTCAGGAAAACCAATGGATGAAATCAAAGAATATGTTGATACGGTAAAAGACATTGATTACAAAAAATATCTGGAACATGGGGCACTTCAGATAGATTTAAGTCCGATTAATTCGGATGCTGAAAGTGAAAAATTTACCAAAAAGAATTATAAATTATTTGAAAAACAGCAAGGAAGTCAATTACAATTAGACATTAGGAAGTCGATTTTTCATTTTTAAAAAATGTATTAGAATTGTGAGCGGTACGTGGAGGGAGAAACTCCTTTTAGTTCCTTGAATTTTCGATTGAAATTCGCAATGTCCTGAAATCCACAAAGTTCTGATATAGAAGAAATGGAGAGGTCTTTATTATTGTTTAATAATTTACAGGCATTCTCGATACGTACTTCAATTAAAAATTGAAAAAAGGTCTTGTTAGTTCGTTTTTTAAAATAGCGACAAAAAGCATTTTTACTCATATTGGCTTTTTCTGCAACTTCTTCCAAAGTAATCGGTTGATGAAAAAACTCGATAGCATGCTCAAACACTGCACTCATTCTTTTACCCTCGTCATTGGTGTATTTTTTTCTATAAACAAAAGAGGATAGGGGCGACGTCTCTGAATGAATAATTAGATTTATAATTTTAAAAAAAGTAGCAATACGTTGAATCTTGTTTTGTTGCTTTAATTTATTAAAATGATTGGTGATTTTTTTTTGATTGGATAAAATTTTCATTCCATATTCAGAGTCTTTAAAGAAATCATGAATATTGCTCATATCCGTAAGATTAAAGAAGTCCTTTCCAAAAGATGTTTTTGTGAAAAACAGGGTAAACATTTCTGATTCTGGAGAGGCTCTCAGGTCACTTCTGAAAACATGCGGTATGTTTTCGCCAATCACTAAAATATCATTTTCTTTATAGTCATTGATAGAATCTCCAACAATTAATGAACCACGACCTTTTACAATCAAGCTGATTTGAATTTCTTCATGTTCATGAAGTTGGTCATAAAAAACGGGCTCTCTATCTTCTTGGTAAATAAGAGCTTCTTTTTCAGATTTTGGTATTTTAAAAGGTAAAACTTTCAAGGGTGCTTTTTTAAAGTATGTAAATATTATCAAAAAAATGGTAAAAAGCAATAGTATGTGGTAATATAATACTGTTAAAAATCATTGATGTTTAAAATATCCTGTATGATTTATTGTAATATTTTGGTTTTACTGCTTATCAAGTAAATGGGGTAAAATAATCTTAGTATGTGGTAATATTGACATTTATTTTAATTTCAGTTTGATATAAGTTTACAAAAGTTAAAGAATACTCGTAAAATTTGTAGTGTAAATGTTAAATTGGTTGTGTTTAATTCAATAAAAGTTGGATTTTTATCTAATAATTCACAATAAATAAAAAGTCAAACAGAACTAGTTTGGCAAGAAAAATAAAAATTCCAATTTCAAGGAAGAAATTTACTAAGCCGCCGTTCTGTCGTAAAGAATGACTTTTGTATGGTTAGGGACGACAAATTTTTTAAATAACTTTTTTATAATAAAACAAAACTAAACAAACCAAAATGGAAGAAAACAATACGGAAGAATTTAAAAAAGAACTAGGGCTTTTCGACGGAACTATGCTGGTTGTGGGCTCGATGATTGGGTCGGGAATATTTATTGTAAGTGCTGATATTGCCCGGCAGGTGGGTTCAACAGGTTGGCTGATACTAATTTGGCTTATTTCGGGAATTATCACAATGATTGCTGCAGTTAGTTATGGGGAACTCAGTGCTATGTTTCCAAAAGCCGGAGGGCAATATGTATATCTTAAAGAAGCCTATAATAAATTAATTGCCTTTTTATATGGGTGGAGTTTTTTTGCAGTAATACAAACGGGTACAATTGCGGCTGTTGGGGTAGCTTTTTCAAAGTTTACCGCCTATCTAATTCCTGCTGTCAGCGATGAGAATATTTTTTTTGAAATGGGGAATTTTAAACTCAATGTTGCCCAAATCGTTTCCATTGTTACCATCATTTTTCTTACCTATTTAAATACACGTGGCGTTAAAAACAGCAAGCTTTTGCAAACCATTCTTACTGTTATAAAAATCGCATCCATTTCCGGATTAATTATTTTTGGATTTATTCTGGCTGCCAAAGCTGATATTTGGAATGCCAATTGGACCAATACCTGGATTCCAAAAACCTTAGATACAGATACAGGTTCTTGGTTGCCTATTGGAGGAACAGCTTTGATTTCTGGTATTTCGGCTGCTATGGTAGGAACTTTATTCTCGAGTGATTCTTGGACCGGGGTTACTTTTATTGCCGGCGAAATTAAAAATCCAAAACGAAATGTTGGATTGAGTATGTTTCTGGGGACATTGATTGTAACACTGATTTATGTACTGACCAATATAATGTATGTTGCGGTTGTCCCCTTAAACGAAATTGCTACAGCAAAATCAGATAGGGTTGCAGTTGTTGCTTCCCAATATATTTTTGGTGATATTGGAACTCTAATTATAGCCATAATGATCATGATTTCGACATTTGCCTGCAATAATGGATTGATTATGGCTGGTGCAAGAGTCTATTATACGATGGCAAAAGACGGTTTGTTCTTTAAAAAAGCGGCACATCTTAATGAATTCAGTGTCCCTTCCTGGGCTCTTTGGGCACAATGTCTTTGGGCTTCGGTTTTATGTCTAACGGGTAAATATGGTGATTTACTTGATTTTGTTATTATCATTGTGCTTATTTTTTACATTCTCACCATCTATGGTATTTTTATTCTTCGTAGAGAAAAGCCAGAATTAGAAAGACCATATAAAGCGTTTGGTTATCCATACTTGCCATTCGTGTATATTATAGTAGCTTCTGCGGTATCTGTATCGCTCTTATTTACCAAATTTTCTACCTGCGGTTGGGGAGTATTGATAATGTTATTAGGAATACCAGTTTACTACTTCATAAAAGAGAAGGAGTGATTCTTTTTTTTGAAGATATTTCTAGTTCGGAATAATTAGGCATCAAATTATAGTAACTAATAAAGTTCTAGCTTAAAATAACCATGTTTTAATCCCTTGGGGTTATCTTGGGGTAATATAATATTAGTATTAGTTAATATTAGCTAATAGGCATCAATGGAATTTAAATACTTTTATTAATATTTAAATTATGGGGACAACTAGTAAAAAAATAAGTGTTATTTTAACACTTTTGATGTGTTATTTGAGTTCAGCTCAAGGCACTTTGGAGGATTACAAAAAGGCAAATGCCGTAGATTCGCTATTCAAGAATAAGGTGATTAATTCTCCTAAAGAGTTTCATTGGATTGGAAAAGAGCTGCTATGGTATGTTAATAATGCCAGAGAAGGGAAGGAATATTTTTTGGTTGATTCAAAACAAGGTAAACAATCTCTTGCGTTTGATCATAGTCGTTTGGCAGCATCTCTTTCTAAAGAGTTAGGAAAAGAAATATCCGCAAACGAACTCCCTATTGATAATTTAGAATTTAATCAGGAGTTATCAGAGTTTGTATTTACAACGGACAGTCTTAAAATTTCTTGTGATTTAAATACGTATCAGCTTAATAAGATAAAAGGCGGGTATAAAAAGCCAGTAAAAAAAGAGGACTATTGGGGAGGTAATTTTGATGAGTTAGGAAATAAGCCTGTAGGCTCTCCAGACTCACTTAATATTGCGTACATAAAGAATTATAATCTTTATATGCAAAACTCAAAAACAAAAAAAGAAATTCAGTTGAGTTATGATGGATCAAAAGGATTTTATTATTCCTCTTATATGCAATGGTCACCAGATAGCCAAAAAATTATGGCTTACAAAGTCAGACCGGGTGAAGAGCATAAAATATATTTTGTAGAATCAAGTCCAAAGGATCAATTGCAGCCCAAATTACAGAACCGCGATTATTTAAAACCAGGAGACCAATTGCCATTCAAAAGTCCACAGTTGTTTTCAATTGCTTCAAAAAAGCAAACGCCTGTCGAGACCGATTTATTTCAGAATCAATATGATATTTCGGGCATAGAATGGAAAGACGATAGCAGTGGTTTTACTTTTGAATACAATCAAAGGGGACATCAGGTGTATAGAGTTTTGGAAGTAAATGCCACTGATGGAAAAGTAAAGGTTTTGATAGAAGAAACCAGCCCAACATTTGTTGAGTATAGTGGTAAAAGATTCCGATACGATGCTAAAAAAAGTAAAGAAATCATTTGGGCCTCAGAAAGGGATGGTTGGAATCATTTGTATTTATACGATGCGGTTACGGGAAAAGTAAAAAATCAAATTACTAAAGGAAATTGGCCTATAAGAGAAATCATAAAAGTTGATGAAGAGCAGCGACAAATTTATTTTACGGCAAGTGGTTTAGATAGTGATCAGGATCCTTATTTGCTACATTATTGCAGAGTAGATTTTAATGGAAAAAATTTCAAGCGATTCACCTCAGAGAACGGAAATCATAAAGTGACTTTTTCACCAGATTATAAATACTACGTAGATCAATATTCGAGAGTTGACATGGCTCCTGTTTCAGTTTTAAAAGGCGTGGATAATCAAAGAGCAATTTTAACATTACAACAAGCGGATATTTCGGAATTAAAGAAAATTGGATGGATTGCCCCAGAAGTTTTTACTGCAAAGGGGAGAGACGGAAAAACAGATATTTGGGGTGTTATAGTTCGTCCGACTACTTTTGACCCTAAACGCAGTTATCCGGTCATCGAATATATTTATGCGGGACCGCAAGATTCATTTGTTCCAAAAAACTTTCAACCATACTACTGGGCAATGTCATCTTTGGCAGAATTAGGATTCATCGTAGTGCAAATTGATGGTATGGGGACTTCAAACCGATCTAAAGCTTTCCATGATATATGCTGGAAAAATTTAAAAGATGGAGGTTTCCCCGATAGAAAACTTTGGATGAAAGCCGCTGCAGCTAAATATCCTTATATGAATATTGATAAAGTGGGGATTCACGGTACATCGGCAGGAGGACAAAACGCAGGGGCAGCATTAGTTTTTAACTCAGATTTTTATGATGTGGCTGTAGCTTCTTGCGGTTGTCATGATAATCGTATGGATAAAATGTGGTGGAACGAACAATGGATGGGATATCCGATAGGATTAGAATATGAGGCTTGCTCCAATGTAGCCAATGCGGCACAGTTAAAAGGGAATTTAATGTTAATTGTTGGAGAAGTTGATGATAATGTTGATCCGGCATCGACCATGCAATTTGCTAACGCATTGATTAAAGCTAATAAAAATTTTGAATTAATTACGATTCCAGGAATGGGACATTCTGCCGGAGGTGATTTTGGAGAACGAAAACGCAGAGACTATTTTGTTCAACATTTATTAGGTGTTACACCGCCAACTTGGGAAGAAATTTATAATTAGAAAAACCCAAAAAAGAGAATAGAAAAAATAGAGGTTTTGTAAATCAGAAGAAAAACAATTAATGATGAAAAAATATCAGTTATTTATTTGTGCCGTAGTGAGTTTTTGGGCATCATGTACCACAACTTTACACGCACAAAACGGTGATCAGATTTTAGACGGAATTGGTGAAACAGGATTAATTGCTCGCTATGTATTTGATGGCGATGCAAAAGATTGGTCGCGAAATAATTTGCACGGTAAAATTCAGGATGTCAAAGCCAAGTTCGTAAATGACGAACAGTTTGGTACCGTACTTTCTTTGCCGGCAGACAGTAAAGCTTTTGTCTCAATTCCTGGTGATGGATTGATAGGAGAAGAATCACTAAGTATTTCAGGATGGATTTATTTACGTTCTACACAAAAAGGGCAACGATTTTTTGATTTTGGAAAAAACATCAATTCCCATTTGTTTTTTGCTCCGACAGGAACAGAAAAGGAAGATGGGGTTCAGACGGAAGTTATTACAGAAACCGGCGTAAAATACAAAACAAAATCAGCGGCTTTAGAAACGGGTAAATGGAATCATGTAGCCGTGGTTATTAATATTCCTTCAAAATTGATCAGTACGTACATGAATGGTGTAATCGTGAGCGAAACCAAGAATGCAGAACTGGATTTGGCAAAATTATTCGATTATAACTCGGCTGAAAAAAACAGGCTTTACATAGGAAAATCGCTTGCAGATGAAAACATTTATTTGAATGCAAAATTGCACGATTTCAGAATTTACAGAGTTCCTTTAACGGACAAACAAATTAGCAGAATTTACAATAATGCTTTGAAAGAAGGTCAGGAAGAAGAGGAATCAGGAGAAGAACAAACAGCAGATTTACCAAAGTTTTCTGAAACAACTCCGCAGCTTTATAATGCATTCCTCATGAATGTTTCAGATGTTAAAGTAGAAACCGTTGTAGGGTCACTTCCACGATTACCAAGTTACATAAAAGGTGTTTACAAAAATGGAATTGAAGGACCTGAGGTGCGTGTGATTTGGCCTTCGCCAAAAGACAATAGCCAAGTCCTTAAAAGTGGTCAATATACGGTAACCGGAACTATTTCTGGTACAGATTTAAAACCAAAAGCCATCGTAACTGTAAAAGAAGCTAAAGAAGCTGCTACACCAGACCGTAAACTGGAAGTTTTCAAATTGGATCAGGTTGCATTAAATACTGATCTTAACGGAAATCAAACCAAATTTATAGAGAATCGCGATAAGTTCTTAACTACACTTGCGACAACAGATCCGGATTCTTTCCTATATATGTTTCGTAATGCCTTTGGACAAGAACAACCAAAAGAAGCAGAACCACTTGGTGTGTGGGATACGCAGGAAACCAAATTGCGCGGTCATGCTACAGGACATTACCTGACTGCAATTGCTCAGGCGTATGCGAGTACAAGTTATGACAAAACGCTTCAGGCTAATTTTGCCAATAAAATGGATTATATGGTAAATACTTTGTACCAATTATCTCAGCTTTCGGGCAAACCAAAAACAGCAGGAGGAAAATTTGTGTCAGATCCAACTGCTGTTCCCTTTGGTCCTGGCAAAACAGCCTATGATTCCGATTTGAGTCCAGAAGGTATTCGTACGGATTATTGGAATTGGGGAAAAGGATTTATTAGTGCTTATCCGCCAGATCAATTTATTATGTTAGAAAACGGAGCAACTTACGGAGGGCAGAAAACTCAAATTTGGGCACCATATTATACGTTGCATAAAATTCTTGCCGGTTTGATGGATGTTTACGAAGTCAGTGGCAATGAAAAAGCGCTTGAAACGGCAAAAGGCATGGGAGATTGGGTTTATGCCCGTATGAAAAAGTTACCAACGGAGACACTTATCAGTATGTGGAACCGATATATTGCCGGAGAATTTGGAGGAATGAATGAAGCTATGGCAAGACTTTACAGAATCACAAAAGATCCTCATTATCTAGAAGTCGCGCAATTATTCGACAACATCAAAGTATTTTATGGCGATGCAAATCATTCACACGGGCTGGCAAAAAATGTAGATACGTTCCGAGGATTGCATGCTAATCAGCACATTCCCCAAATTATGGGAGCACTCGAAATGTACCGCGATTCTGATACCCCAGAATATTACCGTGTAGCCGATAATTTTTGGTATAAAACGGTAAACGATTATATGTACAGCATCGGAGGAGTTGCAGGAGCTCGTAATCCAGCGAATGCAGAATGTTTTATCAGCCAGCCAGCCACTATTTATGAAAATGGCTTTTCATCTGGCGGACAAAACGAAACTTGTGCTACTTATAACATGCTTAAATTAACCGGAGACCTCTTTCTTTACGATCAGCGTGCGGAGTTAATGGATTATTACGAGCGTGGTCTTTACAATCACATCCTTGCTTCTGTAGCAGAGAATAGTCCCGCGAATACGTATCATGTGCCGTTAAGGCCGGGTTCAGTAAAACAGTTTGGAAATGCACATATGACGGGCTTTACTTGCTGCAACGGTACGGCTATTGAGAGTAATACAAAATTTCAGAATTCAATTTATTTTAAAAGTGCGGATAATAATGCGTTGTATGTAAATCTTTATGTGCCATCCACATTAAAATGGACCGAAAAGAATGTGACTATAGAGCAAACGACTTCTTTTCCAAATGAAGATCATACTCGATTAGCGATCAAAGGCAATGGGAAATTTGATCTTAATGTACGTGTACCACATTGGGCAACCAAAGGATTTTTTGTAACGATAAATGGAAAGAAAGAAAAAGTGAAGGCACAACCAGGAAGCTATCTTACTTTAAACCGTAAATGGAAAGACGGGGATATAATTGAGTTGCGTATGCCATTTCAATTTCATTTAGAACCCGTGATGGATCAGCAAAATATCGCCAGTTTATTTTATGGACCTGTATTGTTGGCCGCTCAGGAATCTGAACCACGAAAAGAGTGGTGTAAAGTAACTTTAGACGTAAAAGATATCGGCAAATCAATAGAGGGGGACCCTAAGAAGTTGCAATTTAATATCGACGGAGTTGTTTTCAAACCTTTTTATGAAACCTATGGGCGTCATTCAGTTTATCTGGATGTGACACTGAAATAGTTGAGATTAAAGCATTAAGAATCACCAAACCAATAGTATGAAAAAATCAATTCTAAGCTTTATTTTATTTTTATTTATGGGAACGCCCCTGTTTTCCAGCGAGCTTATAGATGTAGTGAATACCTATCAGGCAGATAAAACTGCCTTACAAAATTTTTATACTAATAATGAGTCAGAAGAATATTATCTGCGATTTTCTAAGTTTTATGATGATTGGGAAAAAACAGTAAAAGATATCGATTTTAAAAATTTATCCAAAGATGGAAAAGTAGATTATTTGTTATTAAAAAACCTGATTAGCAAAGAAGATTATTTTTTGCAGATAGAGTACAAAGCGTATAAAGAAGTGGCTTCTGTGGTTGATTTTTCAGATGATATTAGTCTTTTTATTAAGGAAAGAAGAAGAGGAAAACGGCCAGTTTCAGATCAATTAGCCAAAGCTTTTGATGTGGCAGGAATTAGTATTGATAAGAAAATGGAGCTGCTTAAAACGAAACCTTTTAAAGATTGGTTTGCGGCAGAAAAAGCAGCAAAAGTGATCATTTCTTTTGAGAAATCATTAAAAGAAGCTTATGGTTTTTATTACAGTTATGATCCCGAATTTACCTGGTGGATGGAAAAACCGTATAAAAGTTTGTCCGATAAATTAAAGGTTTATGGGGAATTTCTAAGGACAAATTATTCGAAAACAAGTGTAAAAGATGATGGTAGCGGTATTATTGGAAAACCCATTGGAAGAGATGCTGTAATCAAAAGTCTATCGTTTGAATATATTCCGTATGCACCCGAGGAACTTATTGCTGCAGCCCAAAATCAATTTGAATGGTGTAAAAAAGAAATGATCAAGGCTTCTACAGAGTTGGGGTATGGTAAGGATTGGAAAGCTGCATTGGAACATGTTAAGAATACTTATGTACCGGCAGGTGAACAACCGCAGACAATTAATGATTTATATGCTCAATCGGTAAATTTTATTGAACAAAGAGATTTAATCACTATGCCTGATTTAGCAAAAGAAACCTGGCAAATGATTATGATGACGCCGGAACGTCAAAAGGTAAATCCGTTTTTCACAGGAGGATGGGAAATTAGTATTTCATATCCTACCGAAGAAATGGACCAAAGCGATAAGCTAATGAGTATGCGAGGTAATAACCCAAACTTTTCTCGAGCTACCGTTCAGCACGAACTATTACCGGGTCATAATTTGCAATTCTTTATGAACAGCCGTTATAAGTCGTATCGCGCTCCTTTTGAAACACCTTTCTGGATGGAGGGATGGGCTTTATATTGGGAAATTAATCTTTGGAACAAACAATTTCCGCAAACACCGGAACAAAAGTTAGGTATGTTATTTTGGAGGATACACCGATGTGCCCGAATTATTTTTTCATTAAAATATCATTTAGGTCAAATGAGTCCGCAACAATGCATCGATTTGTTGGTCAATGACGTCGGTCATGAATATGCCAATGCCGAAGCCGAAGTAAGGCGTTCCTTTGCCAGTGGAGATGCTCCTTTGTATCAGGTAGCCTACATGACAGGCGGATTACAATTTTATGCTTTGCGGAATGAATTACTGGCGAAAGGTTGGACTGAAAAACAGTTTCATGATCGCGTGTTAAAAGAGAATATAATGCCTGTAGAAATGCTTCGGGTTTTATTGGAAGACCAGACAATTTCTGAAGAATATAAAACGAATTGGAAGTTTTCCACAGATTTCAAATAATTAAGATAGTTTAGATTTTATCATTTAAAAAAGTATAACAAAGAGGTTAAATAGAGTCTGTTTAGATCTTGAAAAACAATAAGAATATGAAAAAAATACAACTTTTAGCTTTAATGATTTGTTGCGCAATGGCTTCAAATAACCTTCAGGCACAAGAATATTGGGATAAAATTAAAGCGAAAAAATCAACGCTTGAAGTAGAAAAAGGATTTATCAATTTGAGTACAAAATCTTTTGAACTAAAATTATTGAAATCATCTCAAACTGTAGCGGCTTTGTCTCCTCTTACAGATAAAACTTTCGATTTTACGCCAGGAGAGCGACTTTCTATTCGAGATAAAGACGGTCTTTACCAATTGGGAGATATCAATCTTCGAATTAAAGCAGCAGACGGAAGTTGGAAAAGTTATTCTACAGCTACCCAAAGAGCATCTATTACCGCTTTGAATGTTTCCGGAAATGTTTTGGCGGCAGCCGATCTTTCGAACACATTAGCGACAGATATTCCTGTATCGATAAAACGTTTTTATGAAGAAAAAGCAGGGAATTTAATCTTGCGTTTTGAAATTACAAACAAATCGAATGCCGCCCAAGAAATTGGTGCATTGGGTATTCCGATGGTTTTTAATAACATTTTGGAAGGAAAAACATTAGATGAAACACATCTTCACAATGTGTTCTTTGATCCTTATATTGGTAAAGATGCAGGTTATCTTGAAGTGAAACGATTAAGTGGTCATGGACCGGCATTGTTATTACTTCCAGAAGAGAATATGCCTTTTGAAGCCTATCGTCCACTATTGGATGATGACACCCCAAGAAGTATTGTTTTTGAAGGTTTCCATGAATGGATGCCATTCAGTAAAGCGTATGCCGATCAGGAATGGAAAACTGCTGAGCAATGGAATACGCCAACTTCATTAGTACTTCAACCCGGAGAGGCTAAAAGTTTTTCATTGAAGTTTGTATTGGTTGACCAAATTGAAAATATTCAATCTAGTTTAATTCAAAATGAGCGTCCTGTTGCAGTGGGAGTTCCGGGTTACGTTTTGCCTCAGGATGTTGATGGACAGCTTTTTTTGAAATATAAAAAAGCAGTAAAATCTTTTAAAGTAGAACCAGAAGGAGCTTTGACAGTAGAGGAACAATCAAAAAACAAAAATGGATATTTTCAGTACGCTGTCCATGGAAAAAAATGGGGAAGAGCGAGATTAACGGTAGTTTATGAGGATGGATTACAGCAAACAATCAATTATAAAGTAATAAAATCAGAAACAAATGTGGTGTCTGATTTTGGACATTTTTTGACAACAGCCCAATGGTTTGATGAAAAAAATGATCCTTTTCATAGAAATCCTTCGGTAATCTCCTATGATTATGAAACTAAAAAACAAGTGACTCAGGATAGTCGCGCTTGGATTTGTGGATTAAGTGATGAAGGTGGGGCAGGAGGATGGTTAGGTGCCATAATGAAGCAACTCATAGAACCTGACAAACAAGAAATAGAAAAGTTAGAGCAGTTTGTTGATAAAACTTTGTGGGGAGGAATTCAATATAATACAGCAGATACGCTTAAGTATGGAGTTAAAAAAAGTGTGTTTTATTATGAACCAACTTTAATGCCAGAAGGAACCTACAGCAAAGATGTGAATTACAAAACCTGGGCAGCATGGGACAAAAAAGGGGCTGATGATCCGGGAAGATCGTATAATTATCCGCACGTTGCCGCTGCCTATTGGACCATGTATCGCTTGGCCAGATATCATGATGGTTTGGTTACCAATCATGCCTGGGATTGGTATTTAAAAAATGCTTACGAAACCAGTATTGCCATGACAACATTAGCGCCCTATTATGCTCAGTTTGGACAAATGGAAGGAACGGTTTTTTTATTGATTTTAAAAGATTTAAAAACCGAAGGATATACAGAAATGGCCAATAATCTGGAAGCTAAAATGAAAGTTAGAGCAGATCATTGGAGAACATTAAATTATCCTTTCGGAAGTGAAATGCCTTGGGATTCTACTGGTCAAGAAGAAGTGTACATGTGGTCTGATTATTTTGGATATACCGATAAAGCGAAAATCACGCTGGATGCCATTCTAGCATACATGCCCACAATGCCGCACTGGGCTTATAACGGAAACGCCCGCAGGTATTGGGATTTTTTATACGGTGGTAAATTATCTAGAGTAGAGCGTCAGATACATCATTATGGTTCGGCTTTAAATGCAATCCCGGTTTTGGAGCAATTCAAAAAAACTCCTGATGATTTTCATTTGCTAAAAGTAGGTTATGGTGGATTGTTGGGTGGAATTTCAAATATTACTGAAGATGGTTTTGGAGCTGCAGCTTTTCACTCTTATCCGGAAACTTTGAGAATTGATTATTTATCAGGAGATTATGGTTCTGGTTTCTTTGGTTACGCTGTCAATACGGCTACTTTTATTACCAATGAAAAAGAGTACGGCTGGCTAGCTTTTGGAGGTAATTTAAAAGAAAAAGGAGATGAGGTTGAAGTAGATATTACAACTGCTGCAAAATCTAAAATATTTATTGCGCCGAAAAAAGTATGGCTGACATTAGACGCAGGAACTTTTAAAAAGGTAAGCTACAATACTAAAACGGGCACTATTACAATTACTTTAGATGCTAAAACAGCTTATACGCCTAATGCTTATTTAAGAGTAGATAAGGATGTAAAATTGCCTTTTGAAAAAATTAGAGGTGCTTATAAAATCGCTTTGAAAAATAAAGCGATTCAAATTAAACTATAATATGGAATGAAGCAGAAATCAAAAAAATACTTCTTGAAAAAAGCACTGTTTATTTTATTTGGATTACTGATTAGTTTAAATTCAGTTGCTCAAAAGTTTGATAAATATTTTCCTAAAAAAGACCTGACTACAGTAGGAGTTTACTATTATCCTGAACATTGGGATGAGGGTCAATGGGATCGTGACTTGAAAAAAATTGCCGAAATGGGCTTTGAATTTACCCATTTTGGCGAATTTGCTTGGGCGCAGCTAGAACCGCAAGAAGGAGTTTATGATTTTAAATGGCTGGATAAAGCTGTTGGTATTGCCATAAAATATAATTTAAAAATTATCATGTGCACTTCGACAGCAACTCCTCCTGTCTGGCTTGTTCGCAAGCATCCCGATATTCTGGCTACTTATGAAGATGGTACAAAAACAGATCACGGTTCAAGACAACATGCGTCATTTTCAAGTAATTATTATCGAACTTATTCGATGAAAATGATAGAACAATTAGCAACAAGATATGGCAATAATAAAAATATCATTGGATGGCAGGTAGATAATGAACCTTCACGTTTTTTGGATTATGGTGCAGATGCACAACAACGCTATCGTAATTGGTTAAAAGAAAAATATGCAACTATTGATGCCTTAAATCAGGCTTGGGGAAATAGTTTCTGGAGCGGAACGTATTCTGATTTTAGTCAAATTAATATTCCGTTGCATAAAGAATGGGGAATGAATTTACATTCTCAATTAGATCATTATCGATTTGCCGATGAGGAAACTGCCACTTTTCTGGATGAGCAGGCTGTAACAATACGCAAATATGCAAGTAAAGACCAATGGATAACTTCTAATTACAGATCCAATTATAATGAAAGTTTCGTTGGAATGAGCAAAGAGCTAGATTTTGATTGTTATACACGATATTTGGTTTATGGTGGGAGTTTAGGAATCGGTTCACAAGGTTATCGTTTAGGCGATTACACCAGCATTGGTATGTCAAATGACTTTTTTCGTCCTCTGAAAGGCATGTACGGCTGTATGGAATTACAGCCGGGACAGGTAAATTGGGGAAGTATTAATCCGCAGCCTTTGCCGGGAAGTATTCGTATGTGGTTGTGGCATGTTTTTGCAGGCGGAAGTAAATTTGCTTGTACGTATCGTTTTCGTGCGCCTTTATATGGTTATGAGCAATATCATTATGGAATTGTTGGCACAGATGGTGTAACACCGACTCCAGGCGGTTTAGAGTTTAGTCAGTTTATTAAAGAAATAGATACGTTACGGAAAAAATATGATCCTAAAGCGGCATTACCGAATGACTATTTAAAGCGTAAAACTGGAATTTTATTTAATGCCGACAATGTTATGGGCATCGAATTAAACAAGCAGACAAAAGAGTGGAATACCATCGGGCACTTTTTAAAATATTATAAAGCTTCAAAGTCTTTTGGCGCTCCAGTTGATTTTGTTCGGGATACGAGTAATTTCTCAAATTATCCTTTTCTAATTGTTCCCGCTTATCAGATGATTGACCAAAAAATGATTGATAAGTTAACTTTATATGCCAAAAACGGTGGAAACTTAATATTGAGTTGTCGATCTGGAATTCAGAATCGTCAAGGGCATCTTTGGGAGGCTAAATTTTATGAACCGATGTGGAATTTAATTGGTTCTCAAATAGAATCGTATGATTTGTTAATGCCGCAATCGCCGGGTGTAATAAAATTTAATAATCAGGAATATGCATGGACAAGCTGGGGAGATTTATTACAACCTAATAAAGAAACTGAAGTTTGGGGAACCTATGAAAGTGAATTTTATGCTGGAAAACCAGCAATTATTTCTCGCAATCTAGGTAAAGGAACGGTAACTTATATTGGTGTAGATTCAAAAAATGGTGAGCTTGAAAAGCAAGTTTTAAGAAAATTGTATCAAAAACAAAATGCTTCAATAGAAAATTACCCTGAAGGAATTATGGTTGATTATCGTGACGGATTTGGTATTGCAGTCAATTATTCAGATAAAATCTATGAAATCAATTTACCAAAAAGTGCCAAAATTATTATTGGAAATAAAGCTATCAAAACTGGCGATGTACTGGTTTGGAAGTATTAATAAAGAAAAGCGATTCAAATTAATTTATAATATGCAATGTTGAAAAAGAAACTATTTTACAGTCTCATTATACTTGTTTTTACAGGAAGCATTTTTGCCCAGAAAGATGTTGATGTAAATTCACCCGGTGCTAAAAATCCTATTTTGCCGGGCTGGTTTGCTGACCCTACCATTAAAAAGTTTGGAGATATTTATTACATCTATGCTACTACAGATAACGAAATGCTGGCATCGGGCGCTCCTACGGTTTGGTATAGTAAGGACTTTAAAAACTGGTACAATTATATCATGGAAATTCCTTCTTTTTCAGCCAAATCCATAACTAATTTTTGGGCTCCAGATATCATAGAAGGAAATGATGGTAAATATTATTTGTATTTTGGAAACTGTGAAATGGGCTGTAATATTTACGGTTATGTTTCAGATTCGCCTGTCGGGCCATGGAAAAAATTAAGTGATCAGGATGTTCCTGTAATTTCAAATGGATATCCCAGAGAGAATTTCCCATCATTAGATGCACAGTTTTTTAAAGATACTGATGGTAAAATATACGGTTATTGGGGAACCTGGGTGCATTACAATGGCGGCTATGCAGTTGGAGAATTAAATAAAAAGAATATGAATGAAATGATTCATTCAGCCAATATACCATTAGAACAAACGCCTGCTCCATTTGAAGCAGCTTATATGATGAAAAAAGGTTCTAAGTATATTTTGATGTATTCCGGAGCATCTTGTCATGATGAAACCTATAATGTACGTTATTCTTATTCCGATTCGCCTTACGGGCCTTTTACTCCCGGAAAAAACAACCCTATTTTGAGTACCAATGAAGATCAAACTGTTCATGGTCCCGGGCATCATTCAGTTTTACAAGAGAATGACGATTATTACATTGTGTATCATAAGCACGATTACCCGATGACTAGGGGAGGTCTTGCCAGACAAGTTTGTATTGATAAAATGATTTTTGAAAATGACTCAACGATAAAAAAAGTTGTGCCTTCAAGTAAAGGAATAGACGATTTGGTAAAGTCTGAAGTTCCGGAAGATATTGCTTTTGGGGCAAAAACATCGGCTTCTTCCTTTTATCATTTAAAATCTACTCAGTACGATTATGAGTATAAACCTTCTTACGCTACTGATGATAATAATGCCACAATGTGGAAAGCGGCTGATAATACATCTCCGCAACATTTGATTATTGATTTGGGGTCAGAGAAAAAGATAAAAAGGGTAATGACTCAATTTGAATTTGCCAGTTATTATTACCAATATAAATTGGAGTATTCTTTGAATGGCGATAAATGGTATGAGTATGCCGATAAATCCAAAAATCGTAGAGCGGGAAGTCCAATGATTGATGATAATAATGTAACAGCACGTTATATAAAACTAACTGTTTTGGCGACCGAAAAAACTGGACTCTATGCTGCAGTTTGGAACATCAAAGTGTACAGTTCTTTATTTGATCTTCCTTTACAATTACAAAATAAAGAATCCAATGCAATTCCTGCTGAAAAAAGCACTAAGAAATTATTAGTTGATTTGGATGCCAGCCGAATTTCTAACAATTCAGTTATGACTAAGATTTCTAATAAAGGAGCTATTGGTGGAATTTTCACAAAAAGCGGCGAAGTATCTTTAGAAAAATTGGAAGGGATTAAAGCTTTTAATTTTATAAACGGAGCTTTGACTTTAGATAAACCGGTACCCAAAAGCTTAGCATGGAATGGCTCTTATACCGTAGCGACTTGGGTTAAAAATCCTGAAATAGCAAAGGAAGGAGAAATTGTAGCATCATGGTGTGATAGAAACGAATTTAGCCTAGCCAATTCGTACAATGCTTTGGCTTACAATAGTGGAAATTATGGTGCAGGAGTACATTTAGACGGTCATTTTGATATGAGGTTCACTAAAACCCCGGAAGCTAATAAATGGCATCATATTGTTTTAACTTTTGACGGTGTTGTAGAGAAAGTGTATGTGGATGGTATTTTAGATAATTCGCAAAACATGCTGTTGTCTTCGGCGATTGATAAAGCCAAAATTATAATAGGAGCATCCGATATTGGAGAAAATTTCTCTGGTTTTATAGCCTCATTACGTCTGTATGATTATGCTCTTAATCAAGAAGATTTAATTCAATTGATGAAGCAGACAAAACCTAAAATAGAATAAAGCAAGAGTGATTTAGCGTTTAACGTAAAAATTATATAAAAAATGACAATAGGTGTAGGAGGATCCGGCGACCATTGAATTAGAAAAATAGAAAGAGCTTTCTGTTAAAGCTGTATATCTTTAAAAAAAGAAATCCCAGGAACTACTCTTGGGGTTTTTTTATCATTTCGTTGAATTGTGACTCTTAGATGTTTTTTGTTTGTAAAAAAAAATAATTACTTTTTTAATAGATTTAGATCCTAAAATTAAGAGGGTTATAGTGCTCTACTTTTGCCTTTTATATTTTAGTGTCAGATAATTCTTGTGATTTCAACACTTATTATTCATATGCAAAATCTTCTCAATTTGAAGCGTTTTTTTGTCGTATTGAAAAATTCTCCTTCTGTGTAAAAGGATTCGAGAACTAAAAAACATTGTTGATTCCTTAAGTAATTTTCCTTTAACGCGGTGGATATTAAAAAACTATCTCTTTTATTTGGTAATTATAAAATATTTTATAATTTTAGCACATAATCGATAAAAAGCCACGTTTTGTCGATTATTTAAAATTAATCTAAACGGAATTAAATATGGCTACTAATCTGCATACCCAATTGACAAGCTTTATTTCACCGTTTCTTGTTTCTAAATTTAGCAAAAGCTATGATGAAAGTGAAGCCTTGTTGAAGCGATCAATAGAAACAAGTATTTCTACTATATTAATTGGATTGGACAATAAATCCGAAGAGCACAGTTTATACGACGAATTATTAGAATATATTTCGAAATCTGAATTCTACTCTGATATCGATTTTGGAACAACAAAATCAATTGTTATCAATAACTCTTTTAATAAGGAAGGTCATCAACCCTTAAATCTCATTTTTTCAAATAAAAAAGACAGGATTTCTGAAATGATTTCAAACGAAGTAGGGATAAAAAGTGAGACCGCCTGTGCTATACTCAATTTTTCAGTAATGCTTATTTTTTCGTATTTAAAAAAACAAGATCAAAATATCAAAAGTCTCCAGTCTCTTTTGAGTGAGCAAAGAAGAATAATGTTGAGTACGGTGCCGGAAGGAATCCGGATTCTTCTTGGAGTGTCTACTTTTGAAGTTATAGAAGACAATAGCCAATCCAGTTTTGCGTCAAGTATTTATAATTTTTTTCTTGGCCAATTTTAGTTTTAATTCCTTGATACTTTATTGAAACCTTCGCGTAAATTTCTTCGTAATGGTATAATAAGGCAGCCCTTTGTTTTGTTTTTTGCAATATCTGTGAGATTTGATTGTTCGAGCTTTTTATGGCACTGGACAGAAGTAAAATCTTTTCATTGATACACTCCCGAAATAATTATTTTATTTTCTTTCCTTTTACTGTTTTTCTTTTTTACAAATCAATTCGTTTTTACTTTTTTGACCATCGAGATAGCTTTGGATTAGCATCTTTAATTAAAAAAAAGACCAATTTTATATAGGTAATTCTTTCATTTTTAATACCTTAGTGTGAATAATTTTATCCTAAATAATTAAAGTTATGTGCGCAAAAGAGACAAATAATATGAAACGTTTAACCCCTGAAGAATGGGAGCATGCGTGGCAGCAACATTGGAAAAAAGCCCAATTGGACTATGAATTGCCTGTCGGTGAATCAGAGGAGCATCAGTTTTTAACGGAAAGAAGGACTCCTGAAAAAGAAAAAGAACGATTAGAGCGAATTAATGAGGAGTTTGAAATGGGTTTTAAAAAATTGGGTAAGCTTGGACCGGCTGTTACCATTTTTGGGTCAGCCAGATTCAAACCCGGTGAACCTTATTATGAACTATCAAGAGCTACTGGAAATGCTTTTGCCAAAGCTGGTTTTACAGTTTTAACCGGAGGCGGGCCAGGAGCTATGGAAGCAGCTAACAGAGGTGCAAAAGAAGCTGGCGGGCCAAATTATGGACTTAATATTATATTGCCTAAAGAGCAACAACCAAATCCGTATGTAACGGACAGTTTTGAGTTTAATTATTTCTTTATCAGAAAAGTGATGCTTGTTAAATACTCTTGTGCATTTATCGTTATGCCGGGAGGTTTGGGAACATTAGATGAGTTGTTTGAAGCGGCTACTTTAATACAGTGCAACAAGATAGGGCCATTTCCTCTTATTTTAGTGGGAGGCGAATTCTGGAAAGGACTTCGTGATTTTGTGTCTTATATGGCAGACCAAGGTGTTTTTAGTCCGGAAGAAATTGGGTTTTCACGAATTGTAGAAACTCCTCAGGAAGCAATCGAAATGGTACTGGCCAGTTTACCGTCGGATTTTAAAAAAGGATTAAAAACTTTATAAGGCAAGTAAGGAAAAAAGGGAAAGTACAATCAAACACAAAAAAAATAATGAAGATAAAAGTGTTAGGCGCGGCTGGAGGAGAAGTAACTGGTTCTGCATATCTTATTCAAACAGACAAGGCTAACGTATTGGTCGATGCGGGCATGTTTCAGGGAGGGAAAGAATCGGAAGCAAAAAACAAATTGCCCGAAGGGGCTACTCCTAATAATATTGACGCACTGTTATTAACCCACGGACATTTAGATCATACAGGTCGTGTGCCTTTGTTGATTAAGTATGGTTACAATGGACCAATTTACAGCACAGAAGAAACCTTAAAACTGGCGCAGATTATTTTGCAGGACTCGGCTCGTATACAAGTGTCTGATGCTATGAGAAAAAACAGAAAACAATGGAAAGAGGGGCAACCTATCGCAGAACCTCTTTACAATACCGAACATGTGGAGTTTATCAAAGAGCTCACACGTCCGGTGGAGTATAATACCGATGTTGAAGTGGCAGAGGGAATAACGGCTAAATGGATTGAAGCCGGACACATGTTGGGCTCAGGAAGTATTGAAGTAAAGGTTACTGAAAATGGAAGGACCCAAACAATTGTTTTTTCAGGGGATTTAGGCCCGCTTACTTTGCCATTGTTAAGGCCTTTCGATCATTTTCATCATGCTGACTTGGTTTTTATGGAATCTACTTATGGAGATCGTGATCATAAATCGTTTGATGAAACGATGATTGAATTTGAGAAAATAATAATTGAGGCGTTTGAGTCGGGAGCAAAAATTTTGGTACCAACCTTTGCGATAGGCCGGGCTCAACAAATTATTTATCATTTGGCCGAACTTTTTCATTCACATAAGGTGGGGCCTTTTCCTGTTTATCTAGATAGTCCAATGGCTATAAGTGCCTTTGCTGTTTATAGAGACCATCAGGATTTGTTAGATGAGGAATTTCAAGAGTTAAAAAGGAGAGGTGCTTTTCCTTTAGACTCTGAGTATTTTATCCCTTGCACTTCATTAGAGGAATCGAAAAGCCTTAACGACCAGAAAGGTCCTTGTTTGATTTTGGCAGGAGCAGGAATGTGTAATGGTGGTAGAATTCTACATCATTTATTTCACAATATTGAAAATCCGAATACTCATGTGTTAATTGTCGGGTATCAATCCTATGCGTCCTTAGGAAGAAAATTAGTTGAAAAACAACCCACAGTAAGAATTTTGGGAGAGGAAAAAACGGTTAGGGCCCAAGTCCATACCTTAAGTGGTTTTAGTGCTCATGCCGGACAAACCGATTTGTTAAATTGGTTCTCCTATTTGGCACCGTCTAAACCCAAAGTGGTTATTACACATGGTGAAGATATGCAGAGACAAGCGCTTGCTTTCCAGATCAAAAAGAAATTTGAATTGGATTCAATCTTACCTGAAATAGGTGATGAAATTGAGTTGTAATTGAGTTGTAATGAATGTACTAAGCAAAAGAGGCTATTTTGATAGCCTCTTCTGTTTTTATCCATGATACACTCTGGAAGCAATTATCTTATTTTCTTTTACTTCAAGAACTTCGGCAACCAGCATATCATCTTCACCATCTACCGTTCGGATATATTCCATAAAAACACGATCTCCATTTGCCGTCAAAGATTTTACTTTGTAATTCAAACTGGGCAAACGATCAAACGCATCTTGCCACCATTGTCTTAGCGCTTCTTTACCAGTCACTAAACCATTGGTTTCCGGTTTGTGGATTTTTAGTTTCGGACTAAAATGCACTGCTTCTTCATCATATAAAGACAATAGTTTGTCTAATTCTTTGTTGTTAAAAGTTTCAAACCATTTGAATGCAATAGATTGTAATTTTTCAGGAGTCATAGGCTAAAATTGTATTTTTAATTAAAAAATCCCTTTTCACTAACTAAGTGTAAAAGGGATTTTATGGTATAAAATTTTAAAAAACGATTAAACGTTTTTTAAGTTAATGATTTCTTGCTCAGTAAGCATTCTCCAATTTCCTCTTGGTAAATTTTTCTTAGTTAAACCAGCAAAAGAAACTCGGTCGATACGCAATACATTATAATCAAAGTGCTCAAAAATTGAACGAACCACTTTTACGTTAGAAGATCTTAATTTAAGACCAATCTCATTTTTTGGTTCATTTTCAATGTAACTTACGTCTTCCACAAAAACGCGGTGACCATCAAGAACAAGTCCTTTGTTTATTTTTTCTAAATCTTCAAATTTCAGATTTTTATCTAATGAAACCTGATAGATTTTAGATGATTTTTGGTTTGGCAGGGTAAATTTACGAAGCATATCCGTATCGTTTGTAAACAATAACAAACCGGTTGTGTTTTTGTCCATTCTTCCTACCGGAGCAATTTTTGCATTGGTAGAGCCACGAACCAATTCTAATACGTTACGGAACTCCTGACCTTCATCAAGCGCAGTTGTAAAGTTTTTTGGTTTGTTCAATAAGATATATTCTTTTTTCTCCGGAGTTAAAACCGCCCCGTCAAAATTCACAATATCTCCAGGTTTTACCATATATCCCATTTCAGTTACAGGGACATTATTCACTTTTACGTTACCGGATTGAATATAAATATCCGCATCACGACGAGAACATACACCAGAGTTGGCGATATATTTATTCAAACGAATTTCATCAGCTACTTTTGGTCTCTTTGCAGCCTGATTTGGTTTTTTCTCTACTTTATTGCTAGCTGCCTCAGCTACTTTAGTATTTATTTTTGCTTTTTTAGGCCCTTGTGCCCGTTTTTGCATCGCAGGTTTTGGCTTGTTAGAACTTGGTCTAGAACTATTTGGTCTAGCGCCACTTCTTTTATTATTGCCTTCCTTATTATTCATAATAATCTATAATTTGCGCAAAGATAGTATTTATATCATTGAGAAACGATTTTCGGCAATCAGAAAACGCTAACTATTTAATTAATAGAAATTAAGATTGATTTTCAGGAGCTGTTTCCCGCTATTCGCTATATCTTTTTTTACAACTTCCTGCCTGAGGGCTGCAAGCTGTAAAAAAAGGATGCCGCTGCTATCGTGGCTAGGGCTGACGGAGAAATTTGGGAATTTTTAATCGAATTGTTTTTTATCTTTTTGACTTTGTTGTGTAAATGAAAGGAGCGTTTAAATCATCATCAACAGTCGTTTCCCATGCCACAGCACAGCCGGGTTGATGAGCACAATACAAAAGACCCCTGAAACAATCAGGAATTTCAACACATTATGCAACAAAAGAAATTGTTCCTTGGCATTTGATTTCCATAAAAACAATAGGAAGAAAATTAGAACGATTAAGCAGGAATAAAAATAAATATCCATATAGCCTACATCGTAAATTTCGATCAAAATATAAACCGGGACAATGGTCAAAAGCGTTAAGGCCGTAATGGTTTTTTTAGAAATTTCCTCCCCATAGACAATCGGAATCGTTTTGTAACCATTCGCCAAATCGCCTTTTAAGTTTTCTAAATCTTTAATCATTTCCCGAACCAGTAAGAGTAAAAACAAGAAAGTGGCATGTGCAAATATTACGGCCAATTGTCTCTTGTAATTTTCAATTTCTTCAAATGAAATCTTGTTGTAAAAATACAATAGAATGGCAAAAAAAGGTAAAACAGCCAGTAAAGCCGCAGTTAAATTACCAACAATCGGATATTTTTTTATTTTATGGGAATAAAACCAAATCAGGAAAATATAAGCCGAAAAGAATAAAAAAGCACGCCAGGAAATGTACAGCGCCATTAAGGTCGCAATAAAGTTGAGCGTAAAATACACGTTCAATTTTGTTTTTTGACTGACCAATCGGTCGAGCATGGATTTGTTCGGACGGTTGATTAAATCCTTCTGGCTGTCATAAAAATTATTGATGATATAACCCGAAGCAATCGTCAGTGAAGAAGCAAAAACAATAATAAACAAGTTGAGGTCAAGCAATACGGCCAACGCTCTTTTTTCGGGAGATAAAATAAATATCGCCGACAGGTATTGCGCCAATATGATAATCGGAATATTGTAGCCTCTAACGACAGAGAACAAACTGATAATTTTCATCAACAAAAGCTTGTGCTGCCTGCTTAACATTTTAAGAGTTTAGTTTTTAGAAATCGAAGCTTTTTAGAATTGATAAACCACTTCTAATTTATATCCTTTCAAAGATAATTTGGCGCGTTCTAAATCTTCAGTGAACCCAAGGATATAACCGCCGCCGCCAGAACCACATAATTTTAAATAATAATCATTGGTATCAATTCCTTTTTGCCAAATACCATGAAATTGCTCTGGAATCATTGGTTTGAAATTATTCAAAACAACTTTCGATAATTTTTTAGTATTCATGAATAAAGATTTCATGTCGCCACCAAGGAAATTTTCTACGCAAGCATCCGTATATTTAACAAATTGATTTTTCAGCATGGTACGGAAACCAATGTCTTTCAGGTTTTCCATGAAAATATTCACCATAGGAGCAGTTTCCCCTACAATACCAGAATCTAACAAAAATACCGCACCTTTTCCGTCAAAACTTTGTGTCGGAATTCCCGTCGCTTCAATATTGTCTTTCGAATTAATCAAAATAGGGATACTCAAATAGCTGTTCAAAGGATCTAAACCGGAACTTTTTCCGTGAAAAAAGCTCTCCATTTGAGAAAATATAGTTTTAAGTTGCAATAATTTTTCACGAGTCAAATTCTCAAGAACTGTGATTTTATTATATGCATATTTATCATAAATGGCAGCTACTAATGCGCCACTGCTTCCTACACCATATCCTTGTGGAATACTGGAATCAAAATACATTCCGCTTGCAACATCATTTTTTAAAGTCTCTATATTAAATGTAACCAAATTGGGTTGCTCAGTTTGCAAGTGTTCTAAATAAACAACAAAACGTTTCAAATGACTATTTGAATCAATCGCTTCTTCAGAAGGATTTTCATTTCTTTTTAGTGCACCATTATAAAAATTGTAAGGAATAGATAACCCTTTTGAGTCCTGGATAATTCCATATTCTCCAAAGAGTAATATTTTTGAATAAAATAAGGGTCCTTTCATATAATTTAATTGAAAATTAACAATTGGAAATTGATAATTAAGTGTTTTTTTTAGGCTTGTAACTTTAAAAAAATTAAAGATATAAAAAATTAGCTTTGAATTGCTCCTTTTCCAATTTCGTCACAAATGTACTGCTCATTTTGACAATAGCCAACTAATTCGGCCGCAATAAATTGCAATACTTTTTCTTTAGTGTTATTTGGATATAAAACATGCACATTGGCTCCCGCATCAAGGGTGAAACAAACTGGAATTTTAGTGTCGTTTCTGAATTTCCAAATCGCATTGATGATCTGCAATGTGTTCGGTTTCATCAATATAAAATAAGGCATAGAAGTCATCATCATCGCATGTAATGTCAAGGCTTCACTTTCGACAACTTTAATGAATTCCTCTAAGTCGCCACTTTCAAAAATAGAGATTAGTTTATCCAAATTTTCATGAGCTTGTGCAAATCGCCTTTCGGCAAAAGGATGGTCATGCATCAAATCGTGTCCAACAGTACTCGAAACTTGTTTTTCACCTCTGTCAACCAGTAAAATGGTATCTTGAAAATCCTTGAAATTATCGTGAATGGCATTTGGAAATTCTACTCCAAATAAATCAGAGCTTCCTTTAATATTCGCATGATTTCCCCAAACTACCACTTGGCCTTTTACACTTCGACAAGCACTTCCCGAACCTAAACGCGCTAACATAGACGCTTTTTGATAGAAATATTCCTCGGTCATTTCAGGATTTAATGCTTTTTCTAAACTCATTAAATTCATGGCCAAAGCCGCCATTCCAGATGCCGATGAAGCAATTCCGGAACTGTGAGGAAAGGTGTTTTCGGTATCAATGGTAAAATGATAATCTTTCAAAAAAGGCAGGTAGATTTCAATACGCTCGAAAAATTTCTGAATCTTCGGTTTGAAATCTTCTTTCGGTTTTCCTTCAAAAAGTAAGTCAAAAGAAAAATTTCCAGTATTTATTTTTTTGGCGAAAGCCAGTTTGGTGATCGTTTTACAATTATTCAAAGTAAAACTAACCGAAGGATTTGCTGGAATCTGATTCTCTTTTTTCCCCCAATATTTTACAAGTGCGATATTACTGGGTGCGCTCCATTGGAAATTTCCGCTTTCTATAGTTTGAGAATATGTTGATGGAATAAAATCGGTTGCTTCAATCATGAATAATAAAATTTACGCAAAGATACTTTTTTTGATTTATTTGTTTATTTGTTTGTGAGCTTAATCACTAGAAAGTTTAGAACTCCTAAAAATAATAATGATGAAATTACTTCAGCACCAATAATTATGAATATACCCAACTTGTTGAATTGCCTTTGAATTACCGTTGTCTTTAGTCAACGGTAATTCAAAAAAGATTTTTTTTCTTTTGAAAGATTGTCGGCAAACGTATAAAGTTTTGATTAATTTTGAAGCAAATTGAAAAAAAGAGAATGAATAAAATTACCCGAATATTGACCGTTGTTGTAACTTGTCTTGCTATTGGTTATTTCTCAGGAATAGTTACCCGTTCCAGTATTACAACTTGGTATCCAACTTTGATAAAACCAAGTTTTAATCCGCCCAATTGGATTTTTGCACCCGTTTGGTCTATGCTATACGTGATGATGGGAGTTGCCGCCGGATTGGTTTGGAGTAAAATTGAATCAGATAAAGAAGCCGTGAAAAAAGCCTTGGTGGTTTTTGCAATTCAGCTGGCTTTGAATGCACTTTGGTCGTACCTCTTCTTCGGATTACACAATCCTCTTTTAGCCGGTTTAGAAATTATTATTTTATGGTTGATGATTTATGAAACCTATATTCAATTTGCTAAGATTAATAAAATTGCAGGTTATTTATTAATACCTTATTTACTTTGGGTCAGTTTTGCAACTGTTTTAAATGGAAGTATTTGGTGGTTGAATAGATAGTGATCAGTTCAGTGTTATAGGCAATTGTGAATGAAACCAATTTTGTTTTCAAGGACTTATAGTTTTTTGAATTCAATATTTTTGTTTGATAAAAAATCCATCATGCTGAGTACATTAGGATGTTCTATAAGTGTTTTTGATTTCGGGTCTGCATCACAAAAGTCAAGAAAAAGAGCTATTTCCTCTGGTTTTAATTTTAAATTTTCAAGATAGAATTTTTCGTCACAGCTGTTTTTTGCCAGTTCTTTGAATTCAATTTGGGGGAATTTGGTGTAGTTTGGTTCTTTTTTTGAATGTCCAAAAAGAGTTTTGGCTATTCCTGCTAAATTCAATCCTTTGTCTATAACACCATCATAAATTCCTGGGGTTTTTAATCTGTTTTCGGTTCTTTCTGCTGTAATCTCGTCTCTTTTTATTTGCTCCCATTTTGTGTCTAATTTCCAATCAATTTTTGGAATTTGTCTAATTATAATTTCCTCCAGTTCTTCGGGTTTTTTAACCATTGAAACTGAAATGTTTTTGTTCTCAATGTCATTTGAACTTAATTTCAGTCCTTTTAAATAATATTCTTTGCTGTAAAAAATAATACTGTCATTGACTTTTGCTGATAATACAAACTCCCCATTGATATTTGTAGTAGTACTTGTTTGGGTTGTTTTATTGATCACGTCTACATTATGCAAGAGGAAACTATCACTTGATACAGTGCCTTTTAGTAATTTTTCTGTTTGCGAAAAACTAATTTGATATAAAAAAAAGCACAACACAAGGAGTAATTTTACCTTCATAAGTAAGAATTTATTGAAGTAAATGTATCCTAATATTGCATAAAGAAAACTTAGAATTGATGTAAACTTTTGTTAATTATTTTTAAGATTTTTTTTACTAAATCGCATTCGCAACAATAAAACCGCTCGTCCACGCATTTTGGAAATTAAATCCTCCCGTAATGGCATCAATATTCACTATTTCCCCTGCAAAATAAAGATTTTCATGGAGTTTGCTCTCCATAGTTTTGAAGTTGATTTCTTTTAAATCAATTCCGCCGGCAGTCACAAATTCTTCTTTAAAAGTACTTTTTCCATTTACTTGAAAAGTCCCATTGGTTAGTTGATTGACTAAGTTTTGCAATTGCGTTTTTGATAAATCTGCCCATTTGGTTTCGACTTCAATTCCGGAGGCGAGTACCAAACTTTCCCATAAACGGTTAGGGAAGTCGAAAGGAGATTTTTTGGAAACGGCTTTTTTAGCGTGTTCCTGTTTCAACTCTTTCAATTTTTTTTCCGCTTCATTGGCTTCAACATCATTTAACCAATTTACAAAAATGGTGAACTGATAATTTTTGTCGTGTAAAATACGTGCGCCCCAAGCGGATAATTTCAAAATTGCCGGACCGCTCATTCCCCAATGGGTAATCAATAACGGACCGCTTGATGTGAGTTTTGTATCTTTTACTTTTACAGTTGCATGGGCTGCAACTCCGGGTAATTCCTTTACCCGCGGGTCTTTAATGTTAAACGTAAATAGGGAGGGGACCGGAGTCACAATTGCGTGTCCAAAAGTTTGCAGCAGTTCCCAAATTTTAGGATTGCTTCCGGTTGCCAGAATTAATTTTTCGGCAATATAATTTTCGTTTTGTGTTTCAATTTTCCAGAAATTATCTTTTTTGAAAATGGATTGTACGCTTTGCCCTGTCAGGATTTCGATTCCCAATTTCTGACTTGCCTGAATAAAACAGTCAATTATGGTTTGTGATGAATTCGAAACGGGAAACATACGTCCGTCGGCTTCAATTTTTAATTCGACACCGTGTTTTTCGAACCATTCGATCGTGTCACCAGAGCAAAACTGATGAAAAGGTCCTCGTAATTCCTTTTCGCCACGCGGATAAAATTTTACTAATTCGTTAGGTTCAAAACAGGCATGGGTGACATTACAACGCCCTCCGCCAGAAACACGAACTTTTGAAAGGACTTCCTTGCCACGTTCTAAAATGGCAACTTTTAACTTGGGGTTTTTCTCTACAATATTGATTGCCGTAAAAAATCCTGCCGCGCCACCGCCTACTATTATGATATCGAAATTTTGGTTCATATTCTATCTGGGAAATCAGTAATTATCCCGTTAACGTTGAATGATTTTAATTTTTGAATGTCTTCTTTTTCATTTACAGTCCAAGGAAAAACCTGCAATCCTTTTTCTTGCATTTGAGCTGTATTTTCTTTGGTTAACAAATGATAATAGGGGTGAATCGCTTTCGCCTCAATGTATTTGGCGAAAGTGAAAGCGAGGTCTACATCATGCTCTGTCAGAACGCCTAATGGAATTTTCGAATTCGATAAGTGGATGTCCAATAAGGCAAGCCAGTCAAAACTTGAAACTAAAAAATGCTCATATTTCCAGTTTCTCTCGAAAACGTATTTCTCAATTAAAGTGGCCGCAGGTACGGTAGTTCCTTTTCCCTTCAATTCAATATTGATGAAACATTGTTTATTAACCAGGTCAAAAACTTCTGCCAAAGTTGGAATCGTATGCTCTTTTTCTATTCGAACGGCTTTCAGTTCGGGCAAAGATAGTTTATTTATAAAACCTTGACCGTTGGTTGTTCGGTCAATTGTTACATCATGAATGACTATTATTTCCCCATCCGCACTTAGGTGTACATCGAGTTCAATTCCGTCAACGCCCATTTCTATCGCTTTTTGAAAGGAGATTAAGGTGTTTTCGGGGGCATACCCTTTCGCTCCGCGATGTCCTATTTTGAGCATTGTTGTTTTATTTTTCACAAAGATAAACATAAAAAAAACGCCTTCATTTCTAAAGGCGTTTTGATGAAAATTATTTCTGTTTAGTTTTTCAATTCTAATAGTGCGAAAGCAAATTCAGAATTGATAGTTACTTTTCCACTGGTAACTATTACTTCTTTTCCGGAATAAGCATCTTTTAATTTTGTGCCATCTGCAAAAACAGAACCAACGGAAAGTTCTTTTTGACCTATTGGCAAGTCTAATCCAACGACAACTTTATCTGTAAAATCTCCTTTTGTAAAAGTTCTGCTGAAAGTATATGGCAGATTCGAAATTTGAGCATGAATTCCTGCACCAACAGCTGGGTGATTTTTTCTGAATTGTCCTAGTTTTTGCCAATGCAAAAGTGTTTTTTGAGTTTCTGTATTGGATTTAATCTCATCCCAATTCATAAACGAACGTAACGTAGCATCACCTTGCGTTCCTTCGATTACTAAGGAGCGTGCTGATTCATCACCATAATACACCTGTGAGATTCCTGGAGAAAGCAGCAGTTTTGTTCCGCTTTCGATTGTTTTAGTACGTTTAGCATCAAATGGACCACCGTCATCATGGGAAGACAAATAGTTTAGTACGCTAAATCCTTTCAGCTCATTGTTCAGTTTGTTTGAGTATTTTGAAAAAATGAATTCATAATCTTTTTTAGCATCGGATTTAAATTCAAAATTGATCATATTATTGAATCCGTTTTCGTAATAATTAACCTTTTTGTCTCCAAAATCAAATAGTTGTCCACCGCTAATGCCATAATTATATACTTCTGCAATGGTATAAAATGGGTTACTGTCCAATACTTTAGTTGGATTGTTTTTTTTCCAAGTTGCAAAGGCATAATCACATTGTGTTTTGAAATCGGCCCAAACTGCTTCTTCTGTATGTTTAACAGTATCGGCTCTGTAACCATCAATTCCGAATTCAGTAATATAATCAGTTAGCCATTTAATAATGTAGTATTTAGGCAATTTAGGATAACCGGTTCTTTTAAAAAAAGCGTCTAATGAGGCCATTTCTGATTCATATCTGCCTTCTGTTTTCCATTTTTCAGCTAAAAAAGCAGGGATTTCAACTTCCTGGGTGCTTTCTGTTTTTACATCCGGAAGATTTTTCACCAAAGTACAAACGGTGGTGTTTTCGAAGTTACTGTAAGTGCAGGTTGGTCCGGTGCGTACCCAATCATTTGGCCAAACGGAGTCAACTTCTGTAACAGGACCAGTATGATTGATTACACCGTCTAAAACAATACGAATTCCTTTAGCATGGGCTTTTTGAACTAATTCCGCTAAGTCCTTTTTGGTTCCAAAGTTTGGATCCAGGGCAGTCCAGTCTCTGGTCCAATAGCCATGAAATCCATAACTTAAACCGGTTCCTTCATCGACACCGTCATGAATTTGTTCTACAATTGGCGTAAGCCAAATCGCATTGATTCCTAATTGTTCAAAATAACCGTCATCGATTTTTTGAATGATTCCTTTGATATCGCCACCTTCAAAACCACGCAATTTTCCGGTTGGTTTGTTTCTGTTGAAGTTAACGTCTTTGGATGGATCACCATTATTAAAACGATCCGTCATTAAGAAATATAAATTGGCACCTTCCCAAACAAAAGGGGTTTTACTAGTCTCTTTCATGGCTACATTTTTTGTTGATGAACAACTGGATAATACTATTGAAATGGCAATCAAAGCGTAAAAAAGATTCTTTTTCATCGTTTTTTTAATTTTATTTTAGTTGAATTACTATGGTATTTGTGATTCCTTTTTTTGAAACCAAAGGAATTTCTATTGTTTTGCCTTTACTGATAAAAGTAGTTTCTTTTCCGTCAACAGTCACTTTTTTGATTTTGTCATTTAAATTGTGAAGGACTAAAGTAATATTTTTTTCAGCAGTTGGAAATGATTTTCCTGTTTCGGTTTGGATAGTTAAGCTGACCGTTTTTTCATTTGAATTATTATAGAAATTGATAATTTCATACTCGCCTTTTTCGAATGCGTTTGGTGTTTGTCCATTATCATTGTATAATTTTCCTTCACTTTTTGGTATTTTTTCATCAAAAAAGAAATGCAGATCAAAATTATTCAGGCTATATTTTGATGTGTTTTGAATCGTTTTTATCATAGGGATAAATGCACCTCCGCGAACAAAAACCGGAATATGTTCATCTACAACTGCAATATTTGAAGAGGTTCCTGCATCGTGTTTTGCATCGGTATAGAAATCAAACCAATTATTGTTTTTTGGAAAATAGATAGTTGTTTCTTTTAGTCCTGCCTTGGTAATTGGTGTTACTAAAAAGTCATTTCCCCAAAAATAAGTTTCAGAAACACTTGATAATGCTCCGTTTTCGGGTTCTTCAAATAATAAAGGACGCATTAAAGGTGTTCCTTTTTGGTTGTTTTCAAATGCTAATGTATAATTGTAAGGCAACATTTGGTAGCGCAATTCTACTTGTTTTTTAGCAGCTGCTTTGGTTACAATGTCTTTATAAACGGGTTCTGACGCTACAGATTCTCCTGCGTGCGGACGGAAAAGAGGTTGAAAAACACCATATTGTAACCAACGAATATATAACTCATTATCGAAATAATCACCGGCAAAACCTCCTAAATCAGAGTGCATATACCCAATTCCTTGCATTCCCATTTGCAACGCAATTTCGGTTTGAGATTGCAAGCCTTCCCAAGAACGACTCACATCGCCCGACCAAGGGATTATTCCGTAATGTTGGGAACCGGAATAGCCGGAGCGCATCAATATAAATGGGCGAGTAGCCGGAAAGTCTGTTTGGTAACCATCCGCAACTAATTTAGCCCAATTGTGTCCATAGATATTATGAACTTCATCGGCTTTACCTTTTACTGTAATGCCTTGAGAAGGAAAAGCTTCGGGTTCTCCTAAATCGCCCCAAAGACCACCAACTCCTTGGTTAATTAAGTTTTTGTAGATATTCCAAAACCATTGTTTTCCTTCGGGTTTAAAAACATCGATGATGCCGGTATTGCCAAAATAGAAATCATAAATAAAAGGATTTCCTTCTTTATTAGTTGCTAATACTTTTTTGTCTACTGCTTCTTTCCATTTGCTCGAAGTGGTCAAAACAAAAGGCTCCGTTATCAAAACGGTTTTAATGTTTTTGGCATTCAGGTCGGCAATCATTTTAGTAGGGTTGGGGAAGTTGTCTTTGTCCCAATCTAAATTCCCTAATGTCCCTTGAACGGTTTTACCAAACCAGTACAAATCAATTATTATTGCATCAACAGGTATGTTGTCATTTTGAAATTTTTCAATAGTTTTTTCAACTTCTTCTTGACTGTGGTATCCAAATCGGCTGGAAAAATTACCAAAAGTCCATCGGGCTGGCAGCGGTTGTTTTCCCGTTAAACTGGTGTAATTTGAGACGACATCAGTCCATGAGTCACCTGCGATTACCTGATAGGTTTTGCGGCCGGAAATTGTTTCATAGGCCAAAGTGTTGTTTTTCTTACTGTCTAAATCTAAATACCCAATGGCAGCATTATCAAAATGGACTGCGTACATTTTTGAAGATAAAACCACTGGAATACAGAAATTCAGTAACTCAGCCCTGTTTGAGTAGCCATATTGGGCACGGTTGTATAATTGTAAACGGTTGCCGCGACGATTCATTCCCAATGCTCTTGAACCACCCCCGTAGAGAACTTCAGAATCATTTAGATTGAAGTCTAAAATTTGGGTACTGTCTTTTTTGATGTATCCATTTTTCTCTGAAAGCAGGATTTTGTTTTTATATAAATAGGAAATCTTAAAAGGTGATTTTTCTATGGAAACGGTTATTCCACTAGTAGAAAAAATTAATCCGTCTTTAGTCTCTTTTAGTTTCGAAATCCGGGTTTTAGGAACCAAAACTACGGCATGAGATTCTGGATTGTATGTTTCTCCTTTCGGAACAAATGAAGTCTCCACGATTTTGTCGGAATAGGGCTTTATCAGATACAGGCCATCAGAAGTTTTGATTTCTAAGGTGCTGTTTGATAATTTAGAGCTCTCATATTTTCGATTTGCATTTTGGGCAAAGGAAAAAGTTGATATTAATAAAAGTAGTAAAAAATTTTTCATATCGGTTTGTTATTTTTTAAGCAAAAATTCCAAGGGGAAATGCAATCTTTCGTTCCAGGATCTTTCCGAATGGTCTTTTCCGGGAAAGAATTTTGTCAAGCCGTTTTTCTCGGTGAAACCTTTGCTTTTCAGAACCACATCAACTTTTTTTTGCAAAGGCGGATACATTGAATCAATGGTTTGGTCACCATAATCAAAATAGATTTTATGTGTTTTTGGATTAGGCAGATTAATTTTTAGATAATTTATAAAAGTATCCGGAATTGGATTGTTTTCAGCTAGAAAAATACCGGGCCAGTGTGTAGAGATGCAGGCTGCGCCGCCAAAAACAGTTGGGTATTCACAAAGGGCATACATTGAAATAAGACCGCCCATACTGCTTCCTGCAATAAAAGTGTGGTTTTTATCTTTATGAACCGAATAATTTTTGTCAACAAATGGCTTGAGTTCCTTTACTATAAAGCGCAAATAATTATCAGAAGTGGGCTGAAAATCAATACTGCTACCTCCTTTTTCCTGAATTTGCTTGTTTACGTATTCTCTTTGTTCGGTAGTAAGACTTTCAAAAGGTTTTTGGGGGAAATAGGTTGCGTGTCGCGTCGTTCCTTCACTCTCTATTCCTACGATAATACAGTCCTGTATCTTGCCGTCTTTTATTAATTGGCTTGCCACATCATCGACTTCCCACGCTTCTTTGTTCCAAGTTATGTTAGGGTCAAAAAGCATTTGGCCATCATGCATGTACAAAACAGCATATTTCTTTTTTGTGCTGTAATTTTCAGGAAGCCAAATTATTATATTCTTGTCTGGAGTAAAATTGGATTTAAAGGCTTCTATTCTTTTAATACTTCCAAAAGTGACTTTAGGCAAAGTCTGGGCAGTGATATTCAGAGTAAAAAGGATTGAAAACAGTAATATAAAAATATCTTTTTTCATAGTATATTTCTTTTAATCATAAAGGTCATTTAAGAAAACCTAAACAAGGAAAACTTAAGTGAACTTATATGTTTTATATGATTTAAATTATTGCAACTCTAAAAGCAAAACGGATTGACTTTCTATTGTAATGTCGTTTTTCAAATCAACTGATTTACCGCTTAGAACATCTTTTCCAGCAGTGAAATTTTGAATATTTTCTTGGAAACGATTGGTTTTTATGGTTTGATTTTTTTCACTGTTGTTGATTACAACCATCACTGTTTTAGTATCTGTATATCTAAAATACACATAGACATTGTCTTCCGGAATATAATGTGTTGTTTTTCCAGAATGTACGACTTCATTAGTTTTTCTCCATTGGAATAATTTAGAAGTAAAATCAAAGAATTTTTCCTGTTCTGCAGTTCTTCCAGATTTAGTAAAGGCATTGTTGGAATCCCCTTTCCATCCACCAGGAAAATCTAGACGAATAGCGGCGTCTCCTTCGCTTTTATTTCCAGCCATACCGATTTCTGAACCATAATAAAGCTGGGGAATACCGCGAACAGTAGCAATCAATGTCATTGCCATTTGGTATTTTCTGAAATCCTTTTTGTAAATTTCGTTGAAACGGTTGGTGTCATGATTTTCGACAAAAGTCAGGATGTTGTTGATGTTTGGATATAGAAAATCATTAGCGAAATTCTCATAAATTTTGATTAAGCCTTTATCCCAAGCCGCTTGATTTTCGTTGAAAGCCACGCTTGTTGCATTGTGTAAGGTGAAATCCATTACACTTGGTAAGTAGGAATTGTAGTTTTGAATAGCAGCGAGTTTACTGTCTTTTTGCCAATAGGCCATTTGAGCCTGATCATGCATCCAAACTTCCCCAACAATATTAAAATTAGGGTATTCGTCTGTGATAGCTTTGGTCCATTTTGCAATTCCATCTTTGTCATTATATGAATAGGTGTCTACTCTGAATCCGTCTAAATCGGCATATTCAATCCACCAAATAGCATTTTGTGTCAAATAGTTTAATAACAGAGGATTTGACTGATTAAGATCAGGCATCGATTTTACGAACCATCCGTCCATACATATTTTGGCATCAATTTTTGATGCGTTGGGGTCAAATTGTGTGGTCATTCTGTAATTGGTTTGAGCATAGCCTGGAAATTGATGCAACCATTCATAAGTTGGCAAATCATTCATCATCCAGTGCGCTGCACCCCAATGATTGGTTACGTAATCCATGATCAGTTTCATGTCTCTTTTATGTAATTCAGAAGATAGTCGAAGATAATCTTCATTTGTTCCGTAACGCGGATCTATTTTGTAAACATCAGATTGTCCGTACCCATGGTAGGATCCCTGACTATCGTTGTCTTCGCAAAGAGGCGTTGGCCAAAGGGCAGTAGCTCCTAGCTCTTTGATATAATCCAGGTTTTGGATAACACCTTCAATATCGCCTCCGTGTCTGCCGCCAGGATTAGTTCTGTCAGCTTTTTCAGTAACCGATTTTTCGCTGTCATTTTTGGGGTTTCCGTTTGCAAAACGATCAGGCATGATTAAGTATATCATATCTGAGGCATCGTAACTTTTGCGTTCAGCGGAATTTGCTCTGCGTTGTTTTAAAGAATATTTATGGGTGAAAGCTACTTTTTTGTTTTTCGAAAAAGAGAAAACAAAATCCTGTGCTATAGTGTTTTTAGTGTCAATAGTTACGAAAACATAATTTGGATTTTCGGTTTTCTTTATTTCCTTGATGGAAATATTATTAGATACAGTAATTTCATTTTCCGCAATATTTTTGCCATAAAATAAAATCTGTAGTTCGGGATTGTGCATGCCGGCATACCAAAACGGAGGTTCAACTCTTTGTATTTGGGCGTTTGTGTTTAAGGATAGTAATAAAAGGAAGAACAATACCTTTTGAGTGAAATTTTTGTTAAGGAACGATTGTGATTTAATTGAGGTCATAATCAAATACTTTTGGTTTTACTTTTGAATATTTTTTTATTTCAAATGCTAAAAAGATTAAAAAAATGAAAAACTAAGTTCTTTGATGGTTCGCCACAATCGAAGACCTTACTTTTTCAGACAACTATCAATAAACAATCCCAATAGAAATTGGGATTGTTGTGATAGCTTATGCGCCTTCTGTTTATTGATAGAATTGACTACAAGTTCTAACAATTAATTTTAAACTGTAATCAAATTGTTTGGAGAAACAATTACTGTTTTTCCATTGTTTACTATAGTTAAATCAGTATCTCCATCTATTGAAAACGTTGTTTCATTATGATTAATTGAAACAGTTAGAATTTGATTTCTGAAATTGATTTTGAAGGAATAACCGCTCCATTCTTTTGGAATTTTTGGAGAGAAATGTAAAGTGTTATCTTTTACTCTCATACCACCAAACCCTTCTACGATGCTCATCCAGGTTCCTGCCATAGAAGTGATGTGACATCCTTCTTCTACTTCTTTATTGTAATCATCCAAATCCAATCGGGATGTTCTCAAATAAAAAGTATAGGCCATTTCCATCTTGTCTAATAAAGCAGCTTGGATAGAGTGTACGCATGGTGAAAGGGAACTTTCGTGAACTGTAAACGACTCATAAAATTCAAAATTGTTTTTCAATTCTTCTTTTGAGAAATGATCTTCAAAGAAGTAGAAGCACTGTAAAACGTCGGCTTGTTTGATATATGGAGAACGCAAGATTCTGTCCCAAGACCATTTTTGGTTGATTGGTCTTTGGCTTTTGTCCAAATCTGCCACTCTAACCAATTCTTTGTCTAGGAAACCGTCTTGTTGCAAATAGACTTTATGTTCGTCTGAATAAGGGAAGTACATATTGTCAGCAACTTTTTTCCAAGATTGTAATTCAGTATCGGTAATATTTACTTTCTCAGTAATTCTTTTATGGTCTGATGGGTACTCAAGCGATACTTTTTGAATTTGTTCCTGTGTGTATTCCAAACACCATTTTGCGATATAGTTGGTGTAGAAATTGTTGTTCACATTGTTTTCGTATTCATTAGGTCCTGTAACTCCAAGAATAACATATTTGTCAAGGTTCGTAGAAAAATTAGCTCTTTGATGCCAGAAACGGGCAATACCAATTAAGACTTCCAAACCTTTTTCCGGGATGTAACTATAATCACCAGTATAACGGTAATAATTGTAAATGGCAAAAGCGATAGCTCCATTTCTGTGAATTTCTTCAAAAGTAATTTCCCATTCGTTATGACATTCTTCTCCATTCATGGTTACCATTGGATACAAAGCAGCGCCATTTGTGAATCCTAATTTACCAGCGTTTTCAATTGCTTTATCCAATTGATTATAACGGTAGGTTAATAAATTTCGGGCTACTTGCTGGTCTTTTGTTGCCATATAAAAAGGAATACAATAGGCCTCGGTGTCCCAATAAGTAGATCCACCGTATTTTTCACCTGTAAATCCTTTTGGTCCAATATTCAAACGGGAATCTTTACCCAAATAGGTTTGATTCAGCTGGAATATATTGAAACGAATACCTTGTTGTGCTTTCACATCACCATCAATAGTGATATCTGACATTTCCCAAATTTTTGCCCAAGCATCAATTTGTTCTTGTAATAAGACCTTATATCCTTTTGCTAAAACAGATTGAATTAGTTTTTCGGCAGCAGTTATAGTGTTTTCATGATTTAAAGAAACGGTATAACCACCAATTTTTTGAATACTTGATTTTTCACCTTTGGCTATAATAACACCATATGAAAATTGAATTTTATCAGAAAAAGCATCAATAGAAGAAGGGGAAACATGAATATTTTCACCATTCGTCCAAATGCTGTTATGCATAAAAGTAGTTACTTTGAAATGCGTTTTGAAAGTTTGTGCTGTTACAAAAGCTTCATTTCCTGATTTTTTTACATCTAACGGTTCCCAGAATTTTTCTTCCCAGTTCGCGTCTTCATTGGTTACTCCACCATCTACATAAGGTTTGTAGATTATTTTTGCATCTTTATTTAAAGGAGTGATTTCATAATTTATAAAACCTGCTTCGTCTAAATTAAGGGAAAGGAAACGACGTACGTTTACTGCGATTTCAGTGCCGTTTTTCAGTGTGGCTTCAAAGGAGCGGTTGTACCATCCTTCTTTCATATTTAATTCGCGACGGAAGTTTTTCACCGCTGCACATGAATTCAAATCCAGATTTTCACCATTTATTTCAATGTCTATACCAATCCAATTTGGAGCATTTAATACTTTGGCAAAATATTCTGGGTATCCATTTTTCCACCATCCCACTTTAGTTTTGTCCGGATAATAAATTCCGGCGATATAGCTTCCCTGAAAGGTTTCTCCGCTGTAACTCTCTTCAAAATTGGCACGTTGTCCCATGGCCCCGTTTCCAATACTGAAAAGACTTTCAGAGGATTTTACACTTTCGACATCAAATCCTTCTTCTATTATTGACCAATTATCTGGCTTTATATAATCTTGGTTCATCCTTTTTTTGTTTAAAGTTTAAAAAGAATAAGGTTTAAAAGGGGTAAAGTTTCATAATCATAATAACCCGCCATTCCTTTTTCTCTTTTGTTCTTGTTTCTTTCTATTCTATCTAAATTTTATTTTTTTATCAAAGCCTCTAAGAAGCTTAAATCTATATGCGTGAAATCTTTGAAAATATATTGAGCTTCATGCAAAACAGATTCTTCTCCAATTCCTACACTTACCATTTTGCCAATATTAGCTGCTTGAATTCCAGCGACAGAATCTTCAAATACAATTGAATTTTCGGGCTTTGTTCCCAATAATTTTGCAGCTATCAAGAAAACTTCAGGATCAGGTTTTGCATTGCTGACATCATTACCGTCCACAATAGCATTGAAATAATGTAAGATTCCTGTTTTTTCAAGGATTGGTCTCGCATTTTTACTGGCGGAGCCTAAAGCGATTGGCTGGTTTTGTTCTTTTAAAAATTTCAAAACCGGCAAAACTCCCGGAAGAATTTCACTTTCATCCATGTCCACTAAATAGGAGAGATAATCTTCATTTTTTTGAATTAACCATTTGTCTTTGTCTTCCTGGGAAGCTTCGACCTTACCTAATTCTAAAATTATGTCCAGAGAGCGCACACGGCTGACACCTTTTAATAATTCATTGTGTTCTAATGTAAATTCGATACCCAATTCGGATGCAATTTTTTGCCAAGCTAAATAATGATATTTAGCGGTGTCAACAATTACTCCGTCCAAGTCGAATATAAATGCTTTAGTCATTTTAATTTTAATATAGATTATTTTGTAGTTGATGCGGTTTCCTTAACAAAAGAAACGCCTAGACCTGCAATTAACATAGAAGCTCCTGCGATAACTATGATCGCCATTGGTTGACCTCCAAATAAGGCAATTAAGGTGCTGCCTAGTAAACCAGCCGCGATTTGTGGTAAAGTAATGGTTGCGTTAAACAATCCCATGTAAACTCCCATTTTGTCGGCAGGTAAAGAACCGGATAACATGGCATAAGGCATAGCTAAAATAGCGGCCCATGCTAAGCCTACTCCTACCATAGAAACTAATAACAGATTTTTATCCTGTACGATGAACATTGAGATTAATCCAATGCCTCCTAGTAAAAGAGAAAAACTGTAGGTTTTTTTTCGGCCAATAGATTTTGCTATGGATGGAATTAACAAAGAGAATAGTGCTGCTATTGCACTGTAGAATGCGAACATCACACCAGTCCAATCACCAGCTTCGTTAAAACCAATTGATTTTGCATCTAATGCTTCAGGACCCCAAACTTGATTCGCAATAGCTCTGGTCGTGTAAACCCACATTAAAAATAAGGCAAACCAAGAGAAAAACTGAACGAATCCCAATTGCCAAAAGACTTTTGGAGCTGATACGATCAAATTAAAAATATTTGATTTTTCTTTTTTCTCGGGAGCGTCTAAATCGATTTGGTTATACTCGGCATGTTCTTTTGGTGCGTATTCTTTCGTTTTAAAAACAGTCCATAACACACTTACAAGTAAAATAGCTCCTCCAATATAAAAGGACCAAATTACTGATTCAGCAACTTTTTCACCTGCAGCAGGCACATTTGCTACCCCTGCTTTTGCAAGAATCCAAGGGAGTAAAGAACCAAAAACAGCTCCAAAATTAATTAATGCACTCTGTAAAGAATACCCAAGGTTACGCTGGTCATCATTCACCATATCGCCAACAAGAGCTCTAAATGGTTGCATGGTAACATTAAACGAAGTATCCATCAATAAAAGCATCACTGCACCAAAAAGTAATGGAGGTAAAAGATAAGCGAAGTATTCTGCGTTTGGCATAAAAAACATGGCCAAGGCCGAAACAACTGCTCCAAAGAATATAAATGGAATTCTACGGCCCAATCGGGTCCAGGTTTTATCGCTCGAAAGACCAATGATAGGTTGAACAACTAAACCTGCCAGAGGCGCAGCTAGCCAAAAATAACCAATGCTGTGAACATCGGCACCTAAGGCTTCTAATATCCTACTTGTATTTCCATTTTGTAGAGAATAACCAATTTGAACTCCTAAGAATCCAAAACTTAGATTCCAAATTTGCCAAAAACTTAATTTGGGTTTTTCCATTATCGTAAATTATTTTAATGTACGATAAGCGCTTTGCTTATCAAAACTTAACTCATTTTCGAAGTAAAAGTAAAAGCTTTGAGGGGTAAATATATAAATATATTTTAAACTTTTATTTTTCAAATTAAAAAAATGGCAAACTTTTTCAACTACAAGGTTGTAGTAATGAATTAAATAGCAGAAAAATACTAATTGGTAGACTCTCTTTCTATCAAGTGTGTTTCGATTACTTCAGTTTTATAGTTTTCTTCTCCTTCTTCTTCCTCAGCTTCTAATCTTTTGATCAGCATTTTTGCAGCTTTATTACCCATTTTTCGTCCGCTTTGACTAACAGTAGTTATGGTTGGTGTGGAATATTTTGAAATAATTCCGTCCGTAAAAGCAATAACAGCTAAATCTTTGGGAACGTTTAGTCCTATTTTGTTGGCTGTTTTTATAATGGTCACCGCAAAAAGTTCATTCACTGCAAATACAGCATCGATTGCTTTGTCTTCCAATAATTTTCCTATTGTAATTTCGCAGGTGTCTACATTTTCAATTTTGATGATTAGATTTTCATCAAATGGGATTCCGTTATCCAATAGTGCTTTGATATAACCGTCTGTTCTTAGTTTACCAACGCTCACATAGTCTACAGTAGTGACTAGGGCAATTTTTTTCTTCCCTTTGTCAATCAAACTTTGCACGGCTTCATAGGCAGCTGATTTGTCATCGATGATTACTTTGTCGCAAAGAATTTCATTAGTAACCCTGTCAAACATAACAACAGGCATGCCTTGGTTAATTACTTCAGTGATATGATGAAAGTCACCTCTAAATTGGGTTTCTTTAGAAAGGGACATAATAAATCCGTCAATGCTTCCATTAGCAAGCATTTCCATATTTAATACTTCTTTGTCAAAGGAGTCATCCGACAAACAGATAATTACACTATAACCATTTTCATTTGCAACATGTTCGATACCATTAATAACGGTCGAAAAGAAATGGTGGACAATTTCGGGAATGATAATGCCTATGGTTTTTGTTTTTCGATTTTTTAAACTTAAAGCAATATTGTTGGGCTTGTAGTTATAGAATTTAGCAAAGGCTTGTACTTTTAATCTGGTTTCTTCTCCTATTTCCAAGCTGTTTCTTAATGATTTTGAGACCGTAGAAATAGATACGTCAAGCTCTTTTGCAATTTGTTTTAATGTTACCTTCTTTTTCATGGATGTAGGTTTGGAAAAAATTATTTTATTAATAAAGGTATGTTTTATTTTGATTAATGACAATTATAAGCTTAAAAACTTCAATAATATAGAAAGTTTTCAACACTATTTCGTTTTCGTAAGCCCTTATGATTTATGTCATGTCGGTCGCGTTAATATTTTCCTAATTTTGGAATTCGAAGTAAAATTAAAAGCTTAAAACTACAACCAAAACTCAAATTAATTTAAACAAAAAGTATGAAAACAATTTATAAAAAGTTGTTATTTTTATTACTACTCCTGCCTTTTAGTGTTCTGGCTCAGAATACACTAAATGGTATTGTTGTTGACAAAGTGTCGGGGCAGCCAATTCCAGGAGTAAATGTAAATGTACAAGGCGCCAATAACGGTGTTTCGACAGATTTTGATGGAAAATTCCAAATAGGAAATCTAAAAAAAGGCGATAAAATCGTTTTTTCTTTCATTGGCTACAGAAGTTCTGTTGTTAATTATGATGCGCAAAAATCACTAAATGTTTCTTTAGAGGAAGATGCTAATCAATTGAAAGAAGTAGTTGTTCAAGTAGGTTACGGTACTGTTAAGAAAAAAGACGCAACAGGAGCTGTTACTGTATTGGGAACTAAAGACTTTAATAAAGGGCCTGTTACTTCAGCAGACCAGATGATTACCGGTAAAGTGGCTGGTTTACAGATCATCAACGGCGGAGGGTCTCCGGGTGAAGGGGCAGTTATCAGAATTAGAAGCGGATCTTCTTTATCTGCTAATAATGATCCATTATATGTTATTGATGGAGTTCCTGTTGCGGCTGGAGGTGTTAGTGGGGGTAGAAATCCATTGTCTACAATCAATCAAAACAATATTGAATCGATTACAGTATTGAAAGATGCTTCTGCTACTGCAATTTATGGATCTCGTGCCTCTAATGGTGTTATTATCATCACGACTAAAAAAGGAAAAGCAGGAGATGTTCAAGTAAGCTATAACGGAAGTTTCCAAGTTTCTGAAATTACAAATACAGTGGATGCTTTAACTTCTACTCAATTTAAAGATTTCATCACTGCTAATGGTTCGCCTGCGCAACAAGCTTTAGTTGGTGCTGCTAATACTGATTGGCAAGACGAAATCTACAGAACAGCAATGGGTACAGATCATAACATCGCTGTGAGTGGTGGTGCTGATAATGTAGGGTACAGAGTTTCTGCAGGATATGCTAATTTAAATGGTATCTTGAAAAGAGATAATATGGAAAGAAGTACTTTGCAGGCTTCTGTTACAGGTGATTTCTTGGATAAACATTTAAAAATCCAATTAAACAATAATACTGCTTATATTAAAAATAATTACAGTAATAGAGGTGCTATTGGTGCTGCTATCGCTTTTGATCCAACGCAAATTGTAAAGAATGCTGACGGAACGTATTACCAATGGTATACTTCTCCAACAGAAATTAATCAATTGGCAGGAAGAAACCCATTATCTTTAATAGAGCAACAAGATAATTATGGTAGTTCTTTTAGAAGTATCGGTAATATTCAAGTAGACTACAAAATGCATTTCTTGCCAGAATTAAAGGCAGTTGCAAATTTAGGATATGATGAGTTGAGTGGTAGATCTTTTGGTGGTGTTCATTCTGATTTTCTTAATGGTTTAGATGGATCAGGATTCAATAATACTTATGAGAATACAAATTCAAGAAAAAACAAATTAATGGACTTGTATTTAAACTACAATAAAAAAGTAGAGTCTATTAATACTTTATTTGATGTAACCGCCGGTTATTCTTACCAAGATTTCAGGGATTCAAATGGTGGTTTTTCATACAATTATGAAAATGATGTAGTAACTGATGTAATCGGTGTTCCTTCTCGTGTTAATTTGCAATCATTTTTTGCAAGAGCAAATGTTTCTATAACTGATAAGTATTTATTAACATTGTCTTACAGACGTGATGGTACTTCGAGATTTACTGAAGATAATCGTTGGGCAAATTTCCCTGCTGTAGCTTTAGCATGGAAATTAAATGAAGAAAACTTCCTAAAAGATGTTGAAAGTATTTCTACTTTAAAACTTAGAGGGGGATGGGGTGTTACCGGTCAACAAGATATTGGGGTAAGTTATCCTTCAATTCCTTTGTATTTGGTGTCCAATGCTTCTGCTCAGTACCAATTTGGAAACACATTTTACAATACATTCAGACCACAACCTTACAATAGTAATTTGAAATGGGAAGAAACGACAACAGTCAATGTTGGTTTGGATTTCGGATTCATAAACAATAGAATTAGAGGTACTGTTGATTTGTATCAAAGAAATACAGAAGATTTATTATTATACACGCAAAACCCTTCTTTCTTTGGATTCTCTAACTATGATAATTATAACATCGGGACTATTGAAAACAAAGGTATTGAGTTATCTGGTGATGTTATACCGGTTAAAACGGATAGTTGGGAATGGACAATTGGCGGTAACGTAACGTTTCAAGATTCAAAAATCACTAAATTAACTACTGTTTTGGATAATACTCCGGGTATTAATGTTGGTGGTTATGCAGGTGCAACAGGAAATACAATACAAAACCACCAAGTAGGTTATTCTCCAAGCTCATTCTATGTGTATGAGCAAGCTTATGGTGCAGATGGTAAACCATTAGACGGAGTTTATATTGACAGAAATAAAGATGGTCTTATAACTGCGGAAGATAAATATCGTTTTCACAAACCGGCAGCTGATGTTTTTTACGGATTCAACACAAGTTTGACTTACAAAAATTGGGATATGGCGATGAACTGGAGAGGATCTTGGGGTAATTTTAATTACAATAACGTAGATTCTAATAATGGTTCTTATCAAAATGTATTGCTAAGAGAAACGGATTTATCAAACGGTGTTGAAAATCTTTTAGAAACTGGTTTTACTACTCAAGATACTAAAAGATACGAATCGGATTACTACATCCAAGATGCTTCTTTTGTTAGGTTAGATAATGTAAGTGTTGGGTATACTTTTAATCAAAAAGAAAACGCTGCAACCTCATTAATTAAATTGACTTTGGCAGCGCAAAACGTTTTGTTATTCACGGATTACAGTGGATTAGACCCGGAAATTTCTGGAGGTATTGACAATAACTTGTACCCACGACCAATTACTTTCACGTTAGGTTTAAACGTTAATTTCTAATACAAATAACAAGAAAAATGAAAAAGACACAAATAAAATTATTGGGTATTTCTTTGTTACTGTTGGTGATGTTATTCCCATCGTGTACAGATGATTTGAACCAAGCGCCTGAAAGCTCTAATGCTATTCCCGGTGAAGAGTTTTTTACGGATGCCGCTTCTTATAAGCAAAATCTAGCTAAATTATATGCAGGATTTGCTACTTCTGGTCAAACAGGACCATCAGGATCTCCTGATATTTCTGGAATTGATGAAGGGGAAAGTCAATACGTAAGAGGATTTTGGTTGATGCAGGAATTAACTACTGATGAGGCTGTTATTGCATGGAATGACGGAACGATAAAAGATCTTCATAATCAAACTTGGACTTCTTTAGATCGTTTTATCACAGCAACTTTTGCACGTTTCTCTTTTCAAATTGTAAACTGTAATGAGTTTTTAAGACAAACTACAGATGAAAAATTGGCTGCGAGAGGTTTGGATGCTGCTTTGATCGCTGAAATTCAAACTTACAGAGCTGAAGCTCGTTTTTTAAGAGCGTTGACATACTGGCATTTAGTGGATATGTTTGGTGGTGGTTCTTTGGTTACTGAAGATTCTCCAAGTTCATTCTACTATCCAGAATATGCAACTAGAGCTCAACTGTATGAATTTATTGATACGGAATTAACGACTATTACTCCGCTATTGAAAGCGCCAAAAACAAACGAAGCGTACAGAGTAGATCAAGCTGCTGCTTGGATGTTACAAGCTAAATTGTATATGAACTCAGAAGTGTATATTGATACTCCTAAGTTTGACGCGGCACTTCCTTTAATCAACAAAATAATTGCTTCAGGGTATTCAATTCATAATAATTACAATGAGTTGTTCTTGGCTGATAATAATAAAAACGGAGCTCAAAACGAATTTATATTTGCTATAGGTTTTGACGGTATCCATACTCAAACTTATGGTGGGACAACCTTCTTGGTTCACGCACCAGTGGGAGGAAGTATGCCTGCATCTGAATTTGGAATCAATGGTGGTTGGGCTGGAATCAGAACAACATCAGCTTTTGTCGACAAATTTGCTGCGAATACTACAGATACCCGTGGTCAATTTTATACTGATGGGCAAACTAAAGAAATCGTTACTATTGGTTCGTTTACTGATGGATATGCGGTTCAAAAATTTAGAAATGTTGATGTAAACGGAGTTCAAGGTTCAGATAAAGCTGGAAACTTTGCAGATACAGATTTTCCTATTTTCCGTTTGGCAGATGCATATTTAATGTATGCTGAATGTGCTGCAAGAAATGGAGCAGGAGGGGCTACTAAAGCTCAGGCAAGAACTTATGTAAATGCGTTAAGAACCAGAGCAAATGCTGCAACAGTAAGTGAAGCTGACATAACAGAAGATTTTGTGCTTGATGAGAGAGCAAGAGAATTGCATTGGGAAGGACACAGAAGAACGGATTTAATTCGTTTTGGCAAGTTTTCAGGCGGTAGTTATTTATGGCCTTGGAAAGGAAATGTATCAACTGGAGCGCCAACGCAATCATTTAGAGATTTATTCCCGATTCCAGCAACTGCATTATCTTCAAACCAAAAATTACAACAAAACCCAGGGTATTAATAATATAAAAAATAAATAAACGATGAAAAATATAACGAAATCAATAATTGCTTTATTCGCGGTACTTGCTTTGTCTTGTAGCGTAGAAGATGTAGAAGACAGACCAGTAATTGAAGGTGTAGATACTCCTGAATTAGTTGCTCCGGAAAATGATAAAGCATTTGTATTACTTGAAGACAATGCTAATGATGTGGTAGAGCGTTTTGTTTGGTCTGCAGCTACGTATGCTGGAGATGTTGAGATAGGATACAAACTTTTAATTGATGTTAAAGGTGGTGATTTTACAAATGCAGTTGAATTAGGAGGTACTTCTGGTGCTACTCAAATTGAAGTTTCTGTAAAAACATTAAATCAGGCTATTATTGCTTTGGGAGGTATTCCTGAAGAAATAGGTTCTTATGATGTTAAAGTTCAATCAAGCCTTAGTGGAGTTGAAACAATGATTTCTGAGACTCCATTGAGTATATTGGTTACTGCTTATACAGGATTAATCCCTTACGCATTTACTGATTGGTATTTAGTTGGAGATGCAACAGCTGCTGGTTGGAATAACAACAATAAGAATCAACCATTATTTAGAAGCGGTACAAATGCAAATGAATACAAATTCACAGGATTCTTCAAAGCAGGTGCATTCAAATTAATCAGCTCTCCAGGTAACTGGGCACCAATGTATGGTAAAGGGGATGGAGATGCTATCGTGGCAAGACCAACTGAAGCCGATGCAGATCCAGCATCTTTCACTATTGCGGCTGACGGATATTATACTTTTACAATGAATACTGAAACATTAACTTATACTTTAGTGGCTTATGATGCTACTGCTGCTGCAAGTTATACTACTATTGGTATTATAGGAAGCGCTACACCTTCAGGATGGGATGCTTCTACGGCTCTTACACAATCTGCTTTCAATTCGCATGTTTGGTCTTTAGACTTACTGATTTTAAATGAGGGTGAAGCTAAATTTAGAGCTGATAATCTATGGACTAAGAACTGGGGGTCTAATACTGCTTTTTCAGGTGTTGGAGTTCAAGAGGGAGCTAATATTCCTGTAGCAAAATCTAAATACAAAGTTTATTTCAATGATTTAGACGGAAGCTATTTATTGATTCCAAATCAAGAATAATAATTTATTGTAATTTCAAAAAGGGCTATCATTGTATAGCCCTTTTTTTTATATAAACTAATTAATAACAAACTATGAAGAACACTTTACTTTTAGGATTGTTTTTTCTTTCGATTTTTGCTTCGGCACAGCAACAAACGGTTACTTATTCCATAAGTCCTGCAACATTCGAGGAAACAACAGCTATTACTATTACCATTAACGGGAGTAGTGTAAACGAGACCACTTGGGGTGTTACGGGAAATGCATTGTACTTATGGGCTTGGGCCTTTGATACCAATGATACTGCCCAGAAAGGGACTCCTCTCAACGGTTCTTGGACGGCTTCTGATGAAGCAAGTAAATTCACTTACAATTCCGGCAGTGATACTTATACCAAAACAATTACGCCTACAACCTATTATAACACAACTGGAATAGGGAAAATAGGCTTTTTGATAAAAGCCAAAGATGGTACCGGTGATAAAAAATCACAAGATATTTTAGCTGAAGTTGGAGCTTTCCAAGTTAATATGACAGCACCATTGCAAAACAGTTCAACCATTATTGCTTCTGGGGAAAGTTTAAGTATTACAGCTAACAATTCCAACGGAAAAGCTTTATATAATTTAAAGGCAAATGGAGTGAGTATTACGAATGCTTCCGTATCAAGCTTTAGTTATACCCATACTAGTATCACAGAGAATCAAAATTATGAATTGGAGGTTACGCAAGGAGCTACAACGATCATTAAAAAATTCAGTGCAATTGTAAATCCTGGAACAGTTAGTGCTACAATGCCGGCTGGTTTGTTGGATGGAATTAATTACAATGCAGGCGATGCCACCAAAGCAACTTTAGTTTTGGATGCACCGCTTAAAGATTTTGTCTATGTAGCAGGTAGTTTTAATAACTGGCAACCAACAAACACCTATGTGATGAAAAAAGATTCAGGATCAGGGAAGTTTTGGCTAGAACTAACAGGTTTGAACTCAGGGACTAATTATACCTATCAATATTGGGTAGTTGATGCCACGCCTCTTGCGGGTTCTCCATCTCTGGTTAAGACTGCCGATCCGTATTCTACTCTAGTATTATCTCCTTCTGATGATTTAGGTATTTCCGCAAGCACATATCCTAATCTTCCTGCTTATCCAGTGGGTCAGGAACGCGAGGTAACTGTTTTACAAACAGGACAGACACCTTTTGCCTGGAGCTCTGCAACGACTAACTTCGTGAAACCGGAAAAAGAAAAATTAGTGGTTTATGAAGTTTTGGTAAGAGATTTTGATGCGAATAGAAACTATCAAAGTTTAATTGACCGAATTGATTATTTCAAAAACCTGAAAGTGAACGCCATTCAATTAATGCCGGTAATGGAATTTGAAGGAAATGAAAGTTGGGGGTATAACACTTCTTTTCATATGGCTCTGGATAAATTTTATGGAACTTCGACTAAGTTCAAGGAATTTATTGACCTATGCCATCAAAACGGGATTGCAGTAATTCTTGACGTCGCTTTGAATCACGCTTTTGGAAGAAATCCTATGATAAGAATGTGGATGAATGATACTGATGGTGATGGATGGGGTTCGCCTTCGACAGAAAACCCATATTTTAATACGGTTGCGAAGCATACTTATAGTGTGGGGGAAGATTTTAATCACCAACAGGCTAGAACTCAGGATTATGTAAAAAGGGTAATTAAGCAATGGGTGGAGGAATATAAAATTGATGGTTTGCGTTGGGATTTAACAAAAGGGTTCACTCAGTTATGTACTTCGTCTGATCAAAATTGCACAAATACCTACAAACAGGACCGCGTTGATGTTCTAAAAAGCTATGCTGATTATTCTTGGGGATTGGATCCAACCCACTATACCATTTTTGAGCATTTAGGAAATGATGATGAAGAGCAACAATGGGCGAATTATCGTATTGCAGAATCACCAAGTAAAGGAGTAATGATGTGGGGAATAATGAATAGTCAGTACAATGATTTGTCTATGGGATATAGTAGTAATATCTCCCGAATGAATAGTGTAAGCAGAGGATTCACCAAGAACAGATTAATGGGTTATGCCGAAAGTCATGATGAGGAACGTTTGATGTATAAAAATTTACAATTTGGGAACAGTACCAATGCTTCCCATAATGTAAAAACGCTAAGTACCGCATTATCGAGAATGTCGGCTATAGGTGCTGTTTCTTTATTAGTTCCGGGACCAAAAATGATTTGGCATTTTGGAGAGCTGGGTTGGGAATCTTCTATTTTTACGTGCAATAACGGAACCGTAAATACGTCATCAGATGCTACATCAGGTGATTGTAAATTGGATACTAAACCGCAGCCACAGTGGACTAATAACTGGTTAGGCGATGCCAGTCGAAATAAAATCTATACGGATTGGTCTAAGATGATTGCATTGAAAACTGTAGAGCCTGTATTTTTAGGAACTGCAACCATGGCCAATACCAGTTCTTTGTACCCAAATATTAAAATTAGCAATAGTGCTTTGGCTTCGACAGAGCTTAAGGATGTTTTAATAATAGCCAATTTCAATGTGACTACTCAAAATGTACCAACAGGTTTTCCTTATACCGGAACTTGGTATAATTTGATGGATAATACAACCATTAATGTAACGAATATAAGTGCAACTATTTCACTTCTTCCCGGGGAGTTTAAAATTTATGGAAATAAAGCAGCCACTTTAGCCATTGCGGACTATGAAAAAGCGGCAACTATTCAGTTATATCCTAACCCCGTTTCCAGTTACTTTACCTTAAATGTTAGCACTACGAAAGTACAATTATTCTCCATTGGAGGACAATTAGTAAAAAGTTTTGAGGGTGATCATTCTGAAAACACTGTATTTGATGTCAAAGATTTGAGTAATGGACTTTATATCGTAAAGGTCCTTAATGAAAACAATGAAGTGCAGGTCATAAAATTGCTTAAAAATTAAATTTTTTTTGAAATAAGCAGAAAAGGCTGTCCGTAGAAAGACAGCCTTTTTTTATAAAAAAAACTGCTCCAATTTTGGAACAGTTTCTCTACTGCAATTAACAATTAAAAACTAAATTTTTCCGTTTTTGATTTCTTCTACAATTTCAGGATTCAATAAAGTGGTTATATCACCAAAATTAGAATAATCGCCTTCAGCTATTTTACGCAAAATGCGGCGCATGATTTTCCCGGAACGTGTTTTAGGTAAACCAGAAACAAATTGAATTTTGTCTAACTTGGCAATAGGTCCAATATGATCTGAAATTTGTTGATTAATCTCTTTGCTTAGGTTTTCACGATCACGATATTCACCGGATTCTTTAAGAATGACAAAACCATAAAGAGCATTTCCTTTAATGTCATGAGGGAAACCTACAATAGCACTTTCGGCAACTGCTGGATGCTCATTAATAGCGTCTTCTATTGGGGCCGTTCCTAAATTATGTCCTGAAACAATAACCACATCATCTACACGACCGGTAATTCTGTAATAGCCAACTTCGTCACGTAATGCTCCGTCTCCCGTGAAATATTTTCCTGGAAAAGCACTAAAATAGGTTTCTTTATAACGTTGATGATCACCCCAAATGGTTCTTGCAATTCCTGGCCAAGGGTATTTAATACACAAACTTCCGGTTACTTGATTTCCTTCAATTTCATTTCGTTTTTCATCCATTAAAACGGGCTGAATTCCAGGTAATGGTAAAGAAGCATATGTCGGTTTGGTCGGTGTCACAAAAGCAAGAGGCGAAATCATGATCCCTCCGGTTTCCGTTTGCCACCAAGTATCTACGACCGGACATCTTTTGCCTCCAACATGATCATTGTACCAGTGCCAAGCTTCTTCATTGATCGGTTCTCCTACGGAGCCAATCACTTTAAGGGAGGATAATGGATATTTTTGAACATACTCCAAGTTCTCTTTTGCTAAAGCACGAATGGCTGTTGGCGCAGTATAAAATTGCGTTACTTTATGTTTCTCGATGGTTTCCCAAAAACGGCTAAAGTCGGGATAGGAGGGAACGCCCTCAAAAATTACGGTTGTCGCTCCGTTCAATAAAGGACCGTAAAGAATGTAGGAATGCCCGGTAATCCAACCGATATCAGCGGTACACCAGAAAATATCATTTTCCTCGTAACTGAACACATTTTTAAAAGTATAGGCGGTATAGACCATGTAGCCAGCTGTTGTATGCACCATTCCTTTAGGTTTTCCGGTGGAACCAGATGTGTAAAGGATGAACAAAGGGTCTTCAGCATCCATGATTTCTGCTACATTATTATCTAATGCTTTGTCTAAAAGTGGTTGCAACCAAATGTCGCGGCCTTCTTTCATTTTTACTTCAGTGTTGGTTCTTTTGACAACCAAAACAGATAAAACAGAAGGACATTTTTCTAAAGATTCATCTATGATCCCTTTTAGATCGATGGTTTTGTTGCCGCGATAACCGCCGTCAGAGGTAATGACCATTTTGCATTCGCTGTCATTTATCCTGGCCGCTACAGCCGAAGCAGAGAATCCCGCAAATACAACTGAATGGATAGCTCCGATTCTGGCGCAAGCCAAAACAGAAACAGCCAATTCGGGAATCATAGGTAAATAAATACAGACTCTGTCCCCTTTTTTGATACCTTGTTCTCGTAGAACATTTGCCATTTTAGAAACTCGTTCGTACAATTCATTATAAGAAATGTGTAAAGCTTCTTCTGTAGGATCGTTCGGTTCGAAAATGATAGCAGTCTTATTTCCTTTTTTGGCAAGATGTCTGTCTATACAGTTCTTTGTAATATTCACTTTGGCATTTGTAAACCATTTTATATCAGCTTCAGCCATATTAAAATCAATTACTTTGTCCCATTGTTGGTACCAGGTAAAGTTTTCAGAGGCGATTCTGTCCCAAAATTTACGTGGCTCACGAACTGATTTTTTGTAATGTTTGAAGTACTCTTCTAAATTTTCGATTTTGTAATAACTCATTGTTTTTTAATTAATTCGTTGATAAGCTAATTTGTTATGAAATGTGGTAAGGAGTTTTATTTGTAAACTCCAATTTGGTACTTTGTTAAAACCTCGATGATTTCGCCCACAATGGTTTCGTCATCAATGGTTGAGGGAATTTGAAAATCGCCTCCGTCGGCAATACTTCTCATTAGTTTTCTGAGAATTTTTCCGGAACGGGTTTTGGGTAATCGTTCTACGATGACAACGTTTCGCAAGGAAGCCACCGCACCAATTTGTTGGCGCACTAATTTTATAACTTCTTGTTCTAATTGATAATGTTCAATTTCTTCTCCATGTTTGGTTACCACCAAAGCCAGAGGCGTTTGTCCTTTTAATTCGTCATTTATTCCAATTACGGCACATTCTGCAACTGCATGATGGGAAGCTACAATTTCTTCCATTTCTGCTGTGGAGAGACGATGACCGGCAACATTAATAACGTCGTCAACTCTTCCGGTAATGAAAATATAATCGTCTTCATCTTTGAAACCGCCATCCCCTGAGAAATAATATCCGGGGAACTTGTTTAAATAACCGGCCTGGAATCTCGGATTGTCTTTCCATAAATCCAATAAAGTTCCCGGAGGCAATGGTAATTTTAGCACCACATAACCTTCTTCATTAGGGCCTAATTCTGTTCCGTTTTCACCAAAAATTTTAATATCATAACCGCAAACGGCTTTTCCTACAGAACCTGGTTTTATGGGTAAATATTCAATTCCCATCATATTGGCAATCATTGGCCAGCCAGATTCTGTTTGCCACCAATGGTCAATGGCAGGAATTGGAATATTTTCCTGATACCAGTCTAAAGTCGCTACATCGCAACGTTCGCCCGCTAAAAATTGTGTTTTCAAGGAACCTAAATCGTATTCTTTGATAAAATCGCCGTTTGGATCTTCTTTTTTGATGGCCCGAATAGCTGTTGGTGCCGTAAACATTACATTTACTTTGTGCTCGTCAATCATTCTCCAAAAGGTACTTGCATCGGGTGTCTTGATTGGTTTTCCTTCAAAAATAATAGTAGTGTTTCTGTTAATTAATGGTCCATAAACGATAAAACTGTGGCCCACAACCCATCCTACATCTGATGCTGCCCAGAAAATATCACCTTCGTTTGCATTATAAATTTTTTGCATCGAAAATTTGAGCGTAACAGCATAACCACCGGTGTCGCGCACAATTCCTTTTGGCTTTCCGGTAGTTCCTGACGTGTATAAAACGTACAGCGGATGTGTGGCATTCAGAACAACACAAGGCGTTTCTTCAGATCCATAAACCAAGGCATCATAATCAACATCGTATTTTTTAAACGGAACGCGTGCTCCTAATTTTCGATTAAAAACAACCACTTTTTTGGGTTTATGATTGGCTAATTCAATGGCTTCATCAACCAAAGGTTTGTATGCAATCAATCGGTCTATTTCGATGCCTGAAGAAGCTGTCAAAATAACTCTTGGTTTACAATCATCTATTCTGATGGCTAATTCATGGGGCGCAAAACCTCCAAAAACTACCGAATGTGTTACACCAATTCTGGCACAGGCGAGCATGGCAAAAGCGGCTTGGGGAATCATCGGCATATAAATAACAGCCGTGTCACCTTTTTTTAAACCTAAGGACTGCATACCTCCGGCTAGTTTTGCCACTTCGGTTTTTACTTCCGAAAAAGTATATTTTTTTACGACTTGTGTTACCGGCGAATCATAAATTAGGGCTATCTGGTCACCATGACCATCCTGAATATGTTTGTCAAGGGCCAAATAACAGATATTTAATTCTCCGTCTTCATACCAAAGAGGATATCCATTTTTGTCACTCGATAGAATGATTTCCGGTTTGTTATGCCATTCAATTGTATTGGCTTGTTCAGCCCAGAAGTTTTCCGGCTGTTCAATGCTTGCTGTATATATATCTTTATAGTTCATTTCAAGTCTGATTGTGGTTTATTGTATTAATTCTTGTACCTGTTCTACTAGTTTCTTTACAGAAAAGGGTTTGACGACATATAAATTGGCTCCTAATGCGAGTCCTTTTTCGATGTCTTTTTCTTTGTTTTTTGCCGACAGGAATATGACTTTACAATTTTGTAAACGGTCATCTTTTTTTATTTGTTCCAATGTGGCAAAACCATCCACCATAGGCATCATTACATCTAGAATTATAATATCAGGAAGCTGAGTTTTCAGAATGTCCAGCGCCTCTTGTCCGTCGCGTGCAATATAGACTTCAAAATTGTTTCTTTTGAAAGTATATTCTAATGCCATTACGATATTGGGTTCGTCATCTACAATTAAAATCTTCTTCATTTTCTTTAATTTTCGGTTGTATTATAATTAGGTAAGGTAAAGATGAAAGTAGCTCCGTTGGCTACATTGTCTTCAGCCCATATTTTTCCTTTATGATGTTCTATAATTTGCTTGCAAATCGCTAATCCTAATCCGCTTCCAATTGGTTTTTTGACATTTTGGTTTCGGGATTGGTAGAATTTATCAAAAATAGCTTCGAAATCTTCTTTCATAATTCCTTTTCCGTTATTATGGATTCGTACTTCAATATTGGTTTTGTTTTCAATAATTTGAATCGAAATTTTTCCTTCTTTTTCTGAGCAAAATTTTATGGCATTCGATAATAAATTGTGCATCACCTGGACAATTCGTTCTTCGTCATAAAAAGCTTTTATTTCTTTGTTGTAATCATTGAATTCGACACTGATTTTTTTATTTTTAATTAATTGTTTGAGCGATTCTAATGTTTTTTCAATAGTTTTAGAAATGTTATTTCTCGAAAGGTAAATTTTTTGCTTTCCGGTTTCAAATTTTTCCAAATCCAGAATTTTATCAATCAGTCGATTCAGTCGATCCGATTCGGAAATAATGTTTTGTAAAAACTGTTTTCTTAATTCTTCCGGGATATCTTCGTCATCATGTAAAATTTCACTGGCGGCACGAATGGCTGTTATTGGCGTTCGTAATTCATGTGTAACGGTATCCAGAAATTCATCTTTTTGGATGTCTTTGTAAACCAATTCCTGATTGGCATTTTTTAACTGTTCGGATATTTTTTGTAATTCATTGGAAGTATCCGTCAATTTTTTGTTGATGATGATGTTCTCTTTTGATTCTTCCAGAATGCGTAAAACCTCTGTCAAACTGATTTTATCTTCCTTTACAACGCTTGATATTAGGATTTTGGCGGAAGCCGTACCAATATGTCCGGTCAATAAATTTTCGGCAAATTTTATAAATCGAGCATCGGCAGTGGTTACTTTTTGATCAATATTGTATTTTAAATTAAAAATAGTCATCGCTCGTTTCGTTCTTTCCTCTCCGAGAAATCGTTGTAAAACTTTTTGAATATCCGAGATGTAGGCCGTTCCTTTCCAAACAAAGGCATCTTCATGATTAGTAATGTATTTGTCTATATCCACAAACATTTCGGCATAATTGCGTTCTCTGTAGTTTCCTTTGAAACTCACTGAAATTGCTGAGTAACAGATGATATTAAATAACAAACTCCAGAAAAGTGCATGTGGAATTGGGTCTAAATAATCTAATCCGAAGAGTTGAAATGGTTTTAGCAATTCAATTCCCCAAGGACCTTCCTGTACGAATAAATTGGATGAAGCAGTAATTCCAATTGCATAAGGCATTAAAAGTGTGTAAAAACATATTAAAAACCCAATAATTATTCCAGTGATAGCTCCTTTGCCAGAACCTCTCCTCCAGAATAAAGCGCCAAAGAAAGCGGGTGCCAATTGACCTATAACTACAAAGGATACCATTCCGATGGAAACCAACGAATAGTCCAGAATGAAAATTCGGTAGATAGCATAAGCCAAAATAATAAGCGAAAAAATACCTATTTTTCTACTGTTTACGATTCTCTTGCTGTTCTCTTTCTGTGATGTGTTTTGGAGTGAACCAATGAAACCATAAGGAATCAATAAGTTATTACTTAACATGGTTGCCAAAGCAATGGATGAAACGATTATCATTGAAATTGCGGCTGAAAACCCACCGAGGAATACCAAAACAGTCAGGAAATTGTTGTTGAAAAATTGTGGAATTAATAATGAATAGGTATCTGAATTGAGTCCTTTTCCTTGAAAAAGAATATTACCTCCCCAAGCGATTGGAAAAACAAAAATATTGAATAGCAAAAGGTATAAAGGAAACAACCACATTGCAGTTCGAATATGGGTTTCTTTATTGTTTTCAACAATGGCGGTATGAAATTGTCTTGGTAAAAGAAAAATGGCAAACATCGATAAGACACACAGGAAAAACCAGTTGATTCCGCTAGTGAGATCACCTATGGAGTTCTTCTTTTCAAAATTTTCTAGAACAGCCGCTTTCGTATAAATGTCATCAAAACCATCAAAAACAAAAAAGGTTACATAAGCGCCAATAATTAAAAAGAAAACTAATTTCAATATCGATTCCATGGCAACTGCTGTAACAATACCGCGTCTTTTTTCGGAAGCATCTACATATTTTGTCCCATAATAAGAAGCAAATAATGCCAGGGCAATACAAACATAAGTGGTTGTGTCATTGAAAATATTGGAACTCTCTTGGGTTTTTGTTACAATATGAAAGGTTTCTGAAATGGATTTCAGCTGTAAAGAAATATAAGGTAAGATTCCAAAAATACAAATTAAGGTAACCAATGCGCCCAAGAATCTGCTGTTTCCATATCGTAAAGAAATAAAATCCGCAATACTGGAAATTTTATTCACTCTTGAAATTCGGATAATTCTTTTAAGAATAATCATCCAAGTGGGAATAATGATTATTGGTCCCAAATAAATGGGTAAGTAGCTAAGACCGGAATCTGCGGCTACTCCAATACTTCCATAATAAGTCCAGGCTGTGCAATATACTGCCAACGAAAAGGAGTAAATGTATGGATTGTTTGTCCATTTAGAATGGCTTCTTTTTTCTGCCCAATAAGCAATGTAAAAAAGAATAGACACATAAAGTGCTAGAATGAATAAAAGGCCTACGCTAGTCATAATATCTTTTTATAATTAGGTAGGTTATGGCTATAGAAAACAACCATGCTGAAAACAAATAGACGTAGATAACCGGAAAACCGAATAATGGTTTGGAACTGTCAAATAATAGCAAAAGCGGAATATTCAACGCTAGTAGCATTAGCATTGAAAGTATAACTAACTTTTGTTCATGTCTCTTTTTCATGTGAAGATATTATTTGCTTTTCAGCGGGATGCGCAATCACCATTCTTGCATTTTTTTGAATCATGGTGATTTTATTCTAATGAAAATAAGCAATCTCTACAGGTGAATGTAGAGATTGCAATGATAAAATGTAATCAATGACCTTTTTCGTCATAATCACCCATTAAGGCATAGTAACCAAAAATACCTAATCCTAAAACAATTAATGGGGTTAATATGAAAAGGATGATGATTCCAAATACTAAATCTTCTTGTTTGCCAGATGCGAATTTTGGTAATCCAAATTCGAAAATGCAAAAATAAGCAGCGGCAATAGCTAAGGCTATCCAAATCAATCCTAGAGCTCTTTTTATCTGATTCATGTCTAAATATTTTAAGCGTGAGTGTTTTTGTCTTTATTTTTAATGTAAACCATTCCAACTACAAAGGAAACGGAAGCAATAACGATTGGATACCAGAGTCCTTCCAGATAAAATTCGGCATCGCCGGCATCTTTGGCATGTGTAACAAAGTAGGTGGATATAGCAGGAAGTAATCCTCCGAAAATCCCGTTTCCTACGTGATAAGGCAATGACATAGAAGTATATCTAATTTTTACCGGGAACATTTCTACAAGGAAAGCTGCTATAGGACCATAAACCATAGTAACGAATATTACTTGTATGAATACTAAAAAAATTAATACCCATTGGTCGCTGGAGTTTATAGTTACAGTTGTTTTAGTTTCTACTTTTGGTTTTCCGTCCACCACCATGGCTGTTCCGTTTTCTAAAGATACGGTTTTAATTTCAAGTACTTTTGTTCCGTCAGTATACTCTTTATTAGTAGTATAGATCGAGTCCATAGTTTGTTTTTTGTTCTCTTTCAGTTCAGAAAGGATCGTTGTTTTTTCAACTATTTCGGTTTTGTTTTTGGCATTTGTGGTTTCAAACATTTGTTTATAGATAGGTCTGTACAGTAAAATAGCACATAACATACCACCCATCATAATGTATTTTCTGCCCACTTTATCACTTAACCAACCAAATACAATGAAAAATGGAGTTCCAATTATTAATGCAATTCCCAATAAAGTGTCTACCTGAGAAGAATCAATTGACATTACCGTTTTCAGGAAACTCATAGCGTAAAATTGGCCCGTATACCAAACAACCCCTTGTCCCATGGTAGCTCCAAACAGAGCTAATAAAACAAATTTCAAGTTGTAACGATGTCCAAAACTTTCTTTTAATGGATTTGTACTTGTTTTACCCTCACTTTTGGCTTTGGCGAAAACAGGAGACTCTTCCATGTTTTTTCTAATCAAATAAGAAACACCTACCATGATGATTGAAACCCAAAACGGAACTCTCCATCCCCATTCGTCAAATTGTTCTGGTGTTAAAACGTTTCTGGTGGCCAGAATAACCATTAGGGAAATAAATAATCCTACAGTTGCAGTTGTTTGTATCCAAGATGTCCAGTATCCACGTTGTCCAACAGGAGCATGTTCTGCCACATAAGTTGCTGCTCCTCCATATTCGCCTCCAAGAGCAAGACCTTGAAGCAAACGCAAAATCAATACTAGTAATGGTGCCAGAAATCCAATGGTTTCGTAGCTGGGAATACAGCCTATCAGGAATGTGGCTCCACCCATTAATAACAGGGTAACCATAAAGGTATATTTGCGGCCAATTAAATCACCCAATCTTCCAAAGAAAAGGGCGCCAAACGGACGAACTACAAATCCGGCTGCAAACGTGGCTAATGTAGATAGGAAGGCTGCAGTTGGGTTGTCTGAAGGGAAGAACTTAGTTGATATTACAACGGCTAAACTTCCAAAAATGTAGAAATCATACCATTCAATCATTGTACCCATAGAGGATGCGGAAATCACTTTCCAAATTCCTTTTGTTGATCTATTGCTCATACTTTTTTTGTTTTTTAATTATTATAGATAAATCATTGCTTGTAATGTGACGGTATTTATAGCCTTGTTTGTGGTGTATTTTGTACTTTGATATTCTAAAGTAAATTTCGAGTTATGACCACTTAAAAAGGCATTGGCTCCTAATCCAAATTGACTGGCATTATCATTCAAGGCATCAATTTGTCTGTCATTATAAGAAACATAAGGTTGAAATCTTGTTTTTGATTTACCTGGAATAACATAGCCTACCTGGGCATAAAGCATTGATCCCGTTTCATAGGTGGTTGAGTATCTAAAGTTTTGTCCGTAATTGTTGTTTTGGTATAAAGCATAAGCGGTAAGGGCTGCGCCTTTGGTTCCCAGCGGTGCGTCGTAAAAAGCATCCAGTCCAAAAATAGAAACATCTTCTCCACTTAGAGTGCCCAAATTATCAGCATTCACTGCACCATTCGGATGAAGGAAAAAACCGGCGCCAACATTGAATACTTTTTTAGTTCCTAAATAAGTTCCTACTTTGTACGGTAAAAAATTACTTTCTGCATCTAAAAAGCCATATTCAAAATAGCCTGCATAGGTTTTGCCAGCTTCTTTTGATCCTAATAATCTTCTGCCGGTATAAGTTGCCGGGCCATTATTTACTGGGACTACCGTTGATTGGAGGTTATTGGTCATCGCATCGTTAATTGAAACGCGATATTGCACTTTTCCAAAAGCACCTTTCGCAAAAACACCAATATGTCTGCCAAATTGATCTGAAAGTCCTAAAGTAGCCCAAGTTTGTCTTTGATTATCCAAAGTCATGATGTTTAGTGTGCTGGCACTATTCAAACGAGAAATTCCATTCCAATAGTGCAATCCTCCACCGATGGCATTATTTTTTCCTAAACTGTATTGCGCATAGGCATCGTGTAAAAATAACTGGGAACCTTCTCCTGTTCCGGTTGGACTTAGGTTATTAGAATTCAAACTATTTAATCCAAAATGGGTTAGGATTAAGAAATCTTTACTGATTTGAGCATACAATAAAACTCGGGCTCTTCTTAAGCTAAAGTCGATGTTGGCTTGCTCATTGCCGTTTGCATCCAATGGGCGGTCTGAATTGTATTGGGTCCAAAATTGTGCCCAAGAGATTACTCTAAGATATTTGGAGCCTTCGTCATTCAAATTAAATTTCATTCCGGACCCATAGTCGGGCGACCCCTGTGAAAAACCTTTTAGCGATAATAGCAGAAGTGTTGCTATTAAATAAATTTTTTTCATAATAAAATAGAGTTTGGTTAGTGAAAGTGGTTAGTTTCAACACAGCCAAATTCTGATTTTTTGTTTGAAAAAAAAATTTACATATATATAAATGTAAAGAGCTATAGTTAGTCTTTAAATCTTTCCCATTTTATAAGCATAAACTTGTCTCCGAGTTCCGTTATAATCATACCGGCGCCAGAGAGTAATTCTTTGTTTTTTAAGTATTCCACCAGTTCTAAGTGGTTAAAAATCTTGTAAGTAGGGTGGTAGTTGGCATGAGATGGTTTTTTTATATTGAAAGTCTTTACCCAGTTGCTTATCGTTACATGGGAAACCCCGATAATTCGTTCTATTTCGCGATAACTCAAGCCTTCAAGGTACAACTGAAGAGCTTTGGTTACATAGTAATCATCTATCTTTTTTCCGATTTTGTTAACCGTAAAAAAATAGTTACATTTTTTGCATAAATACCTTTGTTTGTTGTTAACTACACCACTTTTGATAATGTGGGTATTTTGGCATTTCGGACAGGATAAAATTTCCATATATATAAATTTTGCATAAATATATTAAATTAGCAAATATATTTATTGTAATTTGATAATAAATATTCAAAAAAATTGCGAAACACTTATTTATATTGACAAAATTGTGTGTGTTTGATAAATTTTTCGTTTTTGTCACTATGATGCCTTCTTTTGGTAAAACTGTTTTTTATCTATTGGAATTTGTATTTTTTAATTTAAAGATTGAGATATAAAGAGTTTAGTTGCAGGATCTATTCGAATGATTTTGACCGAATTTTTCTATTTGTAAAAAGAATGAAGAAAGTGTTGGTGCGAAGTTTTTGTGGTTTGACTTTGAGGTAAAGAGGTGTCTTTGAATAGGTAGCAAAAACCTAAGTTCCGAAGTGTCGATAGAACTAGGACATATGAATTGCTCCTTGTTTTTTCAGAAAAGTGTTAAAAACAAAAAACCCGAATATTTCTATTCGGGTTTTGTGGTACCTCCAGGGATCGAACCAGGGACACATGGATTTTCAGTCCATTGCTCTACCATCTGAGCTAAGGTACCTCTCTTGTTGCGGGTGCAAATATAGAACGATTTTTAGTTTATCCAAATATTCGGGCTTATTATAAAGTAGAATTTTGAAAAAAAAATATTTGAAAACAAAAAACCCGAATTCCGAAGCGTCGTAACTATCCTGGTTTTGTGGTACCTCCAGTCCCGAAGGTTCGGGAGAACCGGGTACATGAATTAGTTTTCTGAAAAGTATTAAAAACAAAAAACCCGAATATTTCTATTCGGGTTTTGTGGTACCTCCAGGGATCGAACCAGGGACACATGGATTTTCAGTCCATTGCTCTACCATCTGAGCTAAGGTACCTTGCTTGTTGCGGGTGCAAATATAGGACGATTTTTAATTTATCCAAAACAATTATTAAAAAAAATCAATTCGTACCTTCGTGCCGACAAATGAAAAATTATGATTCTAACTGTTGATGTAGGGAATACCAGGATTAAAGGTGCTGTTTTTGAGGATAATGTCCTATTGGAGGACTTTGTTTTTATGAAAACTGAGCACGAAAAAAACATTCAAAATATTTTAAAAAAATATAAAAAAGTAACTCATTTGGTTGTTGCTTCTGTCGGATATCTCGAAAAAGACTCGTTTTTGCACTATAATAATAGCTTGAAAGTTCATTTTGTATCACACATAGATCCTTTTCCTTTTATAAATCATTATGCAACTCCACAAACTTTAGGGATCGATCGTATGGTATTGGCAGCCGGTGCAACTATTCAGTTTCCAAAACAAAACAGGTTGGTGATTGATGTTGGGACTTGTGTTACCTATGACTTTATAGATGAAAATGATGTTTATCTCGGAGGCGCCATTGCTCCTGGACTGAGGCTTCGTTACGAATCATTACATAATTATACAGCTAAGCTTCCTTTGCTCGCATCCAAAAGCCCAGATAGTTTTATTGGAAAATCTACAGCGGAGTCAATTCATTCCGGAGTGGTAAATGGTTTCGTCTATGAGATTGACGGTTTTATCGATGAATATAAGGCACACTATTCAAATTTTATAATAATTTTAACGGGTGGGGACACAGAATTTTTGGCTAAACGATTAAAAAATACCATATTTGCCAATTCAAATTTCCTTCTCGAGAGTTTGAACCAAACATTTCAATATAAAATCAAAAATGATTAAAAAAATTATAATAAGCGCTTGTTTGCTTTTTTCATTCATGTCTTTTGCACAACAAGGAACCGCTTCTCCTTACTCTTTTTTTGGAATTGGTGACATCAGATACAAAGGAACGGCTGATATTCGTTCTATGGCAGGAGTCGCAATTGAGCAGGACAGTATTCATATTAATTTAGATAATCCGGCCAGTTTTTCAAATTTAAAGCTTACAACTTTTGCAGTTGGAGGAGGGTATAGTTTAATAAAATTGAAAACAGATAGTGAAAAAGCAAATACTAACAGAGCGACTCTTGATTATTTAGCAGTTGGTATACCTACAGGCGGTAGATTAGGATTTGGTTTCGGATTAATTCCGTATTCTTCTGTTGGGTATCAAATAGAGTCTTTGTCGGCTGATCCAAGTGAGAACAACAATCGGTTTGATGGGACCGGTGGTTTGAATAAAGCGTTTTTTGGATTAGGATATAAGATAATGTCAGGACTAAGCATCGGTGCTGATGTAAATTATAATTTTGGAAAAATTCAGACCAATAGTTTGGAATTTATTACCGGTGTTCCGGTTGGGACCCAAGAAATTAATGATGTCCATTTGTCGGGAGTTAATTTTAACACCGGATTAATGTATCAGACTAAAATAAATAATAAGTGGACCTTTTATAGTAGTTTGGCCTATACAATAGAAAGTACTTTAAAATCAGAAAACACAAGAAATATTTCGACTGTAATTTATAATAGTAATTATAATTTGACTGTTGTAGACACAACCGATGATTTTGTAATAAAAACAGATTTACAAATGCCTGGTAAATTTACCTTTGGTGCAGGATTAGGAGAGTCCAAAAAATGGCTTTTAGGTGCTCAGATAACGATGAAAGATGCGGGAACTCTGGCTAATAACTATAATGAAATGGATAATGTTTCTTATGTGAAATCCAGAAGATACAGTATAGGGGGTTATTACATTCCTAAGTACAATTCGTTTTCTGGTTTTGCAAAAAGAATCGTTTACAGAGGAGGTTTTAAGTACGAAAAAACCGGATTGGTTGTTAATTCTGAAGATATAAATGACGTAGGTGTTACATTGGGAGCGGGAATGCCAATATCAGGGTCTTTTTCTAATATAAATATTGGTTTTGAATTTGGAAAAAAAGGAACTACATCCTCAAATCTTGTTCAGGAAAATTACGCTACAATTAGCGTAGGGATGTCCTTGAATGACAGATGGTTTGAAAAAAGAAAATTCAATTAATATAAAGATTAGCATATATAATCACGCATCATTTTGTTAAGATATGGCTTTTCTGAAAAAAAATATAGTATTTCCAATTGTCACGGTTTTGGCCGTGACACTCTTTTTTGGATGTGAAAGCAATTTCAAAGAAGTTCAAAAGATTAACTTTTCAGATTTTGTTCCCAGTAGTGACGCTGATGCGGTTAATTTAAAATATACCGATTCAGGTAGAATTACAGTTGTTTTGATAAGTCCAAAAATGCTGGATTTTGCCAGTGTTGATTTTCCTTTTACCGAATTCCCTAAAGGAATTGACGTTACATTGTATGATAAAAAAGGAAAGAGAACATTTATAAAATCAAACTACGCGGTATCTTATAAGCAAACCGGTATCATAGATTTGCAGGGAAAAGTTAAGATAACCTCAGATGTTGGGCAGGTTTTGGAGACGGAACAATTGTATTTCGATCAAAAAAACGAATGGTTTTTTACCGAAAGAAGATTTAAATTTACTGATCCCAAAGGAGCTTCAAACGGGCAGGGAATAGATTTTAGCAAAGATTTTAAAGTTGTCAATTCACAAAAAATAACCGGTGAGGTCCAGTCCGCCGAATAATTAAAATAAACACAAGCATGAGTTACCTTAAATTTACCCCTTATATTTATCTTGTTTTTGGAATCTATCTAATATATGATGGATTTACAAAGTTTAATGATCCTAATGAAAATCCATGGTTTAGTTTTGTCTTTGCAGGACTGGCAGTTTTTATGTTTTTCTTCAGAATGAAATTTACTAAAAAATTTGAAGACAGAAACAAAAGGTCGTAATTAATGGAAATAAGTATCATAATATTGTGTCTAATACTATGTGCCTTTTTTTCGGGAATGGAAATAGCTTTCATTTCTTCCAATAAAATTTATCTTGAAATCGAAAAAAAACAAGATAATTTTATTTCCAAAATACTTACTAAACTTACTGAAAAACCTTCTCAGTTTATTGTGGCCATGCTTATCGGCAACAATATAGCTTTGGTTGTTTATGGTTTTTTTATGGGTGAATTGCTGATGGGCTGGGTAGATGCTTTGGGATATCATTTTCTCGGAATGGTTAATTTGCTGGTTCAAACGGTTCTTTCCACATTGATCGTTTTAATAACGGCGGAGTTCTTACCGAAGGTTTTTTTTCAAATCTATGCTAATACGCTATTGAAGTTTTTTGCACTTCCAGCGTATTTTTTTTATAAGTTATTCTACTTTTTTTCTACCTTTTTTATTTGGGTTTCCGATTTTGTGTTGAGAAAATTTTTCAAAACGCAAGGAGACCAAGTGCAGTTGTACTTTAGTAAAGTAGAATTAGGGAATTACATCACGGAACAAATGAGTACTGTCGAAGATAGCGAAGAAATAGATTCTGAAATACAAATTTTTCAAAATGCGTTAGAGTTTTCAGGTGTAAAAGCCAGAGATGTGATGACACCAAGAACAGAAATTGCGGCTGTAGATATATACGATTCTGTGACGGAATTAAAAGAACTGTTTATAGATACCGGCTATTCTAAAATAGTAGTTTGTCAAAATTCATTAGACGACATAATAGGATATGTACATTCCTTTGATTTATTTAAAAAACCAAAAAGTATCAAAGAAGTTATGATTTCGGTTGAATTTGTACCGGAGGCTATTTATATTAAGGATGTGATGAATCTGTTAACTAAAAAAAGAAAAAGTGTTGCTGTCGTTTTGGATGAATATGGTGGTACTTCTGGAATCATCACGATGGAGGACATTGTAGAAGAACTCTTTGGTGAAATTGAAGATGAACATGATGCAGAGGAGGAACTAATTGAAAAAGAAATAGAAGAGGGAGTGTATCTTTTTTCAACCCGATTAGATGTAGAGTACTTAAATCAGACGTATAAACTGAATATTCCTGAAGATGATTCATACGGAACACTGGGTGGTTTTATAGTAGATTATACAAAAGATATTCCTCAAAAAGGAGACCTTATAACCATAGGAATCTATCATTTTGTTATTGAAGAAGCTACAAATAAGAAAATAGAATTGGTTAAAATGACTGTGCGGGAGTAATTTTTTTTAGAAAATTAAAATTTCTTGTAAAATAAAACGCTACTAGTATTATTATTAATTAGATAATTGTATTTTCGCAAACTGAATATAAAAATTAACAACAATAAAAATGGCAGTTTTAGCAAAAATTAGACAACGTTCCGCTTTATTGATAGCAGCTATTGCACTTGCATTATTTGCATTTATAGTACAAGATCTTATCGGTAAAGGTGGCTTTGGTCAAAACACAAAAGATGTAGGAAGTATCGATGGAAAAGATATTTCATTTGAAGACTTTAGAATTAAAGTTAGCAATGTTGAAAAAAGCGGTCAGGGAATTTCTTCCACAGAAGCTGCAAACAGAGTTTGGGACCAAGAAGTTTCTATTGCTCTATTGACATCTGAATTTGATAAATTAGGATTGAGAGTAGGTGAAAAACACATAATTGAAGTTTTCAAAGCTGACCAAAATATAGGTAAAAATCCAATGTTCTTGAACGCTGCCGGTATGTTTGATTTAGCAAAATTCAAAGAATATTTCAAATCAAATCCAGAGCAGGCTCAATATCTTGTTGACAGAGAGAAAGACGCTGAACTAAATGCTAAATTTCAAATTTACAACAACCTTATCAAAGCGGGAATTTATACAACTGAAAGTGAAGGGAAATTGAAATATGAAATGGAGTCTAATAAAGTAGAGTTCGCTTATGTTGCTGGTTTATATTCTACAATTAAAGACAGTGAAGTAAAAGTTACTGACGATGAGATTGTAGAGTACATGAAGAAAAATGAGAAAAAATACAAAGCTGATGAATCTCGTGAAGTGGAGTATGTTTTAATTGAAGATAAAGCTTCGACTGAAGATGAAAATGAAGTTAAAGCTAAAATAACTGCATTGTTATCTGGTAGTGTTGTATACAATCAGGCAACTGGTAAAAACGATACTTTACCTGGTTTTAGAACTGCTGCCAATACAATTGACTTTGTGAATTCAAATTCAGATGTTCCTTATGATTCTTCTTATGTTGCCAAAAAAGATTTACCTGCTATCGATGCAGATAAATTGTATAATTTAGCTCCAGGTGAAGTTTATGGTCCTTACAGATTTGGTAACTACTACTGTCTTTCAAAATCTTTAGGTAGAAAAACTGGTGTGAATGCAAAAGCTAGTCATATCTTAATTAGTTATGAAGGAACACAAGTGCCTAATAAAAAAGAGGTAAGAACAAAAGAGGAAGCTAAAGTTAAAGCGGAAGCAATTTTAGCTCAAGTAATTGCGAATCCAGATAGTTTCATGATGTTAGCATTTACTGCTTCTGATGATTCTTCTGCACAACAAGGTGGTGATTTAGGTTATTTTGGTCCAAACCAAATGGTAAAACCTTTTAATGACTTTGTGTTTAATAATGGAATTGGGAAAGTTGGTTTAGTTGAAACTACTTTCGGTTATCATATTATCAAAATTACTGATAAGCAAGACGGTATTCGTTTGGCTACGGTAGCACAAAAAGTAGAAGCTTCTGAAGCTACTTCTGATAAATTGTTTACTCAAGCAACCAAATTTGAAATGGAAGCTGCAGATAAAGACTTTGGTAAATTAGCTCAAGAAATGAAATTGACTGTTGCTGCTCCAGTTAATGTAAAAGCAATGGACGAAGCTTTTGGAGCTTTAGGAAGCCAAAGATCAATTGTAAGATGGGCATTCGAAGATGATACTAAAGTTGGTGATGTTAAGAGATTTGAGGTGGCTAATTTAGGTCACGTTATAGCAAAAGTTAAAAAGGTAGATAACTCAGGATTAGTAGCTGTTACTTTAGTAAGACCTTATGTTGAGCCAATTCTTAAAAACAAGAAAAAAGCTGAGTTGATCAAAGCAAAAATGACAGGAACTTCATTAGAAGCGATTGCTAAAGCTACAGGTTCAACAGTGCAACAAGTTTCAGGCGTAACTATGGAGAATCCGGTTTTAGCTGGAGGAGTAGGACAAGAGCCTAAAGTAGTTGGAAATGCATTTGCATTAGCTGCTAATAAATTATCAGCTCCAATTGAAGGAAACACTGGAGTTTATGTTGTTAAAAACATCAGTACTGTAAAAGCACCAGCTTTAAAAAGCCACGCTCCTTATATTACAAAATTGAAAGCGCAAAGTGGTTCTGATGCAAACAGAGTTGTTCCTGCATTGAAAGCTAACGCTAAAATTGAAGACAATAGAAGATTATTCAACTACTAGACTTTTGTTTAGAATAGTTTAAAAATAAAAACCCGATACATTTTAAATGTATCGGGTTTTTATTTAATCAGAAGTTAACTTGAAGAAGAAATAGGCTTCATCAAATAAGGCAAGCATAACTTTATAATATCATTTCGCTATAAGGGATTATGGTTTCATATCCTTTTGCGTTAAAATAGACGGTTGGGTTTTCTTTTGAGATTACCAAAACAAAATCACCTCCCCATGCCCCAAGGCTTTTTACAATACCTTTAAAATCTGGAAATAAGGCTTCCTTCACAGTTTTCATCTGAAGAATATTGCTCATGGCTACTTCATGTTTCTCTATCGCTAAAGCAAATGCTTTTAGTGTTTCTGCTGCAACGACAGACTGAGTTATGGCATTGTTCGTGATGATGTTTTTTTCCAGATGATTGTTCTTGTTATTGTAGTAGGAAGCGATGGCTACTTTGCTGCTCTGTTTTTGGTTTAGGTAAACAAAATATAAATTTTCTGTAAAGTCAGGATTAAAACTTACTTCTTCAACTTTCGCATTTCCTTCCTCTATGGAATACAAAATAGGAGAGTCGTTTTGTGCACAGGCAATGTCGTAACCACTGCCTCCAAAACTGTTTTTAAGAAGGATGAACGCATTAATTTGCAACCATTGTGCAATATTGTTTATTAAAGTGGAAGAGGTGCCCAAACCCCAGTTTTTAGGAAAGCTCAGTTCAGTAGTAACGATGTATCCTTCAGCATGATTTATGAAGTCTGGATTTAAGAGATAAGCTTCATGTAAAATTGTTGTCAATGTGGTTTTAACCGTTTCAATTTCGGAATTTATTTTGCTTGAAATTTCAGAAAATGAGATCGTTTCTTCAAACCAGATACTGCCGTCAAAATCATAACTTTTCCATTGAATCTCTTGGTTGCTTCCTTTTTGTACAATTAGGTTTTGTCCAAATTTTGTTGGCAATGCAAAAGCTTTGGCGCCATCTAATACCAAATATTCGCCTGTGATTAAAAGTTTTCCGTTACTGTAAAATGTCTGTTTCATGTATTCTTTTTTAGCCCCGATGGAAACGGCATCCTTTTGTTCTGGAGTTCAGAACAAAAGATAGAGTGTACAGCGGGATTAAGCTCCTAATGAATAGGGTGTTATTTTCTTAAATTTTCGATATAGTCCACCACGGCACTGTGTGAAACTACATGGTGTTTAAAATGTTTGCGAATTACGATGCGTTCCTCTTCATTGGCTTCAAATTGGTTCAGAATGTTGTTGAGATGCATTTTCATGTGCCCATCTTGAATTCCGGTTGTAGTCAGAGAACGCAGTGCAGCAAAGTTTTGTGCTAATCCTGCAACAGCAACAATTTTCATAAGCTCCTTTGCAGAAGGTTTTTCGAGCATTTCTAACGAAAGTTTTACCAGTGGATGTAAAGAAGTCAAACCGCCAACCGTTCCCAGAGCTAAAGGGATTTCGAGCCAAAAAGTAAAAATATCATTCTCTATTTTGGCATGGGAAAGACTGGAATATTGTCCGTTTCGTGAGGCATAAGCATGAATACCGGCTTCAACGGCACGGAAATCATTTCCTGTAGCCAAAACAACAGCATCTACACCATTCATGATTCCTTTATTATGGGTAACAGCGCGGAAAGGCTCAATTTCTGCGATTTGAACCGCTTGAACAAATCGTTCCGCAAACTCTTGTGGATTTTGAATGTGCTTTTCTTCTAAATCGGCTATCGGGCAGGAAACTTCAGCGCGGACAAGACAATTTGGAACATAATTAGAAAGAATGCTCATCACGACTTGAATGTCTTTTTCAGTCTCTGAAAATAATTCGTGGGATTGTGCTTCTTCTTTTAATGTCTTGGCAAATTGTTCCAAACACGAATTGATAAAGTTGGCACCCATACTGTCCTTCGTTTCAAAAGTAGCATGCAGTTGAAAGTAATTTGGAATTAAATCTGTTTTGTCTTTTAGGATAATATCGAGGATTCCACCACCACGTTTTTGCATGTTCTTGGTGATGTTTTCTGTATTTGTAAAAAACTTGACTTTAGTTTCGTTGAAAAAGCTGTTCAATTTTGAAGAATCGCCTTTGAAAATAAAGTGAACCTGACCAATCTTTTCGGTATCGATAACAGTTGCTTTGAAACCACCACGAGTGGACCAGAATTTTGCTGATTTTGCGGCTGCGGCAACAACAGAACTTTCTTCAATCGCCATAGGAATGGTACTGTTTTTTCCGTTGATTAAGAAGTTTGGAGCCACTCCAAGAGGGATATAGAAATTAGATATCGTGTTTTCGATAAATTCATCATGTAATTTCTGTAGATTTTCGTCAGAATTCCAATACTTTTTCAGTAGTTCTATGGCTTCCTGTGGATTAGTAAAATATTCTTTGGCAATCCAGTTTATTTTTTCTTCTTTGGATAATTTAGAAAATCCGGCAACGACTTTATTCATTCTCAATTAATTATAGGATAATTTTTTGCAAAGATACGGTTTAGCTGTTTTGGTTTTACCATAGAATATTCAATAAATATTTTTGTCGGATATTGTTTTTAACATTTAACACATCGAATGTGAAATAATTGTAAATTTTTCACTAAAATTGACGGTTTTTAAATTTAAATCAATCTTATGAATTCGAACAGGTTAACGACCTTACTTTTATTCTTGTGTTTTACTGTTTTTGGGCAACAAAAGATCACTGTAGAAGAGATTTTTAATGGCGCTTTTCGTGCCAAAGCAATGGATGAATTGCAGTCCTTAAAAAATACTAACCAATACACTGTATTAAATCTTGATTATAAAACCGGAAGTATGCAAATCGATTTATATGATTTTGCAACGCTAAAAAAGACGGCTACTTTAATTGATACAAAGGATCATAAAGAGTTGCCTAAAATAAGTAGTTACACTTTCGATTCTTCAGAGAAAATGATCTTGTTGGCTTGTAATTCTAATAAGATTTTCCGTCATTCATTTACAGCCGATTATTATTTGTATGATATTGCAACGAAGCAATTGACAAAATTGTTTGATTTTCAAATACAACAACCAACTTTTTCGCCGGACGGAAAAAAGATTGCTTATGCCAAAGAAAATAATCTTTATGTTTATGATCTGGCCACAAAAAAATCAACTCCAATTACAACAGACGGGAAGAGAAACAGTGTAATCAATGGAATTACTGACTGGGTTTATGAAGAGGAATTTGCTTTTGTGAAGGCATTCGATTGGAGTAAAGACAGTAAAAAAGTGGCTTACATTCGTTTTGACGAAACAAAAGTTCCTGAGTTTTCGATGTCGATGTTCCACAAAGAATTGTATCCTACAATCCGGACATTTAAGTATCCGAAAGCGGGTGAAAAAAATTCAGTAGTGTCTTTACATATTTATGATGTTAATACTACTGGTACCAAAGAAGTAAATTTAGGTAATTATTCGGATTTTTATATTGCCAGAATGCAATGGACAAATGATGCTAATGTTTTATCTGCCCAAGTATTGAACCGCCATCAAGATAATTTAGATTTATTGTTTATCGATGGTAATTCAGGAACTGCCAAAGTAGTTTTGAATGAAAAAGACAAAGCTTATGTTGATATAACGGATAATTTGACTTTCTTAAAAGATAATAGTTTTATTTGGACCAGTGAGAAAGGTGGTTTTAATCATATTTATCTATATGACAAAACGGGTAAACTCAAAAATCAAGTGACCAAAGGAAATTGGGAAGTGACTTCTTATTATGGTTTTGACGAAAAAACCAATACCATTTTTTATCAATCTACAGAAAACGGATCTATCAACAGAGATATTTACCGAATAAATTTAAATGGTAAAAGCAAGTTACGTTTGTCTCAAAATACGGGGACTAATGTCGCTACTTTAAGCCCAAACTTTCAATATTACATCAACAACTTCTCTAGCGCTTCACAACCAACAACCTATACGTTGAACGAAGCAAAATCAGGAAAACAAATTCAGGTTATTGAAAATAACGAAGGATTAGCTTCTAAACTAAAAGGCTATAATTTACCTTCAAAAGAATTTTTTGTTTTAAAAACGGAAAAAGGAAATGAATTGAATGCCTGGATGATCAAACCAAATGATTTTGACCCCGCCAAAAAGTATCCGGTTTTTATGTACCAATATTCGGGTCCGGGATCACAACAAGTGAACAATGACTGGAACAGTTCTGATGATTATTGGTTTATGATGTTAGCGCAGCAAGGCTATATCGTTGCTTGTGTTGACGGTCGTGGAACAGGTTTTAAAGGAGCTGATTTCAAGAAAGTAACCCAAAAAGAATTAGGGAAATACGAAGTGGAAGATCAAATTGATGCTGCCAAAGTAATAGGAAACTATACATTTGTGGATAAATCAAGAATGGGTATGTTTGGTTGGAGTTATGGAGGATTTATGGCTTCGAACTGTATCTTGAAAGGAAACGACGTTTTTAAAATGGCAATTGCTGTGGCACCAGTAACCAATTGGCGTTTTTATGACAGCGTGTATACGGAGAGATATATGCAGACACCACAAGAAAACCCGAGTGGGTATGATGAAAATTCACCAATAAACCATGTGGATAAATTGAAAGGAAAGTTTCTTTTAATTCATGGTTCAGGGGATGATAATGTACACGTACAGAATTCGATGCAAATGATGGAGGCCTTAATTCAGGCTAATAAACAATTTGATTCTCAAATTTATCCTGATAAAGACCACGGAATTCGAGGAGGAAAAACCAGAATACAATTGTATACTAAAATGACTAATTTTATCAAAGAAAATTTATAATTCAACCTTTATACCATAATCAAAAATAAATAACATGACAGAAGCTCAAGTAAAAACAGCACATCCAAAAGGACTTTGGGTATTGTTTGGAACAGAAATGTGGGAACGATTCAATTTCTATGGAATGCGGGCAATTTTAACATTATTCATGGTGAATTCTTTAATGATGAAAGAAGCAGACGCTTCGCTTATCTACGGAGGTTTCTTAGGTTTGTGTTATTTAACGCCAATGTTGGGAGGATTTATTGCTGATAGATTCTTCGGAAATAGAAACTGTATTCTCTTGGGTGGTTTAATGATGGCAATAGGACAATTTTTGTTGTTTTTTAGCGCCAGTATTTTCGGTTCAAACCTTTCTTTAGCCAATACTTTACTTTGGTCGGCTTTGGGAATCATTATTTTTGGTAATGGGTTTTTCAAGCCAAATATTTCTTCAATGGTGGGGAGTTTATACCCAAAACAAGAAAAAAGTAAATTAGATACTGCATTTACAATTTTTTACATGGGGATTAACCTAGGAGCTTTTTTGGGTCAGTTGATATGTCCAATTATTGGAGATGTTAAAGATGCGGGTGGTATTAGAGATATTCATGCTTTTAAATGGGGATTTTTGGCAGCATCCATCGCTATGTTAGTGGGAACCCTGATCTTTTACTTTTTGAAAGATAAATATGTGGTAACACCGGAAGGAAGACCTATTGGTGGATTGCCATCTAAAAATGAAGCTTCAGATTTTGAAGAGGGAGAATCTCAAAAAGCTGTATTTTCTTCTGTCGCTTTAATCGGAGCCGTTTTTGCTTTTGTTGGATTTGGATTTTTATTCCATTTTGCTTTCGGTCAAAACGTTATTTATTCTGTTATTTACGCCAGTGGACTTGCATTAGCGGGTTTAATTATTTCGGACTCTTCCTTAACCAAAATTGAAAGAGATAGAATTTTGGTTATTTATATTGTAGCTTTCTTTGTGATTTTCTTCTGGGCAGCTTTCGAGCAAGCAGGTTCTTCTTTAACTTTTATTGCAGATAATCAAACGGACAGAAATTTCTTTGGATGGCAAATGCCTCCTTCAATGGTTCAAATTTTTAACGGGCTATTCGTTGTCATTTTTGCGGTTCCTTTTAGTATGTTGTGGGATAAATTAAGAGCTAACGGAAGAGAACCAATTTCGCCAATGAAACAAGCTTTTGGTTTGGCTTTAATCGCAATAAGTTATTTTATCATTGCACATAATGTAAAAGATTTGGGTAACAATGGTTTGTTGGCTATCCAATGGTTAATCTTGTTGTACTTAATCCAAACGGCAGCTGAACTATGCTTGTCACCAATCGGTTTGTCTTTAGTGGGGAAATTATCACCAAAAAGATTTTCTTCTTTGTTGTATGGTGTTTTCTTTTTATCGAATGCAGCAGGTTATGCTTTAGCGGGAACATTAGGTTCAATTTTACCGGCTACTGGAGATAAATTTAATAAAGCGAAAGAATTAGGAATCGATTTGCAGGCAGTTTTAGATAAAAAAGTGACCCTTTCAGCGGACCAATTGGCTTTATTGGATAAGAATCAAATCAGTCCTAGCAATCCGATTTTTGTTGGATTTGAAATTCATAATCTTTTCGAATTCTTTATGGTATTCGTTATATTGACGGGACTTGCGGCAGTAATCTTGTTTGCACTTACTCCAAAATTGAAAAAAATGATGCATGGTGTCAACTAAATGAAAATACACTGTTTTTAATACCTACTTGGATTACTAAGTAGGTATTTTAATTTAAATTTTTTACTTATTTCAATAGTGAATATTGAAATCGATTTACAAATCATTTAAGAATTGTACTATGAACAGCAAACACCCAAAGGGATTAGCCTTTCTTTTTTTTACCGAAATGTGGGAACGTTTTGGTTATTATCTTATTATTGGAATTTTTGTCCTTTATATGATAGATCCGGCCGCTACTGGTGGATTGGCTTTTTCGGATAAAAATGCCGATGATATTTTTGGAACTTATATAGCTCTAACGTATTTGACTCCTTTTTTGGGAGGGTACTTAGCCGATCGATTTTTAGGATATTTTAAAGCCATTTATTTGGGTGGATTTTTAATGGCGTTGGGTTACATCGGGTTGAGTTTCCATGATGTGACTTTTTTTTATATTTCCATGGGACTTATCATCATAGGTAACGGATTTTTTAAGCCTAGTATTTCAACTTTAGTTGGGAATTTATATTCTACGGAGGAGTATAAAGCTAACAAAGATGCGGGATACAATATTTTCTATATGGGAATCAATCTCGGTGCTTTTGCTTGTAATATCATCGCTGCTTTTATGCGAAACCAATACGGATGGGGTGCTGCTTTTTTTACAGCAGGAATTGGAATGTTATTAGGCTTAGTTATTTTCTCTATCGGACGTAAACATTTAGATAGTGCCAATGTGATGAAACCAGTTCAAGAAGGAGATATTTCTTTAAGCCGAATCTTAGGAGTAGTTTTTTTACCAGCTATTATTTGCGGCGCGGTTGGATGGTTAATTCCTGGAACTATTTTTAAAAGTGATTCTACGGATGCCTTTATTTTTGCTTGTGTCCCAGTGATTATTTTCTACATCAGTTTGTATGTAAAAGCCAATAAAGAAGACAAACGGCCGCTAGGCGCTTTGCTGGCTATTTTTGCAGTAGGGATGTTGTTTTGGGCTGTTTTTAAACAAAATGGAACGGCATTGACTCGTTGGGCAAATTATTATACGGATAGACAAGTTACAGGAACAACTGAAAAAGCATTGTCTTCCATCTATTTAGTAGAAGAGAAAGATTTTGCTACTAAAGAAGTTCAAAAATACGATGCGCAATTTAAGGCCGAAAAAGATGCCAATAATGAGCCAGTAAAAGTTCAAGGTAAAGATGTTTATTTTACTAATGTTTCGGCTGAACAGCGAGCTGAACTGGAAAGCAATTCCAATCAAAAAGTATCATTAATCAATACCGAACTGTTTCAATCTATTAATCCGGGCTGGATTATTATTTTGACGCCCTTTGTGGTGGGCTTTTTTGCCTTTATGCGAAAAAAAGGAAAAGAACCGAGTACGCCTTCTAAAATTGTTTTAGGTTTGTTCATCTCCTCATTATCGTGTTTGGTGATGGTACTTGCGGTTTATTTTGGAAGTAATGGTGCTGTAAAAGTTTCGCCTTGGTGGCTTGTAGGAACTTATGGTGTAATTACCATTGGGGAACTATGTTTGTCACCAATGGGACTTTCTATTGTGTCCAAATTAAGTCCGCCGCGTTTAACTGCTTTGATGATGGGAGGCTTCTTTTTATCGATTTCTATTGGTAATAAACTTTCTGGTGTTTTGGCAAGTATGTGGTATGATTATGAGAACAAAGCTAATTTTTTCCTTGTAAATGCTTTATTGTTGCTTTTTGCAACTGTTTTGGGTTTACTAATTTTGAAACAGTTGAATGCAGTAATGAAAGAAAAAGGTATAAGCTAATGACAAGTATAGAACAGATTCAGGATTTTAAAGGCAAGTTTCCAAAACAATTGTGGTACTTGTTTTTCAGCGAAATGTGGGAGCGGTTTTGTTTCTATGGAATGCGTGGGATGTTAGTGATTTTTATGGTTGGTCAATTAGGAATGAATGAAAGAGTAGCCAACTTACAATATGGAGCTACACAAGCATGGGTTTACGCTTTTACTTTCATTGGAGGACTTTTTGCGGATAAAATTCTTGGCTTGAGAAAATCACTTTTTTGGGGTGGTATCCTAATGATAATCGGAAGTATTATTCTTGCTGTTGATCCTAAAGGCTTGTTTTTTACAGGCATTGGTTTTACGATTGTCGGGACAGGTTTTTTTAAACCAAATATTTCTTCAATGGTTGGCCAACTTTATAAAGAAGGTGATCCTAGAAGAGATGCTGGTTTTTCTTTCTTTTATATGGGCGTAAATCTTGGAGCATTTTTAGGGGGCTACATCTGTATAGCTGTAGCAGAAGGCTCTATGTGGAAATCGCTGGTGCCTGAACATCTTCGTTGGAATGTTGGTTTTGGATTTGCGGCAATTGTTATGATTGTTAGTTTATTGACTTTTACCCAGACTCAAAAGACCTTAGCCACAATCGGACTTTCTCCACTGAAGGAAATTGAAACTTCTAAAAGGAAACTATACGAAAGACTAACATATATTGGCTCGTTATTGATTATTCCCATTATTATTGTGATGGTGGCGAATACAGTTTATACGGACTATTTTATGATGTTTATTGGTCCTGCATCTATTTTGTATTTGTTTTATGAAATGAAAAACTTTTCATTAGCAGAGAATAAAAAATTATTAGCAGCTTTGACATTTATTATTTTTTCAATTTTCTTTTGGGCTTTCTTTGAACAAAGTGGTGGTTCATTAAGTTTATTTGCTGCCAACAACCTAAACAATACTATTTATGGATTAGAATTAAGTCCAAATGGGGTGAATAATTCTGCCAATTCATTGTTTGTAATCGGTTTTGCGGGAATTGTTGGTCTAGTTTGGTTGTGGATGGCTAAAAGAAAAATTGAACCCAATACAGTAGTGAAATTTGGATTGGCCTTTTTGTTTTTAGCGGGTGGTTTTTGGATTTTTTATTATTCAAAATTCTTTGCTGGGGAAGATGGAAAAACTTCTTTAGGATTATTCACTTTTGGATGGTTCATAATCACTTTTGGAGAATTGTGTTTGTCGCCGATCGGAATGAGTGCAATGACAAAACTGTCGCCTCACAAAACGCAAGCGGTAATCATGGGGATGTGGTTTTTGGCTAGTGCTTACGGTCAGTATTTTGCTGGGATTTTAGGGGCTAATATTGCCGAAGCTTCTGAAAATGCTTCCAATTTAGAGAAGCTTAACGTTTATGCTGACGGGTATTATCAGTTGGGTATTTATGCTTTAGTAGCAGGTGTAATTCTGATATTAATTTCTCCTTTAATAAAAAAACTAATGCAAGAAGTAAAATAATTAGTACTTTAGGCATTAATTTTGTGGAAATTCAGATAAACTAAAAAAAATGAAAAAGATATTTATAACTCTATTTTTCTTGACTGTTTCTTTTGCGGTTGAGGCCCAAGAATTGGTTTGGGAGACCAATGTCAATAAAGCAATGGAAGTTTCCAATAAAACCAAAAAACCAATGTTGTTGTTTTTTACTGGCAGCGACTGGTGTGGATGGTGTATCAGATTGCAAAAAGAAGTACTTAAAACTCCTGAGTTTGCCAAATGGGCTAAGGAAAATGTTGTATTGGTTGAGTTGGATTATCCAAGAAGAACACCACAAACTCCAGAAATAAAAAAACAAAATAATGAGTTGCAACAAGCTTTTGGGATACAAGGTTTCCCAACGATTTATTTTGCAAATGCGACTACCAAAGACGGGAAAGTTAATTTTCAAGGACTGGGAAATACGGGCTATGTGGCTGGAGGGCCAAGCGCCTGGCTTGCTGTAGCAGACGGAATTCTGAAAAAGAAGTAAGATTAGTTTAATTTATAGAATCCCTTTTCGCCAGTTGCGTGAAAAGGGATTTTTTGTTTACTGCAGCTACTTTCCCAAAGTTTCTGAATTGTTTTATAATTAGAAGCATCTGCAAGAACGATTTTTGGGCTCATACTTTGGAGTAGTCGCTCTAAATTAACTTTTGGGTTTTGTGTAAGGATTAAAATGTCAGGATTCCAATTTTTTGGATAAATCCCTAAGCTATCCAGAATAAGGATTTTATTCCCTTTGAAGAACATAAGATTCTGAACTTTTTTAGTGTCTTTTAAAGTGCTGGCATTACCCACTAGATAAGAGTTTAGGACACTGTTTTTAGATGAAGTTTTCAGGAGATCATCAGTACTGTAAAGGATGACATCTTTTCCTGTTCGTTCTGTAATCAGCGTATTTTTTTTAGAATTAAATAAAACCCACTCTTGTTGGTTGTTCGTGTCCCAGTCATTTTTTAGTAACATAACTTGCAAAATTATAAGTGATGTTAGGGTTGAAACCAACCTTTTGTAGCTTGGTTTTTTAAGCCAAAGTATCGTTGCCAGTATTAATAGGTAGCTGCTTAGTAGTACAGATGAATTAAAAGGAATGTCAGTTATTATAAATTCCTCTATTGAGGCAATCCCACCGATTATTTTATTCAGGTAGTAAATACTCCATTCCAATAGTTTGGATAATAATATTGGAATACAATCAAAAGCTGCCAATAGCATTACTAAAACACCTATAACCATAATAATTCCCATCAAAGGGATAATAATTAAATTGGTTATAAAAAATAAACCAGGAAATTGATGAAAGTAGAACAGACTCAAGGGGAAAGTGCCTATTTGTGCTGCAAAAGAAACGGTGAGGAGATCCCAAATGTATTTTGTGACTTTGTGTTTTGGTGTCCAAGAAGAGGCTAAAAGAGGTTGGAACCAGATGATGAAAAATAATGCTATATAACTCAATTGAAAACCTACATCAAATAAAAACGAAGGCTGAACGAGTAAAATGAGTAATATCGAGACCAGCAAAGTATGATAAATGTTAACACTTCTTCGTAAATGATGACCAATAGCCACGAATGAAAACATGGTGACAGAACGAACGACAGAAGGTGCTAGTCCAGCCATTATTCCGAAGAGAGTTAAGGAGATTAAAATGATAATTAACTTGAAAAAAGATCCTTTTCTGTTGTTAGGAAATGGTTTGAGAATGAAAGTTATGAAGATCAAAATAAACCCAATATGCAAACCCGATACGGATAGAATATGCACCGCACCTGCATATTGATAATCTTTAATGATTTCTGGGGAAATATCTTGTTGTTGTCCCAAAATTAGGGCTATGGCTACATTAAGGTCCATTTTGTTGAAGTCGTTTTTTTCTAAATTGGAAATAATTGTTGTTCTTAAATGGGAAGTGTAGTACCAAATATTCTTTTCAACTTTATCACTGATACTAATTTCGCGGGCGTCGGCATACAGTTGGGCATAGATTTGTTTGTTTTCAAGGTATTTGGCGTAATCGAATTGGTTTGGGTTTTTTGGAGCGTTGTTTTTATATAAAATACTTTTAATTTGTAAACGAGTCCCTATCTGGAAACTGTGATTTAAGCTGTCTTTTCTTATGTTGAATAGAACTCTACCGGTACGTTTAGAAGTATCTACTTGGCGGATAATCGCGATGTAGCGGTCGTTAAAATCAGTGCTTTTTAATTTTTCTCTGATTGTAAGAGATATTAAATGAGGTTTCTCAAAAATACCATTATAATGGATATAATTGGTTTTCTGGTAGGAGCCTGTGTGGATGATTAATGTGTTTATACCAATTGTAAAAGCAAGGAAATAAACAGTTATACCAAAATAAATTGTCCGATTGATTTCTTTTCTCAACCAAAAATAAACAATACAAAAAATACTTAGTGAAATAGTAAGTAAAACAAAAGCAAATTCAGGCTTGAGTCTTATATAAGAAGCTAGAAGAATGCCGGCGATAAAGCAGATCGTAATTCTGGCTAAAGGAAATTGTAGTACTTTCATTTTACTAAAGTACTACAATTTGTAGGAAATAACCGTAATTTAAAAGCAAAAATTATTAAGAGAAATCATTTGTACTTTTGGGATGATTGATAATTTAAAACTACTGTAAATCCGATACAATGAGTTTTGCTGTTTTTTCACTGGCGCCAATGCCTCCCAATTTTTCTTCCAGCAAGTCGTAATTATGCAGAATGGTTTTACGATGATCAGGCTCCAGTATTTTTTTTAATTCTTCACGAATGCGTTTTGGATTGCAATCATCTTGGATTAATTCAGTAACCACCTCTTCATCCATAATGAGGTTAACCAGAGAAATGTATTTTAGGGTAATTATTCGTTTTGCAATTTGATAAGAAATCCAATTTCCTTTGTAGCATACAACTTCTGGTACTTTAAAAAGAGCCGTTTCGAGTGTGGCTGTGCCCGAAGTGACTAATGCGGCGGTTGCGTTGCGTAATAAATTATAAGTTTTATTCGAGATGAATTTTATATTTTCATTAGAAATAAAACGTTCGTAAAAAGAAAAGTCCTGACTTGGTGCCCCGGCAATTACAAATTGATAATCCGGAAAATCATTAACAACGCTCAACATAACAGATAACATTTTGGTGATTTCCTGTTTTCGACTACCAGGCAAAATGGCAATAATAGGTTTGTCGTTTAGTTGGTTTTCTTTTCGGAAAACAGCCGCATCAATAGTTGGTTGATTATAAATAGCATCAATTAACGGATGACCAACAAATGCGACAGGATAATGATGTTTGTCCTCATAAAAATTTTTCTCGAATGGAAGGATCACATACATTTTGTCAACATCACGTTTGATATCTGTAATTCGGCTTTCTTTCCAAGCCCATATTTGTGGAGAAATATAGTAATGTGTTTTCATTCCCAATTCCTTGGCCCATTTTGCTATACGCATGTTAAAACCGGGATAATCAATGAAAATAAGCACATCAGGTTGAAATTCAAGAATGTCTTTTTTGCATATTTTGATATTATTCAAAATGGTTTTTAAATTAAAAACAACCTCGATAAATCCCATAAAAGCTAGTTCTCGGTAATGTTTTACCAAAGTACCGCCTACATTTTGCATTAAGTCGCCGCCCCAAAATCGGATATCGGCCTTAGGATCTTCTTTAAACAAAGCTTTCATCAAGTTTGATCCGTGCAAATCACCCGAAGCTTCTCCCGCAATAATGTAGTATTTCATGTTTTTTTCTTTAGAACCTTTTCATTGACGTTTAATCTGACAAAGGTATAAATAATAGATTTCTTAAATAAACAAAGTGATAGCAGCAAGAGTAATAACTGCCAAAACGACGCCTCTTGCCATAAGTTCTTTGTTTAGTTTTAATAAAACGGCAAAAATAATCAGGTCAAGTATGGAGCCCAAGGTTATTATTTTGCCCAAATTGCCTTGTGATTTGATAATTTCTATTCCTGTTACAAAATCATAGTCAGTAAAAAAAGTTACAAAAATAAAACTACCCAAAAGAGAAGTTATAATTCCAATAATAAAACCCCACAGTAAATCTATTTTATTCATTCCATTTCCAATTATTAAGTTGTTGCATGCTATGATAGGCTGTTAAATCAAATTGAACAGGTACAACTGAGATGTAGCCGTTGTCTAACGCCCATTCGTCAGTATCTTCTCCTTTATCCTGGTTGACAAATTCGCCGGCTAGCCAGTAATAATCTTTTCCTTGCGGTGTTTTTCGTTTATCAAATTTTTCCATCCACATTGCTTTAGCTTGTCGACAGACTTTTATCCCCTTGATATTTTCTTTTTTTAATTTCGGAAAATTCACATTTAAAATAACCCCTTCTGGTAATCCTTTTTCAACTACTTCTAAAGTGATTTTCCTTACAAATGATTTTATGGTTTCAAAATCTGCATTCCAGTCATAATCGGATAAGGAGAAACCTATGGCAGGAATCCCTTCAATGCCTGCTTCTACTGCCGCACTCATTGTTCCTGAATATATGACGTTGATGGATGAATTTGAACCGTGGTTAATTCCCGAAACACATAAGTCTGGTTTTCGTTTCAAGATTTCATTTACGGCCAATTTCACACAATCTACAGGTGTTCCTGAGCAACTGTATTCGGTAATGATGTCGTTGTCTTTTGAAATTTTATTCAAATACAAAGTGCTATTTATAGTGATGGCATGTCCCATAGCGCTTTGTGGTTTATCTGGGGCGACAACTACTACTTCTCCTATTTCTGACATGACAGCTATTAGTGCCCGAATTCCAGGTGCTTGAACTCCGTCATCATTGGTTACTAATATTAATGGGGTGTTTTTTTTCATTGTTTTTTTGCTTTCAAAAAAGGAAATATTAACTTACTGTTTAAGCAAATTTATTCGCTCAATATTGTAATTTACAAACAAAGAAAACAAAATTTATCAACTTGAAACATTAATATTAGGAGAAAAAGAACAATTTTATATCTTTAACAAAAAATTATGGGGGCCTTGCAAATGATGGCATAGTTTTTACCGTAACTTAGATTAAAAAATTGATGAATACTATTATTGATTATATGAAAAGAAATTATAAAATACTCCTTGTAATAGCATGCCTATCAGTAACCTTGTTGGCATTTAAGATTAATACAGGTAATGGGGATGAGACTAATCCTGATAAAGATAAATTACTTTTGGAGTTGCTGACTTTTGTAATTGAAAAAGGGCATTATAGCCCAGCAACAATTGATGATAATTTTTCAAAGGGTGTTTACAAAGATTATATTGAGGCTTTGGATCCATCAAAACGATTTTTCAGACAATCAGATATCGATGAATTTTCAAAATATGAAACTCAGTTGGATAATCAATTACTGAATAAGGATTTGACTTTTTTTGATTTAACTTACACAAGATTAATCAAAAGAATGGAAGAGAGTAAGGCTATTTACAAAGCTATTTTGAGCAAACCTTTTGATTATACTATTGACGAAAGTTTTAATACAGATTATGAAAATGCTCCCTATGCAAAAAGTACTGCCGAGTTAAATAACAGATGGCGCAAACAGATTAAATTGTCTACTCTTTCATCATTGATTGATCGTTTGGATATGCAGGAAAATAAAAAGAAGGGTACTGCTGGGCACATTGCAAATGATCCTATAAATCAACTTAAGCAAGGAGAAAAAATTGAGGAGAGTTATAATGAAAAGAGTAAAGTAGACTCCGCAGTTGACAGTGGGAAGCCAAAAACTTTTGAAGAATTAGAAAAAGAAACAAGAGAGAGTTCTATAAAATCTTTGGATGAGTATTTTGGGTTTATAAAAGATTTAGATAGGAGCGATTGGTTTTCAGTTTACATAAATTCAATTACCGCTCGTTTTGATCCTCATACAAATTATCTTGCTCCTGAAGAAAAAGAACGTTTTGATGTAAGTATTAGCGGAAAACTGGAAGGAATTGGAGCTCGTCTTCAAAAGAAAAATGATTTTACCGAGATTTCTGAACTTATTTCAGGAGGACCTGCTTGGAGAGGAAAACAATTGGAAGCGGGTGATTTGATAATGAAAGTGGCGCAAGGCAATCAACAACCGGTAGATGTGGTGGGAATGCGTTTGGATGATGTTGTTAAGAAGATTAAAGGACCTAAAGGAACCGAAGTTCGACTTACAGTAAAAAAAGTTGATGGAACCATTACAGTTATTTCTATAATAAGAGATATTGTAGAAATTGAGGAAACGTATGCTAAATCTAGTATTGTCAATAAAAACGGATTGAAGTATGGTGTGATTTATTTGCCAAAATTTTATATCGATTTTGAAAATAAGGATGGTAGAGATGCTGGGAAAGATATTGCACTTGAAGTAGATCGTTTGAAAAAAGCAGGAGTAAGCGGAATCGTTCTTGATGTTCGTGATGATGGAGGAGGATCGTTATCAACAGTAGTTGATATTGCAGGTTTGTTTATTGAAGAAGGACCAATTGTACAAATTAAATCTGCAGGAAGAAAGAAAGAAGTGTTGTATGATAAAGATCAGAAGATTGAATGGGATGGACCATTGGTAATTATGGTTAATAGTTTTTCTGCTTCTGCTTCAGAGATTTTGGCCGCTGCAATTCAAGATTATAAGAGAGGAATTATTATTGGAAGCAAGCAGACTTATGGAAAAGGGACTGTTCAAAATGTAATTGATTTGAATCAATTTGTGCGTAGTAGTTCTATGGGGGATTTAGGTGCTTTAAAAACAACAACGCAAAAATTTTACAGAATAAACGGTGGGTCGACACAACTGGAAGGTGTTAGCAGTGATGTAGTTATGCCAGATAGATATGCCTACTTGAAAATGGGAGAAAGAGATGTTGATAATGCTATGCCTTGGGATAAAATTGACCAAGCTCCTTACAGTATTTGGAAGAACAACAGTAATTTTAATCAGGCAATAATTAACAGTAAAAATAGAATTGCGCAAAATCAACAATTTCAACTGGTTGAAGATAATGCGAAATGGATAGATAGCCGAAGCAAAGAAAATGTTTATAGCTTGCATATTGAAAAATTCAAAATAGCTCAGAGTGAAATTGAAGAGAAAGCAAAAAAATATAAACCTATTCTTGATTATAAAAACTCCTTAAAGTTCACTTCTTTGCCTTACGAAAACGAAATGATGGCTAAAGATGCTACTTTAAAAGAAAAAAGAGATCGTTGGCATGAAGCATTGTCAAAAGATATTTATGTTGAAGAGGCTTTAAATGTATTGGATGACTTGCAATCAACAGTGGTTGTTAAAAAGAATGTTTCGAATAATTTGAAAAAAGAAAAATTAGTGAAATCATAGGAAACTCCATTTTTTTGATTGGAATAATAGCTAAAGTGCTCCAAAAATTCAATAAGAATTTTTGGAGCATTTTTAGTTTTAACTTTAGTTATTAGTTTGAAATTTGATAATCTGGAGAAAGTAGTTGTGAAAAGAGGGATCTAATATCTTTAATTTTTAATGGTTGAATTGTAAATTAGGCTTCCTGTTTAGTACTTTTTTTCTTGATTGGAATCATTAGCAATTGGAGGAATTTTGGTTGGATTTTGAGAAAGAAGGAAAAAATAAATTTTTTAAGATTTTTTCGTTGCTGCATCCAATAAGAAATATAATAGATTAATTAAAATCTATACCCAACTTGGATCAAATATCTAAATCCGAAATTAGTTGTATTTGTAGATCCTTTCTTTTTAAATTCTCCTTCATCAATAACACCACTATATCCAGGGAATTTTTCTTGTAAAGCCTCATTTAATTTATCAAAAAATAGTTCTTTGTCTTCATCTGATAAATTCGTGTCCAGCGTTGCTTCTAATTTATAATTGGCAACACCAGGGCCAATTAAAATCAAATCTATTGCGAGTCGTTTCCATAGAATGAATTGATATCCCAACTCAGCACCAATAGTATTTATAGTAAAATCAAGTTCTGAGTTTACCTTTCCATTATACCCAGAAGTTGCTAATGACCAAGTATGTTCTTTATTGAAATAATTGTAGGAATAAAACGGTCCAACATATACTCCTCTTGGAGCATTATATTTGTTTTCTTTAGAGAGATAAAAACGATAATCGGCTGAAATATGTAGTCCTTTTTCAGAACGAATGGTCTCCATTTCTAATTCATCAGTGTTGATTATGTTGAGGTCGGGGAGTGAGGCTTGACCAACATTGACACTGAAAGAACGGTTTTTACTTAGCACCCTTTCATAACCAAAAACCAATGATCTGTCACCAAAGATCATTGGATTCGTTAAATTGAAATGTATGGTGTTTTTAAATTCTCTTCCATTGTTTTTTACAGTATCAGCTGTTTGAGCTTTAGTAGAAAAACTAATCATTACAATAGCTATTGATGAAATGATACACACTATAGAATGGATCTTTTCTAAGTTGAGTTTTAAAGTTTCCATGATTTTATTTTAGTATAAGTTTATTTATGCTAATGTTTAGTTTATAATGGAGTTAGTAAATGGAATACAATATGAATTTTTGAGTGTTATCCAAGATGTTAATTTCTTGTAATTATGTCTATACGCATCTCCTTATTAGAATCAAAAGTTATAAGGAAGATGGTGGTTCCTTCAAATGTAATATTGGATTTAAGGGCTTAAATGCACATTAAAGTTACGTATTAATTTTTTCTTAGATGTGAAAATGGAGGAATTTAATAAAGAATTTTGATAATGAAAAGGGTGTTAAAATCGTCAATGATTTCAATAGCTTAATGTCTTTAATTTGGAAAATAGGCTTATGAAATCTTGTTTATTATTAAAATTGTTGCAGTAGGTTCCCCTTTTTAGCTCATTGATGTTGGTTGATATAACTATAAGAGCGAGGTATACTTTTATTGTTTAGGAATATTTGAAATTCTAAGAGTTTTAATCGTAGAGATTGGAATAATAGGTATTGTTTTATAACTACTGGTAAAAGTTGTTCTCTTTTAGAACAATATTAATGAATAGGATAGTTGAAGTGACTACTTAAGAATTACCATTCATTTACTTTATTGGCATCCATTTTTAGAAATATAAAAAGTAGGATTGTAAACCCCCAAAGCCCCGACCCCCCATAAGAGAAGAAAGGTAGCGGTACTCCAATTGTTGGAAAAATACCGACAACCATAGCGATATTTACAAAAAAATGAATAAACAATATACCGGCAACACAATAGCCATACACTCTACTGAATTTTGTCTTTTGTCTTTCTGCTAAATATATAACGCGAAGTAATAAACCAGCAAATAAAGCAATTACTACAAGCGAACCTACAAATCCCCATTCTTCTCCTACCGTAGTAAAGATGTAGTCGGTATGTTGTTCTGGTACAAATCCCCCTTTGGTTTGTGTTCCTTCAAGAAAGCCCTTACCAAACCATCCTCCAGATCCGATAGCTATCTCTGATTGGTTGGTGTTGTATCCAATACCTTTCATATCCACGGATTTTCCTAATAAGATATTGAAACGATCCCTATGGTGTTGTTTGAAAACATTTTCAAAAACATAATTTACTGACAAAACAAATCCAGATATCAAGACTAGAAGAATTCCGCTTAAAACTATATTTCTATCCGCTAACCTAGATTTGTAATGGATAATCGCTAGGGCCAATAAGGCTATTAAAATAACATATTGTGGTTCTAATATTAATGTTAAAACAAATAAAAGAATAGTGATAAAACCGGTCCATACGTACCAAGCCGGTAAACCTTCGCGATATAAAACAATAATAAAAACACTATAAATTAAGGCGCTTCCCGGATCGGGCTGTGGTAATATTAGTATAACAGGTAAAAACACTATAGCAAGTGCCTGAATTTGTCTGTTTACGTCTTTCAAATTGATTTGAGTGTCACTTAAATATTTGGCTAAAGCCAATGCTGTGGCCGCTTTTGCAAATTCAGAGGGTTGTATTGTGAAACTTCCGAAACCATACCAACAACGTTGTCCTGCAATAGTTTTACCAAAGACGAAAAGGCCTGCTAATGAAAGTAACGAAATTCCAAAAATAATACTCGCATATTTCTCATAAAATTTGCCGTCAACGTAAAGGACGACGAAGATTAAAGGGATGGTTAATATGATGAATATAAGTTGTTTGTCTGAAGTTCCATCCATAGAAGACAAGGAGGATGAATAAATGTTTAACCATCCCATAAGTACTAAAACACTATAGATAATGACGCATATCCAGTCAAGATTGTTTGTTATGCTTTGGTTTTTCATTTGAAGTGAATGGCTTATTAATTTTGTTTAGTAGTATCTACTTTTATTTTTGGAATTATTGTTTTGCTTTTTAAAATAGAATCTTGTTTTCTTAATTCTAATTTAACAGCCTCAGAAAGGCCTCCTAATTTAGCATATTCGCCTTGTAAACTTTTATTAAGAATTCGGGTTTCTAAATCAGTTCTGGTTATTTTTTGTCTAAGATATTTTTCAATCATTAAACTGGCAATTGGTCCGGCTATTGTAGCTCCAAATCCTCCATTTTCAACCATAACCGCAATAGCTATTTTTGGATTGTCTTTTGGTGCAAAAGCCACAAATATGGAATGGTCTTTTAGTTGAACCCTTTTTCCGTCTATTTTGGCAAAATTTTCAGCGGTACCTGTTTTTCCACAAATATCAATACCTTCTACTTTTAAGTGGTAGGCAGTTCCCTGATTATATACATCGAATAAACCACTAATTATTGGTTTAAAATATTTCTTATCTACCGTGGTGACATGTTTGGTTGTAAATTTCTTGTCGATTGTTTGTCCTTCAATCCTTTTGATGATGTGAGGCGTGTAATAGTAACCTTCGTTTGCAATTGTAGCCATCATGTTCGCCAGTTGAATAGGAGTCATTAGAACTTCTCCTTGACCGATAGAATTCGAAATGATAGTTGTGCTTCTCCATCCTCCATTAGGATATATTCTTTTGTAGGTTTTTGAATCAGGCACTTTACCTTTTCTACCTGCTGGTAAATCATAGCCCATGAATTCTCCAAGTCCGAAACTTTTCACATGATTGCTCCAGACGTCCACTGCATAAGCGGGTTTTTTGTATTTATTTATGGTTTTCATGTAAGCAGTTGCAAAATAGGCATTGCAGGATTCATATATACCTCTGTGCAATTGGAGTGCTCCTCCATGACAGTGGCATCTCATAAATCTTCCTCTGGCATAGCTGAATCCATGATTACAGAATACGGTTGTTTCTTCATCGATTACCCCCTCTTGAAGGGCAACTAAACCAGTCAATATTTTAAATGGCGAGCCAGGAGGGTATTCAGCCAATAAGCCACGATCATAAAGTGGTTTTGCGATAGAGTCACGATACAACTGAGTATAGTTTTTAGATCTTTGTCTGCCAACTAATATTGAGGGATCATAAGATGGTGCGGTAACAAGGGCTAAAATTTCTCCTGTTTTGGGTTCGATAGCGACAATTCCTCCTCTTTTGTTAATCATCAGTGCTTGCCCATATTTTTGAAGTTCCGCATCAATTGTTAGATTAATATCTTCGCCTTGAACGGCTATTGTATCGTATTTTCCATCTTTAAACGAGCCTATTTCTCTGTTATATTTGTCTTTTTGTACATATTTTACTCCCTTGATTCCGCGTAAAATTTCTTCGTAGCTTTCTTCAACACCTTGCTTTCCAATCAAGTCTCCACTATTGTAATAAGGATTTTTTTCTATTAATTTTTCATTGACCTGAGTAATAAAACCAAAGATATTTGCTCCAAAATCTACTTCATAATCTCGAAGGGAACGTTTTTGAAAATAAAAGCCTTCGAATTTTCTAATTTTTTCTTGAAATGCAGCAAATTCAGCTTTATTTAATTGAGGTAAAAAAACAGATGGTAGTCTCGGGCTGTAAACATTAGCCTTTTCCATTTTTTTTATAAAGTCTTCTTTCGTAATATTCAGTAATTGACAAAATTCTAAAGTGTCAATGTTCTTTAGGTCTCGGGGAATAACCATGATATCATAAGAGGGCTGATTGGCTACTAACAGTTTACCATTTCGATCATAAATATAGCCTCTTTCAGGATAATCGTATTTTATTTTTATGGCATTATTGTCTGACTTCAATTTGAAGGAATCATCAATAATTTGTAAATAAAATATTCGTAACACCAGTAATGATGCTGCAACAATGATTAAGGATGGCAGCAAGACTTTTCTCATCGTTTATTAGGCTTAATAAGGTATATTATTATGATGCAAATTATAATCGTAAATATTGTACTCAGTGCCGTTCTAAGCAGGATGTCCCAAATAAAGCTAAATTGGAAAGCTTCTAACACGAACAATACAAGGTGGTGTATTAAGACCGATAGCAATATAAATGAGAATCGTTCAGGGGTTAATACATCGTTCAATTTTACGGTTTGGTATTCGTAGCTTAGACCAAATGAGAATTTGAAAAGGTACGGTCTGTAAAAGGCTAGTGCCAAACAAGAAGTGGCGTGAATTCCTCCCGAATTGCTGAACATATCCATCACCAGTCCTAGAAGAAAACTGGCAATTAACAGTCCTGATTTATTACCGTTTACAGGATATAATATTATGAAAAGTACATATGGAAACGGACTTACAAATCCGAAAAAATTCATATTATTGAAAACAATAATTTGTACTGCCAATAACAGGATAAATCGGAAAATATTGACTAACAAAGTGCTATTCATTGTCTTCTCTTTTTTCTAAATTGATAAGTTCTTGGCGGTCTTTACTTTTTATAATATATACATGACCCAAATTTGTCATGTCGTTGAAAAGTTTTATATCCAATGTATAGTAATTGGTTTCGTTGTCAGTGTATATTTTTTCAATGGTACCAATGTTGATATTTTCCGGAAATATGACTGATTGTCCGCCGGTTACGATGGTGTCGCCTTTTCGGATTGCTGCCAATCTGGGTACATCGATCAACTGAACAATACCTGTACTTTTACCATTCCAAATCAAAGATCCGAAGTGATTTGATTTTTTAATTTTGGCGTTGATCTGAGATTTTTTATTCAAGATACTCAATACTGTTGAGTAATGAGCAGAAGTGTTATCTATGATTCCGATAATTCCTAAACTGTTAATTACACCCATATCGGGTTTTACACCTTGTAGTTCGCCTGAATTTAATGTTAAATAATTTTCATGAACATTATAGGAGTTGTGAATCACTTTTGAAACAATAATGTCTTTTGGTTTAACACCTTTTATACTGTCTAATTTTTGTAATTGGACAGTGTCTTTTTTGTTAAACAAAAGACTTTTCAAATAAGCATTCTCCAGGGCAAGTTCATCATTTTGAGTTCTTAAATTAAGGTATTCATTGATGTTATTCACTTTCTCGTAAACACCACCACTCAAAAAATTAGCAGAACTAATTATTTTGCTTCTATGGAAAGAGTGAGATTGAATGGTGAGTGCTAAAGAAATGCCTAAAAGCAGCAAAAACAGTAATCGATTACTGTTTTTAAAAATAAAATTAAATATTTGCTGCATTTTTTAAATGTATAATGTAAAATTGTACGTCTTATTTATGATCTGAGTATTGAAAAATAAGAATGCCTTGGAACGCAAACTATATATCAATTCAATTATTTAATCAAGATGCTTTTAAATTTCACGATGTTTTTAAGGGCCATTCCAGTTCCTCTAACAACTGCTCTTAATGGATCTTCCGCAATATAAACAGGTAAATCTGTTTTTTGAGAAATTCTTTTATCCAAGCCTCTTAACATAGATCCTCCACCTGCAAGATAGATTCCTGTGTTGTAAATATCAGCTGCTAATTCAGGAGGTGTTTGTGATAAAGTTTCCATTACAGCATCTTCAATCCTTTGAATAGATTTGTCTAGTGCTTTTGCGATTTCTCTGTATGAAACTTCTACTTGTTTTGGTTTTCCGGTAAGTAAATCTCTACCTTGAACAGACATATCTTCTGGAGGTGTCTCTAAATCTTCAATAGCAGCTCCAATTTGGATTTTTATTTTTTCAGCAGTACTTTCTCCAACAAAAAGATTGTGTTGGGTACGCATATAATAAACAATGTCATTTGTGAATACATCACCGGCAATTTTAACCGATTTGTCACATACAATTCCACCTAGGGCAATTACTGCAATTTCAGTTGTTCCTCCACCTATGTCAACAATCATGTTTCCTTTAGGTTGCATGATGTCAATACCGATACCAATTGCCGCAGCCATTGGCTCGTGTATTAAATAGACTTCCTTACCATTTACTCTCTCACAAGATTCTTTAACGGCTCTCATCTCCACTTCGGTAATACCGGAAGGGATACAAACAACCATTCTTAAAGCTGGAGTAAACATTCTTTTTTTCAATGCCGGTATGCTTTTTATAAACATACTGATCATTTTTTCAGAAGCATCAAAATCTGCAATTACACCATCTTTCAAAGGTCTTATCGTCTTAATGTTTTCATGTGTCTTACCCTGCATCATGTTGGCTTCCTTACCAACTGCAATAATTTTACCCGAAATTCTGTCTCGGGCAACTATTGAAGGGCTGTCAATAACAACTTTATCATTGTGTATGATTAAAGTGTTTGCGGTACCAAGATCTATCGCAATATCCTCGGTCATGAAATCAAAAAATCCCATAAGTTTTTTAGGGGTTTAAAATTTATAAAATATTAATGTGCAAAGTTAAACAAATTAATGTTTAAAATGACGTGTTCCTGTAAATACCATTGCAACTTTGTTTTCATTGCAGTAATCGATACTTAATTGGTCTTTGATAGAACCTCCAGGTTGGATAACAGCTGTTATTCCTGCCTTTTTTGCGATTTCAACGCAATCAGGGAAAGGGAAAAATGCATCACTTGCCATTACAGCTCCATGCAAATCAAAACCAAAGGTCTTTGCTTTTTCTATTGCTTGTAGCAAGGCATCAACACGTGATGTTTGCCCTGTTCCAGATGCAATAAGCGTGCCATTTTTCACAAAAACAATTGTATTTGATTTTGTGTTTTTACAAATCTTTGAAGCAAATATCAAATCTTCTATTTCCTGTTCTGAAGGACTTGTAATAGTAACGGTTTTTAAATCCGCTTTATTGTCAGTGATATTATTTCTATCTTGAACTAAAAGACCGTTTAAGCAAGTGCGAACTTGTCTTTGAGGTAGGGCTACTTCATTTTGAATTAAAATAATTCTGTTTTTCTTTTCTTCCAAAATTGTAATGGCTGCTTCGTCATATGCAGGAGCGATTACCACTTCACAAAATAATTTGTTTATCTCTGTTGCTGTTTCAACATCTATTTTTGTATTCGAAATCAAAACACCACCAAAAGCTGAAGTAGGATCGCAGGCCAACGCAGCTAAGTAAGCTTCGCCGATTGTTTTTCTTGAGGCTAGACCACAAGCATTATTATGTTTTAAAATAGCAAAAGTTGGTCCGTCATTTTTAAATTCGGTAATCAAATTCACAGCGGCATCTACATCAAGTAAGTTGTTGTATGATAACTCTTTTCCGTGCACTTTGTTGAACATTGCATCAAAATCACCAAAGAAAAATCCTTTTTGATGTGGGTTTTCTCCATATCTCAAGACCTGACCATTTGCAATACTTTCTTTGTATATTGTTTCGTCAGTATTGAAATAATTGAAAATTGCAGTGTCATAGTGAGAGGAAACGTGAAAGGCTTTTGTAGCCAATAATTTTCTGTCAGCAATTGTTGTTGCGCCGTTTTGATTGGTAATTAAATCCAAAAGCAAGCTGTATTGGTCAACTGATGCAACAATTACAGTGTCTTTAAAGTTTTTTGCGGCAGCACGAATTAAAGAAATACCACCAATATCAATTTTTTCAATTATATCTTCTTCACTCGCACCTGAAGCTACTGTTTTTTCAAATGGGTATAAATCAACAATAACTAAATCAATTTGCGGGATATCAAATTCTTTCATTTGTTGCACATCACTTTGATTGTCCTGACGGTTTAGGATTCCTCCAAAAACTTTCGGGTGCAAAGTTTTTACTCTGCCACCAAGGATAGACGGATAAGAAGTTACATCTTCAACAGGAACTACAGGAATTCCTAAGTTTTTTATGAAATCTTCGGTTCCACCGGTAGAATAAAGTGTAACATTTTGCGAATGTAGTTTTCTTACAATTGGTTCAAGACCTTCCTTTGAAAAAACGGATATTAATGCCGATTGAATTGTTTTAGTTGTGCTCATTGTGTAGTTATAATTATCAGAGTGCAAAAATAGTTTTTTTTTGATTATAAAATTCAATCAATTGCTGTAACATTCTTCTAAAATGTAACACCTATGAGTCAGTGGATTTTTATTAGGTTTTTGATTTAAATTTATAGAAATTTACTTTAACGCAAATTTTGGTTATATGTTAGTCTACCTTCGATTATTAAAAGAGAGTTTTAGTTTTGCAATGAATGCTTTAAGCAACAATAAATTGAGAACTTTGCTGTCTTTATTGGGTGTCACTATTGGGATTTTTTCAATTATAGCGGTACTTGCAGCTGTCGATTCTTTGGATAGAAAAATCACGAAAGATTTGAGCAGTTTAGATAAAAACACGATCTACCTGATGAAGTTTTCTTTTGGGCCTTCTGATATTCCTCAATGGAAGAGAGAACAATTTCCGAATGTAAAGTATGATGAATATACCTATATGAAGGATGCGATGACCAACACGGATCAAATGGGTTATCAAATATTTACAAGAAGGGAATCTATAAAATATGATGCAAATACAGTGAGTGATGTTAATATTGTTCCGGTTTCTCATGAATTCATAGATATTCAAGGTTTGGAGTTTGATAAAGGAAGGTTTTATAACGAGTCTGAAGCTAATTCTGGGTCTACAGTAATTGTTTTGGGAAATGAAATAGCAAAATCGTTATTCGATGAGTCGGAGCCGATTGGTAAAAATGTTCGCTTGTATGGAAAGCGTTTTACTGTTATTGGTGTTTTGAAAAAACAGGGAGCTGGTTTATTTGGAGATAGTGATGATACTTCGGCTTTTATTCCTGTAAATTTTGTGAGACAATTGTATGGCGATAATAATGATAATTTGACTAATGTCATTATTTTTAAACCTGTCAGTGGGGTGGATATGGAGGCATACAAGGAAGAGATTTCTCAAAAATTAAGAAACTATCGTGGTCTGAAAGCTGGTGAAATTGATAATTTTTTTATTAATGTCTTTTCTGGATTTACCGATTTTATAGATGGTATTTTAGGTCAGATGAATCTTGTTGGGTGGGTAATTAGTGGTTTTTCATTACTGGTGGGCGGTTTCGGAATTGCCAATATTATGTTTGTTTCCGTAAAAGAGCGTACTAATTTAATTGGGATACAAAAATCATTAGGAGCCAAAAATAGATTTATATTATTTCAGTTTTTGTTTGAAGCCATTATTCTTTCTGTGATTGGAGGAATTGTCGGTTTGTTTTTAGTTTGGATTATCTCCGTTATTTTGACCAAAGCATTAGATTTTGAATTTGTCCTTGGAATGGGGAATATCCTTTTAGGAACGGGTCTTGCTGCGATTATTGGATTGATTTCTGGAATTCTTCCTGCTATTACAGCATCAAAACTGGATCCTGTAGAGGCGATTAGAACCGGGATGTAGGTTTTTGAAGGTTCTGAGATTCTAAGTTGGGTGCAAATTCCAAAGAAGCGAACAAATTATAAAGGCAATAAATTTTTTTTCATAATTTAAGGTCTAAAATAAAGATATAAAAAAAATCCCATCTGCAATTTATTTTGGCAGATGGGATTTTTTATGTTTATAGAAGTTCGAAAACTATCTAATTGTATTGTTTTGAATCAAATCGATGTACAAGTTAATTTTGTCTTTCAATTCTTTTCTTGGAGTAATAAAGTCTAAGAAACCATGTTCCAGAAGAAACTCTGCGGTTTGAAAACCTTCCGGCAAATCTTTACCTGTTGTGTCTCTTACTACCCTTGGTCCTGCAAATCCGATTAATGCTCCAGGTTCAGAGATATTTATATCTCCAAGCATAGCGTAAGAAGCGGTTGTTCCTCCAGTTGTAGGGTCAGTACACAATGAAATATAAGGTAATTTTGCTTCAGCAAGTTGAACTAACTTAACCGATGTTTTTGCTAATTGCATCAATGAATAAGCCGCTTCCATCATACGCGCTCCACCTGATTTAGAAATCATGATGAAAGGCATGTTGTTTTTGATGGCATGATCAATTCCACGTACAATTTTTTCTCCTACAACACCTCCTATTGAACCACCAATAAAGGCGAAATCCATACAACAGATTACAACATCTTTACCTTTGGATTTTCCAACTCCAGTACGCACAGCGTCTTTAAGTTTGGTTTTTTCCATTACGTCTTTTAAACGATCTGAATATTTTTTGGTATCAACGAAATGCAAAGTATCTTTAGAAGTCATATTTTTATCTAATTCAACAAATTCATTATTGTCGAATAAGATTTCAAAATACGTATCACTTCCAATTCTAACATGGAAATCATCCTCGGGACTCACAAATAAGTTGCGGGCCAATTCTTCGGCATCAATAATTTTTCCAGTCGGAGACTTATACCAAAGTCCTTTTGGAACATCCATTTTGTCTTCAGTAGCGGTAGTAATACCTTTTTCTTTTCTTTTAAACCAAGCCATTTATTCAGTATTCAGTGTTCAGTAATCAAGTATTCAGTGTTCAGTTTTTAGTGTTCCTTAATTAGTGTTCAATAATCATTTTTTTGATAACTGAACACTAAAAAACAGAACACTGAACACTATTTTTATAGTGTATTCACGTTGTTTAAGTCAGCAAAAGCTTGCTCAAGTCTAGCGTTGAATGTGATTTCACTTTCACGCAACCATTTTCTTGGATCGTAATATTTCTTGTTAGGAACATCAGCTCCGTCAGGATTTCCGATTTGAGTTTTTAGGTAATCAATGTTTTTAACCATATAATCACGGATGCCTTCTGTAAATGCAAATTGTAAATCTGTATCGATGTTCATTTTAATTACACCATAACCAATAGCTTCTCTGATTTCTTCTAATGTAGAACCAGATCCACCGTGGAAAACGAAATCAACCGGGTTATGTCCTGTTTGGAATTTTTCTTGAACGTAGTCTTGAGAATTTTTTAAGATTTTCGGAGTTAATTTTACGTTTCCTGGTTTGTAAACACCGTGAACGTTTCCAAAAGAAGCTGCGATTGTAAATCTTGGGCTTACTTTTGATAATTCTTCGTAAGCATAAGATACTTCAGAAGGTTGAGTATATAGTTTTGAACTGTCAACATCAGAATTGTCAACACCGTCTTCTTCACCACCTGTAATTCCAAGTTCGATTTCCAAAGTCATTCCCATTTTGCTCATTCTAGCTAAATAACCTTTGCAAATTTCGATGTTTTCTTCGATAGGCTCTTCAGATAAATCAATCATGTGAGAAGAGAATAATGGTTTTCCTGTTTCTGCAAAATGTTTTTCAGAAGCATCTAATAAACCATCAATCCAAGGTAATAATTTTTTAGCGCAGTGATCAGTATGCAATATTACTGTTGCTCCGTATGCTTCCGCTAATGTATGAATATGTAAGGCTCCAGCAATTCCACCAGCAATAGCTGCTTTTTCACCAGCATTAGAAAGTCCTTTTCCAGCGTTAAATTGTGCTCCTCCATTTGAAAATTGGATAATAACTGGGGCATTAAGTTTAGCGGCTGTTTCAAGAACACCATTAATTGTGTTTGATCCAGTAACATTTACTGCAGGAAGTGCAAATCCTTTTTCTTTTGCATATTTGAAAATTTCCTGTACTTGATCTCCTGTAGCTACGCCCGGTTTTATGTTGTGTGCCATTGTAATTTTTTTAAATTGTTTTTTTAGTTTTTAGTTTGCAAAAATAAGAATTAATTAGCATTAGAACGGATAATTTATTCCAAAATTTAAAACGGAGTTGGCAAAATTATATTCATTGAACCATCGTTTGCCGTTTTCATTGGCCGGATTGTAGGTTTTGAAACCTAAATCAAAGCGAATAACAAAAAAACTTAAATCGTATCGCAACCCAAATCCAGTTCCTAATGCAATTTCTTTTAAGTCTTTTAATCCGTTAAAAGTGGCTTTTTCTAAAGTCATATTATCAAGGACATTCCAGATGTTGCCGGCATCAGCAAATAAGGCTCCTTTAAGACTGCCAAAAACTTTAAATCTAAATTCACCGCTAAGGGCAATTTTCATATTTGCTTCATTAAAGTCGTTTATGGCTCCGGTACTTCCCGGTCCTAAACCATAGGGTGCCCATGCTCTGTTGTCATTTGATCCCCCAGCATAATAACTTCGGGAGAAAGGAATGTAGTCCGCATTTCCAAAGGGAATTGCAATACCAAAAAAGCTCCTGACAGCTAAAACTTTTTCTTTGGATAAGTCCCAATGCTTGATATAGTCAAATTCTGTTTTTATATATTCAGAATACTCTAAATTAAAGATTTCGTAATGACCTTTTTCATTTTTAGGCAAATTTGCGGTTTTAGAGATCAAGGATAAAAGAGATCCTGCAGATTCTATTTTAGTTTTAAAAAGATAAAAATTGTTGTCAGATAAATCTTTTTTCGTTGTTTTTGTAAAGGTAAAACTGGTTGCTAGAATAAAATCATTCTCAGTAAGTCGCATTCTTCTTTCTTCAATGCCTTCCACTGTTTGATATTCTTCATCCTGAGGAGTCAAAACAGTGTTTCCTGATAACACATCGTTTGTAAAACCGGACGTACCGGATTCGATTATCAAATCACCATTCTCTACGTAATCAGGATTGGTGTTGAAGTCTTGAGCAATATTGTTTAATGCATCGTATGAAGAGCTGTATACATTGAAATAGTTCTGTGGATTAAGGTTTCTGACGAATTGGGCATTAAAAAGATCAAACCGGGCTGTATTGTTTCTTTTTGGAGTCCAATTATAGGAGAATATACCCGTGACATTTTCTTTATCCAGTCCAATATTTCTCTGTTTTGCAATACCGGTCGTGATAAGTGTCGACGGAATCATACTTTTGGGAATGATTTTTTCTGTATTGAAAGGCATGAAAATTCGGGGAAAATTCAATTTTAAATCTAATCCATATTCTGAAACATTAAAAAAAGTATTGTTAGGATTAGCTAAATCTTGTGAGGATCCAATGTTTCCACGGGCGGCAAATTCTAAGGTTTCAGCTCCGTTAAAAACGTTTCGAATCGTTTCAGAAGCACTCATTCCGATCCCAAAGTCTTGTATATTAGAATGTGTGACATCAAATGTAGCCCCAAAACTGTACTTTTTTCGTGGAGTTAAATATACTTTCGCAATCAAAGATTGAGCTGTAGAATCTCTTTTGTCTACCTCGTACTGTATAGATGGGTAATTAAAAATTTTAAGATTATTTAAATAACGAGTTGTCAGTACTGTTTTATAATCAGCGAATAAAGTTCCTTTGGTGACAAATATAGCATCGGTTATGGCTTTCGGTCTATATCTTAATTTGCCTCTGCTATAAAGGTTAAAGTTATTGTAAGTAGTACTGTCAGTGATTTTTAGATCTTTATCAGATGGGGAATAGTCAGTGTAAATATCCACATCACTTATTTTATATATTTTAAAAGGTTCCGTTCTACTGGAATCTCTTTCTTGATACGTATAGTTATTAATGACCAAATTTATATTTGCCTGATTTACTTTTTTAATAGTATCAACATCAAAGGTGACATAATTGGGCTGAAAGTAATAAGCGCCATTGTTTCTGAAATTAGTGGTAATTCTGTTTTTCTCATTTTCAAAATCCTCTGTTTTGTATTGGTTTCCGGATTTTAAAAATGTATTGGATTTGTTTATTTCATATAATGAGTCTAAAGCGGGTGTTGAAATAGTTGTCTTTAATGTGTCTAAGGTGTATGGTTTTCCAGTAGTTACAGTGTATTTTATTTTTGCTTTTTTTGTGCTGATGGTGTCTATTTTATAGTCGGTAGTAACATTAAAATAACCGTTATTAAAATAATAATATTTTAATCTCAAGGCAGATTTGTCTGCTTTTGTTTTATCAATAATTACGGGAGCTTCACCGGTTTTTTTCAAAAAGTCATGAATGCCATAGTACCAAAAAGATTTGCCCAATCGATCTACTTGCTTTGCCGATAACCATTTTGACATGCGCTCGTATTTACCGGGGTTGTTGTCGAATTTTGCTTGATAAGTGGAGTCCGGATTTAAATTAGCCATATTGTATATGTTCAATCGCAGGGGAAAACCCAATAAGTTTCCGTTTGGTGTTTGATACAACTGATTAAAAATATTTTCGTCACGGATTGTTTTGTTATTTGCTGAAATTTCGTTTTTTGTGAGTAGTAATTTACCCTCTGGAACTCTTTTTACAGCATTACATGCGCAAATTACTATTGCAATTAGAATAAATGCTGCTATTTTTGTGGAAATCTTTTTCAAGTGTTCTAAAATATTTAATTCAAAAGTACATTTTTTTATGGTTAGTAAAAACCAAATAAAGCTTATATCGAGTTTGCACCAAAAAAAACAACGAATCGCGAATCAATTGTTTTTTGCCGAAGGAGTAAAAGTAATTCAGGAACTTTTGCAATCTAATTTTAAACTTGAACATTTATATACCACGCAAAATGATTTTGAGGAGGTTTCAAGTGTAAAAAAAAGCTTGATAAACGAAAGTGATTTAAAAAAAATTAGCGCTTTGGCAACTCCAAACACTTGTTTAGCTGTTTTTAAAATGCCTAAAGAAAAAGAAATTGTCGAGGCAGGTTTGATTCTCGCTCTTGACAGTATTCGTGATCCGGGAAATTTAGGAACCATATTGCGTTTGTGTGATTGGTTTGGAATTAATCAATTATTATGTTCAAAAGAAACGGTTGATATTTTTAATCCTAAAGTCGTTCAGGCCACCATGGGATCCATAACCAGAGTAAATGTAAATTATATTGATCTGAATGCTTTCATTGCACAAACAAAGTTGCCTGTTTTTGGAACTTTCATGGATGGAACCAATATATACAGTACCAATCTGCCTCAGGAAGGAATTATTATTATGGGCAATGAAGCCAATGGAATTTCCGAAGATTTAGAAAAATTAATTAAAAACAGACTAACAATCCCTCGTTTTGGAGATCTCCAAAAAACGGAAAGTTTGAATGTGGCTACAGCAACAGCAATTGTTCTAAGTGAATTTCGCAGAGGTAAATTTTAGTGTTCAGTATTCAGTATTCTGTCGCTATTTACTATGAGAACGGAATGTTGAGACCAAATACCATAAACTGTTTTTTAATGAAAAGTGAAATTGATGAAAATTGCCCTGGATTTCATCGATTCAATATTGCCGGTCCAAGGGCTGTTTGGGTCATCATCGGGAATTAATTCATTGTTGATTCCAAATGAACCTCTTATTGAAGGAGAAAAAATGAAATATTCCGAAAATATATCAATACCAAAGCCCAATTCATAATTAGTTGTCCAGGCGTCTACTCTAAAACGTTGTTCTTCATTATCGTCTATGGATTTTGAATTGCTTGATAAATTTAAATTTGCTGATACACCACCTAATAAATAAGGGCGAATATTTCCAGTTCTTAAAGACGAGAATTTCAGGAGTAAAGGAAAATGAATATAGGTACTGTTCACTTCCCTCAGAGCATCGTTTTCAGTTGTGAAATTGGGAAAATGCAAATCTCTTTTTGCGATATAAAGTCCAGGTTCAAATCGTAAATTGATATATTCCTGAAGTCTCAAATCTGCAACTACACCCACATTGAACCCTGTTGTTTTGTCAACCTGAATATCCGGACCTACAGTTTTATAATCTATTTTGAAATCATAGGAATTGAATCCTAAAAAGAATCCAAAATAGAGTTTTTGTTTTTGCCAGTTTTCCAAATTGATAATAGGGTCTTTGCTGAATATACTTTTGGTAAACTGAGCATGACCATTTATGGTTAAGGAAAATAAAATTAAAAAAAATATTTTTTTCATATTTTGGCAGAAAATTTCTTCAGTATTATTTTTTAGAAGCTGAGTAGATAGTAGCAACTCCAAATGTTTGCGGCATTGCTTCCACATCTATAAACCCAATTTTTCTCAAAATATTGTTTAATGCTTCACCATACGGGAAAGCGGCGGCAGATTCCGATAAATAGCCATACGCTACATCGTCTTTAGAAAACAATTTTCCAATGATCGGCAGGATGTTTTTACTGTAAAAATTATAACCTTGTTTATAAGGGGTTTTGTCCGGCACCGAGGTTTCCAAAATCACAAACAAACCGTTAGGTTTTAATACTCTTAAAATTTCTGCTAATCCTTTTTCGAGATTTTCAAAATTTCTAACACCGAAAGCAACGGTAATAGCGTCAAAATAGTTGTCTTCAAAAGGCATGTTTTCAGAATCACCCAAAACCATTTCGATGGTGTTTGATAGGTTTTTTGCCGTAATTTTTTTCTTGCCCACTTCCAGCATCCCTTCGGAAATGTCTAGTCCAATGATTTTTTCAGCTTTGGTTTGGGCCATTAAAATGGCTAAGTCTCCAGTTCCTGTGGCAATATCCAGGATGGTTTTTGGATTGGATTTTGAAACCATTTGCAGTACTTTTTTACGCCATTTAATATCTATACCAAAAGAAATGACACGGTTAAGATTGTCATAATTTCCGGAAATGGTATCAAACATTTGTGCAACTTGTTCTTTCTTACCTAAGGAAGAATTTTTATAGGGAGTTATTTTTTCAGACATTTTTTTAATTTGTACAAATATAATACAAACTATACAAACTATAAATGGGTTTCAAAATAAGGGGAGAACTTTATTTTTATGAATTTAGGAGGCCATTTTTTTTCTTATTTCAAATAAAAAGGGCGGGTATTTGGAGGTAGAAAATAGCATTTTGATGAAATATCACTAAAAGTGGGTATTGTGACGAATGTTTTTATTGATCAAATTTGCTCTATAAAAATTTAAATATTTTTGCAATGATTAATAGGGATTTAATGACTCAAATCAAATGGATGGTTTTTGCCTTGCTAATCTCATTTGTTCTTGTAAGCTGTTTTGAAGGTGCTGTTTTTTTTAACAGTATCGTATTTAAAGGGCAAAACACGTTCTTAGGATTAAATTTGTTTTTGGAAATTTTAATTTTCTTTGTCTTTAGTACCTTCGTGGTATTTGGTATTAAAGGCTTTTTTGAGATGTACTCTCAAAAAACTTCAAATGTCATAACCTTCATTTCTGGGGTTTTATTGGTATTTGTAATTTTTATTTTATGTTATCAAATACTCTTTCAAGAGTAGGTCATTTCCCTAAATCATTGTGAAAAAAAACATCCCTGATTGAGGGATGTTTTTTTTTATTTTCTAATGAAAGTCTGATAGGTGTAATCGTAAAGATGTTTTTCATCTTTGGTGTTAAATTCGGATTCAATAATTTCCCATTCCTCAGGGCTAATCTCTGGAAAAAAAGCATCTGCTTCAAAATGATCATGCACTCTGGTGATCTCGATTTTGTCTGAGAAAGAAAGTCCCAGGGTGTAAATTTCTCCTCCACCTATAATGTAAGAAACTTCTTCTGCAGGGCAAATTGCGATGGCTTTCTCAATACTATCTACAACAATACAGCCCTCTGGGCAATATTCTTTTTGACGGCTAATTACAATATGGGTTCTGTTCGGTAATGGTTTAGGAAAACTTTCGAATGTTTTTCTTCCCATAATAATATGGTGTCCAGAAGTAAGGGCTTTAAATCTTTTAAAATCATTTGGAAGATGCCAGACTAATTCGTTGTTTTTTCCAAGAGCATTATTTTCGGCTACAGCCGCAATCATTATAATCATATTTTCATGTTTGTTTTAAGAATCTTCGTTTACTTTACTTTGTAGTTGGTCTATTCTTTTTTTCTGTAAAGCCACAAGACGATCTATTTGTTCTCTTTCCCAATTTTTATTCATAAAACGATCAGTTATGTACACTTTGATAAAGTGTAAAATAAAAAGAAAAAGCCATAATGTAATTAACCAAATATGCCAGTCTGAATTGATGCCGATGCCAAAAAAATTATGGGCAACAAATAAAAATAAACTTCCTATAAGTAATAATACAAAATGAAAATAGAGCCTTTTTTTTTGCTTAATACGTCTTCTGGCGTATTCATATTGTTCGTGTTGTTCTTTTTCCATGAATTTAAATTTAGATTATAAAGGTAAAATTTATTTCTGAAAGTCATTCTTCTGATTATTGAATATTTAATCCGAAAAGGATTTCTTATTTAGGATACAAAAAATATCGTAGTTTAAATTAAGAATAAAATCAAAAACAGGGGAAGTTTTTGTTATTATCCTAAAACTTCTTTTGGCTCTTTGTAGGTTCAAATGATTTCGCTTCCTTTGTCACATAAATCTAAAAATGAAATAGTTATGTCAATAAAGAAACAATTTATAAAAACAAAACCAGTTTGTAAGGTTACTTTTTCAGTAGATGCAAAAGAAGCAAATTCAGTATCAGTAGTGGGTGATTTCAATAATTGGGATGTTGCTGAAGGAGCTTTAAGTAAATTAAAGAACGGAACTTTTAAAGGTGCTTACGATTTGAATAAAGATGCGTCTTATGAATTCAAATATGTAATTGACGGCGAGTTTGTTAATGAGCCGGAGGCAGATTCTTTTAAATGGAATGATTTTGCCGGTACAGAAAATAGTGTTTTATCGGTATAATAATTATATAGAAAAATCCGCTGTGAAGCGGATTTTTTTATTTTAAGGGTAATTTGAATTAAGACGAGACGTTTGGAACAGGTTTATTAAGCAAAAAATAGCTATTTAATAGCTGTTGTGAGTCCGTTTCCCCATCGGTATTGGATTCCAATTCCGACTAAATCATAATTATTGCCAGTTCTTGCTGACACTCCGCTGCTAGCGAATAACTTGGCAGAATATAGTTTAGTTATCGGGAAGCTTAATGTTCCTCCTAAGCGCCAATTTTCTTGTAAATCATTATTTATTAAATTGTCTACAGTACTTCTTCCACCTTGATAATAGGTGGCATCAACGGCAAGCCATATTCCCTTGCTGAAAGAGTATATACTGTGACCTTGTAATGAATACAAGATGTCTTGTTCCCTGGTTTTACCTCCAAAGAAATTATTGTTATCACCGTAAAAAGTGGTGCTCGCTGCCAGTTCAAAAATCCAATTTTTGACGGTTTTTGATGCTCCTATTTCTGATTTAAATGACCATCTATTGGTGCCAATATTGACTAATTTGCTTGAGTCGTATTGTCCAGTGGGTACTGTTGTTTGTAAACTTATTCCAACCACAAGATCTTGTGTATGATTTTTGAAATCTTTTAAGGTTAAAGGTGGGGCTCCGATAATATTTACGGATAGTCGAAATTTGGTATCTGTTAATCCGTTTATCTCTCGGCTAGTCGGTTCATCATTATATAGGGCTGTTCCGTTTAGCCATGTGTATGGGATAACAGCATCAATTTTTGCAGATGTCCCAGCAAAACGGAATGATCTTGCATATGCAATTATTGCAGTTGAAATATTTAATTTGGCATTGGTGATTGGTAAATTAGGTCCAAATGATAAATCACCATGGGAGTATGCATACCCGTTAATTAAAAAATTTAGCCCAATAGGTATATTAGTGTAGGTTCTAGGCTCCAGTTCTTGAGCATTTAGACTGGCTTGATTGTTTAAGTACGTTAAGATTAAAAGGATTAAGATAATGTTCTTACGTTTCATGCCCGAATATTTATTTTTGTATTGACAGCATGAGTATACACTACAATTCTTTGTAAAAGTTTATTACAACCTGTTTTTTACTCTTTAAAATAAAATATCGTGCTATTTGCTGTTTTTATTTTGTAGTCATAAATGTAAGAAAAATATATTTATGAATACTTAAACTGCAACATTTCCTTTTATAAGTGCGTGTGGTTCATATCCTTCCAATGTAAAGTCCTCAAAATCGAAATCGAAAATGTTTTTTATTTCGGGATTCAAAATCATTTTTGGCAATGGTTTTGGTTCACGAGACAATTGTAATTCGAGTTGTTCAAAGTGATTGTTGTAAATGTGCGCATCACCAAAAGTGTGGATGAATTCGCCTACGCCTAAATCACAAACCTGTGCAATCATCATTGTTAGCAGGGCATAGGAAGCAATGTTAAAAGGTACGCCCAGAAAAATATCGGCGCTGCGTTGGTATAACTGACAAGATAATTTTCCGTCAGAAACATAAAACTGAAAAAAGGCGTGACAAGGAGGTAAAGCAGCTTTATTGTTGGCTACATTTTCGTCAAATGATTTTCCTGTATCCGGAAGTACAGAAGGATTCCAAGCCGAAACCAGCATTCTGCGACTGTTTGGATTGGTTTTTAGCTCTTTGATAAGTTCTGAAATCTGGTCTATTTCTTCGCTATTCCAGTTGCGCCATTGGTGGCCGTATACTGGTCCTAAATCGCCATTGGCATCAGCCCAGGCATCCCAAATTTTCACTCCGTTTTCTTGAAGGTAGCCAATGTTGGTATCTCCTTTCAAGAACCAAAGCAGTTCATAAATGATTGATTTTAGATGTAATTTTTTGGTGGTAACCATTGGAAAACCTTCGTTCAGGTCAAAACGCATTTGGTATCCAAATACACTTTTTGTTCCAGTTCCTGTTCGGTCTCCTTTTTGGCAACCATTCTGCATGACATGTTGTACTAAATCTAAATATTGCTTCATGTGTTTGATGCTTTATGCTGTAGGCTACGAGCTGTATGCTAAAGTTGATAGTTTTTTTGCTTAAGCATAGAGCCTAGAGCTTAATACTTTTTTAAGATTCTCTTTTTGAAATTTCGTCTCTGATTTTCGCCGCTTTTTCGTAATCTTCATGGGATACGGCCTGATCAAGTAATTCGTTTAATTCCTGTAGACTATGTTTGGAATAGGTTTCGCCCGATTTATTACTTTCCTCTTCCTGACCAAATGTTTCCGGATGAGAAAGGACATCATCTATTTCCTGAGAATCTTTATTGGCATCCGAAAGATTTGATTTTAAATATATTCCGGCTTTGTCGAGAATGTTTTTATAGGTAAAAATAGGAGCGTTAAATCGTAAGGCCAAAGCAATAGCGTCAGAAGTACGGGCGTCTATTATTTCCTCTATTTTGTCTCTTTCGCAAATGATGCTCGAGTAAAAAACACCATCCACTAGTTTATGGATGATCACTTGTTTTACTACAATATCAAATCGATCAGCAAAATTTTTGAATAAATCATGGGTTAAAGGGCGAGGAGGTTTTATTTCTTTTTCTAAAGCAATAGCAATAGATTGGGCTTCAAAAGCACCTATGACAATTGGTAATTTTCTTTCGCCGTCAACCTCGTTCAAAATCAATGCATATGCTCCATTTTGAGTTTGACTGTAAGAGATTCCTTTTATGGATAATTTAACTAAGCTCATTTTTTTTATATGAAAAGTATAAAGGGCCCTGTTTAAGAGTTGTTGTATTAAAAATAAAGTACAATTTTAATAAAAAAAGGGCAACAAAAAAGCTACCGGAAAACAAAGATACGATTATCTTGTTTTTGGTAGCTATAATTGATTATAAAATATTTTAAATTACGAATGCTGTGCTTTAAAAGCTTTTAGTTTTTCGATTAATTGAGGTACGATTTCAAAAGCATCACCTACAACTCCGTAGTCTGCAACTTTGAAGAAAGGTGCTTCCGGATCGCTGTTGATAACCACTTTTACTTTTGAGGAATTAACTCCGGCAATATGTTGTATTGCTCCAGAAATTCCAATAGCGATGTATAAATTGGTTGCCACCGGTTTTCCTGTTTGTCCTACGTGTTCTCCGTGAGGTCTCCATCCTAAATCAGAAACTGGTTTTGAACAGGCTGTTGCAGCTCCAAGTACAGCAGCTAACTCTTCAATCATTCCCCAGTTTTCAGGTCCTTTTAAACCACGTCCGCCAGATACTACAATATCTGCATCTGCAATAGAAACTTTTCCTGAGCCTTTTTCCACTGATTCTACTTTTACTCCAAAATCATTGTCTCCAATGCTTGGATTAAAATCTTCTTCTGATGTTGTTGTGGCGTTTTCGAAAATTCCATAGGAGTTTTTGGCAAGACCAAGTACTTTCACATCGGTAGTGATTTCAGTAATATTGAAAGCTTTATTTGAAAAAGCAGTTCTTTTTACTTGAAAAGGGGAAGTGCTTACTGGTAATCCAACCACATTGGAAGCATAACCTGCTTCTAAGGCAACTGCCACAAGTGATGACAGGTAAATGCTGTCAGTTGTAGACGAAAGTAACACTAATTTAGCGTTCTCTTTTTCAGCGGCTTGTTTGATTATATCAGCGTATGCTTTTGCTGTAAAACCGGATAATTTATCATTGTTTACTTTTAATACTTTGTCTACTCCGTATTTAGATAATTCCGAAACGTCTCCAGCGTTTATCGTTACGGCTGTAACGGTTGTTCCTAAAGTTTCAGCTACTTTTTTTGCATAGGAAGCCAATTCGAAAGCTACTTTCTTAAATTTTCCTTCTGCGTATTCTGCATATATTAATATTGACATGATTTTTTTATTTAAAGTTTCAGGTTTAAAGTTTAAAGTTTCTTAACTGAAAACTGCGACTGAACACTGATTACTAGATTACTTTCGCTTCGTTATGTAAAAGGTTGATTAATTCATCTAAATTGTCTGCGGAGATTAGTTTTACTGCAGATTTAGGAGCCGGTTTTTCAAATTTAACCGATTTTGTATTTACGTTGGCCTCTACAGGTTCCACAATGGCTAATGCTTTTGTTCTTGCTGTCATGATTCCTCTCATATTTGGAATACGTAAGTCTTTTTCTTCTACTAATCCTTTTTGGCCACCAATGATTAATGGCAAGGTTGTGTTTACGGTTTCTTTACCACCATCTATTTCACGAACGGCTTTCACATTGTTGCCTTCAACTGTAAGGCTTACACATGAGTTTAAAAAATTGTACCCTAAAATTCCGGCAATCATACCCGGAACCATTCCTCCATTGTAATCTAAGGATTCTTTTCCTGCGATGATAATGTCGTATCCACCGTTTTTGATTACTTCGGCAAGTTGTTTGGCTACGTAAAAGCCATCAGCAGGATTTGCGTTTACGCGGATGGCTTCATTAGCTCCAATGGCTAACGCTTTTCTTAGTGTTGGTTCTGTTTCAGGTCCTCCAACATTCACTACAGTAACTGTCGCTCCTTGTTGTTCTTGGAACCAGATGGCGCGAGTTAATCCAAATTCATCATTAGGATTGATTACATATTGTACGCCATTGGTATCGAATTCAGAATCGCCATTGACAAAATTGATTTTTGAAGTAGTATCAGGAACGTGGCTGATGCAAACTAATATTTTCATAGGTTTATATTTTGATTTTCTAAAAAGCTTGACAAATTTAAAATAATAATCCGAATAATTTACTATGCGCGCATAATATTTTTTTACAACTATTACGTTTTCGTAAGTCTAATGTTAATTTGTTGCTATTTTAATTGAAACTATATTATTTAGAGCAAAAGCTTCCAGTTATTTTTTACTTTGTTTAGTGTTTAATTTTGTAGCTTTTTTTAACAAAATAATTTTAATTGTTTGGATTATACGCAAGCAGTGGGGTTCTGGATAGACCAGGTGTTGTAATTATATCGATTTCGTAGCCCGGATAGCAGCGATATCCTTCCTGTGGCTTCTTTAGCCAGAGGAGGATATAGCGTATAGCCGGAAATAGCTCCTGATTATTTTAAAGTGATTTATGCTCTTAAGTGATATAAAATATTTATTTTTGCTTTTCGAAAATTACACACATACAATATAAAATATGAGAACGATACAATTTAGAGAGGCCATTTGCGAAGCAATGAGTGAAGAAATGCGTCACGATGAGTCCATATACTTAATGGGTGAAGAAGTTGCTGAATATAATGGTGCTTATAAAGCGTCTAAAGGAATGCTTGCTGAATTTGGCGAAAAAAGAGTAATCGATACTCCAATTGCAGAGTTAGGTTTTACTGGTATTGCAGTAGGATCAGCGATGAATGGATGTCGTCCGATTGTAGAATACATGACGTTCAATTTCTGTTTAGTGGGGATTGACCAAATTATAAATAACGCTGCCAAAATGCGTCAGATGACAGGAGGACAATTTAATGTGCCTATTGTTTTTCGTGGACCAACTGCTTCAGCAGGACAATTAGGAGCGACTCACTCACAAGCTTTAGAGAATTGGTTTGCTAATACTCCGGGTCTTAAAGTTGTGGTTCCATCTAATGTTTATGATGCAAAAGGATTGTTGAAATCTGCGATTCGTGATAATGATCCTGTTATTTTCATGGAATCTGAGCAAATGTATGGTGATAAAGGGGAAGTTCCTGAAGGGGAATACACAATTCCATTAGGTGTTGCTGATATCAAACGTGAAGGAACGGATGTAACTATTGTTTCTTTTGGAAAAATCATCAAAGAAGCTTATATCGCTGCTGATGAATTGGCCAAAGAAGGAATTTCATGTGAAATCGTTGATTTAAGAACGGTTCGTCCGATGGATCATGATACGATTTTAACTTCGGTTAAAAAAACTAACAGATTGGTAATTCTTGAAGAGGCTTGGCCTTTTGCAAGTGTTTCTTCAGAGATTGCCTATATTGTTCAAGAACGTGCTTTCGATTTTCTGGATGCGCCTATCCAACGTATCACTACTGCTGATACTCCTGCGCCATATTCTCCAGTATTGCTTAAAGAATGGTTACCAAATGCAGCAGATGTTGTGAAGGCAGTGAAAAAAGTAATGTATAAAAAATAAGTATTTAAATTATAGGATTTTTAGGCTAAAATTAACAATCTAAATGGCCTAATTTCAGATAATCTAAATTTCTAATTACTATATTTGAAACTTCATCAGAATAGCTCTGATGAAGTTTTTTTTTAAATATGAAAAAAGTATTATTTCTCGGTTTGTTTTTGTTATTTGCAATGTCTCACACCATTTTTGCGCAAACAAAAGTGAGTGGAATTGTGGTAGATAAAGCGGATCAACCTATTCCTTTTGCTAATGTGGTTTTTAAAGGTTCTAATACAGGGATTGTCACTAATGAAGACGGTCGTTTTTATATTGAATCTCCAAAAAACTATACTACTTTAATAATATCTTCGGCAGGTTTTTCCGAAAAGGAAATTACCCTGGAAAAATTGGTAAATTATAATTTTAAAATTCAGCTAAGTGAAGCCGAAAGCCTAAAAGAAGTAGTTGTTTTTACCGGGAAAACCTCTAAAAAGAATAATCCCGCACTTGATATACTGCGAAAAATATGGGAAAGAAAACGTAAAAACGGATTGTATCTGTTTGACCAGTATCAAATGGAAAAGTATGAGAAAGTGGAGTTTGACATGAATAGTATTGATAGTGCGTTTATGAAAAACAAAATTTTCAAAGGCATGGAGTTCATTTTTGATCAGGTTGATACTTCTCGAGTTACCGGAAAAACATATTTACCCATTTTTATAAATGAAGCGATATCGGATGTGTACGGCGATAACAAAATCAAGAAAGTAAAGAATGTTGTGAAAGCCAATAAAACGTCAGGTTTTGATGGGAACCAGCAAATTTTGGCTTTTGTGAAAGATTTGTATTCTGACTATAATATTTACGATAATCACCTTACTTTTTTTGATAAAAGTTTCACGAGCCCGCTGTCGAAAACGGGAATTGATGTGTACAATTATATATTAAAAGATAGTGCTTACATTGATAAAAAGTGGTGCTACAATATTGTCTTTTATCCGAGACGTAAGAACGAATTGACTTTCAAAGGAGATTTTTGGGTGAATGATACAACATTTGCCATAAAAAAAATCAATATGGCAGTTACTAAGAGTGCCAATATTAACTGGGTAAAAGATATTTACATCGAGCAGGAATTCGAAACGATGAATGACTCTGTATTTCTGCTGACGCGAGATTACTTGATGTCTGATTTTGCTTTAAATAAAAAAGAAAAATCAAAGGGAGTATATGGTAAGCGAACCAGTTTCTATCGAAATCATGAATTTAATAAGCCAAAACCTGCTGCTTTTTACAAAGAAGAAGTGAATTTTATTGACAATGCGGTATATAATAAGTCCGATGAGTATTGGAATGAAAACCGGTTCGAAGATTTAACCAAAGATGAATTGGGTGTATATAAGATGCTCGATACTTTGCAAACCGTCAAAAGATTTAAGCAATTGACTAACTTCGTTACTGTAATTGCCAGTAATTATATCGAATTCAATAATTTTGATTACGGACCTATTTTTTCCACTTTCGGGTATAACGAGATTGAAGGATTACGCATACGAACTGGAGGTAGAACCTATTTTGGCCCCAATGACCCTTGGCGATTGCAAGCGTATACGGCCTATGGATTGTCGGATGATAAATTCAAATACGGGATTTCGGGGAAATGGATGATAGATAAGAAAAACCGAATTATACTTTCTGCAGGAAACAGACGCGATATAGAACAGATTGGAGCCAGTCTTACCACCACCAGTGACATTTTGGGGAGAAGTAATGCATCATCTGCTTTGTTTAGTACGGGAGATAATGGGAAATTGACCAATATCAGGTTGACTAAACTGACCGCCGAAATTGAGCCTGTCAAAAACCTGACTTTTATGGTTGGAGTAACGAACCGAAGTTTGGAATCGGCATCACCAACATTTAGTCTGGATTATTATTCTACTTTACCAACTGCGGAAAATCCTGCCGGAGTTGTAGAAAGTAAGGTTAGACAATCGGAAGCCAACGTTCAAGTGGAGTTTACGCCCAATAGAGAAACCGTTAATTTTGGTGTGGAACGAGGCGTAATAGATAATCCGTACAGTCGTCTTTTTGTGAATTATAGTCATGGATTTGAAGGGGTTATGGATAGTGATTTTAGATATGATAAACTTCAAATATATTATAAACAACCTATTATTATTGGTCCTTTGGGACGAACAAATATCATTGTTGAGTTAGGGAAAACTTTTGGAACAGTGCCTTTGGGATTAATGAGTGTGATTCCGGGAAATCAAACTTATTTTACCGCAGAGAACACTTTTAGTAATCTTAATTATTACGAGTTTATAAGCGATGAATATGCGACAATGCAATGGGAGCATAATTTTAACGGAAGATTTTTTGCTAGGGTTCCTTTTATGCGAAAATTAAATTGGAGAGAATTTGTAGGTGTTAAAGCGGTTTATGGAAGTATTTCGGATGCGAATAGAGCTATCAATGCTTCGGGAGTGCCATATAATGCTCCTGAGGACGTATATTGGGAATATTCTGCGGGAATAGGAAATATTTTTAAATTGTTCCGTGTTGATTTCGCTTGGAGAGGCAATTATCGTAATGTTCCAGATACTAATAATTTTACAGTAAAATTGGCTTTTGGTTTTCATTTCTAGAAGCTATTTCTTTCGAAGTTTCGGGGCCATCTGAGCTAAAAAACAGTTTATGCAAAACGCTATTGAATACCTTTCAGAAAATGATCCGATTTTTAAACGTATCATTGAAAAATATGGATTGCCCATCATTCCAAAGAGACCTGAAGGGTTTGAGACTTTGGTACTTTTAATCTTGGAACAACAAGTTTCTATCGATTCTGCCAAAGCCACTTTTTTAAAACTAAAAGAAAAAGAAAATAATTTTCATCCAGAAAAGTTAGTTTCCCTATCCGATGAAGAATTTAGAGCAGTTGGAGTAAGCCGTCAAAAAACCACATACATTAGAGCTTTGTCAACGGCGATTATTAATGGTGATATTCAATTGGAAAGTCTTGGGACCAAAACTGCAGTTGAAGTACGTGAAGAACTGATTAAAATCAAGGGAATTGGAAACTGGACCATCGATATCTATTTGATGTTTTGTTTGCAAGAGCCAGATTTACTTCCGTTAGGCGATATCGCAGTTGTCAATACCATAAAAGAGTTACTTGATATTCATAAGAAAGAGGAAATGGAAGTTCATTCAGAACGGTGGATTCCACATCGATCTATGGCTACTTTTCTTTTGTGGCATTATTATCTGAATAAGAGAAACAGAAAGATCGTCTATTGATTTTGAATATCGAAATCGTAATAGAAGATAACGCTAATTTTTTATTGTTAAAACCTAGAGTTTACTTATTTTTGCGCCATAAAAATATAGAAAAGACTAAATAGAAATGACCGCAGACAAATTAACAACTTTCGATGTATTAATCGAAATACCAAGAGGAAGCAGAAATAAATACGAATATGATTTCGCAATAAAAAGAATGCGTTTTGACAGAATGTTATTCTCGTCAATGATGTATCCGGCAGATTACGGATTTATACCAGAAACATTAGCATTAGACGGAGATCCATTAGATGTTTTGGTATTGGTAAACGAACCTACTTTTCCCGGATGTGTGATGGAAGTGAAGCCAATTGGTGTTTTCCACATGGCAGATGATAAAGGACCAGATGAAAAAGTAATCTGTGTGCCGGTTTCAGATCCAATCTGGAATTCATTAGAAAACTTGACTGATATTAATCCACACTTGTTAAAAGAAATTGAGCATTTCTTTCAAGTTTATAAAGACTTAGAACATAAACAAGTTGATGTTGAAGGTTGGGGAGATGTGAATGAGGCATACGCTATCATAAAAGAATGTACCGAGCGTTTTAATCAAATTGAAAATAAACCAGAGGGATTATTTAGTATAAAATAAAATTACCCTATGAATTTTATAAAAAAAGCAATATTCTATAATGAGTGTTGCTTTTTTTTGTTTAAATTCGTTTCATAACATAGAATTTACTAATCAAATAACCAATTTTTTTTTATGAATACAATTATGATTTATTTGCCAATTGTAATGGCAATTATTGGACTTTTGTTCATGTGGGTTAAAAGAGCCTGGGTGCTCAAACAAGATGCTGGAGATGGTAAAATGAAAGAGATTTCAGATTATATATATGAAGGCGCTTTAGCTTTCCTGAAAGCAGAATATAGGTTGTTAGCTTTCTTTGTCCTTGGGGCAAGTATCGTTTTGGCAGGGATTTCTTTTATAGTTCCTACCACACATATATTAATAGTTGTTGCTTTTATTTTTGGAGCTTTTTTCTCTGCTTTGGCTGGGAATATGGGGATGAAAATAGCAACGAAAACAAATGTTAGAACCACTCAAGCGGCCCGTACCAGTTTGCCGCAAGCTTTAAAAGTTTCTTTTGGCGGTGGAACTGTAATGGGATTAGGTGTAGCCGGTTTAGCTGTTTTAGGTTTGACCGGTTTTTTTATAGTATTCTTCCAATATTTTATGCATGGTGCCTGGACTTCATCAGAAGACATGACCAAAGTTTTAGAAACATTGGCAGGATTTTCTCTTGGTGCTGAATCGATTGCTTTATTTGCTCGTGTTGGTGGTGGTATTTATACTAAGGCTGCTGATGTTGGTGCCGATTTAGTTGGTAAAGTAGAAGCAGGAATTCCAGAAGATGATCCTCGTAACCCTGCAACTATTGCGGATAACGTAGGAGATAACGTAGGAGACGTTGCAGGTATGGGTGCCGATTTATTTGGTTCTTATGTCGCAACAGTTTTGGCTGCCATGGTTTTGGGTAATTATGTTATCAAAGATATGGGGGGAAATATTCAAGATGCTTTTGGAGGAATCGGGCCTATTTTATTACCAATGGCAATTGCCGGTTTTGGAATTCTATTCTCTATCATCGGAACAACTTTGGTAAAAATATCAGATGATAATGCAAAAGAAGCTCAGGTTCAAAAAGCCTTAAACATTGGGAATTGGGTTTCTATCGTTTTGACTTTAATTGCATGTTACTTTTTAGTGCAGTATATGTTGCCAGCCACTATGAAAATGGAATTCTATGGAGAAGGATTAAAAGAAATTTCTTCAATGAGGGTTTTTTATGCGACTATTGTTGGTTTAATTGTAGGAGGAGCTATTTCTTCAGTAACGGAATATTATACAGGTTTGGGTACTAATCCAGTTATGGCTATTGTACAAAAATCGAGTACTGGTGCAGGAACTAACGTTATTGCAGGTCTGGCGACAGGGATGATATCTACTTTTCCAACGGTCTTATTGTTTGCTGCTGCCATTTGGTCGTCTTATGCATTTGCAGGATTTTATGGTGTAGCTCTAGCAGCTTCAGCAATGATGGCCACAACAGCGATGCAATTAGCTATTGATGCTTTTGGTCCTATATCTGATAATGCGGGTGGAATTGCAGAAATGAGTGAATTACCAAAAGAAGTTCGTACACGTACAGATATTTTGGATTCAGTTGGAAATACAACTGCTGCGACCGGAAAAGGATTCGCAATTGCTTCGGCAGCGTTGACTTCATTGGCTTTGTTTGCGGCTTATGTTACCTTTACAGGAATTGATGGAATTAATATCTTTAAAGCACCGGTTTTGGCTATGTTATTTGTGGGTGGAATGATTCCGGTTGTTTTCTCTGCCTTAGCTATGAATTCTGTTGGAAAAGCCGCGATGGACATGGTTTATGAAGTGCGTCGTCAGTTTAAGGAAATTCCAGGGATTATGGAAGGAACCGGAAAACCGGAATATGCAAAATGTGTTGATATTTCTACTAAAGCGGCATTACGTGAAATGATGTTGCCGGGAATTATGACTATTGGTTTTCCTATTGCTATTGTTCTTTTAGGGAAATTAGTTTACGGTGATAATAATCAATTAATTGCGGAAATGCTTGGGGGTTATATGGCAGGTGTTACTGTTTCAGGTGTGCTTTGGGCTGTTTTTCAAAACAATGCCGGAGGAGCTTGGGATAATGCCAAAAAGTCTTTCGAAGCAGGTGTTATGATTAACGGTGAAATGACATATAAAGGTTCTGATGCGCATAAAGCGGCAGTAACTGGAGATACAGTGGGGGATCCTTTCAAAGATACATCAGGTCCATCTATGAATATTTTAATCAAATTGACTTGTTTAATTGGGTTGGTTATTGCTCCAATATTAGGAGAAGGTAGTACAGGGTCTCATGATAAAAGCATGAAATGTACTATGGAAATGAAGTCTTGCGCAATGGGTGAGGGAATGATGGGTAAATGCGATATGAGTAAATGCGCAACCATGACGAAAGAAGAATGTGCCAAAATGTGTGATGAAAAAGGATGCACGCCAGAGCAAAAAGAAATGTGTATGTCTCACTATGATAAAGACGGAAAATTTAAGTCAAAAGAGGGTAAGTCTTGCTGTGCTAAAAAAGAGCAAGTAAAAAAAGAAGTCCGAGTTCAGATCATGAACAAAGATGGGAAAGCGAAAGCGACTGTGACGACTTCGGAAAATGGTGAAGAAAATGTTCAGGTTTTTGAAGGATCATTAGAAGAAGTCAAAGCAAAAGTAGAAGCTTTGAAATAGTAGTGAGTCTGCGACTGATTATAAAAATGCCCCAAATTTTTGGGGCATTTTTTTGTTTTTTAATGAAGATGTTTCGTCAGATATCCTATTTATTTTGATGAATTCAATTTTTGGTTTTTTGAAAATTCACTAGAGCGTTTCTAAGTTTATATCCATATCTTGCACTGAAATTGCGACAATTATTATAAATACAACTCCCAAGGAGCCTGCGATTATACCAATGTTTCCCCATGTTGATGCTGTTTTGTCAAAAACGCTTATTCTTTTTAAATCGCTTTCAGTTAGGGGGATTTTTTCAATACCGTTTTTTGTTTTTATACTGCCATAATATACTCCGTCAATTTGTTCAATTTTTGTAAGTTTAAGTTTTGTGTCATCGGTTTTAACGACTAAAACTTTTCCATTTGTAGCTGCGGCTTCATCTAAAGTTGAGGTTTCTTTTTTATAAGCGACACAACTTTGAAGAGTAATTAGAAAGGCTAAAAGTAAAGAAGCAAATTTGCTTTTAAAATAGTTGATTTTCATGGTTTTTTAGATTTAAATTAATAATCAGAAAAACCAGTAAATTAGCACAGAATCGGGTATGATAAATTTTGGAAACAAAAAATCAACACTTTTTATGTTTTTAAAGTGTTGATATATAAAGGTATAAATAAATTTAATAAGGTTTTTGTAAATGAAGGTTTATTTTCTAAAACAAACCATTCATCTCGGCATTAATTCGGTTAAGGATAGTCCCTAAATCTTCCGGATTGTCAACAAAATTAATGTTGTCAACATCAATAATTAATAGCTTTCCTTTACTGTAGGTATGAATCCAAGCTTCATAACGCTCGTTCAAACGGCTCAGATAGTCGATAGAAATTGAGTTTTCGTATTCGCGACCGCGTTTGTGAATTTGTCCTACTAAGTTTGGAATGGAACTTCTTAGATAAATCAATAAATCTGGTGGTTTAACCAATGACTCCATTAACTCAAAAAGCGTAGAATAATTTTGAAAATCACGATTGGTCATTAAACCCATTGCATAAAGATTGGGCGCAAAAATATGGGCGTCTTCATAAATGGTTCTGTCTTGAATGATTTTTTTACCGCTTTCACGAATTTGCATCACTTGGCGAAAACGACTATTCAAGAAATAAATTTGTAAATTAAAAGACCAACGCTCCATCTGATGGTAAAAATCATCCAGATAAGGGTTGTCTACAACGTCTTCAAAATGGGGTTCCCATTTGAAATGTTTCGCCAATAAGCGTGTTAATGTCGTTTTTCCTGAGCCTATATTTCCTGCTACTGCTATGTGCATTACGGTGTTGCGATTTTATAATTTGTAATTACTCCTTTTGTAAAAATAGATAAAATTTGGTCTTGGAAGTAGAATTTTTCAAAGGTTTTTTCTGAAATTTCAAATTCTAATTTTTGATTTTTGGCAATATCCTGAAAAATAAAACTTTTGTCTTTATAATAAATAAATTGATGGTCATTAATAATAACTATCGAATCAAAATCGGGAAGTTTAGCTTTTGAAGTTATCTTTCCAAATATGTCACAAGAATACCAATGATTGTTTTGGTCTACCCAATAAAAGGAATTGAAGTCGGATTGGAATAATTTTATACTTTCGGGGAATGAAGTGGAAATGGATTTATAGCTGTTTTTTAAATAATCATAAAGACCAATTTGCTGTGTCAAACTATTATAAATCCATAATTGATTCTGCGACGCCATCCCTGTTGCAGTAACCACAATGGGGGTTGAATTCTCTGAAAAATTTATTTTTTGGGTTTCGTTTAGTTGATTGTCTAATAAAATAACGGTATTAAAGTCCTCGTAAAATAGAACGATTTTGAGTGGGCTTTGCAGATCGACCCTTGTTATTTTTCCCAAAGAAGGATTTTTGTATTCAAATGATTCAGAACCTTTAGTTTTGTACAAAACATTATTCTTTATGGAATAGAAATAGCCAAACTGATCGTATCCCAAAAAGTCATCTGCGGATAGCGTTATGGAATGATGCTCTGTAGCTATGAGTCTTTGGTTCTGTCCATAAGTTATAGCTAATGAGAGAATAAAGAAAGATAGTAATAGGTTTTTCATAAGTGCAGCAAATTACAAAAAAGAAATGTATTTTGTTTCTTACAAATGATAAAGGGCATAAAAAAAAACCATTCGTACTTGCCGAATGGTTTTTTTGTTTATGAATTTCGAGATAATTACAATCCAAAAGCTGCTTTTACCTGATCAACAAAATCTAGTTTTTCCCAAGTAAATAATTCAACTGTAACTGTTTTTTCATTTCCTCCTGGTGCAGAAAAAGTTTTTGTAACGGTTTCTGGCGTACGTCCCATGTGTCCGTAAGCAGCAGTTTCGCTATAGATTGGATTTCTTAATTTTAAACGTTGCTCAATAAAATAAGGACGCATGTCAAAAATAGCTTCTACTTTTTTAGCAATTTCTCCATTCGTTAAATTTACTTTTGATGTTCCATAAGTTTCGATAAAAATACCCATTGGTTTAGCTACACCAATAGCATAAGAAACCTGTACTAAAATCTCGTCTGCAACTCCTGCAGCAACTAAGTTTTTAGCGATATGACGCGTAGCATATGCAGCGCTTCGGTCTACTTTACTTGGGTCTTTTCCTGAGAATGCACCACCACCGTGAGCTCCTTTTCCACCGTAAGTGTCCACAATGATTTTTCTTCCTGTCAAACCAGTATCTCCGTGTGGTCCTCCAATTACGAATTTCCCGGTAGGGTTGATATGGTACTGAATTTTATCATTAAATAAATGAGCATGTGTTGGATTTTTTGCAATAATCCTTGGGATCAATATTTCGATGATGTCTTTTTTGATTTTGGCAAGCATCGCTGCTTCTTCGTCAAAATCATCATGTTGTGTTGAGATAACAATAGCATCAATGCGAGTTGGCTTGTTGTCATCACTGTATTCTAAAGTTACTTGAGATTTTGCATCCGGACGCAAATAAGTAATCTCTTTATTTTCACGTCTTAAAATAGCTAATTCCTGTAATAATTTATGCGATAAATCAAGTGCCAATGGCATATAATTTTCAGTTTCATTAGTAGCGTAACCAAACATCATTCCTTGGTCTCCAGCTCCTTGCTCTTCAGGGTTAGCTCTGTCAACTCCTTGATTAATATCGGCAGATTGTTCGTGAATAGCTGAAAGAATACCACAAGAATTGGCTTCAAACATGTATTCGCTTTTTGTATAACCAATTTTTTTGATTACGTCACGAGCAATTTGTTGCACGTCTAAATAGGTGTTTGATTTTACTTCACCAGCCAAAATTACTTGACCAGTTGTAACCAAAGTTTCGCAAGCTACTTTTGAGTCAGCATCAAATGCCAAAAAGTTATCAATTAATGCATCCGAAATTTGATCTGCAATTTTGTCTGGGTGCCCTTCACTTACAGATTCTGACGTAAATAAATATGCCATAATAATTTATTAGTTTAAAATTAATCGAGAAAAATCGGTTGCTAAAAAATACTAAAGGAGAGTTTCTGCTTTAGCATTTTTTCTACTGAAAAATTTTCAGCATCCATAATGAATTCGTTTCATTATGAAGAGGTTGCAATCAGTTCAAATTTTTCCTCTTGTATTCGGGTGCAAATGTATGAAACCATTTTGAATTGCAAATTAATCTTTTGTTTTTTTTAATTTATTTGGAAGTAATTTAACATATTCTACTAATTCTATAGAATTAACAAAAATAAATCGGTTTTTGTTTGGTAGAATAAAAATTAGTTTGCAAATTTGCCTCATCAAAATACCAGAAAAATGAATTTATTAGTTGGTAAGATGTCTTGTATGATGCCGGAAACTTCAGCAGAGTTCTCTATTGTGTAGTTTTAAACTTTTAAAATAAAACAATGAAGATCTCTGCAAACAGAAGGGTTTTTTGTTTCATTTCGGATTCATTTCGAGGAAGATAAAGAAAATAGTCAAATTAAAAAAAAGCTGAAAAATTAGGATCGGCAAAAATAAAAATGGTTAAAACAATAGAAAACAAAATGATAATGTGTTGTATGATGTATATGTGCATCCCAACTTGCTATTGCCAAAAGTGAAAGATTTAATCTTAGTTATAGTTCAACTATAAGCCCTTTTGGTAAACGTTCCAAAAGGGCTTTTTTTTCTCCTGTTTCTAGACGTCAGGATATTTCAAAATCTAAAAATCACTATTAAATAAAATTATAAAATTAAAAGATAACATTTAAAATCTAAAAAATCATGAGCACACAAAAATTTGCAACAAACGCATTACACGCAGGACACGACGTAACAAAAACAGCAGGAACAAGAGCTGTACCTATTTATCAAACCAGTTCTTATGTTTTTAATAATTCAGAACATGCTGCCAATTTATTTGGGTTGGCCGAAGCTGGATTTATTTACACAAGATTAAATAATCCTACTAATGATATTTTAGAACAGCGATTAGCAGCCTTGGAAGGAGGAATAGGTGCGGTGGTTACTGCATCGGGAACTGCGGCAATTGCCACAACATTACTGGTTTTGCTTAAAGCAGGCGATCATATTGTGGCTTCCAACAGTCTATATGGCGGAACTTATAATTTATTAAAAGTAACACTGCCAAGGTTAGGAATCACGACTACATTTGTCGATCCATCTGATCCTGAAAATTTCAATAGAGCAGCCAAAGATAACACAAGAGCTTTTTTTGTGGAATCTTTGGGGAATCCAAAATTAGATGTATTGGATTTAAAAGCTATTTCAGATCAAGCCAAAGTATTCAAGGTGCCCTTTATTGTTGATAATACGGTTGCATCCCCTTATTTATTGAACCCAATTCAGTACGGAGCTGACATTGTTATTCACTCTTTGACCAAATATATATCAGGGAATGGAACTTCTTTGGGTGGTGTTATTATTGATGCAGGAAACTTTGATTGGTCGAATGGAAAATTTCCAGAATTCACAGAACCTTCTGCAGGTTACCATGGATTGGTTTATCATGAAGTATTAGGAAATGCAGCTTTTATTGCCAAAGTTAGAATTGAAGGGCTACGTGATTTTGGTGCGGCATTAAGTCCTTTTAATGCATTTCAAATTATTCAAGGGTTAGAAACTTTACCTATCAGGATTCAACGACATAGTGAAAATGCTTTGGCTTTAGCACAGTGGTTAGAAAGCCAGGAAGAGGTGGCATGGGTAGATTACCCTGGATTAAAAACAAGTAAATACTATGTTTTGGCTCAAGAGTATTTGCCAAAAGGCCAAAGCGGTGTGGTTACTTTTGGATTGAAAGGCGGATTTGAAGCTGCTAAAAAAGTGGCCGATGGAACGAAGTTATTTTCGCTTTTGGCAAATATAGGAGATACTAAATCACTCATTATTCATCCCGCAAGCACAACACATCAACAGTTGACTGATGAGGAGCAGGTTGCAACGGGAGTTTTTAAAGATTTAATCCGACTTTCGGTAGGTTTGGAAGATGTTGAAGATTTGAAATCCGACCTGAAAGCAGTTTTTGAAAGTATAAAAACCAGTCAATTGGTATAAATTTTTGTTTTTTTGGTTAGTTAAGACTGTCTTTGGTGAATTGGTTAGGCCAAAGGCAGTTTTCTAAAAACAATCAAAATCTAAATTTTAATCAATTCAATCTTAAAATTATTTTAAATGGAAAATATAGAAAAAATTGATCTCTTTAATTTTGATTTAGAGATAGGCAAGCAAAAGGCTTACATTCCACTGTTTTATCAAACTTTTGGTCAGCCCCTCGGTAATTCCCCAATTATTTTAGTTAATCATTCATTAACTGGAAATTCCAATGTTTCTGGAGAAACTGGCTGGTGGAACGGAATGGTTGGAGCAAACAAACCCATCGATACAAACTATTTTACTGTAATTGTTTTTAATGTTCCAGGAAACGGGTATGATAGTGATATTGGGAATCTTATCGCTAATTACCGTGATTTCACTATTCGGGATATAGCAAGGATTTTTTGGGAAGGGCTGTTTTTTTTGAAAATTGAAAAGCTTTTTGCTGTTATTGGTGGAAGTATAGGGGGTGTAATTGCTTGGGAAATGGCAGCTTTACAACCTGATAAAATTGAAAATCTCATCCCAATTGCAGCTGATTGGAAAGCTACAGATTGGGTAATAGCAAATGTTTTGATTCAAGATCAGATTCTCAACAATTCAGATGATCCAATTGTCGATGCCCGATTACACGCTACCTTATTATATAGAACGCCCGAATATGTAAATCAAAGGTTTAAAAGAAATAAACTGGATGACTCATCCATTCTTCAAATCGAGAATTGGTTACTCGATCATGGGTTTAAATTGAAAAACAGGTATCGATTAGCTGCTTATAAATTGATGAATCATCTGTTGAAGACAAATGATATTACGCGCAATAGGAAAGATTTTTTGGCTGTAGCCAATAGTATTCAGGCTAATATCCATTTAGTTACAATCGATACGGACTGCTTATTTATTGCCGAAGAAACCCGCAAAACGTACCGAGAGTTGAAAAATGTAAAACAAAATGTTTTTTATCACCAAATCCAATCAATTCATGGACATGATGCTTTTTTAATAGAATTCAATCAATTATCAGACATTTTGAACCCGATCTTGAATAATCATAAACAACAAAATTATGTCAACGCTTAGAATAAATATAGTGCTTTTTGGGATAGGGAATATTGGAGGTGCCTTAATACAACAGGTTCTGGAAAGTCAGCAATTTTTTCTTGAAAAGAGGAATATTGAATTGCGTTTTCCTATAATCACCAATTCTACTTTAGCTTTTTTTGAAAAAGAAGGGGTAAAAAATACATGGGAAGCCAATTTTGCACAATCTGCAATACCTTTCAGAGTTGAGGATATCATTGAATATGCATCATACCAGGGTTTAGAAAATCTAATCGCCATTGACGCAACTGACAGTTCAGAATTAGTAAAATCCTATATTTCGTTAATTCAGAATGGGTTTCACATTGTATCGTCTAATAAAACCGCCAATACATTACATTATGATTTTTACAAAGAGATTCGTCGAAACCTAAAGAAGTTTGATAAAAATTATTTTTATGAAACAAGTATTAGTGCAGGTTTGCCGGTTATAAATACAATTAGGGAGTTGCATTTTTCGGGAGAAAAAATCACAAAAATACGGGGTGTTTTTTCGAGTTCCTTAAGTTATATTTTCAACCGATTTGGAAACGAAAATCTTCCATTTTCAAAAATACTGCAGGATGCTGAAAAATTGGGGTATACTAAGGCTGATTCCAGAGATGATTTATCGGGGAACGATGTGGCGGAGAAATTATTGATTTTAGCTAGAGAAATTGAATTGCAATTTGAGCTTTCAGATGTAAAAATCACTTCTTTACTGCTTCCGGAGCTAAATATTAAAAATACAAAATCGGAATATGCGCTCAATAAAGGTCTATTTGATTCCCCTTATAAAATTGCAAAACTGACTCAAAATGAAAATCACGTGCTAAGATATATAGGAGAGTTAGATGTGGAAAGTGGAAAATTAGAGGTTAAGTTAATTTCTGAACCAACGAATTCAGCTCTTGGTCAATTAAAGGAAAGGGATAATTTGATCGAAATTTATACCAAATCGAATGGTGTAAACCCAATCATAATTCAGGGTGCTGGTGCAGGAAAGCAAATTGCAGCACGTAGCGTACTCAACGATATTTTGAAAATATCAGATCGAATTAAACAAAAAGAGACCATTTGGGTATAATGTCAAAAGGAAATAATCATATTTTTTTAATTACCATTAGGAAAGTTTAAAAATAATTTGCATATTTGCTTCAACAAAAAAAAGAAAAAATGAAATTTAATGTGTGCAATATGTCTAAAGCCATTCAGGAAGTATCCTGCGGGTCGTCTATTGCTTAATTTAAATTAAAAAATATATAGCAAAAGCTTCCCGCAAAACGGGAGGCTTTTTTTTTGAATCATAATAATCACAATATTTAAAATAAAAAAATGAACAATTTAAAATCACAACAAATGAATAAGTGCAATGTCAAAACCATGATATGTGCCAAAGCCATTATGTGTTTTTGCGTCTGTTGATTCCGAAAGTATAAGTTTATAGCATAACTTAAAACCCTTTTGGATACGTGTCTAAAAGGGTTTTTTGTTTTTCTGTCCCGAAACGCTCGGAATTTCAGAATCTCAAAATCAAGAAAATATCAAGAAACTGAAACGAGTTCAGTTTAAACAAAATAAAAATCTAAAAAACTAAAATTATGAGTACTCAAAAATTTGCAACAAACGCATTACATGCAGGACACGATGTTACTAAAACAGCAGGAACCAGAGCGGTGCCAATTTATCAAACCAGTTCCTATGTTTTTAATAATTCGGAGCATGCGTCTAATCTGTTCAGTCTTGCAGAAGCGGGTTTCATTTACACACGATTAAATAATCCAACCAATGATATTTTAGAACAACGTTTGGCGGCACTCGAAGGAGGTATTGCTGCAGTTGTCACGGCATCTGGTACGGCAGCAATTGCAACGACACTTTTGGTACTGTTAAAATCAGGAGATCATATTGTAGCTTCGAACAGTTTATATGGAGGGACTTATAATTTATTGAGTGTCACTTTGCCAAGATTAGGGATTACAACCACGTTTGTAGATCCATCTGAGCCCGTCAATTTTGCGAAAGCGGCGAAAGAAAATACTAAAGTGTTTTTTGCAGAATCCTTAGGGAATCCAAAATTAGATGTATTGGATTTGGAAGCCATTTCTGCAGAAGCTAAAGCATTAAAAGTGCCTTTTATTGTTGATAACACGGTTCCATCGCCATATTTGCTAAATCCAATTGCCTTTGGAGCGAACATTGTCATTCATTCGCTGACCAAATATATTTCCGGAAACGGAACTTCATTGGGAGGAGCAATCATAGATGCCGGGACTTTTGACTGGAGCAGTGGAAAGTTTCCTGAATTTACTGAACCTTCTGCGGGTTATCATGGTTTAGTGTATCACGAAGCACTCGGAAATGCCGCTTTTATTGCCAAGGTTCGAATAGAAGGTTTACGGGATTATGGCGCCGCTTTGAGCCCGTTCAATGCTTTTCAGATTATCCAGGGACTGGAAACCTTGCCGATTCGTGTCCAGAAGCACAGTGAGAATGCTTTGGCACTGGCCCAATGGTTAGAAAATCAAGAGGCTGTGGCTTGGGTGAATTATCCGGGATTGAAGTCGAGTAAATATAATGATTTGGTAATCAAGTATTTACCTAAAGGACAGAGTGGAGTAGTAACTTTCGGATTGAAAGGTGGATTTGAAGCTGCTAAGAAAGTGGCTGATGAAACCAAGCTATTTTCACTATTGGCCAACATTGGAGATACTAAATCTTTAATTATTCATCCCGCAAGTACCACGCACCAGCAATTATCTGAAGCAGAACAGGCGGCAACGGGAGTTAGCAAAGATTTAATCCGACTTTCTGTAGGGATAGAAGATATTGAAGATTTGAAAGCCGATTTACAGGCCGTATTCGAAACACTAAAAAACTAAACGCATAGAATCTTAGGAAACTGGATTTTATGTGTTGAAAAATCAAAAGATTACAAAACAATTAAAATAACAACTAAAATTTAATATCATGAACACATCAAAATATATTTCAAGAGCAATTCAGTTTCTAAAAGATTCTATGGCGAAAAATAATAAAGAAATTCAATCAAAAAATGAATTGATTCATCCAAGATTTGAATTATCATCAACGAATGATTTGGAAAACACAAAAGTGCCAGATTCATTATTGTTTCTAATGTATTCAAAAGAAAACGAGACACTTTTTATTTAAAATAGTGAAAATAAAATTTGATTTTGAGTCTTTGGAATTAGTCATTTTGATTAAAGGGGAAGCCAAGTGAGTGGTTTCTCCTTTATTGAAATGAACTATGTAGTAGGGTATGTTTTGACCTGTTCGTTAAAGGAAAAATAAAAATCAAATTGTCTAAAAATTTGTTTGTTTGGGAAATTAGTAGTTAATTTGTGCCTTTAAGTTCAGAATCGTATTGAAATGTTATAAAGAAAGGTAGAGGGATTAGACCCGATGAAGCCTTAGCAACCCTTCGATAAATCGAAGAAGGTGCTGCATTCTACCACGTCCAGCGTGGAAAGATAACACAAAGAATTCTGCTAGTATACTTCTAGCTTTCTTTCTAATATTTCCAGACACAAATCAAAAATCATAAAAGATTTGAAATTGGAAAATAAACCAACTCATATTGCATTACAAAATTTCACCACCGAAAGTGGGGCTTTCTATGCTAGCATAAACTTAAGTTTTCAAGTTTTTGGCCAGGCATTACATACTGCTCCAATAGTTTTGGTAAATCATGCCCTGACCGGAAATTCACAAGTTGTGGGTGTTACGGGTTGGTGGAATGATTTAATTGGAGAAAATAAAACAATTGATACCCAAAAATATACCATTTTAGCCTTTAACGTTCCTGGAAATGGATTCGATGATTTTCTAATAGAAAAGTATACAGATTTTACTGCCAGAGATGTTGCCAGAATGTTTATCGACGGGATTAAGTTTCTTCAAATCAAGCAACTGTATGCTATAATTGGTGGTTCTGTGGGAGGTGGAATTGCATGGGAAATGGTCGCATTAGAACCTAAAATTACACAACATTTAATTCCGATTGCAACTGATTGGAAATCAACTGATTGGTTGATCGCCAATTGTTTTTTGCAAGAGCAAATCTTAAATAATTCGGCAAAACCTATTGAAGATGCCCGTATTCATGCGATGTTATGTTACAGAACACCGGAATCTTTTACAGAGAAATTTCAAAGAACCATTAATGAGGAATTGGCCATTTTTAATATTGAAAGTTGGTTAGATCATCATGGGAAAAAATTGCAAAAACGTTTTCAGCTTTCTTCTTATAAAATGATGAATCAGTTACTGAAAACAATTGATATTACCAGAAATAAAGGTTCTTTTGAAGAAATAGCATCAAAAATAGAAGCCGATATTCATATCATAGGAATTGATTCTGATTTGTTTTTTACACCAAGAGAAAATAGAGCAACCTATGAAGAATTAAAAAAATATAAAAAAAATGTTTCGTATCAGGAAATTGTATCCATTCATGGACATGATGCTTTTTTGATCGAATACAAACAATTAGATAATTTGCTGGCGTCCATTTTTTAGACCCAACAACGAAAAAACGAATAAAATGAAAGTATTAAAATTTGGAGGAAAATCGTTATCCAACGGAGAAGGAATAAATAAAGTCGTTGCTATAATTACCGATAAAGTAAACCAGGGAGAAAAAATTGCAGTTGTCGTATCCGCTAGAGGAAATGCTACAGATGAGTTAGAAGGAATTCTGGAAGTTGCATCTAAAAACGGAGATTACAAAACTTTATTTGAGAAATTTAAAGAAGAACAACAATCGGATTATACAGATGTCGATTTGTCTGCGGAATTCAATGTGCTAGATAAACTTTTCGAGGGAGTTAGTTTAATTGGAGATTACAGTAATAAAATAAAAGACCAAATTTTGTCGAAAGGTGAATTACTTTCTGCAAAATTGGTAACAGCTATTTTGATAAAAAATGGTGTTAATGCCCGTTTTGCCGATTCGAGAGAATTGATAAAAACCGATTCTAAATTTGGAGATGCGCAACCTTTGGAACAGGCCTCTAAGAAAAATGTTATTCAGTTTTTCAAACAAAATGATGAAACGGTAAATATTATTACTGGTTTTATCGGTTCAAATTCAAAAAATGACACCACAACTTTAGGAAGAAACGGCAGTAATTATACAGCTTCCTTGATTGCGAATTATCTGGATGCAGAAGAACTTCAGAACTATACGCATGTTGACGGAATTTATACGGCAAATCCTGATTTGGTTCCTGATGCCAAAAAAATTGATTATCTGACTTTTAATGAAGCCAATGAGTTAGCCAATTTTGGAGCAACAATATTACATGCCAAAACGATTATTCCTTTATTGGAAAAAAATATTCCGCTACGTATTTTAAATACATTCAATCACGAAAATAAAGGGACATTAATACGATCAACAGCCAGTAAAGAAGGAATTAAAACACTGTCTGTTTTAGAAAATGTGTCTTTAGTGAATTTGGAAGGAAGAGGATTGCTTGGAAAAACTGGTGTCGATGCCCGAATTTTTAGAGTGATGGGTGATAATGATATCAGCGTAAGTATTATTTCACAAGGTTCTTCAGAAAGAGGAATTGGGTTGGTGGTTGATGCCGATAAAGCGACCAAAGCAATGATTGAACTAGAGAAAGAATTCGAAAATGATTTTTATTCGAAAGACGTTAATAAAATTTCAGTAACTGATGATGTCTCCGTAATTTCGATCATTGGTCAGGACCTAAGTACGTTTCATAAGCCTTATACGGCATTGATAAAAAATAAAATTGTTCCAATTCTTTTCAATAATACCGTAACGGGTAAAAATGTGAGTTTGGTGGTTAATAAATCGCAGCTTCACAAAGCTTTGAATGTAATCCACGGAGAGATTTTCGGGGTTTCAAAGAAAATAAATATTGCAATTTTTGGACATGGATTAGTAGGAGGCACTTTGATTAATCAAATCTTGGAATCTGCTGCATCTATTGAAAAAAGAAAAGATGTCAAACTGAATGTTTTTGCTATCGCCAACTCAAAAAATGTGCTGTTGAACAAAAACGGAGTGACACCAAATTGGAGAAATGAAATTCAGAACAATGGTTTTTCATATACAATTGACGATATTATCGCTTACGCAAATGAGCATCATCTAGAGAATTTAATTGCCGTTGACAATACGGCTAGTGCTACTTTTGTAGAAAACTATGTTCCTTTGGTAGAAAGTAGTTTTGATTTGATTTCTTCTAATAAGGTGGCGAATACTTTGAGTTACAGTTTTTACAAAAAATTGAGAAAAGTATTAGCTGATAATCAAAAGACTTATTTGTATGAAACCAATGTTGGTGCAGGATTACCTCTAATTGATACCATCAAATTATTGCATCTTTCAGGTGAAAATATTACAAAGATAAAAGGGGTGTTTTCAGGAACACTGAGTTATTTGTTTAATAACTTTTCTGCCAAGGATGTTCCATTTAGCGAAGTATTAAAAGAAGCTATTGATAATGGTTATACAGAACCGGATCCAAGAGAAGATTTATGCGGGAATGATGTAGGCAGAAAATTATTAATTTTGGCTAGAGAACTGGATTTGCAAAACGAATTTGAAGAAATCGCTATTCAGAATTTAATTCCGGAACATCTACGAGAAGGAAGCGCTTCAGAATTTTTAACCAAATTAAAGGAATTTGATTCGGTTTATGCAAAAATCAAAAATGAACAAGAGCCTAATCACGTGTTGCGATACATTGGGGAATTGTCGGGAGATTTACAAGGAGACAAAGGAAATCTGGAAGTTAAACTGGTTTCTGTTCCTAAAGATACTGCCCTGGGAGGCTTAAAAGGATCGGATTCTTTCTTCGAAATTTACACTGAATCGTATGGCGACAGACCAATTGTAATTCAAGGAGCCGGTGCAGGATCAGCGGTTACAGCCAGAGGTGTTTTTGGAGATATTTTGAGATTGTCTGATAAAGGATAGTTTTAGTATTCAGTGTTCAGTTTTGAGTGTTCAGATATTAAAAAAAATAAAAATCCGCGTTTGAAATCCGTTTCATCCGCGTTGCATAAATAATAGTAAGATGAAAATAACATTAGACAGAGTAAACGAGAACTTCCATTTTGAATTAAAAAACGAGCGTGGTCACATTGTAAATGTAGATGCCAGACCCGATTTTGGAGGCAATGATATGGGGCCAAGCCCAATGGAATTAGTATTAATGGGTGTTGCAGGATGCAGCGGAATTGATATGATTTCAATTCTGAAAAAACAACGTCAGGAAATTACTTCTTTCAAAGCTGAAGTAGAGGGAGAACGAGTGCAAGTAGGGGAGGCAAAACCATTTAAGGAAATTAATGTTGTTTTCTTTTTGGAAGGACCAATTAATGAAGAAAAAGCGCTTAGAGCAGCACAACTTTCTTTCGAGAAATATTGCTCAGTTTCTAAAACAGTAGAGCCAACAGCAACAATTAATTATAAAGTAGTTTTAAATGGAGTGGAATTGGGTAAATAATCAATTCCAACACCTTTAAACCTTAAACTTTAAACTTTTTAAACAATTACAATGAACGAACAAGAATTTGGTTTTGAAACCCAAGCTATACGTACGCAAATAGAAAGATCACAATATTTAGAGCATTCTGTGCCTTTGTATTTATCCTCAAGTTTTGTATTCGAAGATGCAGAAGACATGCGCGCTTCTTTTACGGAAGAAAAAGACAGAAATATTTACAGTCGTTTCAGTAATCCAAACACTACTGAGTTTGTGGAGAAAATCTGCAAAATGGAAGGAGCTGAAGCAGGATATGCTTTTGCAACTGGTATGGCTGCAGTCTATTCGACTTTTGCTGCATTATTGAACGCTGGTGATCATATCGTTTCTGCAAGTAGCGTTTTTGGTTCTACACATGCTTTGTTTACGACTTATTTTCCAAAATGGAATATTGAAACTTCGTATTTCGATATCAATGAACCGGAAACAATTGAAAGTTTTATTAAACCAAATACTAAAATTCTGTATGCAGAATCGCCGACAAATCCTGCAGTAGATATTATTGATTTGCAGTTATTGGGAGATATTGCTAAAAAACACAACCTAATATTAATTATTGATAACTGTTTTGCAACACCTTATATCCAACAGCCTATTAAATTTGGAGCACACCTAGTGGTGCATTCTGCAACAAAATTAATTGATGGACAAGGAAGAGTTTTAGGAGGAGTTGCAGTAGGAAGTGAAGACCTAATCAGAAAAATTTATTTGTTCTCCAGAAATACAGGACCGGCTTTGTCACCATTCAATGCCTGGGTTTTATCCAAAAGTTTAGAAACTTTGGCTGTTCGTGTGGAGAAACACTGTGAAAATGCGTTGAAAGTAGCCGAATTTTTGGAAAATAATCCAAATGTAAACAGTGTGAAATATCCTTTCCTGAAATCACATCCGCAATATGAAATAGCCAAAAAGCAAATGAAATTGGGAGGAAATATTGTCGCTTTCGAAATCAAAGGTGGAATTGAAGCTGGAAGAGCATTTTTGGATAAAATACAATTGTGTTCGCTTTCGGCAAATTTAGGAGATACCAGAACGATAGTTACACATCCTGCTTCTACCACACATAGTAAATTATCTGTTGAAGAACGTTTGGCAGTTAGTATTACGGATGGTTTGGTACGTGTTTCTGTTGGTTTAGAAACAGTGAAAGATGTGATTGCTGATTTGGAACAGGCATTGTCATAAAAGTTTTAGAATGAAGAGTAACGATTTTTGACTCGCGTGAAGCATTACCAGATTTATGGTGCGTTCAAAATCGTTACTATTCAATCATTATTTTTCAAATTGATAGACTAATTTTAAAAAATGAAACCAAAATTAATTATCCTTTCCGATTTATGGGGTTTGAAAAATGGAGATTGGATGAAAGAGTATGTTGCAATTTTAGAATGCAATTTTGAAATTGTGGTGTACGATAGTTGTCTTTTGGGAGAAATTGATGCAACAAATTATTACGAAGTTAAATTACATGAGCAGTTTGTTAATGGAGGAATAGAAAGAGCAGTTGCCAATTTATTGATATCTGAAAAAGAGAAAATAAATATCCTTGCGTTCAGTGTCGGAGGAACTATAGCGTGGAAAGCAGCTTTGAAGGGGTTAAATGTTGAAAATCTCTTTGCCGTTTCATCAACAAGATTGCGGTATGAAAATGAAATTCCAAATAGTACAATAAAACTCTATTTTGGAGAAAATGACAACAACAAACCAACTGATGATTGGTTTGAAAAGATTTCAGTAGACTTTGAAATTATTAAAAATAGAGAACACGATTTTTATACAGAAATGGATTTTATAACATCAATCTGCGATGAAATTTTAAAATAATTTTATTTAAAGGAGATAACGAAAATTAAAGTTTGTAGTTTCGTGTAGAAATAGAGTTTTGTAATTCTGCAAAAAAAGTTAATCTTTATTTTATATTTTTGACTCTATTATCTCAAAGACTATCATTTATTATCTTTTCAAAAACATGCTCTCAAAAAAAACAAAATACGGAATAAAAGCACTGACCTTTTTGGCTCGCCAAGAAGATAATTCACCTGTACAAATTGCTGAGATAGCAAAGAGTGAAAATATTTCGATTAAGTTTTTGGAAAGTATTTTACTACTATTACGCCACTCCGGTTTTTTAGGAGCCAAAAAAGGAAAAGGCGGAGGATATTATTTGATTAAAGATCCAAAAGATATTAATATGGCCCATGTCTATCGAATTCTCGAAGGGCCAATCGCATTATTGCCTTGTGTGAGCCATAATTTTTACGAGAAATGTGATGACTGTATTGATGAAGCCAGTTGTTCTGTTCATAAATTAATGACAGAAGTGCGTGACAATACTTTGATGATTTTGGAGAATAACACCCTGGCAGACATCTCTTTTTAGCCAATAAAATTTTAATTAAGTTTTGTAGTTAATAAAAAAGTCTTATTTTTGTACTTTAATCCAGTATCCCGATAGGGTAATAGATTTAAAAAAAATTAATAATTGAATTTTAAAATCATGAGTAAAGAATCAAAAGATAATAATGTTACAATAAAAACGGAAACGACTTTCGCAGAACGTTTGTGGGTTCTAATTCCAGTTGTTTTGTTAATTGGATTATTCTCGACATTGGTATACAACCATTATGATGAATTTTCCTGGAATGGTTTTGTAGGAGGGTTTAACCAGGAATTTTTAATCTTTTTCTGTATTGGAATCTTTGCTCAGTTGGTAGACGGAACTTTAGGTATGGGGTACGGAGCCACGTCCACTTCTTTTTTATTGGCATATGGAATTCCACCAGCAATTAGTAGTACAGGAGTTCACGTTGCTGAAATGTTTACAACCGGTGCATCTGCCATTTCTCATCATAGATTTGGTAATATCAATAAAAAATTAGTACGACACCTTTTAATTCCTGGAGTTTTAGGATCAATCACCGGGGCTTATTTGTTGTCTGATGTAATTGATGGGGATGTTATTAAGCCTTTTATTGCAGTGTATATGATTGTTTTGGCTTGTATTATCATCAGAAAAGCATTGAAGAAAAATATCATTAAAAAGAAAACAAGAAAGTTAGGTGTCTTGGCTACTTTCGGAGGTTTTATGGATGCTGTAGGTGGTGGCGGTTGGGGACCAATTGTTACTTCTACTTTGTTAGGAAATGGCAGACATCCCAGATATACGATTGGTTCTGTAAATGCGGCCGAGTTTGCGGTAGCTTTTGCCAGTGGTGTAACTTTTATGCTTTTTGGAGGAATACAAGGATGGCAAGTAATTATAGGATTGATTTTAGGCGGTGTGATGGCAGCTCCTATTGCGGCTGTTTTGGTCAATAGAATCAAAAGAAAACCTATGATGATTGCAGTTGGGATATTAATTATCATTTTAAGTTTAAAAACCTTATCTAAATTATTATAATGAGTACAGCAATTGTAAATACTTTATTAGAAAAAACGAAAGATTTCAGCATAGAGGAAACGCTTTCATTTTTAGCTGATGAATACAAGGACAAAGTAGTTTTTTCTACTTCATTTGGGCAGGAAGATCAAGTGATTACGGCTTTAATCGGTCAAAATGATTTACCGATTACCATTTTTACTTTAGATACAGGAAGATTATTTCAAGAGACTTACGATGTTTTTCATAAGACATTGAAAAAATATAAAAAAGAGATTAAAACGTATTTTCCGGAAGCTGCTTCAGTGGAGGAATTATTAAATAAAAAAGGCCCAAACAGTTTTTACGAATCAGTTGAGAATAGAAAAGAATGTTGTTTTATTCGAAAAGTGGCGCCGCTGACAAAAGCATTAAAAGGAAATGCAATTTGGATTACCGGTTTGCGTGCGGAACAATCAGAAAACAGAAGTGATTTAGCCACTTTTGAATATGATGCCCATTTTGATATCATAAAATTCAATCCATTATTGAAATGGACTTTGAAAGAAGTGGAAGACTATTTAGAAAAAAATAATGTACCACAAAATGTCCTGCATAAAAAAGGATTTGTGAGCATTGGTTGTGCACCTTGTACCAGAGCGATTGCTCCAGGAGAAGACATAAGAGCGGGAAGATGGTCGTGGGAATCTAGTCATAAAGAATGTGGTTTACACCAAAAATAAAAAGTTTAATCGTTTAGGTGTTTGATCGTTTAGCCGAATAAACAAATAAACAAATTACCAAATAATAATGAGTTCAATATTAAAAACAAATGCTTTAGAAAGCGAAGCAATATATATTTTCAGAGAAGTTATTTCTCAATTTGATAAACCAGTATTGCTTTTCTCTGGTGGGAAAGATTCTATTACATTGGTACGTTTAGCACAAAAAGCCTTTTTTCCTGCTAAAATTCCTTTTCCTCTTTTACACGTTGATACAGGACATAACTTCCCTGAAACTATTGAGTTTAGAGATAAATTGGTAGCTGAATTAGGATTGGAATTAATCGTTCGTAATGTTCAGGATGCTATTGATGAAGGTAAAGTAGTGGAAGAAACAGGTAAATATTCGAGTAGAAACAGTTTGCAAACGACTACTCTTTTGGATGCTATTGAAGAATTTAAATTTGATGCTTGTATTGGAGGAGCGCGTAGAGATGAGGAGAAAGCAAGAGCAAAAGAGCGTATTTTTTCTGTTCGTGATGACTTTGGTCAGTGGGATGAAAAAAATCAACGTCCGGAGTTGTTTGATATTTTGAACGGAAAAATTGAAAATGGTCAAAATGTTCGTGTTTTTCCAATTTCGAACTGGACTGAATTAGATGTTTGGAGTTATATTGAAGAAGAAGGAATTGAAATTCCATCAATCTACTTTTCACACAAACGTAAAGTGTTCTTAAGAGACGGTTTAATCTGGTCACATTCTCCATTTGTGTATCAGGAAGAAGACGAAGAAATCGAAGAAAGAATTGTTCGTTTCAGAACAGTTGGAGATATGAGTTGTACTGCAGCAGTGGAGTCTTATGCAGCAACTATTAAAGAAGTAGTTGGTGAGATCAGATCTTCTACTATTTCTGAAAGAGGTGCCAGAATTGATGACAAACGTTCTGAAGCTGCCATGGAAAAAAGAAAACAGCAAGGATACTTTTAGAAAACAATTATAAATTATGAATTTTAAATTATGAATTGTTCCGAGACATTTAAAATTTAAAATTCAACATTTAAAATAATAAAATCAAATTTAGAAGTTTACATAGAGGTGTTTGGAAAAACTTGAAACCTTAAACTTTTAAGCTTTAAACAAAAAACAAGAATGGAAGTTTTAAAAATAGCAACAGCAGGAAGTGTAGATGACGGAAAAAGTACATTAATCGGAAGATTATTATACGATACAAAATCCTTGACTACAGATAAGATTGAAGCAATAGAAAAGAGCAGTAAACAAAAAGGATACGATTATTTAGATTTTTCTTTGGCTACCGATGGTTTGGTTGCCGAGAGAGAACAAGGAATTACAATTGATGTGGCGCATATTTATTTTTCGACTGCCAAAAAAAGTTACATCATTGCCGATACTCCAGGTCACGTTGAATACACACGTAACATGGTTACCGGAGCTTCAACTTCACAAGTGTCCATTATTTTGATTGATGCTAGAAAAGGAGTGATTGAGCAAACGTACAGACACTTTTTTATCAATAATTTATTGCGTGTAAAAGAAGTAATTGTTGCGATAAACAAAATGGATTTGGTTGATTATTCAGAAGAAGTATTCAATAAAATTAAATCTGATTTTCAGGCTTTAAATGCTAAAAGTTCTTTCAAAGAACAAACCGTTAGTTATATTCCTTTGAGTGCTATCAACGGAGGAAATGTAGCTGATAGATCAGAAAACATGCCTTGGTATACAGGACAAACAGTTTTGGAGCATTTGGAAGCCTTAGAGCCGGAAGATGTATTTGAAACAGGTAAAGCACGTTTCCCTGTTCAAACGGTAATCAGACCAAAAACAGAGGAATACCATGACTTTAGAGGATATGCTGGTAAATTATATGGGAACAATATTAAAGTTGGGGATGCGGTAACCGTGCTTCCTTCTTTAACGAAATCTAAAGTGAGCAACATTCACTTCTTCGATAAACAATATGACGAAGCTACTGCAGGTTCATCCATCACAATCGAATTAGAAAATGATATTAATGTGACCAGAGGGGATATGATTGTAAAATCAGATGAACTTCCTAAAATAGAAAAAGACATCAACACAACTATTTGTTGGATGGACAGCAAAAAGTTAGTTCCAGGAACAAAATATTTAATACAACACAACACGAACAGAGTTTTAGCAAAAATTGACAGTATAAAAAATGTAATCGCAACTGATTATTCAGGTTCAGTACCAGCCACTCAATTAGCTATTAATGAAATCGGAGAAGTGACTATTAAATTGAGTAAACCTTTATATTTTGATGCTTACAATGACAATAAATCAAATGGAGCATTTATTTTAATTGATGTGGCAACGAATACAACCGCAGGAGTAGGATTTATTAAATAAAGGCGATAAGCTTTAAGCAGTTGGCTTTAAGCAGGAAGTAATTATTAATTAAGGTAGAGGCAAACGAGTTTACAGCTTACAGCCTGAAGCCTATAGCTAAAAAGATATGCAAAGTTTTAGAACCGAAATAGAAGACCCGATTGTCCAAAAAGAGATTATCGATTTAGAGAAAAAGATTTATTCATTCCGTAATGGACAGATTGACGATGAGCGTTTTCGTAGTCTTCGTTTGGCACGTGGTATTTACGGCCAACGTCAGGAAGGTGTGCAAATGATTCGTATTAAATTGCCTTATGGAAAAGTAACCAGTGAGCAATTAAAAAGAATTACTGAAGTTTCAGACAAGTATTCTACAGGTCGTTTGCATATTACAACGCGTCAGGATATTCAGATTCACTATGTGAGTTTAGACAGAACTCCAGAGCTTTGGTCAGAATTAGCAAAAGACGATATCACATTGAGAGAAGCTTGTGGAAACACGGTACGTAATATTACTGCCAGTGAATTAGCAGGTGTTGATGTTAATGAACCTTTTGACGTAAGTCCTTATGCTCATGGTTTATTTCAATATTTATTGCGTAACCCAGTTTGTCAGGAAATGGGTCGTAAGTTTAAAATATCATTCTCCTCATCAGATGAAGATACAGCCTTAAGCTATATGCACGATTTAGGGTTTATTCCAAAAATTGTAAATGGAGAAAAAGGATTTAAAGTAATGCTTGGAGGAGGATTAGGTTCTCAACCAAGTCATGCGGAACTTCTTTCAGAATTTGTGCCGGTTAATCAAATTATTCCAACTGCCGAAGGGGTAATCAGAGTTTTTGACCGTTACGGAGAAAGAGCAAAACGTTTAAAAGCACGTTTGAAATTCTTAATTAAAGATCTGGGTAAAGAGGAATTTTTACGTTTAGTTGAGCAAGAGAAAAAAGCTTTGCCTAATCTAACCTATGAAATAGATACTACCGCTTTTGAAGGAGCTATTACAGAGCCGTTGTTGGCGGTACCAACAGTAACTCTTGAAGATGTTGAAGCTTTTGAAGCATGGAAAAAATCAAATGTAATTCCACAAAAGCAAGCAGGATATGTAGCTATTGGAATTAAAATACTTTTAGGGGATTTTTATACGGATAAAGCCAGATTGTTAGCGGATTTAATTAAAAATTACGGTGCTAATGAATTGCGTTTTTCATTACGACAAAACATTGTTATCCGTAATATTAAAGAAGAGAATTTAGCTTTCTTTTATCAGGAATTAGCCAAACTGGATTTCGTTTCTTTAGGCTATAATACCATTGGTGATATCACCGCATGTCCAGGTACAGATACCTGTAACTTAGGGATTGCGAGTAGTACTGGTATTGCTGAAGAATTAGAAAAAGTTTTAAAAATAGAATACCCTCAATTTGTTAATAATAAAGAGATTGCTATCAAAATTAGTGGTTGTATGAATGCCTGTGGGCAACACAATATGGCTGAAATTGGTTTTCAGGGAATGTCAATCAATGCAGGGAAATTAGTAGCGCCAGCATTACAGGTATTATTGGGAGGTGGAATATTAGGAAACGGAAACGGAAGATTCTCTGATAAAGTAATCAAAATCCCTAGCAGAAGAGGTCCAGAAGCTTTACGACTAATCTTAAATGATTTTGAAGCGAATGGAAATGGAGCGCGATTCTTAGATTATTATGATGCAAAAGGAGAGAAATATTTCTATGAGTTTTTGAAACCATTAGCAGATGTAACCAACCTAACGGAAGCTGATTTCGTAGATTGGGGTAATGCTGATAATTATGTGAAAGCTGTTGGAGTTGGAGAATGTGCAGGTGTTGTAATTGATTTAGTCGCTACATTACTATTCGAAGCTAAAGACAAATTAACTTTTGCGCATGAAGCTTTTGATGATAAAAAATGGGCAGATGCAATTTATTTAGCCTATGCAGGTTTTGTAAATGGAGCGAAAGCTTTATTGTTAGCTGAAAATCAGAAAACGAATCACCATGCAGGAATTATCAGTTTGTTTGATACTGTTTTCATCGAAAGCAATAAAATCGAGTTGAATTCAACTTTTGCAGACTTGGTATATCAAATCAATCAGAATGAACCTTCTGAAGCATTTGCACAAAAATACATTCAAGAAGCAGTTTCGTTTTTTGAAAATTTAGAAACTTACAGAGCCAAAGATTTAGCTAATGCATAAAATAATAGAACCCAAAGTAACTTTAGTGGGCGCTGGTCCGGGCGACCCGGATTTACTTACTCTAAAAGGAGTGAAGGCACTTGCTGAAGCGAATGTGGTTTTGTATGATGCCTTGGCCAATGAAGAGATAATGAACCATGCCCCGGAAAAGGCAATACGAATATTTGTTGGCAAAAGAAAAGGCTGTCACGAATATACGCAGGATCAAATCAATCAGTTGATTGTGGACAATGCGCTTACGTATGGACACGTTGTTCGATTAAAAGGGGGCGATCCATTTATTTTCGGAAGAGGAAGTGAAGAGGTAGAATACGTAGAAAGCTTTGGAATTCCTACATTTGTAGTTCCTGGAATCTCTTCATCGATTGCAGTTCCCGCTTACCAAGGAATTTCTTTGACAAAAAGAGGAGTTTCGGAAAGCTTTTGGGTAATAACAGGAACAACTTCCGACAGAAAATTGTCAAATGATATAGCTCTTGCAGCGCAATCATCTGCAACTGTTGTAATTTTGATGGGAATGAGTAAATTGTCACAAATTGTTACTTTATTTCAAAAGGAATCCAAAGGAGAAACTCCCGTTGCGATTATTCAAAACGGAACGACTGTAAATGAAAAAATAGGTGTTGGAACAATAAATACCATTCAACAGATAGTCGCCGAGAACAAATTAAGTTCTCCTGCAATTATTGTAATTGGAGAAGTAGTCAAAGAAAGCAATCAGTTAAAAGGATTTTACGAAGAGTTTATATCAAAAGAAATTATTTCGTAGGGTCGGTCGAGATCCGACATTATCGACGAAAACACATAGGCAACAATGGAAAGAAACGAATTATATCCGGCTTTTTTAAAACTGCACAATCTTAATGTATTGATTGTAGGTGGCGGAAATGTGGGCTTAGAAAAATTGTCTTTCATGTTAAAATCCAGTCCAAATGCTAATGTTGAGGTAGTGGCACCAAGGTTTTTACAAGAATTAGAACTGTTAGTTGAAAAGCATCCGTCGGTGAAATTGACCAAAGCCAAGTTCAAGAAAAAAATGCTGAAGAAGCGACACATGGTGATTGCCTGTACCGATGATCTGAAAATCAATAAACGGGTATACGATTTGTCCAGGAAAAGATACCTGATTTGCAATATTGCCGATACACCGGATTTATGTGATTATTATTTGGGAGGGATTGTTACCAAAGGAAATGTGAAAATTGCCATTTCAACCAATGGGAAATCACCAACAACAGCCAAAAGATTACGCGAATTTTTTGAAGAAATAATTCCGGATGATATTAATAAAATGGTAGAAAACCTAAATGAATATCGCAAAACGCTGAAAGGAAATTTCGAAGATAAAGTTCAAAAAATGAATGAAATTACAGCAGCGTTAAAGAATAAGGAATAAACAGAGTGATAAAGTAAGGGATGATAATTATCATCTTAAGAAACAAAAATCATCCGTTTATTTGCCGCACCAAAAAATAAAAAAATAAAATTGCCCACAAATGCGAATCAGTGGGATAAAAATAGAATCATAATTATATAAAGAATAGAAAAATGGTTAAAACAGACATACTTATAATAGGAGCCGGACCAACAGGTTTATTTGCAGTTTTTGAAGCAGGATTGTTAAAACTAAAATGTCATATTTTAGATGCACTGCCACAAGCTGGAGGACAACTATCCGAATTGTATCCTAAAAAACCTATATACGATATTCCGGGATTTCCTGAAGTATTGGCTGGTGATTTAGTTGATAACTTAATGGAACAAATTAAGCAGTTCGAGCCAGGTTTTACTCTTGGGGAACGTGCTGAAACCATTGAAAAACAAGAAGACGGAAGTTTTATCGTGACTTCAAATAAAGGGAAAAAATTTCACGCGCCTGTAATTGCAATTGCTGGTGGGTTGGGAAGTTTTGAACCAAGAAAACCACTTATTGAAGATATCGAGTTTTATGAAAATAAAGGAATTAAGTACTTTATCAAAAACCCAGAGAAATTCAGGGATAAAAGAGTAGTTATTGCCGGAGGAGGAGATTCTGCTTTGGACTGGAGTATTTTCTTGTCTAATGTAGCATCCGAAGTGACTTTGATTCACAGAAGAAATGAATTTAGAGGCGCATTAGATTCTGTAGAAAAAGTGCAAGAATTAAAATCGGCCGGAAAAATAAAAATGATTACTCCAGGTGAAGTAGTCGGTTTAAATGGCGCAGAACGTTTGGAATCTGTTGTTGTTGAAGACGATAACGGGGCTCAAAGAACCATTGCTACTGATTATTTTGTTCCACTTTTTGGATTAACTCCAAAATTAGGACCTATTGGTAACTGGGGATTAGAGATTGAAAAAAATGCAATTAAAGTAAATAACGCATTGGATTATCAAACAAATATCCCGGGAATTTTCGCCATTGGTGACGTAAATACGTATCCAGGAAAGTTGAAATTAATCCTTTGTGGGTTCCATGAAGCTACAATAATGTGTCAGGCAGCCTACCAAATCATCAATCCAGGTAAAAAATATGTGTTGAAATATACCACAGTAAGTGGTGTAGACGGATTTGACGGAACTCGAAAAGAGGCTCCAAAAGCGGTGGTGAAAGCTATTGTGTAAAAGAGTTGCTGAGTTACTAAGGTTCTGAGTTGCTAAGTTTAATTAAAAATCTTAGTAACTCAGAACTTTTTTCATTAGTACTTTTAACTTAGCAACTTAGGAACTCAGTCTCTTAGAAACTTTTAAAAAAACTTGCAATTGTTGGCGCTATGTGTTTACTTTGCACTGTTCCTATTTTTATTGAAAGTTATCACGAAAGGCGGAGGGAAAGACCCGATGAAACCTTAGCAACCCTTTACTTTTAAAGAAGGTGCTACATTCTACCATCTAATATATGGATAGATAACACAAGAATACTTCCTCAGTATTTCTCAAACCTTTTCCTGACAACATTTCAATTTTTATATACTGAATTCATTTCAGTATCAGAAGCGAATGATTTGGCATTTTTTTTGCCGAAAAATTTCCTGCTGTACGCTATATCTTTTCTGCCGAACGCCGGCATAAAAGGATATTGCTTCCATCAGGGCTAGATAGCTTAAATGGGGATTTTTAAATAATAATCAATGCTTTGCGCCTTAAGCGTCATTGCGATTTAAATAATTTTATGTCAACAATTCAAGAAGCCATTAAAAAACACATTCTCGTACTCGATGGAGCTATGGGAACGATGTTGCAACGATATAATTTTTCAGAAGAAGATTTCCGTGGGGAACGTTTCAAGGATTTTCCTCATTCTTTAAAAGGAAACAATGATTTATTATCACTCACACAACCACAAGCTATTCGAGATGTGCATGCCGCTTATCTTGAAGCTGGCGCTGATATCATAGAAACCAATACTTTTTCGGGTACTACTATCGGTATGGCCGATTATCATTTGGAGGATATTGTTTATGATTTGAATTACGAATCTGCAAGAATTGCCCGTGAAGTAGCCGATGAGTTTACAGCAAAAAATCCAGACAAACCTCGTTTCGTTGCCGGTTCAATCGGACCGACAAACAGAACGGCGAGTATGTCTCCGGATGTAAACGATCCGGGTTACAGAGCAGTAACTTTTGATGATTTGCGCATTGCCTATAAACAGCAAGTCGAAGCATTGATGGATGGAGGTTGTGATTTATTATTGGTAGAAACCATTTTTGACACATTAAATGCCAAAGCGGCACTTTTTGCTATCGAAGAAGTTAAAGACGAACGCAATATCGAAATTCCAATCATGGTTTCAGGAACCATTACGGATGCTTCAGGAAGAACACTTTCAGGTCAAACTGTGGAGGCTTTCTTGATTTCGGTTTCACATATTCCATTGTTAAGCGTAGGGTTTAATTGTGCTCTAGGAGCAGATTTACTTAAACCGTACCTGAAAACTTTGGCGCAGAACACCGCATTAAATGTTTCGGCACATCCTAATGCAGGTTTGCCAAATGCTTTCGGACAGTACGATCAAACTGCCGAAGAAATGCAACAGTTGATAAAAGAATATTTGGATGATAATTTAGTAAACATTATCGGAGGCTGTTGCGGAACGACACCGGAACATATTCGATTGATTGCAGAAGTGGCTAAGAATTATAAACCACGTGTTTCAACAGCAACAATGTAAAGGTAGAGAAGCGATTTAACTACAGTTTTTTAGACCGTAGACAAAACAATAAAAACTCAGAATCTAAGCTACTTAGAAACTCAGTAACTCAAAATTAAAAAATGGCACAAGCAGAAACTAGAAGAAACTTGGTATTATCGGGATTAGAGCCTTTAATCATTACGCCCAACAGCGTCTTTGTGAACGTTGGTGAAAGAACGAATGTAACAGGTTCTAGAAAATTCCTTCGATTAATCAAGGAAGAAAAATATGAAGAAGCGCTCAGTATTGCCAAAGAGCAAGTAGAAGGAGGCGCACAAATCATTGATATTAATATGGATGAGGGGATGCTTGATGGCGTTTATGCTATGACGAAATTCCTGAATTTGATTGCCGCAGAACCAGATATTTCCAGAGTACCAATCATGATTGACAGCTCTAAATGGGAAATCATCGAAGCTGGTTTAAAAGTCGTGCAAGGAAAAAGCGTGGTAAACTCTATTTCTTTGAAAGAAGGGGAAGAGCAATTTATTCATCATGCCAAACTAATCAAACGTTATGGTGCTGCTGTTATTGTAATGGCATTTGATGAGGTAGGACAGGCAGATAATTACGAAAGACGAATCGAAATCTGTAAGCGCTCGTATGATATTTTGGTCAATAAAGTAGATTTTGCACCACAGGATATAATTTTCGATTTAAATATATTTCCGGTAGCGACAGGAATGGAAGAGCACCGCTTGAACGCCTTGGATTTCTTTAGAGGAACCAAATGGGTTAGGGAAAATTTGCCTCATGCACACATCAGCGGAGGCGTTAGTAATGTTTCGTTTTCTTTCAGAGGAAATGACACGGTTCGTGAAGCCATGCATTCTGTTTTCTTGTACCACGCCATTCAACACGGAATGACCATGGGAATTGTAAACCCGGAGATGCTTTCTATTTATGATGAAATTCCTAAGGATTTATTAGAGCATGTTGAAGATGTAATTCTTAATAGAAGAGACGATGCTACCGAGAGACTTTTAGACTTTGCTGAAAATGTAAAAGGTGATGTCAAAAGTAATGAGAAAGCTGTTCAGGAATGGCGCTCAGGAACGATTCAGGAACGATTGACGCATTCGTTGGTAAAAGGAGTTGATGAATTTATAGAACAGGATATTGAAGAGGCCAGATTAGCTGCTTCAAAACCAATTGAAGTAATCGAGATAAATTTGATGGCCGGAATGAATGTCGTTGGAGATTTATTCGGAAGCGGAAAAATGTTTTTACCTCAGGTCGTAAAATCGGCTCGTGTAATGAAAAAAGCTGTGGCCTATTTGCTACCTTTTATTGAAGCCGAAAAAGACGGAACTTCTCAAAGTGCCGGTAAGATTTTGATGGCAACCGTAAAAGGAGATGTTCATGATATCGGGAAAAACATTGTGGCTGTAGTTTTGGCTTGTAACAACTACGAAATAGTTGATTTAGGCGTAATGGTTGCCCCAGAGAAAATCATTGCGGCTGCCATTGAACACAAGGTAGATATTATTGGACTGAGCGGACTGATTACGCCTTCGCTTGACGAAATGGTGTATTTAGCCAAAGAATTAGATAAACTGGATATAAAAATCCCAATTATGATTGGTGGAGCAACAACCTCACGCGCTCATACTGCCGTGAAAATTGCTCCTCAATACAGGGAAACAGTGATTCATGTAAATGACGCTTCCAGAGCGGTTACTGTTGCAGGAAGTTTACTGAATAGTGATAAAAAAATATATGCGAGTGAAATCAGAGCAGAATATGATGCTTTCCGTGAAACGTTTTTAAATCGTTCACGAGATAAAAATTTCCTGACTATTGAGCAAGCCCGCGTTAATAAATTAAAATTGGATTGGGAGAATTACAACCCAGTGAAGCCAAATTTCATCGGAACAAAAACCATCGAAGTGGACTTAGATGTTTTGGTTCCGTATATTGACTGGACGCCGTTTTTCAGAACCTGGGAATTGTTCGGAAAATATCCGGCTATCCTAACTGATGAAGTGGTTGGTGAACAAGCAACAGCGGTTTTCAAAGATGCACAGGAAATGTTAGAAGTAATCTTGAGAGAAAAGAAACTGACAGCCAAAGGAATCTATGGAATTTTTCCTGCGAATCAAGTGAATGATGACGATATTGAATTACGTGATGAAAACGGAAATGTATTAGAAAAATTCTTGACGTTACGCCAGCAGTCCCAAAAAACAAAAGGGGCACCGAATATCGCATTAGCCGATTTTATTGCTCCAAAAGAGAGCGGAAAAACAGATTATATGGGAGCATTCTGTGTAACTACCGGATTTGGTGTGGATGAATGGGCAGCTGAATTCGAAAAGAATTTAGATGATTATAATTCGATAATGGTCAAAGCATTGGCGGACCGTTTTGCAGAAGCTTTTGCCGAATATTTACACGAAAAGATTCGTAAAGAAATTTGGGGTTATGCAGCTGATGAGAATTTAAGTAATGAGGCGATGATTGATGAGGCGTATAAAGGGATTCGTCCAGCACCTGGTTATCCGGCTTGTCCAGACCATCTAGAAAAACCGACCATCTGGAAATTATTGAATGTGGCAGAAGAAATAGGAGTGACTTTAACGGAAAGTATGGCAATGTGGCCGGCCTCTTCAGTTTCAGGTTATTATTTTGGAAATCCGGAAAGCAGATATTTTGGACTCGGAAAAATAAAAGAAGACCAGGTGGTTGATTACGCCAAACGAAGAAATATCTCCACAGAAGCAGCTATGAAATGGTTGAATCCGAATATTGCAGATTAAAAATAGTTTAAAGTTGAAATTTTGTTTAAAGTTTAAAGTCGTTCGAGAGAAGCTTAAACCTTAGACTTCAAACTAAGAAAAATGAAAGTAACAGAACATATAGAAGCAGCCAAAGGAGAAACATTATTCTCTTTTGAGATTATACCGCCACAAAAAGGCAAAAGCATTCAAGAATTATATGATAATATTGATCCGTTGATGGAGTTCAAACCGCCATTTATTGATGTTACTACTTCTCGCGAAGAGTATATTTATGTAGATAAAGGCAACGGTTTATTAGATAAAAAATTAACCAGAATGCGCCCGGGAACCTTGGGTATTTGTGCTTCCATAAAACACAAATACAATGTAGACACTGTGCCACACTTGCTTTGTGGTGGTTTTACAAAGGAGGAAACAGAGTATATGTTGGTTGATTGTCATTATTTAGGAATAAATAATATTATGGCATTACGAGGTGACGCGATGAAAGACGAACAATATTTCATTCCAAAAGATGGAGGGAATCATTTTGCGGTAGATTTAGTGAGACAAATCAATCATCTTAATCAAGGGAAATATTTGCATGATGTGATGGACAAGGATAATAAAGCTGATTTTTGTATTGGTGTGGCAGGTTATCCAGAAAAACACTTGGAATCTCCTTCTTTACAATCCGATTTAAAAAGGCTGAAAGAAAAAGTAGATGCCGGTGCGGATTATGTAGTAACACAAATGTTTTTTGACAATGCAAAATACTTTGAATTTGTAGCCAAAGCCAGAGAAATTGGAATTACAATTCCTATTATTCCGGGGATCAAACCAATTGCGGTGCAACGACATTTACAAATATTGCCGCAAATTTTCCGTATCGATTTGCCTGAAGATTTAATTAATGCTGTAGATCAATGCAAAAATAATACAGACATTAGACAAGTAGGTATCGAATGGGCGATTCAACAATCATTAGAATTGAAGGCGGCGGGTGTTCCCGTTTTGCATTATTATTCTATGGGTAAATCTGAAAATATACGACAAATTGCGAGTCAAGTTTTTTAATTGATTATAACATTTAAAAGGGCTGATTCTTCAGCCCTTTTTTTATATAAAAAAACCAAACCAAAATGAATTCAATACTTCAAGAAGACCTAAAAGACATAGAAAATATCCTTGAACAAGTAAAACAACAAGGAATTGATTTTTTGCATTCGATTGATGCAGTTCCTACTTCAACCCAGAATTCTATCACAACGGATAGAGGTCTAAACGATTTAGGTTTGGGTGCTCTGTCCGCTTTAGAAGAGTTCAATCAACGCTTAGCGCCCTTGATGGTTTCACAGGCCGGACCCCGTTATTGGGGGTTTGTAACCGGAGGAGCAACGCCGGCTTCAATTGTTGGAGATTGGCTGACCACTATTTATGATGCAAATACCCAGGCAACAAAAGCACAAGGTGGTGTTTCGGCTTTGATAGAAATAGAAACTATTAATTTGTTGTTGCAATTGTTAGATCTGCCTAAATCCTTTTTAGGGGGATTTGTGACTGGAGCAACGATGTCGAATTTTACCTGCTTGGCTGTAGCCAGACAATGGTTCGGAACTCAGATAGGGAAAGATTTTGCTAAAAACGGAATTTCGGAACCCATTACGATTCTTACCGCCACACCGCATTCTTCGTCTGTAAAATCATTGGCAATGTTAGGGATTGGAAGTCAAAATTTTACTAAAATAAAAGCAATTGAAGGAAACCGTGAAGCTATTGACATTGCGGATTTGGAGAAAAATATCGAAAGCTTAAATGGGAAACCATTCATTCTAATTTCTAGTGCAGGAACGGTAAATACAGCTGATTTTGATGATTTCAATGCAATAACTAAACTGAAAGAAAAATACAATTTTTGGTGGCATATTGATGGAGCTTTTGGTGGTTTTGCTGCTTGTTCTCCCAAATTCAAACACCTGATAAGTGGCTGGGAAAATGCTGACAGTATTACAATTGATTGTCATAAATGGCTGAATGTACCTTATGAAAGTGCTTTTTATTTGGTAAAAGAACAACATAAAAATCTTCAAGTTGAAACCTTTCAGAATTCAAATGCACCCTATTTAGGAGATCCGTTGGAGAATTTCAGTTACTTGAATTTCTTGCCGGAAAACTCCAGACGTTTAAAAGCATTGCCTGTTTGGTTTTCGCTATTGGCGTATGGGAAACTGGGATTTCAAGATATTGTAGAAAATAGCGTTGCGATGGCATTGCAATTTGACAGCTTTATTGTCCAAAATAAAAACTTCGAATTATTGGCGCCAACCCGTTTGAACAACGTTTGTTTTACTTTGGCGGGAGACCATAATCAGGAAAAAGTAAATTTGTTTTTGACCCATGTTAATGACAAAGGCAAAGTATTTATGACGCCAACAGTGTATCAAAACAGAAAAGGAATCCGTGCTTCGTTTGTAAACTGGAGAACTACTGAATTGGATATTCAGATTGCGATAGAGGAGATGAAAAAGAGTGTTTTGGAGTTGGGGATTGAGTAAAATTTAATAGTAAAATTATTTCGTTTAGCTTTTTTCGGATAAAAAATAAGCCCGTTTAAATCCATTTTAAACGGGCTTATTTTTTTTGATAAACTGAGACTGAAAATTGAGACTGGAAACTACTAACTACTTCGTAATCTCTCTAAATACAGTTTCCAGATTTTTATTCTTCTGATTGAGTTGTAAAGTTTTTAAACCATTGGCATTTGCAAAATCAAAAACGGCTGGGCGCATGTCTTTGTCGGTGGTAAAGGTTAACTCCCAAATCTTGTCCTGCGTATTTTTATAAGAAGAAAGATTCTCGATTTTGGCAATTAGTTGCTCTTCGACCGTGTTGTCAAATTCGACTTCAATAACTTGTTCTTTGCCTTCAGTAATTAAATTATCCAGTTTTTTATCGGTTACAATTTTACCGTTATTGATGATTATGACACGCTCGCAAATGGCTTCCACTTCTTGCATAATATGTGTTGAAAGGAAAACAGTTTTGTCTTTTCCTACGTTTTTAATCACATTACGAATTTCAATCAATTGATTTGGATCCAAACCAGTAGTAGGTTCATCCAGAATCAAAACATCGGGATTGTGCAATAAAGCATTAGCTAATCCCACACGCTGACGGTATCCTTTGGATAATTGGCCTATTTTTTTATGACTTTCGTTACTTAAACCGGTCAATTGAATGACTTCTTCGATTCGGGATTTTGCTACTTTGTAAACATCTGCATTAAAAGCCAAATATTCTCTCACATATAAATCCAGATACAGGGGATTGTGTTCCGGTAAATAACCAATAGAAAGTTGAACGGCCTTAGGATCCGTGTTTACATTATGACCATTCACTATTGCTGTACCTTCATCGGCATTGATGTAGGTGGTCAATATTTTCATTAAAGTAGATTTTCCGGCTCCATTCGGGCCTAAAAAACCAACGATTTCTCCTTTGTTGATAGAGAATGAGATATTGTCTAATGCCTTTTGGGCACCATAGCTTTTGGAGATATTATTTACTTCTATTGACATGGAATTTTATTTGTTGCAAAAGTAAACAGAAAAAGCATTAATTTATTGTTTTTTTATATCTCAATGCCTGAAAAGAGCTTTCTAGAAGTTTTAAACTTTTTAAATTGGTGATGTCATTCGCCTATAGATTTATATATTTACCGTAAACTTTTAATGATATGAATTCGAGGAATGGACAATCATCTGGTTTTTTGAAAAACTACAGCAGTATTTTATTGCTGTTGGGAGGGATTTTAGCCGGAAGCATATTGGGTTTGGTTTTTGGAAAAGGGGTGGAGGTGATTAAGCCATTGGGAGATATTTTCTTGAATTTACTCTTTACAGCTATTATTCCGTTAGTTTTCTTTACCATCGCTTCTTCGATTGCCAGTTTGGAAAAGACAGAAAAACTGGGAAAATTGTTCGGAATTGTTATCGGTGTTTTTTTAGGAACGGTAATTATTTCAGCCATTTTGATGATTGTCGCCGTTTTGTTTTTTCCGGTTCACCAAGATATTATTATTTCTAAAATTCCATTAGAGACGATTCAAGACAGCAGTCCCGGTTCTCAAATCACGCAATTGTTTACAGCAAATGATTTCTTTGAGTTGTTGTCCCGAAAAAACATGTTGGCTTTGATAGTATTTTCTTTTTTGACTGGATTTGCCTGTTTGCGTTCGGGTGAAAAAGGAAAAGAATTTAGAGGTTTTCTCAATTCAGGAAATGAAGTGATGAAGCAGCTGCTACATCTTATCATGAAAACCGCTCCAATCGGCTTGGGAGCATATTTTGCGTATCAGGTCGGGATTTTTGGGCCACAATTATTTGGAGCCTACGCCAAACCATTAGGTATTTATTATGCGACTTGTAGTTTTTATTTTATAGTGTTTTTCAGTTTGTATGCTTTTATGGCAGGTGGAAAAACGGGCTTAAGTGTGTTTTGGAAAAACAATATTACACCCGCATTAACTGCGTTGGGGACTTGCAGTAGTATTGCTACAATACCTGCCAATCTGGAAGCGGCAGAAAAAATGAATATCCCTAATCATATCCGAAATGTGGTTATTCCTTTGGGAGCACCTTTGCATAAAGATGGTTCAAGTATGTCGTCTATTATAAAAATAGCCGTTATTTTTGCTATGTTTGGTAAAGATTTCACAGATCCTTTTACCTTGCTGATGGCAATCGGAATTACGGTAATCGTTTCAGTAGTGGAAGGTGGTATTCCAAATGGGGGTTATATAGGAGAGATTCTGGCAATAACCGTTTATGGATTTCCAATGGAACAAGCTTTACCGGCGGCAATGATTATCGGCACTCTGGTAGATCCAATAGCGACTTTATTAAATGCTAATGGTGATTTGGTTTCGGCTATGCTGGTGACAAGGATTTCAGAAGGAAAAAAATGGATAGCAGCGTCTCTTAAATGATCTGTTTAGAATAAAAACATAATAGTATTTGCAATTGTAACAATGACTTAAAATTAAATCTTCTATGAAAAATAAAGGTATTTTGATGTTTTTCTTGTTTGGATTTTTCGTTCAGGCACAAGAAAAACCAATGATTCTAAGCCAGGAGGTTGTCAGAATTGAAACGAAATTAGCTTCGGATGAAATGCTGGGTAGAGCTACTTTTACAGCCGGTATTGATTTGGCTTCCAATTTTATTGAGAAAGAATTTAAAGGAATTGGATTGGGTCATTATAATGATTTAAAGACCTATCGTCAGGAATTTGTGGTTAAGGGGAAAAAAGCAAACAACGTAATCGGTATCCTTCCAGGAAAATCAAAATCTGACGAGTATGTGATTTTTTCAGCCCATTATGATCATTTAGGTGTGGAAAACAGTGGCGATGACAAGGTTTATAACGGTGCGAATGATGATGCATCGGGAACTACCGCAGTAATTGCTTTGGCAAAATATTTTAAGGAATTAGGTCAAAATGAAAGAACAATTATATTCGTGGCTTTTACCGGTGAAGAGATTGGAGGATATGGTTCAGCTTTTTTTACAGAAAGTTTGAATCCGGATAAAGTGGTCGCAATGTTCAATATTGAAATGATTGGTACAGAAAGTAAGTGGGGTAAAAATTCGGCTTATATCACAGGTTTTGAAAAATCTGATTTTGGAATAATTTTGCAGAAAAATCTAAAAGGAACCGATTTTAATTTTAACCCGGATCCATACCCAAGCGAACGACTTTTTTATCGTTCTGATAACGCCAGATTAGCATTTCTGGGTGTACCTGCTCATACCATTTCGACTTCAAAAATGGATGTGGAGCCCAATTATCACAAATTAAGTGATGAGGTTTCTACCTTGGATCTAGATAACATGACCGAAATCGTGAAGGCAATTGCCATCAGTTCCTGGTCAATTATTAATGGGGAAGACACGCCATCTAGAGTTAAAAAGATAAATCGAGATTAGTTTTTATAAAAAGTGACTTTTAAATCAATAAAAAACAGCTTTTCAAAGAGTACTTTTTTGTATATTATATAAAAAAAACTCGTTTTCACAAAGAATTCTTTTTTTGTTATATAAAAACATATTTTTTTTTGTGTTGATTTGAAATATGTCCTACATTTGCAAAGAATTTATTAAAAAACAGAGAATACAATGTCTAATAACCGTTTTTATTTTAGCAACACTTTTTATTTCTTCTTTAGGAAGTAAGGGATTGTGCTATGGTTATTTGAAAAACAAGAAACAAATAAAACTAATATACAATCCTGATGAAAATCAGGATTTTTTTTTGAATAAATGAGAACAAAAATTGCAATACAAGGTATAAAAGGATCTTTCCATCATCAGGTGGCACAAGAATACTACTATCAGAATGTAGAAGTAGACGAATGTTTATCCTTTGAAGAATTGGTGGATAGTTTATTATCGGGTAAATCGGACCAAGCGGTTATGGCTATCGAGAATTCTATAGCGGGTCCAATTATCCCTAATTACGCTTTGATTGATAAGAATAATTTGCACATTGTTGGAGAGCATTATTTGGATATTCATCAAAATTTAATGGCTTTGAAAGGTCAGAAAATTGAAGATATTTTGGAAGTGCATTCTCATCCTATGGCTTTGTTGCAGTGTATGGAATTCTTAAAGAAATATCCAAACATCAAATTAGTAGAAGATAAAGATACTGCTGAAACAGCCAGAAGAATTCATGAAAAACAATTGACAGGAATTGCCGCAATTGCCAGTAAAACAGCTTCTGAAATGTATGATTTAGAAATTTTGGCTCCAGAAATTCAGACGATAAATAATAATATGACTCGTTTTGTTATTATCAACAGAGAAGAAAATTTTGTGTCGAAAGATGAAATAAACAGAGCCTCTATCAAATTTGAATTGGATCATAAACGTGGCAGCTTAGCAGCAGTTTTAAATGTGATGAGTGATTGCAAGTTGAATTTGACAAAAATTCAGTCTTTGCCAAAGATCGAGACACCTTGGAAATATTCATTTTTTGTGGATATTACTTTCGAAAAATATGAGGACTACGCAAAGGCAAAAGCATTATTGACAATTATGGCTGAATATTTTAAAGTATTAGGGGAGTACAAAAACACAAAACCTTAATAAATCTAAGGTTGAAAGTCGTAAAGTCGAAAGAATTTAAAATATAAAAAATGATTACAACAGCGAAACGTCTGGATATAATTGAAGAATACTATTTCTCATCAAAACTAAGAGAGGTTAGACAACTCGCTTCTGAGGGGAAACCAATTATCAATATGGGGATTGGTAGCCCGGATTTGAACCCTTCACAAGCAGTTATTGATGCGATGGTTTTGGGAATGCAGGATGAAAATGCACATCAATATCAAAGTTACCAAGGGTTACCGGAATTAAGAAAAGGGATGGCTGATTTTTATCAAAACAATTTTAAGGTAGCATTAAATCCGAATACTGAAATTTTGCCTTTAATGGGTTCCAAAGAAGGAATTATGCATATTTCATTGGCTTTTCTAAATGAAGGAGACCATGTTTTGATTCCGAATCCAGGATATCCGACCTATACTTCGGTGACGAATTTAGTAGGAGCCATACCCGTTTATTATGACTTGAAAGAAGCGAATAACTGGGAACCGGATTTTGAAGCTCTGGAAAAATTGGATTTATCGAAAGTTAAAATCATGTGGATTGGTTATCCTCACATGCCAACAGGAGCCAGAGGGAGTGTAAAGTTGTTTGAGAAGTTAGTTGCTTTCGCCAAAAAACATAACATCTTATTAGTCAATGACAATCCGTATAGCTTTGTTTTAAATGACAATCCGATGAGCTTGTTGCAGGTAGAAGGAGCGAAAGAAGTGGCTTTGGAATTGAATTCTTTGAGCAAAACTTTCAATATGGCTGGATGGAGAGTTGGAATGGTTTTAGGAAATGCAGCTTGTATTGATGCAGTTCTGAAAGTAAAAAGCAACATGGACAGCGGAATGTTTTACGGAATACAAAAAGGAGCGATTGAAGCTTTGAAAAGTGATCAATCATGGTTTGATTCCATGAATGCAGTTTACAAAAAAAGAAGAGTTCTTACGGAGAAGTTAGCCGAGAAATTGGGATGTGAAGTATATAAAGAAGGAGTTGGCTTATTTGTTTGGGCTAAATTACCGGAAGGAATAACATCAGCCGAAAAGTTCATTGATGAGATATTATATGAAAAACATATTTTCATTACTCCGGGAACTATTTTTGGCAGTAATGGAGAAGGTTACATCCGATTTGCACTTTGTGTAAAAGAAGAAAAAGTACAAGAGGCAATTGACAGATTTGCTGTTTAAAATTGGAATTGATTTTTGCAATTGAAATTGAATAAAATGAAAGTATACGTAATAGGAATAGGATTGATAGGTGGTTCGATGGCATTGGACATCAAAACGCTATACCCTGAAGCCAAAATTTATGGAATTGACGCTAATGAAAACCATTTGAAGGAAGCCATCGCTTTAGGGGTGGTTGAGGCTGGCGCGACTTTTGATGAGTTGGTCGATGCGGATTTTGTAATCGTTTCTGTTCCAGTTGATGTAGCTTTGATTGTTCTGCCAAAAGTATTGGATGTAGTAGGAGAAAAAACGATTGTTTTTGAAGTGGGATCGACTAAAACACCAATCTGTGAAGCAGTTGCCAATCACCCGAAACGAAGAAACTTTATTGCAACACATCCTATTGCAGGAACGGAGTTTTCAGGACCTTCAGCGGCAATAAAAGGATTGTTTAAGGGGAAAACAAATATTATTTGTGAGGTGGAAAAAACCACTTTCAAATTACAGGAAAAAGCCTTGCAACTTTTTACTGCCATGGGAATGAGGATTCGTTATATGGACCCGAAATCACATGATAAACACATTGCTTATGTGTCGCATTTGTCTCATATAAGCGCCTTCATGTTGGGAAAAACGGTCATCAATAAAGAAAAAGACGAACAGGATATTTTTGATATGGCGGGTTCGGGATTTGAAAGTACTGTTCGTTTGGCTAAAAGTTCGCCAGCCATGTGGACACCTATTTTTAAGCAAAACAGGAAGCAAGTGGTAAAAACTTTGGACGAATATATTTCGAATTTATCAAAATTCAAGGAATTGTTAGAAAACGAAGATTACGATGCGATTTACAATGAAATGCAAAGCGTAAATAAAATAAAGGAAATATTAAACGGAATAAACATAAAAAAATAACTGTTTTTGAAGACAGGCGCAGTCTACGAAAAACAGTTTTGAAAAGAAGAACAACACAGAATAAAATAATAAAAAACTAGAAAAGATGGAAAACAAGAAAGAAATGAGAAATTGGTTGAATGAATTCAATTTGACTCATCCATTTGTGATCGCAGGACCTTGTAGTGCTGAAACAGAAGAACAAGTATTGAAAATAGCTCATGAATTGAAAGATTCAGATGTAAATGTTTTTAGAGCTGGAATATGGAAACCAAGAACTCGTCCGGGAGGATTTGAAGGAGTAGGAGAAATTGGTTTAAAATGGTTGAAAAAAGCAAAAGAAGAAACTGGATTGCTAATGGGTACGGAAGTGGCTAATGCAGCTCACGTAAAATTAGCTTTGGAATATGATATCGATGTATTGTGGATCGGAGCAAGAACAACTGTTAACCCTTTTGCTATGCAAGAAATTGCAGATGCTTTAGCGGGAACTAAAAAAATTGTATTGGTAAAAAACCCTGTAAACCCTGATTTGTCTTTATGGTTAGGTGGAGTAGAGCGTTTATACATGGCAGGTATTGAAAAATTGGGTGTAATACACAGAGGTTTCTCTACTTACGAAAAAACAAAATACAGAAACATTCCAGAATGGCAAATTGCAATCGAATTGCAAAATAAATTCCCTGATTTGCCTTTGATTATCGATCCTTCTCATATTACAGGAGATCGTAAGATGATTCTTGAAGTAACGCAAGAAGCATTAGATTTGAATTATGATGGTATGATTATCGAAACACATATTGATCCGGACAATGCTTGGAGTGATGCTGCACAACAAGTTACACCAGATGCTTTAAAACAAATCTTTCTTGATTTGAAAGTAAGAAAGCAAAATGATGTATCCGATGAGTTTACTCAAAAAATGTCTAAATTGAGATCTAATATCGACGTTCTTGATGCAACTTTGTTGGATTTGTTAGGAAAACGTATGAAAGTAGCTGACGAAATTGGTCAGGTGAAAAAAGACGCTAACGTGGCAGTATTGCAAAACAATCGTTGGAATGAGATTTTAGGAAAAATGATTTTGGAAGGGGAGAAAAAAGGTCTTACAGAAGAATTTGTTCTTAAAATGTTCAAAGCTATTCACCAGGAAAGTATTGGTCACCAAGAAAAAATCTTGAATGCATAAATAATTGCATTTGTTAAATTCTGAAAAAACTCCACAGTATAAAAGCTGTGGAGTTTTTTTTTGAGCAAACTCTATTTTTAATAAGTTTTTATTTACTTTTGGCCAAATATAAAATTTTAAAAATGAAAAAAATTACATTTGCTTTTTTATTGCTTTGTTTAAGTTTCAACTTATCAGCACAAAACAAAATTGATAAATTGAATATGACTTACGGTGAGGAATTGCCCGATGACAAACAGAAAATTATAAAAATCGTTGGGGAATACAATAATGAGATTTATGCCTTGGCTTTAGAGGGGAAAGAAAATTATTTTTTAAAAATATTTGAATCTAAATCCATGAGGTTAATTTCTTCGAACCCAATCATTATTCCTCAAATTGCTAATAGAGAAGTAGATTTTGAAGAACTATTTTTATTAAATGGACATCTCTATGCAATAGGAAGTGTTTATGATAAAAAAGACAAAACTTTTAATTTAGTAGGAACAGAAATTTCCGATAAAGGAGTTTTAAGCAAAAATACGATTCAGTTATTTAATTCAGTTGTTGCTAAAAAATCGGAACGAGGAATGTTTTATTTTAAGCTATCCCCTGATGAGGGCGCTTTGTTAGTAATGCATACTTCTCTTTTTTCTAAGGAAGATTCTGTGCAATATGAGGTCAAATTATTCGATGAGAAATTGGATGTGCTTTTTTCTACTGCTGAAAAAGTAAAATTTGATGACAGTAAAAAAGATTATGAATTTACGATTGCTGATTTTGAATTGAATTTCCAAGATGATGTTTTTTTAGTGATCAATGAGAGTTATAGGGATTCAAAAAAGAAGGAGCAGATAGAGAAATTTCAAATTCATGCCTTTAAAAGAGCCAACAAATACAAAAAGGAAGTTGTTGAGATTAATAGTAAAGGAAAAGAAATTATCAACTGTTCTATGATTTCAACATCTAAAAATACCCTAAAATTAGTTGGTTTCTATTCCAGTGTCCGCGAGAATGGTAAAGCGAATAAAAATTTAATGGGAGTTTATAATGCAACAATCGATCTTGCGACAAATAATAATGATAATCTGAAATTTGAGGAGTTTGACTACGAAACTAAGGTCAAGTTATTAGGAGAGCGAAGAGCTAAAAATGGAAAAGAGGTTAAGCCATTATATAATATTACTACAATTATCGAAAAAAATGATGGTGGTTTAATAGTTCTTTCGGAATTGCAATATGTTTATGTGGGACAGACTTCAGGAATAGGGCCGTTAGCTTTTACTCCAGTTACTTACACCAAAAACGAAATAATAGTAACCTGTCTTAAACCAGACGGTTCACTGGATTGGAGTAATGTTTTGCCTAAAGAGCAAGTTGCGACCGTGACAACATTATCTTTTGCCTTTGGAATTGTAGGCGGAAATGGCAGTTTTGCAGTTGGAGGTTCTTTAATGATTCCGCTGGCACAAATGGGTAAGGGGCCCGAGTATCTAGGTGCAATGCCTATTTATAAAAATGGACAGTTAAATATCATTTTTAATGACAATATTAAGAACAAGGGAATTACTGATATTGAAAAAATAAAAGCGCTCGGAAATTATAATAATGCCGTGCCTTCTCTTTTTATATTTGATAACAAAGGGGGAATTACAAGAAAAGACCCTGAAGAAGTTATTAAGAACGAGCTAGTGATTCGTCCAGGGGTTTATTACAGGAAAAATGAAAACGAATTAATTATGTATTCATCAAGAAAAAAGCAGGACAAACTTGGAAGATTGATCTTAGAAGACTAAAAACTGAAAGGTTGTGAATAATTTCACAACCTTTTTTATTACTTATAACTTACTTTAAACAGTAAACCTAAAACAAACTAATTATCTTTGCAAAGTTTGGATTTCAAATCTAATATCTAAAATCCAATATTTAAAATCAAGAAATGACAGGAACCGTTTATAAATCTACAGGAAGTTGGTACACCGTAAAATCAGAAAAAGGAGATTTTATTGAGTGTAGAATGAAAGGAAAGTTTAGGATGAAAGGCATCAAAAGCACCAATCCTATTGCTGTGGGAGATATTGTGGATTATGAACTCGAAGAAACATCAGATACTGTAACAGGAACCATTAATAAAATTCACGATAGAAAGAATTATATCGTTCGGAAATCAGTGAATTTGTCCCATCAGATGCATATTATTGCGTCGAATATTGATCGGGTTTTCTTGTTGGTTACAATCAATAATCCACCGACTACTTTTAATTTCATAGACCGATTTTTGGTTACTGCCGAAGCTTATGGTATTGAGACGATTTTGGTTTTTAATAAAATTGACACCCTAGACGAAGTTACATTAGACGAACAATTGTACATGCAACATGTGTATGAGCAAATTGGGTACAAGTGTTTACGCGTTTCTTCTACGGAGATGAAAGGAATTGAAGCTTTAAAAGAATTGATGATTGGTAAGGTAAGTATGTTTTCAGGACATTCAGGAGTTGGAAAATCAACTTTGGTCAACGCCTTGGAACCTTCTTTGCATCTAAAAACGAAAACAATTTCTGAAGCAAGTAAACAAGGACAACATACTACGACTTTTGCCGAAATGTATGATTTGTCTTTTAATGCCAGAATCATTGATACTCCCGGAATCAAAGGTTTTGGAATTGTCGATATGGAAAAAGAAGAAATAAGTGGTTATTTTCCTGAATTTTTTAAATTGAAGGATCAATGCAAGTTTAATAATTGTTTGCATAAAGACGAACCGCATTGTGCGGTCAAAGCGGCTCTGGAAAGAGACGAAATTGCCTGGTCTAGATATAATAGCTATTTGAAAATCCTGGAAGGCGACGACGAACATTACCGTACCGATATTCATAACGAAGATCGAATAATAAGTGATAAAACAAGAGAGTAGTAGAGACGCAATTTATCGCGTCTATTTATAGGTAGATAATGAAAGTTGTAATTCAAAGAGTTTCCTCAGCCTCAGTAACCATCGATTCTAAAATCGTAGCTGATATCGAGAAAGGCTTGCTTGTTTTAGTAGGAATCGAAGATGCCGATACACAAGAGGATATAGATTGGTTAGCGGGTAAAATTACTCAAATACGTATTTTTGGAGACGAAAATGACGTGATGAATCTTTCTGTTCAGGATGTTGATGGAGATATTATTGTAGTGAGCCAATTTACACTACACGCTTCTACCAAAAAAGGCAATAGACCATCTTATATCAGGGCCTCAAAACCTGAAATTGCCATTCCAATTTATGAAAGTTTTGTAAAGAGTTTAGAAAAGAAACTGCTGAAAAAAGTACAGACAGGTGTGTTTGGTGCTGATATGAAAGTGGGTCTCTTAAACGATGGTCCTGTAACCATAATTATTGATAGTAAAAATAGAGATTAAGTTTTCTTTAGTCGAAAAATTCTGATATTTTTGATAAAAAAAAGAATTTATGGCTCTTAAGAATCTGTCTTTACTGTTTTTATTTTTCTCTTCCTTTATTTTTGCTCAAAAAGCCGAATACAGTTCGTTAACAATCTCCGATAGTTTAAAAGAAAATGCCAATGCTGTGGTTCGTTTGAATCAAATTGATATTGTTATTACTTCCCAACGAAGTATGAATATCAAGACTAAAAGGGTGGTTACGGTGCTGAATGAAAAAGGGCTTACCTCTATAGATGCTGTTGAAGGTTATGATAAAAGAACAACAATTAACAACATTGAAGCTACAGTTTTTGATGCTGCAGGAAAAGAAATTAAAAGAATAAAAAGGAAAGATTTCAAAGACCGAAGCGCTGTTGACGGCGGAACACTTTTCTCTGATAGTCGCTATATTTATTTGGATTACACCCCGATCCAGTATCCATTTACAATCATTTACGATAGTGAATCTCAAACTTCAACAACTGCCTTTGTGCCGCAATGGTATCCCTTAACCGACTATTTTTTAAGCGTTGAAAAAAGTGTTTTGAATGTTAGTTATCCTGCTAATTTGGGTTTCAAAAAAATGGAATTCAATTTTTCCAATTTCAACATACAAAAAACAGTAGATACTGCAACACAACTTTCTTATACTGCCACCAATATTTTAGCTTTTAAACGGGAAGATTATAGCCCCGCTTTTGGTAGTATTTTTCCAAAAGTGATGATGGGATTAGAATTATTTCATCTGGAAGGCATAGATGGGAATGCTAAATCCTGGAAGGAAATGGGACTGTGGTTTTCAGATAAAATATTGTCCGAAACAATGGATTTAACTCAAGAAACCAAAATAAAAATAAAGCAATTAGTAGGAGATGAAAAAGATCCTATAAAAAAAGCCAAAATAATTTATAACTATGTTCAGCAAAAAGTACGATACATAAGTATTCAAGAGGGAATTGGAGGTTGGAAGCCCATGCAGGCAAGTGATGTAGACCGATTAGGGTATGGTGATTGTAAGGCCCTGACAAATTACACGAGAGCACTTTTGCAAACAGTTGATGTTCCTTCATACTATACAAGATTGTATGGTGATAGAAATAAAAAAGATGTTGTTGCTGATTTTGTTTCTATGCAGAGTAATCATGTCATTTTAGCCATTCCAACCGGGGATAATTATATTTGGCTAGAATGTACTAGTCAGGACGATCCATTTGGCTATCAGGGAACTTTTACAGATGACAGAAATGTTCTAATCATGAAGCCAGAAGGAGGTGAAATTGTAAGGACCAAAATTTACGAAGATAAAGGGAATTTACAAATGAGTAAGGGAACATACACTTTAACATCCGATGGTGCTTTTTCCGGTAAAATAGCTATTGCTTCCGAAGGCTCTCAATACAGTCAGAAAGTATCTGTCGAACAATTGCAACCAACCGATAAAGAGGCGCATTATAAAAGTTACTGGAGTAATATTAATAATTTGAAAATAAATAAAGTAATATTTTCAAATGATAAAGAAAGCATTCGTTTTACGGAAAATGCGGATATAAGTGCTGTCAATTTTGGAACTCTTACCAATGGTAAAATGATGTTTACCGTAAATGCATTCAATCAATTTTCTGAGAGTGTGAAAAGGATTAGAAACCGTAAAAACCCATTTGAAATTCAAAGAGGTTATTTGGATACCGATGAAATAGCTATCGTGTTACCTTCAGGCTTCTCAGTTGAATTTCTTCCTAATAATTTTGAATTAAGCACAAAGTACGGAGAGTACAAAACTGAAATTGTAAAAAAGGATGCTACCAATCTGGTTTACAAAAGGACTTTATTCGTAAAAAAAGGATTGTATTCCAATAAAGAATATGATGAGTACCGACTCTTCATGGAGCAAATTTCAAAAAATGACAACGCTAAAATCATTCTAACCCAAAATAAATAAAACCATGCAATTAAAAAAATCACTTTTCGTTTTATTACTTCTTGTCTCGTTTTCAAAAATAAACGCTCAAAATTTTGAATTAGGGAAGGTTTCGATTGAAGAACTTCAAGAGAAAGTACACCCGACTGACACTGCTGCTGTTGCAGCAATTTTATTCGAAAAAGGGGATGTGGATTTTGAGTACAATCAAGATGAAGGTTTTGTAATGGTAACAGAGGTAAAAACCAGAATAAAAATTTATAAGAAAGAAGGTTATGATTGGGCAAATAAAAAAGTTAGTTATTATATAGGTGGTAGCTCAAAAGAGAACATTTCATTTTCTGATGCGATAACGTATAATCTGGTGAATGGAAAAATCGAAAAAACAAAACTGAAAAGTGATGGGGAGTTTGATGAAAAAGTGAACAGGTACTGGGGACAAAAGAAAATTGCCATGCCTAATGTCAAGGAGGGATCTGTAATTGAATACAGATATAAAATTCGATCTGGCCGTTTCGGGGAATTAACGGAATGGAGTTTTCAATCTAGCATTCCTGTTAATTATTCGGAATTTAAAACATTTATTCCTGAATATTTTGTCTACAAACCTAATATGAAAGGATTTATTTCTCCGAAGATAAGTGTAGAAAAAAAGAATAAATCCATCAGTTATTCCTATCGAGAGAAAATCCAACCCGGTGGAACTTTTAATTCTTCCTCTTCCCAAGAAAAATTAGAGTTTGAAGAAACAAAAACGACGTATAGTGCTCAAAACATGCCTGCAATGAAAGACGAGGCTTATGTTAATAATATAGGTAATTATACAACAAGTGTTTCACATGAGCTTTCAATTATAAGATATCCAAATCAACCTTTCAGAACATTTTCAACTGATTGGAATGCAGTAGTAAAGACGATTTATGATTACGAAGATTTTGGTCCGGAATTGAATAAAACAGGGTACTTTGAGGAGGATTTAAAAGGTGTAATTGCCGGACTAAACACGTCCGAAGAAAGAATAAGCGCTATATTGAATTATGTTAAAGCTACAGTAAAATGGAATGATTATACAGGCTATAGCTGTAATGACGGTGTGAAAACGGCCTACAAAAACAAAACAGGTAATATTGCCGAAATTAACCTGATGCTCACTGCAATGCTTCGTCACGCGGGACTAACAGCGAATCCGGTTTTGGTAAGTACACGTTCTAATGGGATAGCATTGTTTCCTAACAGAGGTGCTTTTAATTATGTAATTGCAGCGGTTGAAACTTCTAATGGATTAGTTTTGCTAGATGCTTCAGATAAATTTTCAACTCCAAATGTTTTGCCTTTCAGAGCTTTGAACTGGATAGGAAGATTGATACGAAAAGACGGAACATCCCAAGAGGTTGATTTAATGCCTAAAGTAGCATCTAATGATACGGTAACGATGAACTATGCCATTGATGAGAGTGGAAAGGTGTCAGGGAAATTAAGGAGGCAAAGAACAGATCATAATGCTATGATTTTCAGAAAAAATATTGAAGACGAAAAAGAGGACGCTTATCTTGAGAAACTGGAAAATGATAACAATAAAATTGAAGTAATTGAATATTCCAGAGCCAATGAAAAGGATGTTAAGATGCCTGTAGTCGAAACATTTTCGTATACAGGTTCTGATTTATGTGAGATTATCGGAGGTAAAATTTATGTAAATCCATTGTTGTTTTATACTCAGGAAGCAAATCCGTTCAAACAAGAAAACAGAGAATATCCCGTTGATTATGGTTTCCCTTTTATGGATAAATATGCTGTTAATATTCAAATTCCGGAAGGATATAAAGTGGAAACATTGCCGACTTCTTCAGTGATTGCCATGGAAGATAATCTAGGGAATTTTAAGTTCATGACAAGTCAGAATGGGAATACAATCCAGTTGTCAGCAATGGTTCAAATGAACTCAGCTATTATTTCATCAGAGTATTATCCGACATTGAAAGAGTTTTATCAAAAAATGATTGACAAACAAAATGAGAAAATCATTTTAACGAAAATATAAAACTAAATGCGGTCCACTAAAACACTTTTCATTTTGTTGTTATTTGTCGCTTTTTGTAAATCAGAAGCGCAAAATTATGAATTGGGAAAAGTATCCAAAGCAGAATTAGAAGAGAAAGTCCATCCCAGAGATTCTGCTGCTGTGGCGGCAATTGTATTTAAAAAAGCAAGAACTTTTTTTACTTATAATGAGAAAACCGGATTTACGGCTAATCACGAATGTCAAATCAGAATAAAAATCTACAAAAAAGAAGGTTTGGGTTGGGCGAATTTTGAAGTGCCCTATTATGTAGGTTATGAGGACATGAATGATGATATGGTGAAGTTTTCGAATGGAGTGACTTATAATTTAGAAAATGGAGACATAGTTAAAACAAAACTGAATAGTGAGGGAAGTTTTAAGAAGAATGTAAACGAGTATTGGAATGAGGCCACTATAACATTGCCAAATGTAAAAGTAGGGTCTGTTATAGAGTTTAAATATATTTTGAAAACGGAAAACATTGTTAGGTTTCCTGTTTTTAATTTTCAATATGAGATACCAGTTAATTTTTCGGAATATAAAACAGAACTGCCGGAATATTATGTTTACAAACCTATTTTGACGGGCTATGTCCCAGTAAAGTCAGATATGAAAGTAGTAAATGGTTTTCAGAATTTTGAAGATAAAAACATGCAATCAACCAGTTTGAGGTACAAGCAGATCAATGCCATATATACTGCCGAAAATGTACCGGCACTTATGGAAGAAGATTATGTGGATAACGTAAAAAATTACAGGTCGTCAATTCAACAGGAATTGGAAAGAATACGGTATCCGGATAAACCGGAGAAAGACTATTCCTTAACTTGGCAAGGAGTTGCGAAAACAATTTATGAGGATAAAGATTTCGGGAAAGAACTCGGAGAACGATCCTATCTGATGCAAGATATAAAGACCATTTTAAAGGACGCAACAACCGAGACCGAAAAGATGGAAATCATATTTAAGTTTATCCAGAATAAGATGAATTGGAATAATGATTACGGATATTATACCAATAAAGGAGTAAAGAAGGCTTATATTGATCAAACCGGAAATGTCGCCGAAATTAATTTTATTCTAATTGCAATGTTAAAATTAGCGGGATTAAATGCGAATCCGGTTATAACGAGCACAAGAGAACATGGAACTCCTGTTTTTCCCGGCAGAACGGTTTTTAATTACGTTATTGCAGCTGTCCAAATTGAAGACAAACAGATTTTATTGGACGCTACAAATAAATTGACCAGTCCCAATATTTTGCCTTTAAACGTATTGAATTGGACGGGAAGGCTCATAAAACAAGACGGAAGTTCCCTGGAAATCAATTTGGTTCCGGCTGTGTCCTCGAAGAAAACAGGTACTTTGATAGCAACAGTTGATGGTTTTGGGAAGATAACGGGTAAATTCCGAATTCAAAAAACAGATTATGAAGCGTTTAGTTTTAGGGATAAAAACGCAAAAATTAATAGAGATAGTTATCTGGAAAAAATGGAGAATGAATTAAATGGAATTGAAATAAGTGACTATACCGTTGAGAATAATAATACTGATTTGTCTAAACCCGTTAAGGAAATTTTTACTTTTGCAACAGATAATCACTGTGAAATCATAGCTGATAAAATGTTTATTAATCCGGTTTTATTTTTTACCCTGGACAAAAACCCATTCGTTCAGGAAAAAAGACAAATGCCTATTTATTTTGGGTATCCAAAACAGGAGAAATATGTTATTAATTTTGAAGTCCCAAAAGGGTTTGTTGTGGAATCTGTTCCAAAAGCGATAACACTTTCAACTCCGGATAATGTAGCTTTGTTTTCAATGAATATCCTGTCACAAGGGAATAATATTCAGATTCAGATGAACAAAGAAATAAACATGGCGAATGTTTCAGCAGATTTTTATGATATATTGAAAGATTTTTATCAAAAAATGATTGAGAAACAAAACGAGAAAATAGTCCTAAAAAAAGTATAAAGATGAACCTGAAAAATGCGCAACTGGAAGTAGAAAATTGGATAAATGAACATGGTGTTCGTTACTTTAATGAATTGACCAATATGGCTCAACTTACAGAAGAAGTTGGAGAAGTAGCCCGTATCATTGCCCGCCGTTATGGAGAACAATCAGAGAAAGAAAGTGATAAAAACAAAGACCTGGGCGAGGAACTTGCTGATGTGGTCTTTGTAGTGTTGTGTTTGGCGAATCAAACAGGAATAGATTTGCAGGCGGCTTTTGATAAAAAAATGGATTTAAAATCTATTCGCGACAAAGACCGTCACAAAAACAACGATAAACTAAAATAATGTGATAACATAAGGTAAAACTTTGGGGTGTGGTTTTTTTAAAATAAATTTGCGCTCTATTACCAAACAACCACCCAAAATGAATTTACTGTTACAAACTTCCCATTCCAATTTACAAGCTCAGATTGCAGTTACCGGCTCAAAAAGCGAAACGAACCGTTTGTTACTATTACAAGCTTTGTTTCCTAATATTACTTTGGCCAATACTTCCAATTCTGATGACAGCGAAGTAATGCAAAAAGCCCTGAAAGGGAACGATGAAATTGTTGATATACATCACGCAGGAACGGCGATGCGTTTTCTTACGGCTTACTTTGCGGTGAACGAAGGTCGTGAAGTGATGTTGACAGGTTCCAGCAGAATGCAGGAGCGTCCTATTAAAATTTTGGTGGAAGCCTTGGAACAATTAGGAGCAAAAATATCCTATGAAAAGGAAGTTGGTTATCCGCCTATCAGAATTAAAGGTCAAAAAATAGCCGCTTCAAAAGTTACCATGGCAGCAAATGTGAGCAGCCAGTATATTTCGGCTCTATTGCTAGTAGCTCCAAAATTAGAAAACGGTTTAGAATTGACATTAGAAGGAGATATTACTTCGATTCCCTATATCAAAATGACTTTGGCTTTGCTGAATGATTTAAATATAAAAACCAGCTTTGAAGGAAACGTAATCAAAGTTTATCCAAAACCGGAAGTAGAATCAAAAGTGATGACTGTAGAATCCGATTGGAGTTCTGCATCTTACTTTTTTAGTTTGGCAGCTCTGTCTGAACAAGCTTCTATTTCATTGACCAGTTACAAAGAAACCAGCTTGCAAGGGGATTCAGCTTTGATTGAAATTTATCAGAAAATGGGCGTTGAGACCCGTTTCGAAGGAAATAAAATGACGCTGACCAAAAAAGAAAATTTCAATTTTGAATCTGTAAATTTTGAATTGAATAATACTCCCGATATCGCCCAAACTATTGTGGTTACTTGCCTTGGTTTAGGAATAGGTTGTCATTTGACAGGTCTTCACACATTGAAAATTAAAGAAACAGACAGATTGGAAGCCTTAAGAATCGAATTGACAAAATTAGGCGCTAACATATCGGTGACGAATGATAGTTTAACATTGGTTGCTTCAAATCATATTAATTCAAATGTTGCAATCGCAACTTATAATGATCACAGAATGGCAATGGCTTTCGCTCCATTAGCTGTACGAGTGCCCATAATTATTGATAATGCTGAAGTAGTTTCAAAATCGTATCCTGATTTTTGGAAGGATTTAGAAAATTTAGGGTTTCAAATGTCCGAGAAGTAAGAGGTTTAAATACTAGTGAATCAGCTGCTTTTGAAAATAAACAGCAAAACACTTGACAACGCCTATCTCACAATCGTATATTTGCAACCTAAATAAATAGACTACATGAAATTATCACACTTTCAATTCAATTTACCGAAAGAACTTCTTGCAGAATTTCCAGCTGAAAACAGAGATGAATCTCGTTTGATGGTTATAGACCGTAAGAAACAAACCATTGAGCATAAAATGTTCAAGGATATTATCAATTATTTTGATGATGGTGATGTTTTAATTCTGAATAATACTAAAGTTTTTCCAGCTCGTTTGTATGGAAACAAAGAAAAGACAGGAGCAAGAATCGAGGTTTTTTTACTAAGAGAATTAAATGCCGAACAAAGACTTTGGGATGTATTAGTAGATCCAGCCCGTAAAATTAGAATTGGTAATAAATTATATTTTGGTGATGACGACTCATTAGTGGCCGAGGTAATTGATAACACAACTTCCCGTGGAAGAACATTGCGTTTCCTTTATGACGGTTCTTATGAAGAGTTCAGAAATAAGTTGACTGAACTTGGGGAAACACCAATCCCAAAATACATCAGTAGAGACGTAACTCCTGAAGATGCCGAGCGTTACCAAACAATTTATGCTAAAGAAGAAGGAGCTGTAGCAGCGCCAACTGCAGGATTGCACTTCTCTAAACATTTGTTGAAAAAACTGGAAATCAAAGGAATTAAATTTGCTGAAGTAACCCTTCACGTTGGTTTAGGAACTTTCAATCCTGTTGAGGTTGAAGATTTATCAAAACACAAAATGGATTCAGAGGAGTTAAAAATTACTCAAGAAGCCTGTGATATCGTTAATGAAGCAAAACAGAAAAAGAAACGTATTTGTGCTGTAGGAACTACTTCTATGCGTGCTATAGAAAGTTCAGTTTCTTCACAAAACACATTGAATCCTTTTGACGGTTGGACAAATAAATTTATTTTTCCTCCTCATGATTTCAGCGTTGCAAATTGTATGATTACCAATTTCCATACACCAAAATCAACCTTATTAATGATGATTTCTGCATTTTGTGGGCATGATTTAATGAAAAAAGCATACGAAGAAGCTATCAAAGAAGGGTACAAATTCTATTCTTACGGTGATGCGATGTTAATCATCTAAAAAAGTATAAAAAGTTAATTCAGAATCTCGTCAGCAATGGCGAGATTTTTTTTGCTTAAATTTCTTCCAAAAGGTACAATGTTATAGATAGATTTAGAATACTCCAACTTAAATGAACTTACATATTTATATGGTTTTAAAATAAAATCAAAAATTTTTTTACCAAATGGTTTTTTGATTTAGGGCGTGACCACAAGGGTCGGGCTATCCGTTACAAGTCCTCGTTCCGCGAAGTTTGCAACTTAGCGCAACTGTGGGCTTTTCACTTCTATCCCTCACGCAGACCGTTGCGATATTCAAAACGTTTCTAATTCCAAGGAGGTTGTTGTTGCGTTTTTCTCATTAAAAAAAGCAGTTTCTTTGCAAAAAAATAAATAATTTGCGGGCAGGTCATGACCAGTAATTGCTTTTTGCTATTTTTGCCATACAAAATCCAAACAATGAATTTCGAAAATACACTTAAATTTGCGCAGGAACTCGATGCACAAGATCCATTACATAAATATCAGAGTGAATTTATTTTTCCACAAGTCAACGGAGAAAAAGTAATTTATTTTACAGGAAATTCATTAGGACTGCAACCCAAACGAACCAAAGCCTATGTTGATGAGGTTATGAATGACTGGGCAGATCTTGCTGTAGAAGGTCATTTTTATGCCGAAAAGCCTTGGTGGGATTACCATGAACGCTTTGCAAATCCATTGAGTAAAATTGTGGGTGCCTTGCCAACTGAGGTTACTGTAATGAATACCTTGACAGTAAACCTTCATTTATTGATGGTATCTTTTTATCGACCAACTAAGACAAGATACAAAATCATTTGTGAAGAGAAAGCCTTTCCTTCGGATCAGTATATGTTTCAAAGTCAGGTTCGTTTTCATGGATATAAACCAGAAGATGCTATTGTCGAAATCAAACGCAGAGAAGGCGAGCACAACATTCGCCTGGAGGATGTTTTGGCGAAAATTGCGGAAGTGGGAGACGAGTTGGCATTGGTTTTAATAGGAGGAGTCAACTATTACACAGGACAGGTTTTTGATATCAAAACCATAACCGAAGCAGGCCATAAAATGGGTGCTTATGTAGGTTGGGATTTAGCGCATGCTGCAGGAAACATCAAACTAGAACTGCATGATTGGAATGTTGATTTTGCGGCTTGGTGTAGTTACAAATACATGAATTCCGGACCAGGAAATGCTTCGGGCTGTTTCGTTCATGAAAAGCATCATAATAATTCGGATCTTCCAAGATTTGCCGGTTGGTGGGGACATAACAAAGAGCGTCGTTTTAAAATGGAACCTACATTCGATCCGATTCATGGTGCTGATGGATGGCAAATAAGTAATTTACCGGTCCTTTCTTTAGCGCCATATTTAGCTTCTGTAGAACTCTTTGATGAAATCGGAATGGAAACTTTAATTCAAAAAAGAGATAAAATCACGGCTTATTTAGAATTTATACTTCATGAAATAGACAAACAAGTCACCAGTACTTTTGAGATTATTACGCCTTCAAACCCTGCTGAAAGAGCTTCGCAATTATCAGTTTTTCTTCATGGAGAAGGTCGTAGTTTGTTTGATTATTTAATGAAAAACGGAGTGATTACAGATTGGCGTGAACCGAACGTTATCCGTTTGGCTCCCGTTCCTTTGTATTGTTCTTTTGAGGATATGTATAATTTTGGACAAATCCTGAAACGTGGAATTTTAGAAAAAACAACTTAAAAAAAATAATGTTTAAAGAATCATAAAAGTCGGCTTGAAAAAATATTTCAAGTCGACTTTTACTTTACTAATTCACACAATATATAGTGGTGAACGACAAAATATAGTTTTAAGCAAAGACTAATTCAAAATTTTTGTATTCTCCTTAATAGCACTTAATATCTCAGATTTTACCAGTATCATTACGAATTAAGTCTGTTAAGTTTCGCCATATTTTTTCGTTTACCAAATCGGATGTCAATCATGATTTTAATTGTAAAATGATTGACTTTTTTTTAATTATTTCACGCCAATTCTAGTTTTGGAAGTTCAATAGCTGTCAGTTCTGTTTTATAATTGTCAAGTTGTCTTTGAATTTCTTTTAGACCGTTTTCAAAGAAATGTGTAGATGAAAATAAATTTTGATAATATTCAATTCCTTCCAGCATATTGTTTTTGAAAGCTTGTAACTTTTTCATTTGAGGAGTTGTAATCTCCTCTGCCACTTCTTTTATTTCATTCTTGAAATAGTCCATGTACATTTTCAGTTCTTTTACGAACATATTTGGACGGTCGGTCACTCGTAGTACAGAATCATTGCCATAAATATGTTGTACCATTTTTGAAAGTGAAACTTCTTGGTCAAAATAAGCCATATTTGGACCTGGACAAATAACAACTCCTTGTGCCTGTCCTTTTATTTTAATGTCGTTTTCTAAATAAGATGCATTAGCCAAACCTACACAAAGACATGATTTTTCAGTAATACTGTCTTTTATTTTAATGTAAGTTTCTGCAGAAACACTGTCTTTTTTATCTTCTAATTCTTGAAGTTTTCCATCTTGATATTTTTTTGAAGCGGTACAAATGGCGTTTCCTTCAGCATCTTTGTTCAAGGCTAGAAATTTCTTTGGACAAGAACTTCCGGCTTTGTTTTCCTGAATCCTTTTTTGTTTCATGATTTCATTTGTGGTACCTCTCAACGTGTTAAAAGGAACACCTAATGGTGAAATATGACTTAAATACAAATCTTCTTCTTTGGCTTTTGCCAATAATTTTCGAGTGGCATTATCAACAGAAGTAGCTTCAGGAACTAATAAAAAAGGAGATCCCCATCCCACAGAATCGACTTTATATTCGTCTAATAAAAAAGTATGCTCTTCTGAAGTTCCAACGCCACCTTGTACAGTTATTTTTAAATCTAAAGGGTTTTCTGGCGTAGGCAATTCTTTTTGTCCAAGCGCTTTTACCATCAAATCATGTGCTGATTGAATCAATTGGTCTTTTTTCTGTTTGAATTCTTCTAAAATTGGACCTAATAAAAAACCATCGGTAGCGAAAGCATGTCCGCCACAATTTAGTCCGGATTCGATTCGGTATTCAGAAACCCAAAGACCTTTTTTGGCTAAGAAATTCCCTTGAATCATCGCTGAACGGAAATCGCTTACTTTTAAGGTTATTTTCTTTTGAAGTCTATTGTTAGCATCTGGGAAAAATACTGGAAAGTTTTCGAAATAGCTGTACAATCTAGGATTCATTCCTGCCGAAAGAACAACAGAAGATTCCAATGTGCTATTTGCAAAACCGCGAAGTGCTGCGTGGGCATCATTAAAAGCAACCGGTAATTGTTCTTTTTTATTGAAATTGTCCTTATCCAGTTTAGTCATGATATTTACATCGATATCGCCAGGAGCTAAATGACTCTCCAAATAATTCTTGATATTGTCCTTAAAAGCAATTCCGTCTTCCATCAAATTTTGCAATCCTTTTTTTATTTCGGATTTGTTTGGCAACATGGCAATGTAATTATCCAAGGCCAATTTGCTCTCTGCTAGTTCTGTTTTGAAGCTTTCGAATTTTTCTTTTACGATTTTGTCAACCAAATTTAAATAGGAAGTAATACGTTCTGCACGATAATCATGCATTTTTTGTGTTATTTCTTGGTAAGGAAGATCAAATTTTTCATGATAAAAAGCATTCATTTTTTCTATCAATTCATCATCGGCAATCGATATCACAGAAGAAATGCCATATTTAGCCACGCGAATCGGGCTATCTATCGTATACGCCAATCCCATAACCGGAATGTGGAACGTATGTATTGGTTGTGTGTTTGTTGTCATGGAAATGAATTCTTTTTTAATATGATGCAAAGATTATAAAAAGCATTCATTTAAAACCTGATAAATATCATGAGCTATTTTTGATGAAAAAACGATTTGGTTTAGTAAAAAAACAGATACACTAAAATAATCTACAAATCATATATATTTGTTAACCAAAATGTAATCAAAATGAAAAAAATTAAAAAAGTACTCTTTGTCCTGCTTTCAATTGTAGCTTTATTTATTCTGTTTTTACTGGTGTATGGTTTTTATTTAAAACCAAAATACGAAGGTGAAGTGCAACTTGAAAATATTCATAAAGAAACAACTGTTTATTTTGATGAATTTGGAGTGCCTCACATCTATGCCGATAATCCCAAAGATGCGATGGAAGCTTTGGGGTATGTTCATGCGCAAGACAGACTTTGGCAAATGGAATTGATGCGTCGAATTGCACCAGGACGATTATCAGAAATTTTTGGTTCGGTTGCCTTGAAAAACGATAAATTTTTCGCAGGATTAGGAATTGAAGAAGCTTCGGCAAAAGCAATCGCAGCTTTGGATAAAAACAGTCCAAGCTACCAATTGACGATGGCCTATTTAGATGGTATTAATCAATATATAGAAGAAGGAAAAACGCCAGTTGAGTTTCAGATAATTGGCGTAAAAAAAGAAAAGTTTACCATTAAAGACGTTTATAATATTTTTGGGTACATGTCTTTTAGTTTTGCTATGGCTCAAAAATCAGATCCATTATTAACAGATATTCGTAATAAATATGGCATGGAGTATCTAAGGAATTTTGGAGTTGATGGTTCTTTCAATACTACCCGAATTAAAAATGCTGCTGCAAAACCGCAGGAATATATAGCGATATCCAAGTCCATTGCTTCGTTATTGGATCAATCACCAATTCCGCCATTTGTGGGAAGTAACAGTTGGGTTATTGCTCCTGAAAAAACCAAGAATGGAAAAGTTATTTTTGCAAATGATCCTCATATTGGCTTTTCGCAACCAGGAACTTGGTATGAAGCACATTTGGTAACCCCGGATTTTGAATTATACGGCTGTTATTTAGCCGGAACACCATTTCCTTTGTTAGGGCATAACCGTGAGTATGCTTACGGTTTGACCATGTTCGAAAATGATGATATTGATTTGTATCAGGAGGAAAATAATCCAGACGATGGAAATAAATACAAAACTCCAACTGGTTTTAGTAATTATAAAATTAGTCAAAAAACGATAAAAGTAAAAGATACTTCAGATGTGGTTTTAAATCTGAAAGTGAGTCGTCATGGACCCATTATGAATGATTTGATTGATGGTTTAAATAAAGACAAACCAGTTGCTCTGTCTTGGATTTATACGCAACAGCCTATACGTATTCTGGATGCTGTGTACACAATTTCTCATGCTAAAAACAAGGAGGATTTCCAGAATGGGGTTGCTTTGATTGCTGCGCCGGGACTGAATGTAATGTATGGTGATGCGAAAGGAAATGTGGCTTGGTGGGCAACAGGAAAATTGTACAAACATAAAGCGGGAGTAAATCCTAACTTTATTTTGGATGGTGCCAACGGTGAAGATGATATTGCTGAATATTTTGATTTTTCAAAGAATCCTTCTGCGGTAAATCCAGATTGGAATTTTGTGTATTCGGCTAATAATCAACCGGAACCTATTGATGGTTTTTTGTATCCTGGTTATTACCTTCCTGAAGACCGCGCTAAGAGAATCACGCAATTATTGCAACCAAAATCCAATTGGGATAAAGAAGCGGTAAGCAAGATGATTTTTGATAATACTTCGTCTGTAGCTCCTGATGTGGTTAAGAAGTTAATTTCTGAGGTGAATTATAAGACGCTTTCTAAAAACGAAAAAGAAGCCATTGCTGTTTTGAAAGCTTGGAAAGGATCTAACGATTTGGAGGATGTTGCGCCAACAATTTACAACAAATGGATTTATTTGTATTTGAAAAATACTTTTGAAGATGAGTTGGGAACAGCCAATTTTAAGCAATTTTTAGGGACACATCTGATGAAGCAAATTATTGCAAAACAAATTGAGAATGAAGAGTCTCTCTGGTGGGATAATATTAAAACTAAAAAACTGAAGGAAACCAGAGGCCAAATTCTGTCTCAATCGTTTAAAGAATCAATTAATGCCTTGGAAAAACAATTGGGAAGTTCTATCTCTTCTTGGACCTGGAATAAAGTACATACGGTAGAACACCAGCATCCATTGGGGAAAGTGGCGGTTTTGAGACCATTTTTTAATGTAGGACCATTTGAAGTTTCAGGTTCAACAGAGGTTATTAATAATTTATTTTTTGATTTTGTTGAGGATGGGAATTATGCGGTAAAAGGAGGTCCTTCTACACGAAGAATTATTGATTTTTCGGATATTGAAAACAGTTGGAGTGTTTTACCAACAGGTCAATCGGGGAATCCTATGAGTAAGCATTACAATGATCAGGCGTCTCTTTACAATTCAGGAAAGTTCAGAAAAATGAAATTGAATAAGGAAGAAATTGTTAGATCTTCAACAAAATTGGTTTTTATTCCACAGAAAAAGTGATTGTTTTTAAAGCCCCTAAAATAATAAATCAGTAATTTTGCCTAACTTTTTTATAAAAATTTAATGCAAAATCCTCAAAAAATTGCTGTTGTAGGTTCTGGATTAGTAGGCTCTTTGCTTGCTATTTATTTACGTAAAGCGGGTCACATTGTTCATGTCTATGACAGAAGTCCGGATATTCGTCAAATTCAGTTTTCTGGACGGTCAATTAATTTAGCTATGTCTAACAGAGGTTGGAAAGCTTTAGATGGAGTAGGGGTTGGTGATGCGGTAAGAGAGATTGCAATTCCAATGGATAAAAGAGCGATTCATCTTGTGGATAAGCTTAATTTTCAGAATTATGGCCAGGAAGGGGAGAGTATTTATTCAATTTCTAGAGGGACTCTGAACAGGAAAATGATTGATTTGGCAGAAGCTGCTGGTGCAGAATTCTTTTTTGAGCATAAAATTTGGGACGTAACTCTGGATGAAGCTACTTTGCATATTGGGGAAACCGAAAGAGGTGCCTGGGAAGAGAAGAAATATGATATAGTTTTTGGTGCAGATGGTGCCTTTTCAAGAATTCGCCATCGGATGCAACGTCAAAGCATGTTTAATTATTCACAAGAATTTTTGACTATTGGTTACAAGGAACTAAATATACCAGCGAATCCGAATGGCTCACATAAATTAGATAAAAATTCATTTCATATCTGGCCCCGAGGGGAATATATGTTGATTGCTTTACCTAATTTGGATGGTAGTTTTACATGTACGTTGTTTATGCCTTTTGAGGGAGAAAATTCATTTGCTTCTTTGACAGACCGAAAATTGGTTGAGGAATTCTTTGAGAAAAATTTTCCCGATTCGATTGATGTTATTCCAAAATTAGCGGAAGATTTCTTTAAAAATCCAACCAGTACCTTGGTTACCATGAAATGTTTTCCTTGGACTTATGAGGACAAAATAGCTTTAATAGGGGATGCTTGTCACGCAATTGTGCCGTTTTATGGACAAGGTATGAACGCCGGTTTTGAAGATATTTCAGTTCTTAATGAAATGATTCAAAAATATGGTGATGACTGGAAAAGCATTTTTTCCGAATATCAAAAGTCGCGTAAGCCGAATGCTGATGCAATTGCAGAACTTTCGTATCGCAATTTTATGGAAATGAGTACTAAAACTGCCGATGAAAAATTTCTCTTGCAAAAGAAAATCGAAAAATCGTTCTCTGATAAATATCCTGAAAAATGGATTCCGCTTTACAGTCGGGTTACTTTCAGTGACCGTCCTTACGCAGAAGCGTTAGCTATTGGAGATTTTCAAAATGAAATTATGGAGCAGGTTTTGAAGATGGAGAACATCGAGAAAATTTGGGATAGTAAAGAAGTAGAAAATAAGATTTTGGAACTCTTGGAACAATAATAGAAAAACCCTTTCATCGTTTGAAACAGCGAAAGGGTTTTTTAATTTCTGAAAATTATTTTTTCAATATTTTTGACAGAATGCCAAATGCACCACGAATAAAGGTGGCGCTTGTAAGAACTTTGAGTACTGATTTTGTTACTGTTCCTGTGATCTCAGAAGGTTTTTGTTCTTCTTTTTCCTTTCTAACTTGTTCTTCTGCTTCCTGGGCTTGTTGAGCTTCGGCGGAAATTTTTTTATTTAGCATTTCGTAAGCGCTTTCCCGATCAATAAGTTCACTGTATTTTTTTACCAGTTTTGATTTGGAATTGATTTCATGAATTTCACTTTCGGTCAAAACATCCATTCTGCTCATAGGTGCCCGCATCATTGTGGCTACAAGTGGTGTTGGGATTCCTTTTTCATTCAAGGCAGTTACAAAAGCTTCACCTATACCAAGACTGGTCAAAACTTCATCGGTCTTGTAGTATATTGTAGTGGGGTAGTTGTCAGCTGTTTGCTTGATGGCTTGTCTGTCATTGGCAGTAAAGGCTCTTAAGGCATGTTGTATTTTTAAACCCAATTGTGCCAATACGCCACTTGGAATATCCATAGGGTTTTGAGTGATAAAATAAACGCCAATCCCTTTGGAACGAATTAGTTTTACGATTGTCTCTATTTGTTCTAATAAAGCTTTACTGGCTTCGTTAAAAATCAAATGAGCTTCGTCTATAAAAATAACCAATTCGAGTTGGTCAGCATCTCCTTTTTCAGGCATTTGTTGGTAAATTTCAGCCAGTAAACTAAGCATGAATGTAGAGAATAATTTTGGCTTGTCTTGTATGTCGGTTAAACGGATGATATTGATATATCCTTTGCCATTCTCGTCGATACGCATTAAATCATTAACGTCGAAAGACATTTCTCCAAAAAACAAGTCAGCACCCTGTTGTTCCAATTCAATAATTTTTCTCAGAATAGTGCCGGTAGTTGAAGTAGAAATTTTTCCGTATTCTTCTGTTATTTCGTCCTTTCCTTCTTCGGTGATGAAGTTGATTGCCTTTTTAATGTCTTTAATGTCCAATAATGGGATTTTATGATCATCGCAGTATTTGAAGATAACCGAAACTACTCCGGCCTGGGTGTCATTCAGATTTAAAATTCGGGAAAACAATACAGGACCAAATTCTGAAATTGTTGCTCGAAGACGTACTCCGCTTTGTTCGGATAATGTCAATAGTTCAACAGGGAAACTGGATGTTTTATAAGGAATGTTTATTTTAGCATGACGCTCTGTTATAAAAGACTTTTCTTCTCCTTCTTTTGCAATACCACTAAAATCACCCTTTATGTCCATCATTAGAACTGGTATTCCAAAGGATGACAATTGTTCTGAAAGTACTTGTATGGTTTTTGTTTTTCCGGTTCCGGTGGCTCCAGCAATTAAGCCATGACGATTTAGAGTCTTAAGTGGAATTTTTACATGCGCATCTGCTAATGCCTCGCCATCAAGCATGGCTCCCCCTAAAATTAGACTTTCCCCTTTAGAAAAATAGCCCTCGTTAACGTGTCGTATAAAGTCCTCTTTTTTATTCATAATAATTTGAATTTAAATCATCTGCAAGTTACTATTATTCTTTCATACTAGTTATTTTATGTAATAACCGTAAGTTTTATGCTTATTTGTTGTAAATAGTAAAAAAAAATTATCTTAATGGTTTATCTTGGTTTTCTTGAGTAATTGTTTTAATATTTAAAAAAAAAGTGTTTTTTTTACATTAAATAATGGATTTACCTGAGTTTTTTGAAGTAAAATTTAGAAAGTTAAAAAACGTCTTTTTTTTTTGCATTAAAATTAACTATAATTAAAATTAAAAAAAGTTTTTTTATTTGAACTAAAAATATAAATTTGCTCCACTACAAGTTTATTTAAACATAAAATAAAATTATTTAAAACTATTAAAATTAAAAAAAATGGCAAACGTTAAAGTTAAAAAAGAAAGCAGTTCAAATGGAGGAGGAATGATTTCAGGAATCATCATCGCATTATGTATTTTCGTAGGATGGGTAATATGGAATTTTATTATGGGAGCTGGCTCTAATTTTGAAGGAGGAGTAAATACAGGTCATCCACTACCAGGAAATTATTTGGCAATGGTTTATAAAGGAGGACCAATTGTACCAATATTATTAGGTTGTTTATTAATGGTTATTGTTTTTTCTTTTGAAAGATATTTTGTTATTTCAAAAGCTTCAGGTAAAGGAAATTTAGATACTTTTATGAAAAAAGTACAAACAAGTATTAATGGTGGTCATATTGATGAGGCAATTGATGCTTGTGACAAACAACAAGGTTCTGTTGCAAATGCAATAAAATCAGCTCTTGTAAAATACCAAGACGTGAAAAAAGAAGGTTTTGATAGCGAGCAAGCTTCAGAAATGATTCACAAAGAAATCGAAGAGGCTACTTCATTAGAAATGCCAATGTTAGAAAAACACATGACTATTCTTTCTACATTAGTTTCTTTAGGAACTCTTGCTGGATTGTTAGGAACAGTAACAGGTATGATTAAAGCGTTTGGTGCATTGGCATCTTCAGGAACTCCAGATCAAGCGATGCTTGCAAATGGTATCTCTGAAGCACTTATTAATACTGCAACAGGAATCTCTACTTCTGCTTTAGCAATTGTTACTTACAATTTATTTACTTCAAAAATTGATACTTTAACTTACTCTATTGATGAGGCTGGTACTGCAATTGTAAATACTTATAGAAGATACAGAGGAAGTTTAAAATAATTAATAATAATTTATTAAGTGATTAATCGTGCTTCAGAAGTACGATTGAATTTAATAAATATTAAAAAAAACAATAAATGGCTAAAATAAAAATGTCCAAAAAGGCTGCGTCTATTGATATGACCGCCATGTGTGATGTAGCTTTTCTATTGCTTACTTTCTTTATTTTGACTGCAACAGCTAAAGTACCTGAAGCATTGCCGGTAGATACGCCGCAATCGACAAACAGTGCTAAGTTGCCAACATCTGATTTGGCAATTATTACGGTTGGTAAAGGTAAAGGGGTAGTCTTTTATGATTTGAAGGGGAGAGAAGTTCGTAAAAGAGCTCTTGAGCTGATGGGTCAAAAATATGGAGTTAAATTTACAGAAGATGAATCAGCAAAATTTGCATTAATGGATGATTTTGGTGTTCCTGTAGAGAGTTTAAAAAGTATCATTGCAATGAAAGCGGCTGATAGAAGTAAAGCTAATCAACCAGGTATTCCAAAAGATTCTTTAAACAATCAATTGGCGGAATGGATTCAAAATTCTCGAATAGCTAATATTGAGCTAAACGATAAAGAATTGCAAATTGCCATCAAAGGTGATGCTAGAGAAGAATATCCTGCAATTAAAAGAGTTATGGATATTTTGCAAGATCAAAAAATCAACAACTTTAATTTAGTTACAGGTTTAAGATCTAAGAATTTTTAATTAAAAAAATACACTAAAATGGCTGAATTAAATACCGGCGACGGTGGTGGTGGCAAAGGTGGAAAAGTAAGAAGTAAAAAACAAAATTCAAAGGTGGATTTAACTGCCATGGTGGATTTGGCATTCTTATTGATTACATTCTTTATGCTTACTACTACGTTGTCAAAACCTCAATCCATGGATTTGGCTTTGCCAGATAAAGCAGATCCTAAAGATAAAACTGCCGACGTTAAAGTTGATGAAAATCGTACGATGACTATTTTGATGGGAGATAATAATAAACTGATACGTTATGTAGGTTTATTAGCGACTCCTGTTACGGGAGGCGCTCCTAAAGACTTTACTTATGGTAAAGAAGGTATTCGTAAAGAATTGATTTCTAGAAAGAAATTGGTTCTAGAGTATTCTGCAGCTAAAGGGAAGCCAAAAAATGGAGTTATCGTAATTATTAAACCAAGTAAGAAATCAAATTATCGTAACTTGGTTGATATATTAGATGAAATGGCAATTGTGGGAGTAGATACTTATGCAATTGTTAATGAATTTACACCAGAAGAACAAAAATTGTTAGAAGGAAAATAAGAGCAATCTTATGACTCAATAACCTAATAATTATTTAAAAATGAAATTAGATATATATAAAAAGCAGTGGCTTGATATCGTATTTGAGGGTCGTAACAAACTTTACGGAGCTTATGAGTTACGAAAAACAAATCCCAGAACGATGTGGAGATCGCTTGTAATAGGATCTTTGATTTTTGCTCTTACTGTAAGTGCGCCTATGATTGCCAATTTACTTCCTGATTCATCAGCAGATGATGAAGCATTAAATGTTAAATTGACTGCAATAAAATTGCCGCCTAAGAAAGAGAAACCAAAGGAAAATCTTCCACCACCACCTCCGCCACCTCCAAAAGTGGATCAAGTAAAATTTGTGAAGCCAGTTGTTGCAAAAGCAGAGGAAGTTACTGAAGAACCACCTAAAATCACTGAGATTAAAGATAAAAAAATCGGTAGTGAAACTATAAAAGGTGATCCTGATGCAGAATTAACAGTTGAGCCTGTAGGTACAGGTACTGCTGCTGTTGTAGAAGAAGTGGATAATACTATTTACAACACTGCGGGAATTGAAGTTAAACCAGAATTTCCTGGAGGAATGGATAAATTTTACTCTTATGTAGGTAAAAATTATCAAGCTCCTGAAGAAGAAGGTTTGAAAGGTAAAGTGTATGTGACTTTTGTTGTTGAAAAAGATGGTTCATTAACAGATATCAAAGTAATTAGAGATATTGGTTACGGTACTGGAAAAGAGGCAATACGTGTTTTGAACAAATGTCCAAAATGGAATCCTGGAGAACAAAATGGTAAGAAAGTTAGGGTGCTTTATTCTCTACCTATTACTATTCAATCTGCGGAATAATGATTAAAAACTTAATTAATAGTTTTCAGAAGAAATCGCTTAAAGGGCGATTTCTTCTCGTTATAGGAATTTTGTTTTTTCTAGTTTATTTAGTTTTAGGTTTATTTATTATCTTTATGAAGAATTTTCCAATCCGAATGCAATTTGAGTATAGAGTTGCTTTTGGGGTTGTTCTTATTGTATATTCTTTTTTTAGATTTGTACGTATTATTAATGATAATAATGATTAGACTATGAAAAATTTTGCCAAGCTTGCGTATTTTGTTGTATTAGGAATCATGGTTTTTGCTTGTAACCAATCGAATAAACCTAAAAATAATAAAGAAACTATACTTAAGGGTTCGACAACTATTTTGGTTGATGAAACATTGAAGCCAATTGTAGAAGATCAAATCGAAGTCTTTGAAAGTAATTATGAGGCTACGATTAAATTGGATGCAAAATCTGAAAATGAAGTGATACAGGCTTTTGTAAAAGATACAGCTAGTATTGCAGTTTTGGCAAGAACATTGACAACTGATGAATTAAAAGTGTTTGAAAGTAAAAAAATCACTCCAAAAGTGACAAAGTTTGCCATAGATGCTATTGCTTTTATTTCAAGTAAAAAGTCTAATGATACCTTGGTAGCTTTGCAGGATGTAATAAATTATATGCAGGGTAAGTCTCAAGCTAATATCAAGGGGCTTGTTTTTGATAATCCTAATTCAAGTACTGTTCGTTATATGAATACTTTGGCTGGTATTAGTTCAATTCCCAAAGAAGGTGTTTTTTCGTTTAAAACTAATGATGAAGTTATTAAGTTTGTTTCAGAAAATGAGGGTATGATTGGAATAGTTGGCGTTAATTGGTTATCGCAACCGACGCCAGTTATGAAAGAATTTGTGGATAAAGTGAATATATTAAGTGTAAAAGGACTTAAGGATGTAAATTTTTATTCTCCAACTCAAAATAATATCGCAGAAGGGAAATATGCTTTGGCACGTGATTTGTATATTATCAATTGTCAAGGTTATTCTGGTTTAGGAATGGGGTTTGCTTCATTTGTGGCTGGGGATATTGGTCAAAGAATAGTTCTAAAATCTGGTTTGTTGCCTGTAAAAGTACCAGGAAGGAAACTCAATATTAGAAAAGAAATCAACAATGAAAAAAAATAAATTAATTACAATAAAGATGAATAAATTTAAAATTTTTGGGATAGCTCTTTTTGCGTCGGTTTCTTTAAGCCATGCTCAAGACATAAATCAAGCCAAAACGGCAATTGATGCCGAGCAATTTGAAAAAGCAAAATCAATATTAAAATCTATTATCCAAGCTAAACCAGCCAATGGAACAGCTTCATTTCTTTTAGGGAATGTGTATCTTACTCAAAGTGTTACGGATTCGGCTAAAATTGCTTTTGATAAAGGGTTAGCCGGTACTGAAGGGGCTAAACTTAATTATATAGGTTTAGGTCAAATGGATTTGGAGAAAAGTGATTTAGCTGGGGCACAAGCTAAATTTGCTTTAGCCACTAAGGATATGAGAAAAAAGGATGTTCAAGAATTTGTGTACATCGCAAGAGCATATATGAATGTTTCTAAACCTGACTATAAAAGTGCTATTGCAATTTTAAATCGTGCGGTGGTTAGTAACCCACAAGATGCTCAAGTGCAGTTAGCATTAGGGGACGCGTATTATGGGGATGGGAAGCAAAATGAAGCTTATATAGCTTATAGAAATGCTTATCAGGCTGATAATACAATGCTAAGAGCTAAAATGCAATTGGGAGTTTTATTAAAAGGAGCTAAATCGTATGATGAAGCATTGAAAGCATATAATGAAGTTATTGCGCTAAATCCTAACTACGGTCCGGTTTATAGAGAATTAGCTGAAACGTATTATAAAATTGCTAGAAACAAGCCTTCAAAATCTTCAGAGAATTTGAAAACGGCTATTGGGTATTTTGAAAAATACATGTCGCTTACAGATTATTCGATTCATTCTAGAATGCGTAGAGCCGATTTTCTTATTCTTGTAAAAGATTATGCTGCTCTTGAAGCGGAAGCGAACAAAATGATTGAGCTTGATAAAGTAAATCCAAGAATTTTTCGTTATTTAGGATATGCTGCATATGAAAATGGTAACGTTGAAGTTGCTCTTAAGTCTTTAGAGACTTTTACAACTACTCCTGGTAATAAGGTTATAGCTAAGGATTATTTGTATTTAGGATTAGCTAAAATTAAAAAAGGAACAAGTGCAGACGGGTTATCAATTGACCCTGCAGCTTTTGAGGCAGGTTATGCAGATATCAAAAAAGCAATTGAGATGGAACCTTTAGCGGTTGAAGATTTGAATGAGATTGGAAAAAAATATTTCTCTCAAAAACTTTATAAAGAATCAGCAGCTATATTTGAATTGGGGACATTTAATCAGGAATCTAAAAATTATTTAGATGATAATGTGTATTACGGTTTGGCTCTTTATTATGCAAACAATAAAAAAGATGTAAAACCTGATACTGCTGCTTTGCAAAAGGCAGATGAAGCTTTCGGAAAAGTTTTGGTGGCTTCACCTTCATATTATGAAGCTTATCTTTTTAGAGGAAGAGTAAATAGTATTCTTGACAATGATCCTATGACTATTAAGTATTATGAAGCTTATGTTGCAGGTGTTACTGAAAAAGGAGCTGAAGAAATGGCGAAACCAGCTGTAATTAAAAAAATTACGGAAAGTTATAATACTATTGGTGCAAGTTATGCTAATACTGATAAAGCTAAAGCTATTGAGTATTTCAATAAAACTTTAGTTATTGATCCAACAAATGCATATGCTACTGCTTCATTGAATACACTTAAGTAATTTAAGACTTATTATAAAAAAAAAACCGATAGTTATTAAACTATCGGTTTTTTTTTGTTTTTGATATTATTGAATAATTTAGAGAATCTATTAATTAAGTTTATTGATTTTCAAGGGGCATTTTGTAATTAACTATCTTTGCGGTTTAAATCGAGTAAATGTTATCTAAAGAAATACAATTAGAAGTAAATAAAGGAGCTATGCTACCTTTGATGGAAGAGTTTTATACAATTCAAGGGGAAGGCTTTCATACTGGAACAGCTGCATACTTTATAAGGATTGGCGGATGTGATGTAGGTTGTCATTGGTGTGATGTGAAGGAAAGTTGGAACGCAGAATTGCACCCTCCAACAAATATTAATTTGATTGTTGATAATGCAAAAAAATATGCGGATACTGTTGTAATTACAGGAGGGGAACCTTTGACATGGGATATGACTTTATTGACACAAAAGTTAAAGGAAGAAAATTTAAAAGTTCATATTGAAACGTCAGGAGCTTATCCACTTTCAGGGACTTGGGACTGGATTTGCCTTTCTCCCAAGAAATACAAATTGCCAACACAAACAGTTTATGAGAATGCAGATGAGTTGAAAGTCATCATTTATAATAAACATGACTTTATTTTTGCTGAAGAGCAAGCTGAGAAAGTAAATAGTAATGCGATTTTGTTTCTTCAGCCTGAATGGAGTAAGAAAGAAGAAATGACCCCATTAATTGTTGATTACGTTATGAATCACCCAAAATGGCGTGTGTCTCTCCAAACCCATAAATATTTAAATATTCCTTAATTTTTTTATTATTTGTTAAATAAATTTTTGGGTTAAACTGATTTTTTTATTAACTCGTTGAAAATAAGCACTACAGTTTTTTAAATAAATGATATTGGTAATTTTAGTGCCAAAATATTATTTTAAATGTTTATATACCTTAGATTTTTTGATATATTTACAATGTATAGTTAATATTAGCTATTCAAATTGCTTTTATTAAGTTTTTTATTACAGTAAATTATATGAAAAAAAATCTTTTTTTAGTGGTTGCTTTTTTTACACTGCAGTTTTGTTTTGGGCAAACAAATTATGATTCTGGTATTAGTGATCCCGTTGAATACGATACTGTTGAAGTGAGACCTGAATTTCCTGGGGGATTTAATCAATTAATGGCATTTATTGGAAAGAATTTTAATTTACCCGAATATGATGGACCAACTGGAGTTGTAAAAGTTAGTTTTGTAATCGAAAAAAATGGAAGTTTAAGTTCTATAAGAGTAATAAAAGATTTAGGAGATGGAACTGGTGCCGAGGCAAAAAGAGTCATGTCTATAAGTCCGCTTTGGACACCGGGTCAGCATGATGGAAAACCTGTAAGAGTCAAATACGAACTCCCTATTTCAATCAGGAATTGAAATTTAAAACCCCAAAAAAAAATTTTTTTTTTGGGGTTTTAAATTTAAAGCCTAAACGCAGTAAACTGATGTTTTTTTAAAATGGTTTTGCTAATTAGAATAATCTTTTAGATTATTTTGTGTTTTTACGATGTCCAAATAGTTGTCAAGATGATGATGAATTGATTTATTGCCATTCTTTTCTTTTCTTCAATTCGGTAATATGAGCCAAATGATGGTTTCCATGCCAGGCATACATTCCAATGATTTCTTTTAATTGAAATGCAGTGTTGTGCTCAGGATGAATAAAGGATTTATTCAAATCCGCTTCAGATAAACTACTCATTAAATAAGCTAAACGAAAGTGAAGGCCTTCAAGGAAAGATAAGGTAGGTTGGATAGGCATAGTTAAATTATCAAATAATTCAGCCCATCTGTCTTCATGGTAAAATTTTATAGTCGGATTGTCTTCTGTCAATGCCCATTTGATTCTGATAAAACAATTCAGGTGGCTATCTGCGCAGTGATGAATCACTTGACGGATTGTCCATCCTTCTGGACGATAGGGAGTGTCGAGCTGCTCTTCACTTAAATGAAGTACCTCTGCTTTTAATCTTTCTGGGAAAGAAGCTATTTCTGCAATTTTATCAGTCAGATAACTGCTTGAATATTTTTCCGGTGTTTTAAACTTTCCGATAGGGTAACGTAATTTTTCTAATACTGAATTTTCCATATGTTTTTTTAGTTGAAATGGTAATTTCTAAAGTGATAGTTTTGCCAAATAATCATAATGCTCGCCCTCAAGTATCATTTCACATCGTAATCCATTGGCGAAAGCCGCATTTTGGAACGTATTATAATCAAGATACAGCCAAGGAAATTCTTCTTCTGTTTGTTTTTTATATGTTATTTTAAAAGTCAATTCGCCATAATAGCCGTTACTTGGAATCCATTTTCCTCCATCTTCATCATCGTCGAACATGTATATGATATCCGATGAGTCAATCAATATTTGTCCGTTTGGGTTGAGCAAACTTTTTAATTTTTGTAAATATTTGGTCGTATCCTTTAGCGTTCCAAAAATACCTGTCCCATTCATTAGTAATAGGATGGTATCGAATTTTTCATTTTCAAGTTTTAGTATATCTTGAACTTTTACGTTTTTTAAACCACGAAGAGTGCAGGCTTTAACGGCGTTTTCTGAAATATCGATTGATGTTACGTCAATATTTCGTTCGTTTTGCAGGTATAAGCTGTGACTTCCGGCGCCACAACCTACGTCCAGTGTTTTTCCTTTAGCTAATTGTAATGCCTTTTGTTCTAATTCTGGCATTTCGTTGTAAGACCGAAACAGGTAGGCTACAGACATTTCATCAGCTTCAGAAATCGAGGTCTCTGTTATTAAATCCTCAGGAGAATTGTTAGTTTGGTAATCGAATATGGCTTTTCCAAAAAGGTCTTTCATCGTTTTGTATAATGTTTAGAGTTTAAAGTTTACTTTTGCGGTTCAACTTTAAACTTTAAACTTGAAACCAGCTTTAAACGAAATAGGGAAACTTGCCAAAGATAAGCATATCGAAAACAAAAAGTATTTTGATAAGCTGAAAAAGAAGGCGCCAAAGAATATTGATTACATTATGCAGGAATTGCATGATGCCGAATTCAAAAAAACAGATTGTCTGCAATGTGCCAATTGTTGTAAAACAACAGGTCCATTATTTACATCTGCAGATATTGAGCGTATTTCTAAACATTTACGACAAAAACCACAGCAGTTTATAGAACAGTATCTTCGTATTGATGAAGATAAAGATTATGTATTGCAGAGTGTACCCTGTACTTTTTTGGATAATGATAATACCTGTTTTATTTATGATGTTCGTCCTAAAGCGTGTCGGGAATTTCCGCATACAGATAGAAAGAAGTTTCAACAAATTTCAGATATCACATTAAAAAATATCCCTATTTGTCCTGCAGCTTATAATATTGTAGAGGAAATGAAGAAGAAAATGCCTCTATAAATAAGTTGTTCCTTCTGTTTTTGGATTCTTTTTTAATAAAGCAGATACTTTTTTCGCATTTCTTTAAACTGTTCCAATCCTGTTTTCCAGCTTTTTCGTATCTTCTTTTCGGAGAGACCTTCTTCTATTTGCTGTTGAAGTGTTTTGGTGCCGGCTAATTTTGTAAAAAACGGAATAAAGAACTTGGTTTTGTCTTCGGTAGAATGGTAAGCTTTTAGTAGCCACTTTAATTCCAATTCATGAACTTTCGAGTGTGCAGACAAATCTTCACCAAAACATTCGATTCCATTGTAAAGGGGGTTTTTGGCGCCTAAATTAGGAATAGGAGTGAAGCTAAATTCATTTTTCGGCAAATAGGGAGAACCATAGATCTGAAATTGTTTTTCAGTTCCGCGGCCTACACTCACATTAGTGCCTTCGAAAAGACATAAACTGGGATATAGATTTATAGCTTGATCATTGGGTAAATTTGGAGATGGTCTCATGGGTAAACTGTACGACATGTTCCTGTGATAATAAACACAAGGCGCAACGATCAACTTACATTGAATGCTGTCTTTTAACCATTTTTCACCATTTATCATCTGAGCATATTCCCCAATGGTCATGCCGTGTAAAATTGGAATTGGGTGCATTCCTACAAAACTTGTAAACGCAGTTTCTAATATTGGCCCATCTACAATAGCCCCGTTCGGATTTGGTCTGTCCAGAATTAATAATGGTATATTGTTTTCGGCACAAGCTTCCATCACATAATGCAATGAAGATATATAGGTGTAAAATCGAGCACCTACATCTTGTATGTCAAAAACCATTATGTCAATCCCTTGTATCTGTTCTGGTTTGGGTTTTTTGTTGTCACCGTAAAGTGAAATAATAGGCAAGCCAGTTTTTGAATCTTTGCCATCAATTATTAATTCACCAGCATCAGCTGTACCACGAAATCCGTGTTCAGGCGCAAAAATGGTTTGAACTTGTATGTTTTTTTCTAATAAAAAATCGACTAAATGTTTTTGAGTTTTTTTTGTTTCAGCAATATTACTTTCGGGAATTAGGACGGTGCTGGTTTGATTGGTTACAATCCCGACTTTTTTATCTATTAGTAAGGGTAAGTAGGTTTCGTAATTATCGGCCCCTGTTTTGCTTTTAGTAGTAAATTTAGTTTCTAATTTTAATTGTTCTTCACTTGAATTCATTGATGTAGAAATAGAATTTTTATTTGCTTCTTTTTTTCTGTTCAAAAAACTGGAGCAAGAACCTAACAGTAGTATTGAAAATAAAGCAATAAGTGATTTTTTAAATAATGAAAACATGAATAGTTATGAATAAAATTAATGCTGATTAGTGTAATTCGTGTTTTAGCTGTATTTTTGACGCTAGTGTAGCAAATCCAAAATTAGATAAATCAACTTGAATTTAGAATATTTCATAGCCAAACGACTCATTACTGCTAAAGATTATAAAAGTAGTATATCTGCACCAATTATAAAAATTGCAATTTCGGCAATCGCCATTGGAATGATCATGATGATTGTCTCGGTTGCGACAGGAATAGGGTTGCAACAAAAAATCCGGGAGAAAGTTTCGGCTTTCAACGGTCATGTCATTATTTCTAATTACGACAACAATCAATCAGAAGTTACATTAGTTCCCATATCTAAAAATCAGGATTTTTATCCAAAGTTTACTTCAGTTTCTGGAATAAGTCATGTTCAGGCAATCGCAAGCAAGGCTGGGATTATAAGAACTGAAACTGCTTTCGAAGGAATAATCTTTAAAGGTGTAGGGGAGGATTACCAATGGGATAATATAAAAGAGTATCTGGTTTTTGGAAAACTTCCAAATCTGTCCCAAGCAGTGAATTCCGAAGTGCTGATTTCTCAATTTCTTGCGAATAGGCTGAATCTAAAAGTTGGGGATTCTTTCAATACGTTTTTTATTAAAGAAGATCAAAATCAATTGCCAAATATTAGAAGGTTCAAAATTGCGGGTATTTTTAATTCCGGCTTTCAAGAATTTGATGCTACCTATATTATAGGAGATATTCGTCATATACAACGAATCAATAAGTGGAGTCCGAATGAAGTTGGTGCATTCGAAGTTTTTGTTTCCGATTTCGATAATATAAAAGATAAAGGGGAGGAAGTTTATGAGCAAACATCATCCACACTCGATACCAAAACGATTATAGATAAATACAGTTACATATTCGAATGGCTTCAGTTATTCGATTTTAATATTATAGTCATATTAGTAGTGATGATATTGGTTGCTACTATAAATATGGTAGTCGCATTATTAGTTCTGATATTGGAGCGAACCCAAATGATCGGAATATTAAAGGCATTAGGGGCTAACAATTGGTCCGTTAGAAAAATATTTCTCTACAATGCATTTTATCTTATTGTTAGAGGGCTCTTCTGGGGGAATCTAATCGGGGTTTCCTTGTTGTTGGTCCAACAATATTTTGGGGTGATTAAGCTTAATCCAGAGAATTACTATGTTAATGAGGCGCCGGTTTACTTCAATATAGGTTATATAATGCTGCTAAATCTACTCACAGTGGTAGTTTGTTTCCTGGTCTTATTAATTCCGTCATATATAATAACAAAGATTTCGCCAGTCAGAGCGATCCGTTACGAGTAATTAAATCAATTTTG